>JAQTIE010000009.1 GCA_029433475.1 Neisseriaceae bacterium ESL0693 | reverse complement strand
GCGGTGGTAGCTCAGTTGGTTAGAGTACCGGCCTGTCACGCCGGGGGTCGCGGGTTCGAGCCCCGTCCGCCGCGCCAGTTTAATCAGTTTTGGGTGATTAGCTCAGTTGGTAGAGCGTCTGCCTTACAAGCAGAATGTCGGCGGTTCGACTCCGTCATCACCCACCAAGTTTTAATATATTGTTTCAGACTGTATACAATATATAATTCTTATCTTAAAGATGCGGATATGGCGAAATTGGTAGACGCACCAGATTTAGGTTCTGGCGCCGAAGGGCGTAAGAGTTCGAGTCTCTTTATCCGCACCATGTAATATAGTAACCTCAATAAGTTACAGAGTGTTTGTTCCAATTTTGTGACACTTTGATTTACGAGATCAAATTGAGTTATTGTATAGTATAAAAAGACACCTTGAATCAAGGTGTCTTTTTATTTGTCTTCATTTATCAATCTATTATATTCATTTTCTATTGTAATATAGTTGTCTTAAAAGTGTGTTTTAGTCTCTCTTCGGATATGACAGCAACCAATACAACAGCAAAAACGGCATCCGTTACCCAAAAATCAAACGGATATGGTTGACCCAAATGAGATATAAAGTATATAACGGTCTAATAAATAGGCAATTTTTAATCATTAAACCGCTGTATGGCAAACAGAATTTGGAAAGTCAGTTTTGGCCTTGATAGAGGTATTTTAGATTAAGATAGTTAATACATTATCGGTATCCGTTTATTGAAACAGTATTTTGATTATATAAGAATTGTTTTAGAACGCATTGATAAAACATTAAAATAATTTGATTTTAGTTTTTGTTGATCATGGTCAGTTATTGGATCAGTATGTATTGGATTATTTCTGTGGTAGTGAGGTGTTACCACATTGGGGTAGGGTGGTGATTTTTCTCGTTTTAGTGCTTTTCAAACAATATTTTATGGATGGTGAGATTGATGAAAGCGCTATATACATTGAAGGATATCAATAATTATGCCGATGCTGATATCAGCATCGGCATAATCAAATTATAAAATAATTATTTACATGGCTTCCAAGGTATCGATACCCAATAAAGCCAGACCTTCTTTTAACGTCAGGCCGATCAGGCGTGCCAGTTGCAAGCGGCTGGCGCGAATGGCTTCGGTGTTTGCTTTAAGAATCGGGCAGGATTCATAAAACCGGCTGAATAAGGTGGCGATGTGATATAAATAATTGGCCAGATAATGAGGATATGCAGTATCGGCGACATTATTTAATACATCTTCAAACCTTAATAATTCCAGTGCCAGTTGTTTTTCCAGCGGTTCATTTAATGTAATTTGGGCTTCTTGTGGTGGATTTTCCGCTTTTCTGAAGATACTTTGGACGCGGGTATAGGCATATTGCAGATAAGGGGCGGTATTACCTTCAAAAGACAGCATGCTGTCCCAGTCAAATACATAATCGCTGGTGCGGTTTTTACTCAGATCAGCATATTTAATGGCACCTATGCCAACGACCTGACCAATGTGTGCTGCCTCTTCTTCACTCAAGGCCGGGTTTTTGGCTTTAACCAAAGCACTGGCGCGGCTTACCGCTTCATCCAATAAGGTGATCAGTTTAACCGTGTCGCCGCTGCGGGTTTTAAAAGGTTTGCCATCTTTGCCCATCATGGTGCCAAAAGGGACATGTTCAGCCTGAGTGGTGTCTGGCAGCCAGCCAGCTTTGCGTGCTATAGTGAATAATTCGGCAAAATGTAAACTTTGGCGGGCATCAACCACATACAACAGGCGATTTCCATGCAGCTGATTGATGCGATAGCGAAGGCAGGCCAAATCAGTACTGGCATACAGAAAACCACCACCTTTTTTCTGAATAATAAACGCGGCTGGCTCATCATCCTGATTTTTGAATTCTTCCAGAAAAACCACTTTGGCGCCTTGGCTGTCAACAGCCAGACCTTGATGTGCCAGTTCGTCTACAGTACTTTGCAGCTGATCATTATAGGCAGATTCGCCTTTTACATGACTATTGTTGAGTTTCAGGCCTAATTTCTGATAAACCGTATTGGCATGTGCCAGCGAGGTTTGTACAAACTGACGCCATAAGGTCAATACCTGTTCGTCACCACTTTGTAGTTTGACCACATATTCCCGCGCTGTGTTGGCAAAGGTTTCGTCTTCATCAAAGCGTACTTTGGCATTGCGATAAAATTGTTCCAGATCGGCCAGTTCCAGATCAGCCCGGCCGCTTTGTTTTTGTTCTACCAGATAAGCCACCAACATGCCAAACTGAGTGCCCCAGTCACCAACGTGATTCTGAGGGATAACTTCATGACCCAGAAACGATAGAATCCGGTTGAGGCTGTCACCAATAATGCTGGAACGCAGGTGACCGACATGCATTTCCTTGGCCAGATTGGGGGATGAGTAATCAATAACCACTGTTTGCGGTGTGGCACTTTTGCTGATGCCCAGCCGGGAATCATTAACGGCATGATGTATTTGTTGTGCTAACTGATTGCTATTGAGGCGCAGGTTGATAAAACCAGGGCCAGCTACGGTCGCGGCGTCAATTAAATCACTGCTGGTGAGTATATCGGCCACGCGCTGAGCCAGTTCGCGCGGATTCTGTTTGGTTTTTTTAGCTGCACCCATAACACCGTTAATCTGGTAATCACCAAAATCGGCATTTTTAGCGGGCTGTAAGATAATGGGATAGTCGCCAAGCTGAGCCTTAACGAAAGCCGCTTCTACTTCAGCGGCTACTTTCTGATGTAATTTCATGGTTCCAAAACTAATGAGGTAATATCCGATTTTCGCATAAATACATTTTTATCGCATCTGTGCACCTTATTTATTTTAAAGTAATAAAATATTACTGCTTAGCATGGTGTTTTGCATTGATGCGAGTCTGAATAAATCATATTTATTGTCGGGATTTAAAAAATTTCTGTAAAAAGCTTAAAGCATTTATCTGGATATGCCTGATGCCGAAAGAAGTAATGGTTGTGGTTTTTGTATAGGTAAATAGCAATAAAGTTGATATCACTTTTTAAGTTTAAGTGAACATATATCCTCCTGATGACAGGATTTTAAATACAAGGATTCTGTTCAGGATTGATTTACTGGCGCCTCTGAGTCAACTTACGAGTTTTCCGGGTTCTTTATGCACAGCAAGATATTATGGCTGCCCAACCCGATAAAAAGCCAGGCTGGCGCGTAAATTGGGCCACCAAGTAATGCGCCGGTTATTGGTCATTACGGCTCGTTCAATGATATGGATATGGTTTTTTTCGCATAAGCGATCAAAATCCTGTAGCGTACACCAGTGGATATTCGGGGTGTTATACCATTGATAGGGCATGCGCTCGGATACTGGCATGTGGCCTTGAAGGCCGATTTGCAGCCGGTTGCGCCAGTAGCCGAAATTTGGAAAAGACACAATAGCTTGCCTGGCAACGCGCATCATGTCTTGCAGAATAATTTCAGTATTGTGCATGGCCTGAATAGTCTGGCTGAGAATGATCGTATCAAAGCTATTGGCTTTAAAATGCAATAATCCTTCTTCCAGATCGGCCTGAATAACATTAATGCCTTGTCGCATGGCCACCAGCACACCAGAGGTATCAATCTCCACACCATAACCCTGACAGTGTTTTTGCTGCACCAGTGCAGCCAGTAACCGGCCGTCTGCACAGCCAAGATCCAATACTTTACTGTGGGGTTTAATCCAGTCAAAAATTAATTGTAGATCGTCGCGTAACGGCTGTTGCTTTTCTGGGTTCATGCGTTTAATTCCTGGGCGATGCGGTTAAAATAAATGGCGACAGCAGAAAGATAGTGTGCATCATCCATTAAAAATGCATCATGACCATGCTGAGACTGAATGGTGATGTATTGTACAGGTTTATACGCTGCGACCAGTGCTTCTAATAATTCCTGAGAGCGGCTGGGCGCAAAACGCCAATCGCTGCTGAAACTGGCAATAAAAAATTGTGCTTTGGTGCCGCTGACTGCTTCAGTCAGGCTGCCATTAAAATCACTGGCCGGATCAAAATAATCCAAGGCTTTGGTCATAAGTAAATAACTATTGGCATCAAAAGCTGCCGCAAATTTTTCACCTTGATAACGCAGATAAGATTCAACTTCAAATTCAATATTATAGTCATACTGATACTGACTCTGACGCTTTTGCCGGCCAAATTTTTTGCCTAGGCCGTCTTCTGCCAGATAGGTAATGTGTCCCATCATGCGTGCAATTTTTAATCCTCGGTGCGGAATGGATTGATGTTCAGTATAAAAACCATCATGAAAATCAGGGTCAGTCAAAATGGCCTGACGGGCGACATCGTTAAACGCAATATTCTGGGTAGACAATTTAGGCGCAGAAGCAATAACCAGGGCATGCCGTAAGCGATCCGGAAAGTCAATCGCCCATTGTAAAGCCTGCATACCGCCAAGACTGCCGCCCATGACTGCCGCCCATTGCGCAATACCGAAACGATCAGCCAGGATGCTCTGACTGTATACCCAGTCTTTTACGGTAACCATCGGAAAGTCTGCGCCGTAAGGTTTTCCGGTGGCAGGATTAATGCTTTTAGGGCCTGTGCTGCCGTGACAACCACCAAGATTATTGATACTGACAACAAAAAACCGGTTAGTATCGAGCGGTTTTCCCGGGCCGATCATATTGTCCCACCAGCCCGCGTGTTTGTCGGTTGAGGTATGATAGCCGGCTGCATGATGATTGCCGGATAAGGCGTGGCAGATCAGCACGGCATTGGTTTTGGTGGCATTTAACTGGCCATAGGTTTCCACCATCAGTTCAAATTGTGGCAAAACGCTGCCGTTTTGTAACGTTATCGGGGAATCAAATGTCCATTTTTGTGGCTTAACCAAACCAACGCTATTGGATATATTTACACTCATGCTCAGAACGGTCAGGGTATCGATTGATAGTCGTCATTATAGCGGTGGTTTTATTTAAATTAAACTTTTGATGTCGGAATGGAAAGCTATGTTAAGCCGATTGTGGCAGCTTATATTATTTTTGGGATTAATGGGTTTATTAATCAAATATTTACTAAATCGACAGCAAAAATTTAAATTACATGTCTGGATAAGCCGGATAGCCATAATCATGCTGGTATTATCATGCCTGATATTGTTATGCCGATTGATTGTCGCCTGATCAGGTTAAACCGAATAATATTGAGACCGGTTTGCAAATAAAATTTGATTTTTAAAATGAATGAATTCTAAAGATGTCAGTGAAGGATTGTGTCACTATGAATCCGCTGTTTTATCCGGATTCATAGTGAAGGATGATTATAGCAGGGTATTCACTTCGTTTTTTTCTTCTTCCAGTTCTTGCAAAGTCTGATTAATCGCCTCCTGACTGAATTCATCAATAGGCAGATTTTCTATGATCTGATAGTCACCGGCAGTGCAGATGACAGGAAAACCGAAAATGATTTCTTCTGGTATGCCATAAGCACCTGTTGACGGCACACCCATGGTAACCCATTGCCCATCACTACCTAAAACCCAGTTGCGGATTTGATCAATAATGGCATTGGCAGCACTGGCGGCAGAAGATAATCCTCTGGCCTCAATAATGGCAGCGCCGCGTTTGCGGACGTGTGGCAAAAATTGACTCAGATACCAGTCCTGATCGTTGATCAATTCTTTAATATTGCGATTATCCACGGTAGCAAAACGATAATCTGCATACATGGTGGGACTGTGGTTACCCCAGACACACATTTTTTCAATATGACTGACTGGCCGCTGAATTTTTTCCGCCAGAAGGCTTAAAGCGCGATTATGATCAAGACGCATTAAGGCCGTAAAATTTTTGGCCGGCAGATCAGGGGCTGATTTCATGGCAATGTAGGCATTGGTATTGGCCGGATTGCCCACAATCAGTACTTTGACGTTCCGACTGGCCACTTTATTCAAAGCTGCACCTTGTTCTTTGAAGATTTTGGCGTTTGCCTGCAATAGGTCAGCCCGCTCCATGCCTTTGCTGCGCGGACGTGAACCAACCAAAATAGCAATATCTGCATCTTTAAAAGCAATTTCCGGATCATCGCTGATACAAATACCGGTTAATAAGGGAAATGCGCAATCCTGCAATTCCATGGCAACGCCTTTTGCAGCGGCCTGAGCTTGGGGTAAATCCAGCAACTGCAGAATAACAGGGGTATCTTTGCCCAGCATGTCACCACTGGCAATGCGAAATAGTAAAGCATAACCAATCTGACCTGTGGCTCCCGTAACGGCCACGCGTACAGGTGTTTTCATTATTTATTTCCTCAACTGTGAAAAGAGCTTATGTTTAAAACCATCATAAGCTTTCTGTGCAATACTGATTTATTTTCTTAGCCGCTTAATCTGTCAGCCAGTAGATCATAACAAAAATAGTTACTCAATTAAAATGATTTATTTACACGGCTTAAAATATTTTGAGTGATTTGATAGCGTCGCTAACGAAAGTATTATATCTTATATAAGATTTTATTCATATATTGGAAAAATGTCGTACAATAACGTAAAAGTCCAGCCTGTTAAAGCACAATTACCTTTGTATCAATTGGTTATGCAGCGGATTGTGCAATGGATTGGCCAGGGGCAACTAAAGGCCGGCCAGTATCTGCCGAACGAATGGCAGCTGGCTGAGCAGTTTGATGTCAGTCAGGGCACTGTGCGAAAAGGTTTAAATGAACTGGTGACGTGGGGATTGTTGCAACGCTATCAGGGCATAGGCACCTGTGTTACCCATAAAAACTGGGACTGGGGTGATTATCCTTTGATGGCGATGTCAAAGGTTTTAATGGGTAAGTCCGAGGCCTTATGGCCGATGGCGGAAATTTTAAGTATTGGTGTGGATACTGCCGATGCTGAAACGGCAAGGCAGCTACACATTAATTTGGCCGAAGCGGTGTGGAAAATCAGAATAGTCTGGCGTCATGGGTGTCATTTGATTGCTTTGGATGAGGCTTATTTGCCGATGAGGTATTTCCCCGACCTTAATGTACGGTTTTTACATCAGCGCAGCGGACTTTATGCTTTTATTTTGCATGAATATGGCATTTTATTGCACACTCTGCAACAATATTTCTGGCAGCAATGCTGCACTGAAGAACAGTTGTGTTTGTTAAAAACACAGCAGAATATTTTGTATTTGCACTGGGGAAAACTCAGTAAAGGAATGGATTCAATCGTCTATGAGTGGCGGCGCCGCTGTCTTAATCTGGGCGAATTGTCATTACAGATGAATAGTATTATGCCTGAATCGCATAATGAAAAAAATTGATACTTGTTTGACCCACATCAAAAGATGTAAATTACCTACTGCCGATGGTTTTTGATCGTTGGTTTTTGAGTTCACTAATTTCTAGTTTATTTATAGAGAGACTATGATGCAGAAAAAAAGGCCTATATTCCTACAGCCGGCAAAAATAAGGTTGCCTGTGCCAGGAATAGTTTCCATCTTGCACCGCATCAGTGGTTTGGCATTATTCATTTGCCTGCCGTGGCTGTTGTGGTTATTTTCCGGAACGTTGTCCAAAGAGTCGGCATTCGAATGCTATCAGGCGTGGGTACATAATCCTTTAGTCATTGTGGTATTGATTTTATTGTTGTGGGCTTTTTTGCACCATGCTCTGGCCGGTATCCGTTTTTTGTTTCTGGATGTGCATAAGGGTCTGCAATTGCCAACAGCACGGGCTACGGCCAAATCTGTACTGGTGATTGAATTTGTATTACTTGTGATTATTGTGGGGGCGTGCTGGCTATTATGATAGATCGTAAATTAACTGGGGCGCACTATGGATTGCGCGACTGGGCCGCTCAGCGGATTACTGCGGTTTTAATGCTGATATATACCATTTTTCTGGTGGTGGCGATTATTCTGTTGCCTGATAATTATCAGGAATGGCAGGCTTTTTTCAGTCATACATGGGTAAGACTCATTACACAGATTACCGTGATTGCACTGGTGATGCATGCCTGGGTAGGGATACGCGATATCTGGATGGATTACGTTAAACCAGCCGGCCTGCGTTTATTTTTACATGTGGCCACCATCGTCTGGTTGGTGGGCTGCCTGATTTATTCTATTAAAGTTATTTGGGGGTTAGCATGAGTTTTGCCAATGGATTGCCTATCCGTCGTTTTGATGCAGTGATTGTCGGTGGTGGCGGTGCGGGATTGCGTGCAGCTCTGGAATTATCAAAAGCCGGTTTGAGCACAGTGGTTTTGTCTAAAGTATTCCCGACGCGTTCGCACACGGTTGCCGCTCAGGGGGGAATTTCTGCTTCTTTGGGTAATGTGCAGGAAGATCGCTGGGACTGGCATATGTACGATACCGTTAAGGGTTCTGACTGGCTGGGTGATCAGGATGCGATTGAATTCATGACGCGCCGGGCACCGGAGGCTGTGATTGAATTGGAACACATGGGGATGCCTTTTGACCGAGTGGAATCCGGTAAGATCTATCAGCGTCCTTTTGGTGGCCATACTGCAGAACACGGTAAACGTGCAGTGGAGCGTGCCTGTGCGGTGGCTGACCGTACCGGACATGCCATGTTACACACGCTTTATCAGCAGAATGTACGCGCGGAAACCCAGTTTTTCGTGGAATGGGCGGCATTGGATCTGATTCGTGATCAGGAAGGTGACGTCATTGGCGTGGTTGCCATGGAAATGGAAACCGGTGAAGTGTACATTTTACATGCCAAAGCAGTATTGTTTGCTACTGGTGGTGCGGGTCGTATTTACGCCTCTTCCACCAATGCCTATATGAATACCGGCGATGGTCTGGGTATGGCTGCGCGTGCGGGCATTCCTCTGGAAGACATGGAATTCTGGCAATTCCATCCTACTGGCGTTGCGGGTGCCGGTGTATTGATTACCGAAGGTGTGCGCGGTGAAGGTGGTATTTTACTCAATAGCGATGGTGAGCGTTTTATGGAACGTTATGCTCCGACAGTAAAAGATCTGGCCTCTCGCGATGTAGTGTCACGCGCTATGTCGGTGGAAATTCATGAAGGACGCGGGGTAGGACGCAATAAAGACCACGTATTATTGAAAGTGGATCATCTGGGCGCCGAAAAGATTATGGAAAAACTGCCGGGTATCCGCGAAATTTCCATTCAGTTTGCCGGAGTTGACCCGATTAAGGATCCGATTCCTGTGGTGCCGACATGTCATTACATGATGGGCGGTATTCCCACCAATTATCATGGTCAGGTAGTGGTGCCACAAGGCGAAGATCTGGAGGCACCAGTGCGAGGCTTCTATGCGGCGGGTGAATGCGCTTGTGCGTCTGTACATGGTGCCAATCGCTTAGGAACCAATTCTTTACTTGATCTGGTGGTTTTTGGTAAGTCAGCAGCTGATCATATGATCGAATTCATTAATAATTATGGTGAATTTAAAGATTTGCCGGCTGATGTGGCTGAAGAAACGCTGGCACGCCTGAATCGTCTGGATCAGCAGACCAATGGCGAGGAAGTGGCTCAGCTGCGACAGGAATTGCAAAATTGTGTGCAATCGCATGCCGGTGTATTCCGTACTGATGCCATTTTGAAAGATGGCGTAGAAAAAATCACTGAAATCGCTGCCCGGGTGGGTCGCAGTCAAATTCATGATAAGAGCAAAGTCTGGAATACTGCACGTCTGGAGGCACTGGAGCTGGATAACCTGATTGAGGTGGCCAAGGCTACGCTGGTATCTGCTGAAGCGCGTAAAGAATCCCGCGGCGCGCATGCTTCAGATGATTATCCTGAACGTGATGATGTCAACTGGATGAAGCATACTTTGTATTATGCTGCCGACCACTCTTTAAAATATAAGCCAGTACACACTAAACCACTGTCTGTGGATTATATTAAACCGGCTAAACGCGTTTATTAAGGAACACACCACATGGAAAAAATTCGTTTTCAAGTGTACCGCTATAATCCGGATACCGACAGCCAGCCGTACATGAAAGATTATGAGCTGCAAATTGAGCCTACCGATGTCAAATTACTGGATGCTTTAATTAAATTGAAAGCTCAGGATGATAGTTTGTCTTTCAGACGTTCATGTCGTGAAGGTATCTGCGGTTCAGACGGGATGAATATCAATGGTAAAAATGGTCTGGCCTGCCTGACCAATATCCGCGATCTGAAACAACCGATTGTTTTGCGTCCTTTACCAGGTCTGCCGGTTATTCGTGATCTGATTGTGGATATGACTCAGTTTTTCAATCAGTATCATTCCATCAAACCTTATGTTGTCAACGATACACCAGTACCCACAGGCGAACGTCTGCAAACCCAGGCCGAACGTAAAGAGCTGGATGGTTTGTATGAATGTATTTTATGTGCCTGCTGTTCTACGGCCTGTCCTTCATTCTGGTGGAATCCGGATAAATTTGTCGGTCCTTCCGGTCTTTTGAATGCATACCGCTTTATTGCCGATACCCGGGATACCCGAACCAGTGAACGGTTGGATAATCTGAATGATCCTTATCGGTTATTCCGCTGTCACACCATCATGAATTGTGTGGACGTGTGTCCGAAACATTTGAATCCGACCGGAGCCATCGGCAAGATCAAGGATCTCATGTTAAGACGGGCAATATAATGAGTCAGCTTAATGATACGGCCAAGCGCCGCATTCGTTGGCTGACACGTCGTGGACTGCTCGAGCTGGATATTGTGCTTGGGCAGTTTATGAGCCGGGAGTTTGATCACCTGACTGACGACGAACTGAATGCCTTTGTCCGTTTGCTGGATTTGCCAGATCCGGTATTTCTGGCATTAATCAATCAGAAAGAAGTTTGTTCTGATGTGGATTTTATCCCGTTACTGGAGAAAATCCGGAAAGCGGGTTCTGGCGGCTGATGTCTGGCCGCAGTGGATTATCATTGTTTTAATTACATAAATAATAAAGGGGTAGAGATGTCTAAAAAAGCCACACTTCATCTTGAGGGTCATGATCCGGTTGAATTGCCAGTTATATCTGGTCAGTTAGGATCTGATGTTATCGATATCCGCAGACTGTATGCAGATACAGGTCTGTTTACTTTTGATCCCGGATTTACGTCTACCGCATCCTGTGAATCTAAAATCACTTTTATTGATGGCGATAAGGGGCTTTTATATTATCGCGGCTATCCGATTGAGCAGTTGGCTGAACATAGTGACTATTTGGAAGTCTGCTATCTGCTGGTATTTGGTAAATTACCGAATGCAGAGGAAAAAGAACAGTTTGAACTGGGTGTGTTGCGTCATAATATGGTGCATGAACAATTAACCTGGTTTTTCCGTGGGTTCCGGCGAGATGCACACCCGATGTCCATGATGGTAGGGGTGATTGGGGCATTGGCTGCTTTCTATCAGGATAGCCTCGACATCAGTAATCCTGATCACCGGCGTATTGCTGAATATCGTATCATTGCCAAAATTCCAACACTGGCTGCCATGTGTTACCGCTATTCTAAGGGTCTGCCATTTAATTATCCTCGTAATAATCTTTCGTATACTGCAAACTTCATGCATATGATGTTTGCTAAGCCAACAGAAGAATATGTGGTCAATCCGGTATTGGAGCGTGCTTTAGACCGGATTTTTATTCTACATGCCGATCATGAGCAAAATGCCTCTACCTCTACCGTGCGTCTGGCGGGTTCTTCCGGTGCTAATCCATTTGCTTGTATTGCGGCGGGTATTGCTTGTTTATGGGGGCCTGCCCATGGCGGCGCCAATGAAGCCGTATTGAAGATGCTGGATGAAATTGGCGATGTTTCTCATGTTGAGGAATTCATGCGCGGGGTTAAAGAAAAACGCTACCGCTTAATGGGTTTTGGTCACCGGGTATATAAAAACATGGATCCGCGTGCCAAAATCATGAAAAAGACCTGTGATGAGGTATTGAAGGAATTGGGATTACAGGATGATCCTAAATTCAAACTGGCCATGGCACTGGAAAAAATCGCGCTGGAAGATCCTTATTTTGTTGAGCGTAAACTGTACCCGAATGTTGATTTTTATTCTGGTATCGTTTTAAGCGCGATTGGTATTCCGGTTTCCATGTTTACTGTTGTCTTTGCCTTGGCGCGCAGTGTGGGCTGGATTTCTCACTGGCATGAAATGATTGCTGATCCGCATCAGAAAATTGGCCGTCCGCGTCAATTGTATACCGGAGAGCAACGCCGTGATTTTGTTGCAGTAGAGGATCGTTGATTCAGATTATTTCAGGCAGCCATATGGCTGCCTGAAATGCACTGATATGCAATAATGCCATATAATTAATGATTTGATCTGTGGTTGTGGTATTACTTCACCTTAAATTAGGTGACTTTTGTGGAAATGATGACCATTTCCTATTTTGATGCTTTATAAAAAGGGCTTTTGCTATGATGAAAGAACAATCTAGCCTTTCCTATTTGTATGGTGCCAATGCACCTTATATTGAAGAACTCTATGAAAGTTATCTGAAAGACCCAAGTTCGGTTGATGCTTACTGGAAAGCTTATTTTGATCAGGTGGTACAGTTGCCGGGTAATGTAGCTAAAGATATTCCCCAGCGTCCGATACAGGAATCTTTTGCCCAGCTGGCCAGACAGAAATCAGAAGGGGGAGCAGTAGCAAATGGTGATATCGATCTGGCGATGATGCAAAAACAGGTTTCGGCACTGGGGCTGATTTCGGCCTATCGTATTTTAGGTACGCGCAATGCCAATCTGGATCCATTACACCGCCGGCCTAAAGAATATTTAGCCCAGCTTGATCCTGCACAATATGGCCTGACTGATAAAGACATGGCCAGTAAGTTTTTTAATGATAATGATTTTTCACACGGACGCCAATTGCCATTGTCTGAAATTATCAGCAATATGGAACAGACCTATTGTGGTACCGTTGGTGTGGAATATATGCACATTACGGATCCGGAAGAGAGAAACTGGGTGCAGAGTCGGGTTGAAACCGATCTGACCACTCCCCGGTTTGATGCGGATCAGAAACGACGTATTTTAAAACAGCTGACGGCAGCGGAAACTCTGGAGCGTTATCTGCATACCCGTTACGTGGGTCAGAAACGCTTTTCGCTTGAAGGAGGTGAGAGTGCCATTGTCGCGCTGGATTACCTGATGCAGAATTGTGGTATGCAAGGCGTGGAAGAAGTCATGGTGGGCATGGCACACCGTGGCCGCTTGAATGTGCTGGTCAATATTCTGGGTAAAAAGCCACAGGATCTCTTCAGTGAATTTGAAGGTAAATATACCACCAAGCTACCCAGTGGTGATGTGAAATATCATATGGGTTTCAGCTCGGATATTATGACTAAAAACGGCCCGTTGCATGTTTCTCTGGCCTTTAATCCTTCCCATCTGGAAATTGTCAATCCGGTAGTTGAAGGTTCGGTACGTGCGCGTCAGCGCCGTCGCGGTGAGCATGGTCGTGAGGCCGTACTGCCGGTATTGATTCATGGTGATTCAGCTTTTATCGGTCTGGGCGTGAATCAGGCTACCTTTAATCTGTCTCAGACGCGTGGCTTTACCACTGGTGGCACTGTTCATATGGTGATCAATAACCAGATCGGATTTACAACCTCTGATTTACGCGATACCCGTTCTAGCGTGTATTGTACTGATCTGGCCAAAATGGTTGATGCACCGATTTTCCATGTTAATGGTGATGATCCGGAAGCAGTAAGTTATGTGATGGGTCTGGCCATGGATTACCGTAAAGCATTTAATAAAGACGTGGTGGTTGATCTGGTGTGCTTCCGTAAACTGGGACATAACGAAGGTGATGATCCCATGCTGACGCAACCCATGATGTACAATAAAATCCATCAGCACCCGGGTACGCGTGCGATTTATGCCAAGCGTCTGATTAGTGAAGGGGTGGTGACTGAAGCTGAAGCGGATGCATTGATTCAGGCTTATCGTGATGCTTTAGACAAAGGTGAGCATGTTGAACAAACCACTTTGACCGATTATCACCGCACCTATGCTCTGGACTGGACACCTTATATTGGTAATCATTGGAATCATCCGGTTGAAACCGGTATTCCTGCTGCCGATATTCAACGGTTAACTGCTAAATTTACAGTTTTGCCTGAAGGCTTTACACCACACAATACAGTAAAAAAATTGCTGACTAACCGCATTGAGATGGCCGCAGGAAACCAGAATGTGGATTGGGGCATGGCTGAAACGCTTGCCTATGCCAGTCTTGTGACCAACGGGCATGGTGTACGTTTGTCTGGTGAAGATTCAGGTCGGGGTACGTTCTCACATCGCCATGCAGTATTGCATGATCAGAAACGTGAAAAGAGTGATGCCGGGGCTTATGTACCGTTGCGCAATCTGAGTGATAATCAGGCACAGTTTATGGTTATTGATTCTATCCTGAATGAAGAAGCTGTTCTGGCCTATGAGTATGGTTTTGCTTGCAGTGCTCCTGATCAGTTGGTGATCTGGGAAGGGCAGTTTGGTGATTTTGCCAATGGTGCACAGGTAGCAATTGATCAGTTTATTACCTCGGGTGAAACCAAATGGGGTCGTTTATGTGGTCTGACCGTGATTTTGCCACATGGTTATGATGGTCAGGGACCTGAGCATTCTTCTGCACGTGTGGAACGCTGGTTGCAGTTGTGTTCAGAACACAATATTCAGGTGGTAATGCCTTCAGAAGCTTCACAGATGTTCCATGTTTTACGTCGCCAGGTACTGCGTCCCTATCGTAAACCGTTGGCTATTTTCATGTCTAAACGGTTGTTGCGCTTTAAAGATGCCATGAGCCCGCTCAGTAATTTCACTGAAGGGACTGCTTTCCGTCCGGTGATTGGTGACACAACAGAAGGCAATGAAGAAACCGTAAAACGGGTGATTCTGTGTGCAGGCCAAGTCTACTATGATATCAATAAAGCACGCTTGGAGCGCAATCTGGAAAAAGAGATTGCTATTGTCCGGGTGGAACAGTTATATCCTTTCCCATATGAACAGGTTGCCGCTGAACTCAGCCGCTATCCCAATGCGACTGAAATCATGTGGGCACAGGAAGAACCGAAAAATCAGGGGGCATGGTATCAGTTGCGCCACCGGATTGAAGGACTTTCTACTCCGAAACAAAAAGTTATTTTTGCAGGCCGCCCAGCCAGTGCTTCGCCTGCGGTCGGTTATATGAGTAAACATGTGGCTCAGTTACAGCAACTGGTTGATGATGCTCTGGATTTGCACTAAATCTTTAAATGTTTATTTGAGCCATCGCTCGGATGGCTCACCCCCTAATTAGGAGATAATTATGATTATTGATGTAACTGTACCTATGTTGCCTGAAAGCGTGACTGAAGCCACGTTGATGAGCTGGAATAAAAAAGTCGGTGATTTTGTTGAGCGTGATGAAAATCTGATCGATCTGGAAACCGATAAAGTGGTGCTGGAACTGCCCGCCCAGCAAGCAGGTAAACTGGTTGAAATTATTGAGGCAGATGGCACCACGGTAACGGCGGGTCAGTTATTGGCCAAAATCGATACCGCAGCGACCAAGTCAGCCGATGCACCGGCACCTGCTGCAACACCTGAGCCGGCGCCTGCTACAGCACCTGCTGCACCGGCTGCCAGTCAGTCACAGGCAGGTGTGGCTATGCCTGCTGCTGCCAAACTGGCGGCTGAAAAAGGTGTGGACACCAATACAATTCAAGGTTCTGGCCGTGATGGTCGTGTATTGAAAGAGGATGTGGCTTCTGCCGCGGCTGCATTGGCATCGGCGCCGGCCATGCAAGCTTCTGCCAAACCTGCTGCACAGGCTGTGGCTGGTAATCGTACCGAGCAGCGTGTACCGATGTCACGTCTGCGCAGTCGTGTGGCTGAGCGTTTATTGCAGTCTCAGAGTGAAAATGCCATTCTGACCACATTCAATGAAGTGAATATGCAACCAGTAATGGATCTGCGTAGTCGTTATAAAGACAAATTCCAGAAAGAGTTTGGCGTTAAGCTGGGTTTTATGTCTTTCTTTGTGAAAGCAACAGTTGCTGCCTTGAAAAAATATCCGGTTGTTAATGCGTCGATTGATGGCACCGATATTGTTTACCATGGCTATTTTGATATTGGTATTGCCATTGGCAGCCCGCGTGGTCTGGTGGTGCCCATTTTACGTAATGCTGATCAGATGAGCATTGCTGAAATTGAGCAGGCGATTGCTGATTATGCGGCTAAGGCCAAAGATGGCAAACTGGCGCTGGAAGACATGATGGGTGGTACTTTCAGTATTACCAATGGTGGTACTTTCGGTTCCATGATGTCTACGCCGATTATTAATCCGCCTCAATCTGCTATTCTGGGTATGCATGCCATTAAAGATCGTGCTGTTGTGGAAAATGGCCAGATTGTGGTGCGACCGATGATGTATCTGGCTATTTCTTATGATCATCGTCTGATTGATGGCCGTGAAGCTGTATTGGCTCTGGTGACCATTAAAGAAGCTTTGGAAGACCCGGCTCGTTTATTGCTGAACCTATAAAATTGTTATTCAGACATATAAATGATAAACAATCGTAAACAGATCATGACAAATAAACATGGTGTTTTATCTGGGGACGATTGTTTTTATTTTTGATTCAGGTATAGAAAACAGATAAAGGAAGAGAAATGTCTCAATTTGATGTAGTGGTTATCGGCGCAGGTCCTGGCGGATATGTGGCAGCATTACGTGCGGCTGAACTGGGCTTTAAAACCGCCTGTATTGATGCTGGTTTAAATAAAGCTGGTGATGCACCGGCATTGGGTGGCACCTGTCTGAACGTAGGTTGTATTCCTTCTAAGGCGTTATTGCAGACCAGTGAAAATTATCATGCAGCTCAGACTGAATTTGCACAACATGGTATTGATGTTCAGGTGAATGGTTTTGATGCCAGCAAAATGATTGAACGCAAAGATGCGATTGTCACTAAGTTAACCAATGGTATCGGTTTTTTATTCAAGAAAGATAAAGTAGAAAGTATTTTTGGCAAAGGCAGTTTGCAAGGTCAGAAAGAGGGCGTGTGGATTATTGAAGTTGATAATCAAGGTCAGAAACAAACCATTGAAGCCAAAAATGTGATTGTAGCCACTGGTTCTTTGCCGCGCCCGTTACCATTAACCGAAATTGATAATGTGAATGTGCTGGACAACGAAGGTGCCCTGAATCTGGAAGCCGTACCTGCTAAACTGGGTATGATCGGGTCGGGTGTGATTGGTCTGGAAATGGGCTCAGTATGGAATCGTCTGGGTGCTGAAGTGACCATTCTGGAAGCGATGCCTACTTTTCTGGCTTTGGCCGATCAGCAGCTGGCTAAAGAAGCTTATAAAGTATTCACTAAAGAGCAGGGTCTGAATATTGAACTGGGTGTGAAGGTTAGTGAAATTATTAAAGGTGCTGATAACGTTACCGTGAAATATACAGTGGGTGATGCTGAAAAAACGGCAACCTTTGATAAGCTGATTATTGCCATTGGCCGTATTCCCAATACTCAGGGTCTGAATGCGGAAGGGGTTGGCTTACAGAAAGACGAACGTGGCTTTATTGTGGTTGATGATGAATGCCGCACCAATCTGCCTAATGTCTGGGCTATTGGTGATGTCGTGCGTGGTCCTATGCTGGCACATAAAGCTTCTGCGGAAGGGGTGGCTGTGGCTGAGCGCATTGCCGGCCAGAAACCGCAGGTAGATTTGAATACTATTCCCTCTGCTGTTTATACTCATCCTGAAATGGCGTGGGTGGGACAGACTGAAGAGCAATTAAAGGCAGCTGGTGTGGCTTACAAGAAAGGCCAGTCCAGTTTTGCGGCCAATGGTCGTGCTTTGGGTATGGGGCAAGCTAAAGGGTTTGTGAAAATTCTGGCGGATGCCGAAACAGATCGGGTGCTGGGCGTGCATATTATTGGGCCGGTAGCGTCTGAATTGATCGCCGAAGCCGTTATGGCGATGGACTTTAAAGCCTCCAGTGAAGATATTGCGCGCATTGTACACGCGCATCCGACTTTGTCTGAAGTGACTCATGAGGCGGCTTTGGCTGTAGGGGCACGATAAGTCTTTAGATTATTCTGTTGGTTTTTAATCTGGCAGGATAGCATAGTTGAAGAAAGCGCTTTGTATTGAAAGCGCTTTCTTTTTTGTTATTGATAATGAGGCATCAGGTTCTGTTTGATATGGCTTTAATCAAAGCAAGTTGTCTGATGATAAATATCGGACTATCATGATATATGATTATTACGCTAAATTATTAAAAATAAAGGGATAAAAAAATCTAATAGGCAATCATCTTTGGTAACAGATGTTATATGCTTACGCATTGTAATAATAAGATTTGATGATATAACCATTCTGGTGATATTGATTATGGTTGAATGCATATGAATTCAGAAAGCTTTATATTGTTAATGTTTTATCGGTATTTGAACTGCAAAATAACCAGAGACCAGTATTTTTTAATCTGCGGCGGTGATTGTATTTTGCTTTGTTCTATCTGGAAGTTTCAAGGCTAAAAAATAATTCATCAATAAGGGTTAATTTTTGCTACTATCTGATGATAAGAGAAAGTGTCGGTTTTTATTATTTATTTAAGGTAACTGGAATGGAGACATTGATTCATTTTTATTCACCCATAAAAATGGCACATATACTATTGGTAGTCATCACTTTTTTATTATTCAATATACGATTTTGCCAACGGTTATTATGGCCGCAGCGCAGTCTTAACCGATTCTTGCGTATAGCGCCGCATATCAATGATACATTTCTGTTATTGACTGGCGTGATTCTGGCATGGATAGGCTATGATATTCCGTTCGTCAATGCGCCCTGGTTAGGCGTAAAACTGATTTTATTGGTTGGATATATCGTATTGGGTGTATTTACCATTAAAATGCAGCCGCGTACATTGCCTAATACAGTAAGTTATGGCTTAGCCATGCTGTGTTTTTTCGGGATGATCTGGTTGGTTATGATAAGACCGCCGTTGTGGCAATAGTGGCAATAATAGTTATATACTTATTATAATGTTAAATGAATATTTGTGATCGATTTAAAAATATCATTTTTTATTAATTAGCAAGCCTTATCTACGGAGATTGTAAATAGTGATTTTATAATAATATTTATTATAATAATAAGATATATTTATAATACTCATCTATAATATGAATATGTTTGAAAACCAGAAAATTATAAACTGTAGAGTAATCACTGATATATATGAGTAACATAATCAGCGAAGTCTTTATTAGTTAATGTTTTAATTTTTTTCTTATGATATAGTAGATTTTCTGCCAAGTTATTTTTTGCTCTTTTTCACGTTCGTATATATTAATTTTTGTTGTTAAATCATTAATTTTATCTTTTAAATCATTATTTTCATTTTGAAGCTGATTAGATTTATTGATTAAAGCATCAATTTCCGTGGTTAAGGAATTTTCCAAAGTATTTTTCTGCTGATTTAAATCAGTGTATAATCTTTTAAATCCTTCTTTATCAAAATGATTTTTATATTCTGCACGTATGGAAGTTTCAATTTTTGCCTGTAAATTTAAAATTATCGGCAAAAATAATTCTTGGGTATCTGTAGATTTTGGATCATGACCATATTCAGGATCAAAATCTTGAATACATTTTTGTATTTGATGTCGTATTGCTTGTGGATCATTGGGATCAAACCAGTATTCATTTAAAAGATAGGCAATGATTTTTTTTTGCCAATCATTCATTAATATTGGCTCATTCGTAAAAATGTTGGCAATGTCTTCTAAATGTTGGATTCTGTTGCATGCATTCATCCATTCACATTGTCCAGTAATATATACAGCAGCGCCATCAATTAAGGCTTCGATTGATGTGCCAGAATTAACGGCAATAACTGCTTTTGCGTTTTTAATTAAGGTATGAATATTACCATCAACTATTTTAACCAATGGGTATTTTTGAGTGAGTGAATCAAGAAATGTTGCCATTGATTCGGAATTGCACCAAGGATGGCGTTTGATCCACAGTTCTGTGTTGGTAGTTGTAGTTTGTTTCGCGGCATACTCTATCATGTCCAATATATCAATACTGTTAAGAGTACGCATCACTGGATCATTTTGAACTTGTAATGGTAAAAATATATAAGGTTTTTCGGGCGTGGTGAAATAACTATTTGTTTGAGGATATTTAGATTCTTTGGTCGTTTCAAAAAAATTTTTGTATTTATTGATAATGTGATTGCTGATTTCGTTACTGATCATCGCAATAGCGTCTTTATATTGCTCAAAGTGAATACTGATGTCAGCCCAGCCGGAGTAGCCTGATTTATCAATGGCAAATAAAGGAATAATAGGTGCCTCTTTCAAATGCCAGACATTTTTCTCGCTATTATGATGTGAATGATAAGAAAAAATTAAAGTGCCACGTTCTGGCAGACGTGCAACGGCATCAGCGCCAAACGGAACTTCTAACAGATGTATGGGAATATTAAATTTTACTAACTCAATGAGAAAATTACAAAAAAAATTTTTGTTTTTGGAACCATCAATAGGATTGTTAAACCACCCAATGGGTACTTCCACTCGTATTTTTTTAATCATATATTGAGCTATTTTAAAGATATAAATGCATAGATTTATAATATTATCAATTTAACTACATATTGAGAATAAATTTTAACATGTATTCGTATTTATAAGAATAGGTTATTTCTATTTATTTTATTCCTGCCAGTGACGTTTGACTTTATCCAGTGTACGCCGGTCACGTTTGGTGGGGCGGCCGTCAGGATAAGCGGCACTGATGCGGCTGGCCTGATCCAGCTCTTTTTGCTGAATTCGCTTGGCAGCAGTGGCTTCGTCTTCTGCATACAATAGACGCGCTTCTGTTGCCGGGCGACGCATGTGATTGAGTTGTAATACTTTGATTTTATAAGGCAGTGAATTTAAGGTAAGGTCAATAGTATCGCCGGTTTGAATGCTTTTGCTGTTTTTCACTTTATGCCCATTAACCTGTACCCGGCCCAGTTCGATGTGTTTTTGTGCCAATGCCCGGGTTTTGAAAAATCGGGCAGCCCATAACCATTTGTCCAGCCGCATAGTAGCGTTGGTTTGCTGTGTGTCTTTATTCATAACCATGTATGTTGTAAAAATATCATGTTACCTGACCGGTTTTAATCATAACATTAATGTTATGATTAAAACGTTAAAACCATAAAATCTTAAATAATTCAATGATTATGGTGTGTCGTTGTCAGGAATATCAAATACCTGACGCAGATAAGCCAGAAAGGTGTTGTTATCGGTCATGGTTTTACCCGGTGAATCTGATATTTTGGCCACAGACTGGCCATTGCATTCCACCAGTTTTAACACGATATTCAGTGGTGTCAGACCCATGTCGTTGGTCAGGTTTGTGCCTATGCCGAAGCTGGTTTTAAAGCGATTATTGAAGTACACATACAAATCCCATGCGCGGGGCAGGTCTAAACCGTCACTGAATGTCAGCATTTTGGTATTGCTGTTGATTTTCAGCTTCTGATAGTGTGCATAGGCTTTATCGCCCCAGAGATAAGGGTCGCCGCTGTCGTGTCTTAAACCATCAAATAATTTGGCAAAATAAAGGTCGAAATCACGTAAAAATGCATCCATGCCAACCACGTCTGTCAGAGCGATACCTAAATCACCGCGATATTCGTGTACCCAGGACTCCAGTGCCGCTTTTTGAAAATCACGTAGCCGTACATCCAGTCCCTGGAATGCTTGCATGAATTCATGCGCCATGGTGCCAATAGGGATAAGTCCTAATTCTTTGGCCAGATGAACATTGCTGGTGCCGCGCAGAATATCCGGTGCTGCCTGATGTAAGGTTTCCAGAACATGTCTTTGCCAGGAAAAGCAATAGCGGCGGCGTGTGCCAAAGTCGGATACCAGAAATGGAGTGGGGTATTGGTGTTGTTGTTGATGGTATTGTTGTAATAATTGTGCTTTATGCTGTAAGCGCTTTTCACCTTCAGCCAAAACGGCCATGGTTTCAAGACGGCGGAAATACAATTCGTTGACGATGGACAAGACGAATATTTCAAAAAACATGGCCTGAATAATCGGGCCTTCGATACGAATATTGAGGCGTTGCTGTTCATCTGTTGAAACATGAATAAACCGCCGTTTGAGTTGAAATAATTCCAGATAATCCACAAAATCACTTTTGATGAAGCGTAAACTGCGTAAATACAAAAGTTCATCTTGGGTGAATTTCATATGACACAGCCGATCCAGTTCGATATTTAGTTCCTCTTCCAGTTCACCCAGTGGATAGACCGTTTCATGGTTATTGCGGCAGCGAAATTCATAAACGCCTACCGCTTGTGGAAACTGGTGTAATACCACTTGCAGCATGGTAAATTTATAGAGGTCTGTATCCAGTAATGACTGAATAATAATGGGACGGTGATCAGGCATGTGCATCATGGCAATAAAAAATAGTTTTTAATAAAAATGAGGTAAGGTTGTTATGGCATTATGTTCAGATGAGCTCTGGCCGTGGCAATGGGTTTGAGTTCGTTGTCTTGCCACATGCTGGCCTGAATATTGATAATACGACTGCCTTGCCGGATAAGCTGACATTGAGCATAGCAGTCCAGCGCATGGCCGCTGCGCAAATAGTCAATTGAAAAATCAATCAGCTGAGGCTGGCTGATTTCTGGTGCGTGGTGATGCAGATAAAGTATCATGCAGCTTTGTAAAAAACCACCCATTAAGCCGCCATGTAAGGCAGGTAAAAAAGGATTACCGATATTCTGCTCTTGAAAAGGCAGGCGGAATAAGTACCGGTTTTGCTGATCTGTACCGATTTGTAAGCCGATGGCAAAACTATAGGGCATCAGGTGATTGGCTTTTTGTGTTTGTGCCGTATCCGGTTGAAAGTTTAATGAAGCATTAGACATGGCCGGCTCTTTCTTCCTGTTGTAAAAAGTATTGCAACGTCTGTTGTTCAGAGGCGCTCAGTGGTGAGCACATAAAAGTAGCAGTTGCCAAGGCAAAGGGTTGAGTTTGGTCAGACTGAAAGCAGTGGCTGCGCACAAAAGCAATCTGGTTATTTATGGTTTCACAGGTGGCCTGAGCGTAAATATTTTGTTGGACTTGTGGAAGACCAAGAAAATCAATACGCATGTCTAGGGTGGCCAGGTTCTGGAATGAATCCAGTTTGGCCATGATGGCGGCAGTTGATGCCATGTCGATCAGGGTTGTCAGTGCGCCACTGTGTATATTCCCTCTATCGGGCTGATCGACCAGATCATCTCGCCATGGTATGCACCAGATAGGTGGACTGGTATTCTGGTCTACGGTCAGACCGAGCCAGCGACAATGAGGCAGGTTGAGCAGATGATGCAGGGCAAATTGATAAATAGCGTGAGGTGCCGACATACTGGTTTCTTCCTGTATCATGAAAATGAGGGTAATCAGGATATAGTATTGGTTTTCAGGCTGGCTGTCACGATTTTCACTTTGATGGGGGTGTTATTTTGTCTGGGTGATGGTTTGTATGGTAATGGTTTGGTCGCTATCGTTCTGACTGATATATATTAAACCGTCTTTGGCCAGTTCCAGTAATGCGATAAAGGTGGTGACGACTAAAGCCGGGTGATCATGGACATGGAAAAGATCGGTGAAACGGCACATGCATTGTTGTTGTAAATGGCGCAGGATATTACTCATTTGTGCCCGTACCGATAAAGTATCCTGAATCACCTGATGGCTGCGGTTATGCTGTGCTCTGGCCAGTATCGCCAGCCAGGCCTGAGTCAGGTCATGGATATTGACTTTTGGCGGCTCGGGCTGAGCCACGATTTCTATGGGTAACCAGACCCAGGCAAAATCGCGGCCGGCACGTGGCAAGGTATCAAGATTGGCGGCGGCCAGTTTCATTTGCTCATAGGCCAGTAACCGGCGGATGAGTTCAGAACGCGGGTCGTCTGTTTCTTCTTCGTCAATGGGTGGTTGCGGCAACAGTAAGCGAGTTTTAATTTCAATGAGTACTGCCGCCATTAATAAATATTCGGCGGTTAAATCCAGCTGATGCTGTTGCATCTGTGCAATATAGGTCAGGTATTGCTCGGTAATGGTCAGCATCGGAATATCGAGCACATCAATATTCTGTTTGCGAATCAGATACAGCAATAAATCAAGCGGGCCTTCGAAACTGTGGAGTATGACTTTCAGTGCATCGGGCGGAATGAATAGATCCTGCGGTATTTCAGTGACCGGCTGACCAAATATCCAGGCAACGGTTTGCTCTTTAGGCGGATTGGAAACTAATGGTTCTGACATAAGTGATCCAGACACGCTTGGGCACAACGCAGGCCGAAACTGGCGGTTACAATCATGCTGGCGCCATAACCGGCACAAGATAAACCTTGCGGGGTAGTCTGACTTTCTATGCATTCACCTGCCTGGGGAGGGGTGATATTTTCCGTAGAGTAAATGCAGGGTATCTGCATTCTGGCTTTCGGGTCACGCGTAAAATGATAATGTTTACGTAAGCTGTAACGCATATTGGCCAGTAATTTATCATGGGTTACACGGCTTAAGTCAGCCGATTGAATCAATGCGGCGTTTTTCTGACCGCCGGCACTGCCAGATACCACAAAAGGTTGTCCGGTCGCGATAAAATGCGCGGCCATCTGGGTTTTAATGCGAACCTGATCAATGGCATCAATAACAAAATCAAAACGATGCCGGAATAATGTGGTTAAATTTTCCTGATCTACAAAATCCTCAATACAAGTAACCTGACAATCGGGATTAATATCTGCAATGCGCTCAGCCAGTGCTTCAACTTTGGGTTTACCGATTAAACTCATGAGTGCCGGTAGCTGGCGATTGATATTGGATTCGGCAATATTGTCCAGGTCGATCAGGGTCAGGGCACCAATGCCGCTGCGTGCCAGTGCTTCTACTGCCCATGAGCCGACACCACCAACGCCAACAATACAGACATGTGCACTGGCAAAATGATGAAGTGCCGGGTCACCGTAAAGACGGGCAATGCCACCAAAACGGCGTTGATAAGAAGATGGAATCATGATGAATATGCTGATTAAATTAAAAATGGCAGGAAAAACAGTTATACATTGCGACTGAGGCGTACAGTGGGTATTATACCGGATACGTTTTAGTGATTCGAATGAATAACCTCAAAAAGGACGAGTAATGTATAAACATTTACTGGTGGCCGTTGATGGAAGTCAAACCTCTAAAAATGCATTGAAACATGCGATCGGGCTGGCTAATGTGGAAAATGCAGAGCTGACATTGGTTAATGTGGCCAATCCTGCTGAGTACATGGCACTGGCTCCTGAATTTCTGCAACACGAAAGTTATGAAGGCGCTGCACTGGCCGATGGCAATAAAGTACTGGATCTGGCTGAGAAAATGGCAGGTGAAGTATTGGCGAAAGATAAGATTCACCGTCATTTGATTATTGCCAATAAAGGTGCCAAAGAAATGGCGCAGCTATTGGTGGCTTATGCGGATCAGCAAGGTTCTGATTTGATTATTCTGGGTACCCATGGTCGCAGTGGTCTGATGCATTTGTTGATGGGCAGTTTTGCGGAAACAGTGATGCGAGAGTCCCATTTGCCGTTATTGGTTATCCGTAGTATTCAGGAAGAAGAACAGGGCAAAGAAAAACAGAAATAACCTGAATCAGATCTGGTTTTATGAAACTGCTGCTACTCATACATGGTTTTTATATGGGTGGCGGCATTATTTTTATCTGGTAGTGTGGTGAAAGATGATTTTGTTGTCGATTTTGATAATGTGGCAGACAAAGTAGTTTTTATTTATTATAGGTAATGATAAAACAGCATGGCATCAATCATTTGAATGTTTGATAAACGATTGATGTTTTTAAAGCTTGCTTTAATATAACTAAGGTGGTTTAGAAGGATAGACGCGAAATCAAAGCAGGTATACATAAGCCTGCGGCGTCACATGGTAACCTTAAAAGACAACCGTTCACAGGTGACCTTCCTGACAGTAGTCACTGCCGTATGGGAGTTTAAAGTTATCTAACCAAAATTCATGCCACAGCAAATATTCACTGTCGCATAGGTGGCTCAGAAGACAAAAATAAGGTAGTGAACTTAGCAGTGTTCACTGTTATGTAGATGATATGTTGCATTGCCAGGCTTTTGCAGACACAAAAAACCATATGAAATATCATGGTTTACGGTCATAGAAAGCAATAATCGGATGGTTTAGGGGTATCATTTCTGTTTCTTAAATACAGTAAACGTATTCACAAGCTGTTTTTGTATTAATGTAGTGATGGCCAGCTGTTCGAGCTTGCCAGCTTTCATTAATCGCTCAATAAATATTGAATATTAATCTGCTGAAAGGTAATGTAATATTTGGCTCAGATTGATCAGTTTTTGATTTATGGTCAGTTGTGATGTGATGAAGTGAAACTCGGGATTGATGTGCTGATCAAGTAGTATTAGTCTTGAAAATCTATGAGGCATGGCTTAAAGAGCCTGTTTGTGTCAGGTAATATGTTGTGTAGTGTCAATAATTCTAACTGACATGGATAATCATGGTTTTGAATGTAACCATTTTTTAAGGGTATGATCTATAAATCAGATCATACCCTTAATCATAGTTCATCCATCTGATCAGCCGGATTATTGCGCAGGTACTGTTCCTAAGCGCTCGGTCAGTGAGGTTTTGGGCTCATTAAACAGACGGGCATAGTAGGTGGCATTGGTCATGACATTTTTGACGTAAGTTCGGGTTTCGTTATAAGGAATGGTTTCAGCATAAATGGCGCCTTCTAAAGGAATGTCTGCACGCCAGCGACGGGCACGGGTGGGGCCGGCATTGTAGCCTGTGGTGGCCAGAACTTCATCCCCCATGCGGTTGCGGATATCACCCAAAAACCAGGTACCCATGTGAATATTGCCGGATAGGGTATGTAATTCAGTATGGCTGATGCCCAGTTTGGCAGCAATCTCGCGTGCAGTTGCCGGCATTACTTGCATTAAGCCAGTGGCGCAGACATGGGATTGAACACCGACCATAAAGCGGCTTTCCTGCCGGATCAGGCCATAAGCCCAGGCGGGATCAATGTTGGCCTCTTTGGCATAAGGCGCCACAATATCCTGAAAGGGGGCGATATAAAGTAGCTGGTAATTTGTTTTGTGCTGTGTTCTTTCAGCGCTGTATATACCCATTTCGTAAAAGCCGGTTTCATGGGCTAAGCGGGACGAAGCCAGTAATGCTTCGTCATCGTAGTGACGCACGGCATAGCGCCACTCCCTTTGTGCTTGTTGCCGCATTGGCCAGTTGTCTGTGCTTTGTGCTGTCTGAAACAGGATTAATGCACGATTGATATTCTGATCATTGTTTACTTTACTGAATTGATGCTGGTCAATGTCATTGCTGATATTGCGGGTGTTTACTGTATCGCCTATGGCTTCTTTGGCAAGTACAGCATAAAAATCATGTTCTGATTGTGCCAGCCGGCTGAATCGTTGTTGTGCCTGTTGTGGCTGTCCGAGCACTTTTTCGCTGCGGGCGAGCCAGTATTGCCATGCATTTTCCTGCTGAATGGATGGTGGCATGCGGCGAATAATTTCCGCCAGTTTAGCCCATTGCTGTAAGCGCAAGGCACAGCGGGCATACCAGCGCCACATTTCTTCACTGAGCTGTTCCGGATCGGCTTTATCAAAATAGTTTAAGGCGGTAGCAGTATTTTGTCTGTAAGCTTGCATTAACCCGAGTTGCGCCCATGCAAAGCCGGTTTGTGCTGTAGTCAGCTGTGATGAACGCTGTAACAGTAAATTCGCTGCATTGGCCTGAGTACTGCCATTTTTACTAATGATCGGGTATAACAATGCTTCCTGAGCGCCACGTGAATCGCCGGTGCTGCTATTTAAAGGATCTGGTAAGGGACTGCCCAGTGCTTGTGCCAGTGCGCGGGCATTGGTGATTTGATTGATGGTCAGTAATCCGCGCACACGACGCCAGGTATCTTCGGTATTGATCTGCTGGCTGGCGGCTGCTTGTTCCAGCCAGCGGTTACAGCCTTCAGGTAAACTACTCAGAGAACGGCTAAGGTTATTGAGTAGTGATTGATTGCTATCAATGGCACCTAAACCGGCATAACATTGCGTTTCACGTTCGCGGTCACTTTGATCCAGCAGGGCATATTGTTGTTGAAATAACGGCCAGTTACCTTCTTTTCCGAGTTTTTGCAGCCATAGATTACGCACGGTGTTTTTCATGGCACTGTCCGGTTGCTGAGCCAGAAATTGTGCCGGTGATACGTCATCGTTATTTTTAATGGCGCTAAGCACCTGCTGATATTGCTGAAAGCCGGATAATATTTGCTGGGTTGTTTTGGCACTAAATGCTTTAGGAATATGAGGTGTGCGCGGCTCGGAAAGCGGATTCAGTGGAACTTCCGGCAGATGACTGCATGCAGATGATGTCAACAGCAGGCAGGCAGTTAAAATCAGGGATGATGTGGAAAATGGTCGTTGCATGGTGATGGCTGCTTTTTAAAAATGGAATATAAATATTTATTTTCGCCAGTAGGCTGGGGTGAATAAAATAAATATCGTAAATAATTCAAGTCGACCCAATAACATAATCATGATACATAGCCATTTCTGTATGAAATTGAGTGAGGCATAGGTATTGGATGGCCCTAATGAGCCTAAACCAGGTCCGGTATTGGTAATACAACTAATGGCTGCACTGAATGCCGTGATAAAATCCAGCCCACTGATCATCAGCGCAAACGTAAAAAAAACAACAGTTATGGAGTAGACAAAGATGAAGGTAGCTACCGTGAGCGCAATACGTGCTGAAATGCTGTTGCCATTGACTTTAACCATGTAAACGGCATTGGGATGCAGCATTAAAATCATCTCACGCAAGCTGAATTTATACAATACAATGGCACGAATGGTTTTAATACCACCGCCCGCTGAGCCGCCATTGGACAGAATATTGGCCAGAAAAAACATCCATAATGAAGCCAGTATCGGCCATTTGCCGAAATCATCGTTAGTATAGCCATTGGCCAGGGCAATGGAAATCAGATTGAAGCTGGTATAGCGAAAGGCCGCACCGAATGGATAGTAATTTTTCCACCATAAATACAGACTAATGGCAATGATACTGACCAGTAAGGTCAGTATCATGACCTGTACTTCCTCATCACGCCAGTATTGACGCAGTGTGTGCTGGCGTAAGGCAATAAAATGGTTGGTAAAATTAATCGCGCCCATAATAGTGGCTACGCTGAGAATCATTTCAATCGGCACTGAATTAAAGTAGGCTATATTGGCATCATGCGTGGAGAATCCGCCCAGGGAAAAGGCAGACATGGAATGACAAATGGCATCAAACCAGCTCATACCAGCCAGCTTTAATGCCAGTAAAGTGACCAAGGTAAATAAGACATAAATACCCCACAATAATTTGGCCGTTTCGGAGATGCGCGGTGCAATACGGTTATTCTGATTGAGGCCGGGAATTTCTGCTTTGAATAATTGGGTACCACCCACGCCCAGCATGGGTAAAACCGCTACGGCCAGTACAATAATACCCATACCGCCTAACCAGTTGAGCATGTGGCGCCAGAAATTCAGGGAAGGCGCCAGAGTATCCAGGCCGGTCAGTACCGTCGCGCCGGTCGTGGTCAGTCCGGAGATGGCTTCAAAATAAGCATCGGTAAAGCTCAGACCGGGCAAGTAAAAATAAAAGGGCAGGCAGGCCACCAGCGCAAAACCCAGCCACAAAACCACTACTAAGGTAAAACTGTCACGCGCTCTGAGTTCGCGGTTATAGCGGATGGTCAATAGCCAGATAATGGCACAGCTCAGAATGGTAATAAAAGCAGTATAAGCAAAAGCATGGAATACACTGTCTAGATACAGAAATGACACTAAAGTGGGGATTAACAGTAAAAGTGAGAATAAAAAGCCTGTTTTTGCCGCAGTATGGATAATAGGGGCAATTTTATAAAGAATACTGGTTTCTTTGTTCTTCGGGAAAAAACGAAACATACCATGTGACCTTTTTAAGCAAAGAAACCCAGGTTGACCTGAATTAATTTTTCCAGTTCCTTAACCGCACGCCGGCGTGCGACAAAGAAAATAACATGATCACCATCGGCTAAAATTGCATCAGCATGTGCCATGATGATTTCATTGTCTCTGACCAGTGCCGCAAAATAACAGCCGCTGGGTAACCGCACCTCAGACATGCTTTTACCGACCAGTTTGGACGTATGCTGATCGCCGTGAATCACCACTTCAATCGCTTCTGAAGCGCCACGCCGCAAGGGATATACGGAAACCATGTCGCCCATGTGTACATGCGTCAGAATGGAGCCAATGGTAATTAAATGGGGTGAAATCACAATATCAATGGCGTTGCCTTCCAGAAGATCGACATAACTGGAGCGGTTAATGATGGCCATAACCCGCTTGGCGCCCATGTTTTTAGCCAGCATGGAAGACATAATATTGTTTTCGTCATCATTGGTCAGCGCACAGAAAACATCAATGTCGTCAATATATTCACTTTCTAAAAGGCTCTCGTCTGAAGCGTTGCCAACCAGTACCAGTGTGTTATCCAGATTTTCGGCCAGCCATTCGGCACGGTGCTGATTGCGTTCAATGATTTTAATATCCAGCCGGTTTTCCAGCTGTTTGGCCACGCGATAACCGATATTTCCACCACCGGCAATCATCACACGACGGGTGCGTTGTACTGCCGGCCTGAGTTCACGCATGATATTTTCAATATGTTCGGTGGGTATCAGTACAAATACTTCATCATTGTCCATCAAAACAGTGCTGGCTGTCGGTACAATTAATTGATTGTGCCGGTAAATGGCGCAGACCTGACAGTCTACTTCGGCAGGTAAATGTTGATGAATTTCGTGTAATGGCTGACCTACCAGAAAGCCGCCTTCATGCGCCCGCATCACAATCAGCCGGACTTTATCATCGGCAAAACTCAGAATCTGCAAAGCGCTGGAATAGGTCAGCAGATTGACAATCTGTTCTGTTACCAATTGTTCCGGACTGATGGATTCGGTGATATTGAAAACATCCAGTGTGGTCTGGTAATCGCTACTGCCGGTCTCAAATTCCAGAAAATCACTGAAACGCACCCGGGCAATACGGTTGGGGGTATTGAAAATTGCAAACGCCATCCGGCAGGCAGCCATATTGGTTTCATCACTGCGTGTCAATGCCAGAATCATGTCGGCATCATGCGCGCCGGCCTTATCCAATACCGAAGGAAAGGCACCATTACCCACTACCGTTTGTACGTCCAGTTGATTACTGACTTTTTCCAGGGCATGTTCGTCAATATCAATAATCGTAACATCATTACTGGGCATTCTGGCTAAATTGCTGGCAATGGTGTAGCCTACCTGACCACAGCCCAAAATCAGAATTTTCACGTTTATATAATATACTCAATAAGCAATGGTGCTATTGTAGCGATTGCCATGGCTTGTGCAAATAACTTTATATTAAGGCTTGATGAGGGTACAAAAGTGTTTCAATGGCAGACTGGTCAGTCTGCGACAATTGTCGTTACAATATGATATTGTGTACCTCTATGATTCTGAGCTAATCAATTCAGGCACATATCAGATGAGAAAACCCAGTGGTGGCAATTTGCCAGCCGATCACACAAACCACATAAGGAAAAATATTATGACTGTTATCCGTCAGGAAGATTTTATCCAGAGCATTGCCGATGCTTTTCAGTTTATCAGCTATTATCACCCTAAAGACTATATTCAGGCATTAACCAAAGCATGGGAAAAGGAACAGAATCCGGCAGCCAAAGATGCCATGACTCAGATTCTGGTCAATAGCCGCATGAGTGCAGAAGGGCACCGGCCGATTTGCCAGGACACCGGTATTGCAACGGTTTTTCTTAAAGTGGGCATGAATGTCCAATGGGATGCTGAATTAAGTGTTCAGGAGATGGTTAACGAAGGGGTACGTCGTGCCTATACTGATCCTGAGAATATATTACGTGCTTCAGTACTGGCAGACCCTGCCGGTAAGCGCCAGAATACCAAAGACAATACGCCGGCGGTGGTACACATGGAAATTGTGAAAGGTGATAAGGTTGAAGTTACCTGTGCGGCCAAAGGTGGTGGTTCAGAAAATAAATCCAAAATGGCCATGCTGAATCCGTCTGATTCTATAGTAGACTGGGTATTAAAAACTGTTCCCACTATGGGTGCTGGCTGGTGCCCGCCCGGCATACTGGGTATTGGTATCGGCGGTACTCCCGAAAAAGCGGCATTAATGGCAAAAGAATCATTAATGAGTCACATCGATATTCATGAGTTGAAAGACAAAGCTGCTGCCGGTGCCGTACTGACTACGGTAGAACAATTACGCTTGGAACTTTATGAAAAGGTCAATGCCCTGGGGATCGGAGCGCAGGGGTTGGGCGGCTTAACCACCGTGCTGGACGTCAAAATTCTGGATTATCCCACCCATGCCGCCTCTAAACCAGTGGCCATGATTCCGAATTGTGCCGCTACCCGCCATGTGGAATTTACCTTGGATGGCAGTGGTCCTGTGGATTTACAGGCCCCCAGTCTGGAAGACTGGCCGGATATTACCTACAGCCCTGACAATGGTAAACGGATCAATGTAGATACCCTGACCAAAGAAGATATTGCTTCATGGCAGATGGGTGATGTTTTATTATTAAACGGTACCATTTACACCGGTCGCGATGCCGCGCATAAACGCATGATTGATATGCTGAACAAGGGTGAGCCGTTACCGGTCGATTTCACTAATAAAATCATTTATTATGTCGGACCGGTGGATCCGGTGGGTGATGAAGTCGTAGGCCCTGCCGGCCCGACCACTTCAACCCGTATGGATAAATTTACCCGTCAGATGCTGAACGAGACGGGCTTACTGGGCATGATTGGTAAATCGGAGCGTGGCGCTGCCGCCTGTGAGGCCATAGCCGATAATAACGCAGTCTATCTGATGGCCGTGGGCGGGGCTGCCTATCTGGTTTCTAAAGCGATTAAAGAAGCCAGAGTCGTGGCTTTTGATGACTTGGGTATGGAGGCCATTTATGAATTTAAAGTACAAGACATGCCGGTTACTGTAGCCGTAGATCATCAGGGGCACTCGGTGCATGCAATTGCACCGAAAAAATGGCAGGCTAAAATAGGCATTATTCCTGTTGAAGATTAATTATAAATATAAACAATAAGATAAAATTATCGCTGTTCAGCCATCATGAATGTTCATGATGGCTTTTTTATTGGCGATAAACACCACCCATCATGTCAATATCAGATTTTATTGATTTTATTTATAAAAAAAGATTTTACATAGTTTAAATCAATAATGATTATTATGATTATGTGGTATAAATAGCCTGTAGTTATTTTGTTTAATTATCATAATTTTATTAAAGTAATGTCAATAATGAAAAAACAAACTCAATGGATGAAACGAATCCTTACTGGTAGTGTATTGCTGGTCTCATTAAGTGGTTGCCTGAGTGTGGCTGATATGATGGGTTATGATTCACAGACAATGAATGATAATGCAGCCAAAAATTACATGAACATCGTTAATCAGGCACACAGTGAAGGTGTGCTGGATACCAGCTCAGTTACAGCCAAACGGGTCAAAAATGTCTTTAACCAGCTTGTGCCTTATGCCACACAGGAAAATAAGACAGGTCTGGATTTCAACTGGCAACTGAATGTAATCCGCAGTAATGAATTGAATGCTTTTGCCATGCCCGGCGGTAAAATGGTGGTGTATACCGGTATTGTGGAGCAATTGAAATTAACCGATGCAGAAATCGCGGCCATCATGGGGCACGAAATGACACATGCGCTACTCGAACACAGTAAAGCCGCTGCTGGTCAGCAAGTACTGACCAATATGGCGATGCAGGTGGGTAGTTCGGTGATGGCGGCTAAAACCAATATGAGTGAACAGGGCATTGATGCCACAACCGAGATTTTGGGTAAATATGGGTTGAATCTGCCATTTTCACGTTATCAGGAAAGTCAGGCCGATGCCGGTGGTTTACATCTTATGGCCAGAGCCGGTTATGATCCGCATGCAGCCATCAGCTTGTGGCAGAAAATGTCTGATTACAATGGCAGTAATATACCCGCCATTTTATCGACCCACCCCAGTAATCAGGCGCGGTTACAGGCGATGACGAAATTATTACCGCAAGTGATGCCGATTTATGAGCAAAGTCTGGCCAGTCAGCCTCGAAAACAAGCATTGCCACCACGGGTAAAACAGAAAAAATAAAATCAGTTAGATCTATTCCATAAGGAAAGATCTGGATTGGATCATGTAGTGGCTCAGTGTACGGGCCGAATATGAGGTAAACAGTAAAATCGGTCGTTGATGGGTCTATGGCTCATATCAACGCCGGTTCTATTTCTATCCAAACATGGATAAATCATGGCATGGCGATTGATATCTATTGGATACAGAATCATTATCTGACGAATATTCGGTTTTGTCAGTCAGCCAATGGTCTGGTGAGGATGGCAGAATGTTTTTATCTTAAATATTTATATAGCTAATTGTTTGTATTGATTAAAGTAACTACATGATGTTTGGTTTAAGATGGCTGGTTTTCAGTATTAATAGCGTAATCTTATTCATAGTGCTGACTACATTTCACTACAAATGGTTTTAATCTGGGCTTTTTTCGGTTAATATAAGATGATTATTGCTAAGGCGATGATAATTACAATCAAAAAAAATCTAAAAACATTACATTAAGGAAGTTCAAGATGTTAGAAGCCTACCGCACAGCCGCTGCCGAACGGGAAGCATTAGGTATCCCGCCTCTACCACTGACAGCTAAGCAAACTGAAGAATTGGTTGAATTACTGAAAAATCCACCTGCCGGAGAAGATAAATTCCTGATTGAATTATTATCACACCGTGTACCACCTGGTGTGGATGATGCTTCCAAAGTAAAAGCCTCGTTTTTAGCTGCTGTAGCCGAAGGTAGTGCTCAAAGCCCGCTGATCACGCCTGAAATGGCAGTACAATTACTGGGCACCATGCTTGGCGGCTATAATGTTCATCCTTTAATCGAATTTCTGGATCACAAAGAACTGGCGCCGGTGGCTGCTGAAGCACTGAAACATACATTGCTCATGTTTGATGCGTTCCATGATGTTGAAGAAAAAATGAAAGCCGGTAATGCCTATGCCAAGGATGTGATTACTTCCTGGGCCAATGCAGAATGGTTTACCGCGCGCGAAAAAGTACCTGAAAAAATCACCGTCACTGTATTTAAAGTGACTGGCGAAACCAATACCGATGATCTGTCTCCTGCACCGGATGCATGGAGTCGTCCGGATATTCCATTACATGCACTGGCCATGTTGAAAAATGCCCGTGAAGGCATTAATCCGGATAAAGCCGGTGAAGTCGGACCGATCAGACAACTGGAAGCTTTAAAAGCCAAAGGTCATTTGCTGGCTTATGTGGGTGATGTGGTCGGTACCGGTTCATCACGTAAATCAGCCACTAATTCTGTGATCTGGCATACCGGTAAAGATATTCCTTATGTACCCAATAAACGCTTTGGCGGTGTCTGTCTGGGCGGGAAAATCGCCCCGATTTTCTTTAATACCCAGGAAGATTCCGGTGCTTTGCCGATTGAAGTAGATGTTTCCAAGCTGGATATGGGTGACGTGGTTGATATTCTGCCTTATGAAGGCAAAATTATTAAAAACGGTGAAACCGTTGCCGAATTTGCCCTGAAATCCCCTGTATTACTGGACGAAGTGCAGGCCGGCGGCCGTATCAATCTGATTATTGGCCGTGGCTTAACCGCCAAAGCACGTGATGTGCTTGGTTTGAGTGCTTCTGATGCGTTCCGCTTACCTCAGGCACCTGCTTCAAGCAATGCCGGTTTTTCTCTGGCGCAGAAAATGGTTGGTCGTGCCTGCGGACTGCCGGAAGGTCAGGGTGTTCGCCCGGGAACTTATTGTGAACCGCGCATGAATACTGTCGGCTCACAAGACACCACTGGCCCCATGACCCGCGATGAACTGAAAGATCTGGCCTGTCTGGGATTCTCTGCTGATCTGGTGATGCAGTCATTCTGCCATACGGCCGCGTACCCCAAACCAGTGGACGTGAAAACCCATAAAGAATTGCCTGAATTCATGTCTTCCCGTGGTGGTGTGGCTTTACGTCCAGGTGATGGCATCATTCACTCATGGTTAAATCGCATGTTGCTGCCGGACATGGTCGGTACTGGCGGTGACTCACATACTCGCTTCCCGTTGGGTATTTCATTCCCGGCTGGCTCCGGTCTGGTGGCTTTTGCTGCTGCCACCGGTGTGATGCCGCTGGATATGCCTGAGTCAGTATTGGTACGTTTCTCTGGCACAATGCAGCCAGGCATTACCTTGCGTGATCTGGTTAATGCCATTCCTTTGTATGCTATTAAGGCCGGCTTACTGACCGTAGCCAAAGCAGGTAAGAAAAATATTTTCTCCGGCCGCATTCTGGAAATTGAAGGCTTGCCAGATCTGAAAGTAGAGCAGGCATTTGAATTAACCGACGCCTCTGCCGAACGCTCAGCTGCTGGTTGTACGGTTAAACTGAATAAAGAGCCGATTGAAGAATACCTGCAATCCAATATTGTGTTGTTGAAAAACATGATTGCCAATGGTTATCAGGATGCCCGTACGCTGAAACGACGGATTGCCAAAATGGAACAATGGCTAAAACAACCTGAATTACTTCAGGCCGATGCTGACGCAGAATATGCGGCAATTATCGACATCAATATGGACGACATTAAAGAACCTATTCTGGCCTGCCCGAATGATCCTGATGATGTGAAAGTATTGTCCGATGTGGCAGGTACCCATATTGATGAAGTGTTTATTGGCTCTTGTATGACCAATATCGGTCACTATCGTGCTGCTTCTGCCTTATTAAGTGGTAAGACCGATTTACCTGTACGCCTGTGGGTGGCACCACCTACTAAAATGGACGCCAAAGAACTGTCTGACGAAGGTTATTATAGCGTTCTGGGTCGTGCGGGCGCACGTATGGAAATGCCGGGCTGCTCTTTGTGTATGGGTAATCAGGCACAAGTACGAGAAGGTGCTACTGTGGTATCCACTTCAACCCGTAATTTCCCTAACCGCTTAGGTAAGAATTCACAAGTGTATCTGAGTTCTGCTGAATTGGCGGCCATCTGTTCCAAATTAGGCCATATTCCGACCATAGAAGAATATGCCGAAAATATTGCGATCATTAATGATAAAGGTCTGGAAATTTATCGTTATATGAATTTCAATAATATGGACGAATATGTGAAAGTGGCAGAAACAGTGGCCAATTAACCGTTGAGAGCTATTTATACAGTCATTAATCCAAGGCAGCCCTGTGACAGGGCTGCTTTTTTTATCGGGGGCTGGTAAATTTTATTTAATCAATGCTTTATGAATTCAGATAAAACCAAGCAATGAATTATTTTTATGATGATTTTCAAATTTATTGTTATCATAAAGCCAATACTTCTATACATACAATAAATAAATATTTTATCTGACTGCCGAATAGCGGTATAAATAGGCAAAGACAAAAATGAGTAACCAGACACGGCTAATGATTGTCTTTATTTGATTTTATAATCTCCATTTTAAGGAAACTGCCATGAATATTGCGCCCAGTATTACTGACTTGATTGGCCATACGCCATTGGTTCAATTAAATCGCCTGACTCAAGACCTGCCAGGGAAAGTGGTTGCGAAACTGGAGTTTTTTAATCCCGGCAATAGCGTTAAAGACCGCATTGCGGTAAGTATGATTGATGCAGCCGAAAAAGCTGGAAAAATTCATAAAGATACGGTGATTGTAGAGCCCACCAGTGGCAATACCGGCATTGGTCTGGCTATGGTCTGTGCCGCTCGGGGTTATAAAATTGTGATTACCATGCCGGAAAGCATGAGCAAAGAACGACGTATGTTATTGCGTGCTTTTGGTGCTGAATTGATTCTGACGCCAGGTGCAGAAGGCATGCCCGGTGCCATTGCCCGTGCGCAGGCTTTGGTTGACTCTGACCCAAATAAATATTTTATGCCACAGCAATTTGAAAATCCGGCTAATCCGGAGATTCACCGCCAGACAACAGCAGAGGAAATATGGCAGGATACGGATGGTCAGATTGATATTTTTGTGGCCGGTGTGGGCACTGGCGGCACCATCACCGGTGTGGGCGAAGTATTGAAGCAGAAAAAACCAGGTGTACAAATCTGTGCGGTTGAACCGGAATCTTCGCCGGTATTGTCTGGCGGTACCAAAGGGCCTCATCCGATTCAGGGTATTGGTGCCGGTTTTATTCCTAAAACGCTTAATATCGATATTTATGACGACATTATTCAGGTACCCAATGATGCCGCTTTTGAAACAGCACGGGCCATGGCCGCCAAAGAGGGTATTCTGGTAGGCATTTCTTCAGGTGCAGCGGTGTGGGCTGCATTGCAATTGGCCGCCAAGCCTGAAAATAAAGACAAATTAATTGTTGTGCTGATTCCATCTTATGGTGAACGTTATTTATCCACGCCATTATTTGCTGACTTAATTTAAGTATCTGAGTTTAAATACCGGCCAGCTGGTCAGGCATGGTTTTATTTTGATGGGTCGATGACTGTGTTATAATGAATAATGAAGAAATAACCTAAGTCATAACCATGGAAATCAGTGGTATCCACATGACTTTATTTTATGCGATATATAAAGTAGACAGGCTATGAAAAAATCATTGGTAATGCTTTTGCTGGTATCATTACTGGGCGGTTGTGAATCCCTGCCTTATGGCTCCTCTGTAGTTAAGAGTGCGCCGGTAGTCAATGGTAGTCGTGCTGCAGGCGGCTATCGTCTGGCAAACAGCCATTGGACTGATGTTGCCAAAATACGTGATGAAGCCACACGCTTGAGTTATCAGGTGGCCAATAACAGCATCACCAAAGCTCAGGCAGCACAATTACTGGATAAATTCCGTATTGCCCGGGTAGGTCATAACCCGGTTGATGATGAAATGTACGCAATTTATTTGCGTAGTGCTGTTGAAAGCCAGCAAGGTAATATTGATACCGCTCAATCCAAACGTTATATTCAGGATGCATTAAACGGCTGGCAGCAACGTTGGCCAAATATGCAAAATAAACCGGCCAATCCTGCGTTTACTAACTTCCTGATGGAAGTAATGCATATGAAACCATTGCAGTAAGATAGATTAAATTAAGCAACAGACAATAAAAACCCCGCTGGTTATTTCCGGCAGGGTTTTTTATTGATAGAAAATCATACAATCTTTTTATGTCAAAAGCCGTGTATTATTCGTAAAAGCAGAAGAAACAATATCAGAATAAAACTGTAAATTCAAAAAGGTGTCGCTTTAATCATCGCTTTCTCTATTTTGGCTGCTGCTGCACACCAATCAACACCAGTAAAGGAATGGCTATGATATTGCAGTAGCTAAATTGATGGCAGTGGGCAGAGCAGATTTTAATGTTTGCGGCAAGAATGCACAGTAATTAATTGTTGCTTATTCAGATGTATGGTGGTGAATAGGCTAAAAATAAGCCGCATCGGCAGAGACCAGATCAAGATAAAGCTAGAATCATAAATCTATTTTCAATATCTAATAAATCATAGGCCAGCGGTATTGGTATCAAAGTCAGTGAATCATGCTTATTGGCCGATTGAATTAATTTAATAATGATTTTAGGTGGGTGATTTTTCTTTATGATGAATGGATTAATTAATTAATTTTACCCTGTAAATGCGATCATGCGGTTACTGTAAATCAAACTGATTACTGCTCATCTATTAAAACTTAATAAATTCAAAGCAACAACTTTATTGTTATGGCGAACTATTCAAGCAATCATGACAATAGATAAAACAATAAGCTAAAACTGATTAAATCATTTTTCAGTTTGAAATATTTATTATTGTGTTTTTGTTTGACAGAAAAAATCCAATCCAATGTAGCGATTTTGGCGCATTGAGACAGTTTTAATTATAGTTTATGACGGTTATGAATATAAGCGCGTGTAAGTATCGCAATCTTTAGTCAGACCTTATAGTGCCCAAAGCAGAAACGGCAGACAAGGAGTGTCTGCCGGAAGTATTACAGTTTACAGAGGCCAGCTTGAATGGTCAGATGATGACATCACCCAAAATGGGGTCTGTTAAACAATCTCTGCTTTTTCAATGATCACATTTTCTACCGGTACATCCTGATGCGAGCCATGATTGCCGGTTTTTACGCCTTTGATTTTATCAACCACATCCTGGCCTTCCACTACTTTACCAAATACCGCATAACCCCAGCCATGCAAATCAGGTGAAGTATGGTTTAAGAAGTCATTGTCTTTAACATTGATAAAAAATTGTGCACTGGCAGAATGTGGTTGCATGGTGCGCGCCATGGCAACGGTGTATTTGTCGTTTTTAAGACCATTATTGGCCTCGTTTTCAATCGGCTCATGGGTTTCTTTTTGATTCATCTGCTGATCAAACCCACCGCCCTGAATCATAAAGCCATCAATCACGCGGTGGAAAATAGTATTGTCGTAAAAACCTTCACGCACATAGCGCTCAAAGTTTTCTGCGGTTTTAGGGGCTTTGTCGTGATCCAGCTCAATACCAATAACGCCAAAGTTGGTGGTTAATTTAATCATGGTGTGTCTCCTGAAAATGAAGGGAATAAAAATAGCACGGACTGCTTAATTGTTTGCATGCTTGGCAGTAGCGTAAAACACTTCTTCCTTACTGCCAAGAATAACAGCTACCCGTTGATGTAATCCTTCGGGCTGAATGGATAAAATATCTTCATGCGCATTGGTGGCAGCACCACCAGCCTGCTCAATCAATAAGCTCATCGGATTGGCTTCATACATCAGCCGTAATTTGCCTGGTTTGGCCGGATCGCGATTGTCTTTGGGATAGCTGAAAATGCCGCCGCGCATCAGGATACGATGCACCTCAGCCACCATGGAGGCCACCCAGCGCATATTGTAGTCTTTACCGCGAACACCGGTTTTACCGGCCAGTAATTCTGCGATATATTGCTGCATCGGTGCTTCCCAATGGCGTTGATTCGACATATTAATAGCAAATTCCTGTGTTGTTTCGGCAATGGCAGGGTTTTGCTGGGTAAGCTGAAATTGATTATCCTGATTGAGGGTAAACAGGGCAATACCGTGTTTCAAGGTCAGAACCAGAATGGTTTGTGGCCCATACAATACATAGCCGCTGGCCAGCTGCTGATGTCCGTTTTGCAAGAAATGCTCAGTCGTCAGCGTACCCTTGGGTTTAGGCAACACAGAAAAAATGGTACCAATCGAAATATTCACATCAATATTGGAGCTGCCATCCAGCGGATCAAACAATACCAGATAATTGCCCTCTTCATGCACGCTGACAAAGGTGTCTTCTTCTTCACTGGCGAGTCCGGCCACAGCAGGATTAGCGGATAAAGCATCAATCATGAGCTGATTGGCCAGTACATCCAGCTTTTTTTGCTCTTCGCCCTGTATGTTACCGGTATGGGCACTGCCCAGAATATTGTCCAGTGCGCCCAGCCGAACTTCATGATTGATGTTAAGACAAGCCTGACTGATAGATAAAATAACATCGGTCAGACCGGCCGGTAATTGATATTGTTGGCTATGTTGCTGTAAATAATCAGCCAGTAAAAGAGACATGGATAAACTCCGAAGGTAAGGTTACCGTTATTATACTATAAGGCATAATGGCGTTATGCGAAAACGGATCATCCTGTAATGGCGTTATACCAGCGCCCGCAGGGCATATATCAGTATAGTCATGATACCAGGCTGGTGCCGGTTTTGTTTTCCGCTGGTATCTCAGGCAATCTCAGATTGCAGAATGAAATGTGCTTCTTTATCCTGTGCCAGTAGATCAACCAGAGCGGGCAGTGCTGTTTGTAGGATATCAGGTAAGGTATAGGGTGGATTGATGACAAACAAGCCACTGCCATGCATACCAAAGCCATCAGCACGCGGTGCATGGACATGCAACTCTGCTTTGAGGTAGTTATGGGGCGACAATTGCTGTAGAGCAGCAGGGAGTGTCTGACTTTCCTGACGGCTCAGACAAGGGTACCAGATCAGATAACAGCCACTGGCGAATTTTTTCAATGCGGTTTTAAGGGTTTCCACAACCTGAAGATAATCCTGTTTTCGTTCATACGGCGGGTCGATCAACACCACTGCACGTCTGCTTGGCGGTGGCAGCATGGATAGCAATCCCTTAAAACCATCATCGCAGAATACCTGTGCCCGGCTGGGATGGTGAATTTCACGCATGTTCTGACGTAAATGCTCAGCATCGGCAGGATGTAATTCAAATAAACGCAGCCGGTCTTGTGGCCGGCACAATGCCTGTGCCAGCCAGGGTGAACCACAATAATGGTGCTGATGATTTTCTGGCAGACAATCCATGACTGTCTGGCGAAATCCCGCTAAGGCCTTTGCCAGCGGTTCCTGCTGGCGTAATCGCTGGATGCCTTCACGATATTCACCCACTTTCTGCGCTTCAGTACTGCCCAGATCATATAAACCTGCACCGGCATGGGTATCGATATAACAAAACGGTTTGTCTTTTAATTTAAAATAATCCAGTACGGTCATTAAGCAAAAATGTTTGAGTATGTCGGCATGATTGCCGCAATGAAACGCATGTCGGTAGCTAAGCATAGGAAGTTTGTTTTGCAGTCAATGGGAGTAATGGCGATATCAGAAAATGAAGTGTTATTATAGAATGAATAGCCGTATCGTGGTTAAGTGATGCCTGATTCATTGATATCAACGCATTTGGATCAATCATAAAGTCATTCAGAAGACCGATTGTCTTTATGCGCAGTAAATCAATCGGCCTTTTGCATGAAATAATCAGGAAGATAAATCAGAAGTACAATTAGGGCAGCGTTTGGCATGAACCGGAATCTTGGTACAGCATTCAGGACAGGATTTGGTGGTTGCTTCTACTTCAGGGGATTTATGCAGTTTATTAATTCCTTTGACTACAATAAAAATGGCAAAACCAATAATAATCAGACTGATGACTGTATTGATAAATAAGCCGAGATTCAATGTTACCGCCCCTGCGGCCTGTGCTGACGCCAGTGTTTCATAAGGACCAGGTGCTTTGGCGCCTTGTTTGAGTGTCAGAAACAGGTTAGAGAAATCCACGCCACCCACCAGTAAACCAATGGGCGGCATGATGACATTATCCACCAGTGATTTCACCATATTGGAAAAAGCGGTACCCACGACCATACCTACAGCCAGATCCACCACATTACCGCGCAATAAAAACGCTTTAAACTGATGTAGAAAGCCCATACTGCCTCCTTATGTTGATGATGAAACAAAATACAAGAATGATAGTAATCCCTTCCATACGGTTTGCCAATGGGTGTCATTGTACTGGCATGAAGAATTACCAATTAAAACAGGCCACAAACTTGGTTTGTGGCCTGTGCTTGCAAAGCAAAAGGGCTGTTATTATCGGGCAGTATTATTATGGTCTTCAGGCACGCCCAGCGCGTTGATGCTATAGCCGCCATCAACATAGGCAATTTCACCGGTAATTCCACTGGCCAGATCAGACAGTAAAAAAGCAGCAGTATTACCCACTTCTTCAATGGTGATATTACGGCGGATCGGATTTTGTGACTCAACATGCGCCAGAAGTTTGCTGAAATTGGCAATGCCGGAAGCGGCCAGGGTTTTAATCGGCCCGGCAGAAATGCCGTTACAACGCACACCTTCCTGACCCAGACAGGCAGCAGTAAAGCGAATGCCTGCTTCCAATGAGGCTTTAGCCATGCCCATGACATTGTAATTAGGGATGGCGCGCACTGCGCCTAAATAAGTCAGCGCCAGAATGGCACTGGGATGACCACTCATTAAAGGGCGGGCGGCTTTGGCCAGGGCAGGCAGGCTATAGGCAGAAACTTCATGTGCCGTCATGAATGCTTCACGGTTGATGCTGTCCAGAAAGTCGCCGTTAAGTGCTTCTTTGGGGGCAAATGCAATGGCATGAACCAGACCATCCAGCTGAGGCCATTGTTTTCCCAAATCGGTAAAGAGCTGGTTGATTTCTTCATCGCTTTGAACATCACAACGAAAAACCAGCTCTGAACCAAATTCGGCCGCCATTTTGCGTACCCGCTCTTCCAATTTGTCTACGACAAAAGTAAAGGCCAGTTCAGCGCCTTGATCGTAACAGGCTTTGGCAATGCCGTAGGCGATGGAACGTTCGGAAATCATACCGGTAATGAGGATTTTTTTGCCTTGCAAAAAGCCCATAATTATTATCCTTAAACGTGGTTTGCGTTTTTGAAAGCGTGCATTATAACCAAGAATAATGCTATCGCGAAGTCATTTTATCTTGCCAAAACAAGGTTGATGAAATAGTAAACGGATTTTGTATCACAAAATCCGTTTGAATAGCTACACTAATTTATGTTTATCACAGGCTTTATGATTCAATACCATCCAGATAGCGTTCAGCATCCAAAGCGGCCTGACAGCCAGACGCGGCACTGGTAATGGCCTGACGATAAATATGATCTTTAACATCGCCCGCGGCCCATACACCACTGATATTGGTAGCGCCCACATTGCCATTAAGGCCGCCCTGGGTAATCAGGTAACCATTGGTATCCATGTCCAGCTGGCCTTTAAATAAATCGGTATTGGGCTTATGCCCGATAGCAATGAATATACCTTCTACAGCCAAGTCTTCCGTACTGCCATCTGCTTTGGCCAGACGTGCACCTGTAACACCGCTGTCATCGCCCAGTACTTCCGCCAGAGTACTGTTCAGTTTCAGAATGATTTTACCTTCCTCAACTCGCTGTAATAGTTTGTCAATCATGATTTTTTCGGCACGGAAGGTATCGCGCCGGTGAATCACGGTGACCGTACTGGCGATATTGGCCAGATAAAGTGCTTCTTCAATGGCGGTATTGCCTCCGCCAACCACAGCAACATCTTTATTTTTATAAAAGAAACCATCGCAGGTAGCACAGCCGGAAACCCCTTTACCCATGAATTTTTCTTCACTGGGCAGACCCAGATACTGGGCAGAGGCGCCGGTAGCAATAATCAATGCGTCACAGCTGTAACAGCCTGTGTCTCCGGTAAGGACAAATGGCCGCTGTTGCAGATCAACCTGATTAATATGATCAAATATCATATGGGTGTCAAAGCGTTCCGCATGTTGCTGGAACCGTGTCATTAAATCAGGACCCTGAACGCCGGCCACATCTGCCGGCCAGTTATCCACTTCAGTGGTGGTCATCAATTGACCGCCTTGCTCCAGGCCAGTGATCAGGGTAGGTTTTAAATTGGCTCGGGCGGCATAAATAGCCGCGGTGTAACCCGCAGGGCCGGAGCCCAGAATAATAAGTCTGCTGTGTTGAGGAGTGCTCATATAATAATCCTTTTTATTCATCCGTCACTGGTATCAACCAATGGTTTTGTGTGATATTGGGTGAGTGATCAATATCGATTGTTGTCAACGGTATACTGATAAATATCTGATGATGTTAGTGATGGGCTTTGATTTCACCCTCTAAATGATAAACAATACTGCAATAAGGACATTCATAATCACTATTGGATTGTATCGGCAGATAAACGTTTGGGTGGCCGTTCCATGTTTCGTGTTCAGGACCTGAACAGTGTAAAGGAAGATCATGAGGCGTGATATTTATTACGGGATTTTTATGGGTATCCATGATAGTCTCCGGTCAAATAGTATAAGTGAATACAAGCACACAAATAGATTGATCTGCTGCTTTAAAGTGTCGATACCACCAGTTTACAGGGTACAGGCGCTAAAATCCAATGAGGTGAATGTATCCATCATGGCTGACAGGTTAAAATCACTCATCAGCCACCTTAGCGCGGTAGGATTGAACACCGGTATTCAGATCAGATGATCGCTAACTGAGCCAACAATTAAGATAATAAAGAAGTATGATTTATGAATAAGCGATGATTTTATGATTGGGAATGTTTAAAACCTATACCCTATTGGTTAGATTATCGTATTGCTTTTTGCTAATTCTATTATAAATCGTTTACACTTGTCACATTGATGCATTCTTGGCATATTCTTGCTGGCAGGAATACAGACACCACAACCATTCCCGAAAACCCGGTTTTAAGGTGAATAAACATGAAAGTGATTTATAGTTTAATCAAATTATTGGTCTTTGCCGTTCTGATTTTACTGGCCATCACCAATACGCAAACGATTGGTTTTAATTATTTACCTGGCCAAAGCATTCATTTGCCACTGATTGTATTGTTGCTGATATTTTTTATAATAGGTGCTGTGTTTGGCGTATTGGCCATGTTCGGCCGATTATTAAAATTACGTAGTGAAGCTGGCCGGTTGCGCGGAAAGATAAAAAAAACGTCTGATGCTGAAACAAAAGCATCATCTGTTTCAAATGAAACCAGAGCTGAATAAAATCAATCAATAAAGGTTTAACGAAGTATGGAAAGTAATGATTTCTGGCTATGGCTAGCACCGGTGTTTCTGTTGCCGGTGTTTTTTGCTATGGGATGGTTTGCCGCACGGGTGGATATGCGTGCCGTATTAAAGCAGGCCAAAGCAGTACCGGAAGGATTTTACAAAGGACTGGATGCTCTGGTTGAGCATAAAAGTGGTGTTGCTGTCCGGGCATTGGCCGAAGTGATTGATCAGCAGAATGAAGCGCGTCAGAATACTTATGAATTACCTTTAACACTGGGTAAATTATATCGTCAGCGCGGTGAGAATGATAAGGCGATTGCATTACATAAACAATTACAGACTTCGCCGGATATCGTTGGTGAACGGCATGATGTGGTGACTTTTGAGCTGGGGCAGGATTTTCAGGCAGCGGGGCTGGTTGATCGTGCCGAACAAATCTTTGTGGGTTTACAAAAAGGCGCTATGGCTCGTCCGGCACGCGAAATATTACTCAATATTTATCAACAGGATCGTGACTGGCAAAAAGCGATTGAGTTGGCTCAGGAATTAAATCGCAGCGATCAGGCATACCAGTTTGAGATTGCCCAGTTTTTGTGTGAACTGGCTCAATTGGCTCTGTATCAGTCTGACTTGGATACCGCCAGTAAACACGCGGATGAAGCTTTGCACATCAATCGTAAATGTACCCGAGCCAATATGATTCTAGGTGATGTGGCTTTAAAGCGTGAGGATTTTGCGGCAGCCATTGCGGCATACAGTGCCATTGAAAAACAGAATTATGAATACCTCAGCATGGTAGGGGAGCGGTTATATGATGCCTATGATGGTCTGAATAAGCCGCGCGAAGGATTGGCGGTATTGATCGGATATATGCAGACATTTCCGCAGCTGGATTTGATTGGGGTCATTTATGATAAATCATTATTGCTTTATGGCGAACATAAGGCCGCGGAAATGGTTTTGGAGCTGGTGCGGCGTAAACCTGATCTCAACGGAATTTATCGCTTACTCGGGGTGCGGGCTTCAGAATTGACGCCAACATGGCGTTCAGACCTGGATATGATGCGTGGCGTTATTGGTCAGCAGATACAAAAAAGCGTAATGTATCGTTGCCGACATTGTCATTTTAAATCTCAGGTATTTTTCTGGCATTGTCCGGCGTGTAATAAATGGGAAACATTTACACCGAACCGGATTGAAGTGTAGCCGTCAATAAGGCTCTAATATGATTTTAGGCATTGGCTGCTGACAATTAATGTTTCTTTACTAATGTTTCTTGCAGCCTTTGGATCTTTTGCTCAGATGGGTGATATTGATGGGATGCTGGGGATCAGTGACATCCAGTAATCTGGCTCGATAAAAAGTATAATTACCATTGGCACTGTTTTCGAGCATGAGTTGATATTGCTGGTTTGCTTTTGGTATAAAGGATATACCGAAACTGTATTCACCAATAGAATCAGTAAATAGCCCGATCATACTTCCTTTTTTATGGATAAAAATGGTAATGGGTTTGTCGGCATTGACTGTAATGTCTTTGGAAATATAAGAATAACTGTGCGGATTAAATCCGAATCGTTGCCACTGATTAATGCTTAATCCGTTTACTCCTAAATCCTGAGTAATAAACTCTTTAGTTTCAGGCGGCTTGGAAGACCAAAAGTGCAGATCATCGCGCTTATCTCTGGGATTTTCATTGCTGATTAATCCTGATTGAGTTAAATCAATACAATTGGCATCAGGCGTGGCAAAGACGCGTCCGCTATTGGTGGTTAATCTTAATTTGGCGGTATGTGCGGTTAATTTGAATTTGGCAGGGAGCTGGGTAGTCAGTGTAAATCGCTCTATCGGCGTGCATGCCGTAAATAAAACGCTGATTAAAGACATAATACAATATTTTTTTATCATGTTTATTTCTCTGAATAACCTGCCAGACAACAACCTTTACCCATATAATGAAAATTATTGCTATTGATATTTAATTTGTTTAAATTTTATTTAATTTTATAATAGGTTAATTTCTTTGTCTATGTGATGCGATCCAGACAAAAATTGTATTAATCCAGAAATTTAATGATTTACGTCTGATTTATTTATTTTATAAAATAATTATTTACATAGTTATATGAAAATAATCCATTGATAGATAATATATTTTAATTATATGATATAGTTAGTAATAACAATTAGTTATTGTATTTATGTCGGTGAGAATATAATGATCAAAATATCTGCGATATTCTGATGCAACCAGGTTATTTATTTTGATGCGATCATGAAACAATAATCATTTACTTAAACAAAATCATATTTTTCAATGCATTGATGATTATAAGAGCATGATCAGCAAAACGGCTGATGGCTATGAAAAGCTGGATAAATAAGATTTTTATCGATAAATGTAAAATTATTTAAATAATGAATATTAAATATCTTATTATCATATCAGAATATTCATCGAGAAACTATTCATATATATTATGGGATTGGGATGGTTCATTCAGATGGGCAAGCGGTTTCTAACTACGCGTGATTCTGGTTTTTCAGAATAACCAGGATAATTACAAGAAACCCGGCGTAATTACTATGAGTATGGGTGTTGTTTGTATTAAAATAAAGCAATAAGACTAAGATCAATAGGCAACAGACTATTGATCTTTTATTCAACCCGATAAAACAGATAAAACCAACTTCATGAATCCTTTAATGTTAGATGCAGAGCCTCTCTTTAATCAGACCAAACCGGTTATTGTGGCTCTGGACTTTGATGATGCAGAAACCACGCTTCAATTTGTACGCCGCCTGAATCCGGACTTATGTCAGCTGAAAATCGGTAAAGAACTTTTTACTGCCAGTGGTCGTCGTCTGGCTGAACAACTGATCAATCAGGGCTATCGGTTGTTTCTGGATTTAAAATATCACGATATTCCCAATACGGTTGCCAGTGCCTGTAAAGTAGCGGCACAAATGGGCGTATGGATGGTGGATATGCATGCCAGTGGCGGACAGCGCATGATGGAAGCGGCGGCAGAAGCAATCAGCCAGTTTCATCAGCGCCCGCTGTTAATCGGGGTCACGGTATTGACCAGCATGACTGAACAGGATTTAGCGGATATTTTTGGTGCAAGTGTCTCAGTACCCCAGCAAGTGATGAGATTGGCCAGTCTGGCTCATCAGTCTGGTCTGGATGGTGTGGTTTGCTCCGCACAGGAGGCAGTGATGCTGCGCCAACACTTGCCACAGGATTTTTTACTGGTCACGCCCGGTATCCGTTTGAATATAGCCAGTAATCATGATGATCAGCGGCGGATTATGACGCCGAAGGCTGCATTAGCCGCAGGTAGCAGCTATCTGGTGATGGGGCGTCCGATAACTCAGGCTGAAGATCCGATTACTTTACTCAATCAGATCAATCGGGGTGAAATATAAATCAATCAATAGATTACAGATTTTTAAATATATTCATGTTAAAAATATAAATATCTGCAACAAAGATAACTATTGAATGGTTTAAGATGCTTGATTAAAACGCGTGCTATCTCTGTGAGATAAGGAATATTTATTATATGTCTTAACCAGCCCGATGATGGACAAGCTTTCCTTTTGCCGCGCTATAAAAACAGGATAAGACCTGTCAGAGTAGACGATAACTGGTTAATTTAAATCCAATTATTATCGCTAAAAAGAATGGTTTTCAAATAAGGTTTTGCTGGTATTAAGGCTCGCTTTAAACCATTTATGCTTAGCTTATGCGCATCAGTCTGAATCAATGCCTGTCGTCTGTCTGGATAAATACTTTGTATTATCATTTATTTAAGTAAATGGGTTGTGCAGTATACGGCAACTATAAAATAAGTGAGATATCTTTAGGCTGCTTGGATAAAGATAAAATGGCTTAAGGTAGATATTTGGATATCAACCTTAAATAATGAATATATAGGGCTATAAGCGGGTGCTGTGATTGTATTCTTCTATTGCCAATGATAATCGTTAAAGCCTTTATGTTCAGATCGTATTCGACTATATCAACGAGCATCATCATTGGATTTTAGTGTGATCAGCTGTTGATTGAGAAAGATAAATTATGCTGATTTATGATTATAAGGTTTTGATGATCAGATTTTATGCTGTGATTTCGATGATGTTGTAATTTATTTATCGGCTATTTCTGACAATGGTTGATTAAACTGTGGGTTGGTTTTGGATTCAGGTATGTGATTGATATTCTGGGAAATGGATAATCAGGCCAGCATTGATGCATCATGTATATACCACTGTTAAACACAATAGAATTCTTATTAACCGTTGTACGAATTTAGCACGGAATAATACCAAAAAAGCAGACCGTGATGGTCTGCTTTTGATTTTAAGATGATAGATAGCTAAACACCGGTATATTGGTCAAATACTTCACGCCAGGACAGTCGTCTGAGTTGTACACTGCATAAACCGCCGGCTGTTTCATTAGCTGCTCCTCCAATATTATTAGTAACGGTAACGGGTGAATCCAGACAAGATTTGGGATGTTTCTTACTACTATCATCACCATCTCTGATTTCCCAGTCCTTACCGCTTCGTCCTAAATTTGGCTTATTAGGATCGCCTAATAATCTTGTGGTTATATAACCTTCCCTACCAACAGCTGTTAGAAATGGGTTACTCGGATCCAAGATCATATGCCAGTCATTGCGTTTTAGTTTACCGCCAGTCAATACGCTTACTTGTGTTGTATAGGTAAACATTTTACTGCTGGAGGTAGCCGTGGTTTCAGTACATGGATCTTTAATTTTATCGGCTTTATAGCTGAAGGAATGGGTATCAAACACCAAAGTGCGAGCTGCTGTTTGTGGTGTGAGGGTAACGCGTTCACCCGCCTCCGGCAATTCAATATACCAGCCGGTACGGCCATTTTCAGAGCTAAATCTGTTGTCTGAAATTTCACGCTGGTTGTTTTCCAGCTGAACAATCTGCTGTGGTAATAGGTCATCACGTGTGTATGCCCGTTGCTTGTTTTCATCAGCATTAATTTTGTCATAAATACCATACATGTATTGCTTGTCTTTATTTTCCAGATCCGACTGGTAAATTTCGCTGCCGGTACCAAAGGTAACAATATATTCATCCTCTTTATACCGATAAACGTCAGGTGGAGCGGTGATCGGGCTATGATCTCCAGCTGAAGGCGCAAAAATTTTACGTACCGTCCAGGCATCTGGATTATCTGCACGCAGGTCAAAACGATACATATTACCGCCATAATCACCGGCATAAACGATATCGTCAATATCGTTATTATGGCTGCTGACTGCGGAGGCTGCCGCAAGGCCGCCCACGCCACCTTCGACGGTGATTTTCTGGATTAAAGTGCCGGGATCATCACCGGTTTTCAGAGCCCCTGGTGCATACTCTGCGCCCATGTCCAAGCCTAAAGCCTCATATACATATAGGGCAGTTTCGGTAGGATCGGCCGTAGGATTGGCTGTATCAATCATACCCGGATAATTAAAGCCGCTGCCGGCAATCACGGTCTGGCGGATATTTTTTTTCACCTCATTGGTGCGGCTGTCCGGTGCCGCGAATTTATCTACATGGACACGGGCAATGGCCGGTGTGCCCACGGTGTAACCAAATTTATTATTCGGACCTTGCGGAGTATGGAATAAAGTCACCTCATCACTGCCACCATCGGCGCCAACATTTTTGTCAGAGGCCGGATCTTTACCACCCACGATCAGGGCAAAAATACCGCGTCCGGCCTGACCCATGCCAGAGGCCATAAAGAATAATGGCTGTTTGCCTGTGGTTTCACGTACAGTAATGCCTCCATTGAGTAAATAGCGGTGTGGTACTTTGGAGTTTTGTCCGTATTCTTTATGCACCAAATCTTTAAAGTATTTATTGGTGATATCGCTATTGTCCAGACTGTTGCGTTGGATACCCAAAGGCATATAGTTAAAGGCCAGAGTATAAGGATGATTTTTATTATTACTGGATTTGAACACATACACCAGGCCTTCATTGGTAGAAGTTACGACAAATCTGGACAGGCCATTAGTTTCCTGACCTGCACTGATAATCGGATTGTCTTCTATATCGCCCATATCGCGGGCATCATTGCCTTGTGGTGTGGTGGTGCGTTGGCGGTAATCCAGAACAAAATCCTTCTGCTTGATCTGATCATCTGGTTTGGCACGTGCCAGCCAAGCCAATAAACCGTCTTTCCATTCATTCTCATTTTTGCCGTCATTATCAGGGATATTGAAAGATTTATTATTGAGTGAAACCAGGTCATCAGGATAGCTATAGGTCTTAACGCCATCACTTAAAATAAAGCGGCGGCTGCCATTATTAAAGGCCGGGGTTAACACGCTACCATCTTTTTCGATTTGCAGTGCACTGCTCCAGGTAGAAGTGTCTACAGTAGCGCGTATGGTTAAGTTACCGGCTGGTGTAGTGGTGGCAGCAAAATTGGGTATATGTATGGTGATCGGGGTTTGGGTTTCGTTTGTTTCACCAATGATGTTATCAAACACGTTATTAAACGCGTCCATAATTTCCTGACGGGAATTGGCATTAAAGAAATTTTCTGGTTTGGGACTGATCACCATCTCATAAGGTTTACCCGTATTATCTTTATAAAAACCATCGGTCTGGGTGGAATCCGGATTGGCTTCGGTGGCGGCATTGCGCAATGTTTCCATTACCTGATCACGTTGTGTTCCGGCCAGCTTACCTAAACCAACACCAACAGTATAGGTAGTAGCAACCTGTTTAAACCGCCCCTTTGTATGATTAACATCTTTAGGGTCAACCCAGTCATTCCATGGCCGGCCGGCTTCATCATTTGGCCGTATTATCGCTTTTTTGGCTTGCCAGGTTGGTAGTCCATCGCCATTTGGATTGCGATAATCACTTTTATAAATATAAGGATGATATTCCAGAGGTGTTTGCGTTATCTCTTTTCCGTTAGGAGTGTATAGTATGGGATTCTGCTTTTTATCAGGATCAAATCGCAACACCGTAGCCCAAACCTCCTTTTCTTTCGGTACTTTTTCCGAGAAGATTGTGCCAGCGGTGCATCCGATCTTGTATTTTTTGAGTTTACCGTCTTTATCGTACACTGGAACCACAGGAGCAGAGTCTCCAAAGCTTTTAGTGGCTACTGTATGGGTATAATAAGCCAGCCTTTTGGTACGTCCCGGGTCTTTTGAATTTTGAAGGTATTGTTGTCGATATGGATCTTGGCATACACCATAATTATCAACAAATGTAGAAGCCAGATGGCGAGAGCCATCAAAATAACCATCATAATAATAGGCATTTGTCCGATCACCCCAGAAAGCCCAGTAGGGAGAGTCGGATAAGGCGTAGTTACCGGCTTCTTCCACCCCATCGGTCATCAGCACAATAAAGGATTTCTGGCAGCGATAGCGCAGCTTATTCATCACGAAATTGCGCGCTACCGCAGCATAGCGTTTGGAGGTAAGAGTACTACCGTCGGGACGTAAACCTTTCAAGTATAAATCACCAACTTTTTCTTTATTGCCATTGATTTGCTGTAAAAAAAGGCTGTACTCAAAATCATCGGAAGTATCATAAAAACGATCCAGATCGTATTGGGCTTTAATATTGGTAGCATTATTAGAATTCGCAGGATCTCTGATAATATATTTTGTGTTATCTTTATCATAATTATTAAATGGCTGCAGACCAAAATACAAGCTATTGCGGTGTTTCTTTACCAGTTCAGTCAATATTTCCTTAACCACATCCATTTTAGTGGTTTTGTCACAGCTGCTGTAATCTTCACTTTCTGGTGACTTTGAATCCGGACTTTTAGGTTTTTTATCAAAACTAGCGACATAATCTTCACTCCAGTCAGACCACTTTCCCCATGTGCCATCAGACTTTCTTTCACGCGTACGTCTTTTGCATTTATAAGATTCAGGCGTGGTTGCCTCATTCATACTGCCGGAGTCATCAATAAATAGCGTTACATTCGGTTTTACGCTGTAAGACGAGGATATGGTGCTTTCGCCCTGCAAATGCAAAGGCACATCGGCAAAGGTGTTATTAGCATAAGCGCTATTGAGACAGAATGCTGTAAAGATGGCAGCATAGATTGTACTGTGTTTGATATGGAAGCGTTGTTTCATCGTTTTGACCACGCAAAAAGGTTAAATAGTCGGATGATGATGCTGATTTATGTTGTGTTTTTGGTTTATTGGTAAAAATTATGAGGTATATATATTAATTGGGTTATTAATATCAATTAATGAAACAATTACATAAAAATAATATAACCCGCAAAAATCTTATTTCATAAACCTAATTAAACATAAATCAGTAAATATTTTGAATATTATAGTATGAATTTATTTTATGTAAACAAAATTATACATTTATCAATGACATTAATCTTATTATATTGAAATATAAGTTATTTTTCATAATTTAAATATTTATATAAAGTCATCTGACAAGACAGATGAGTTATGCTGATGTGAAACAGAAATTATATGAATTATCAATGATGGTGATGATATTACGGCAGAATATGGAATGATGGATATCAAGGTTATCTGATGCATGGTTTGTTGTGATTATTTCAATAAATCAGGTTTTATGAGCTGGTTTCAGAGCTGATGTGGTATGCATCGGGTTTGCGATGATTAAGTTTATGAATGTAATCACTGGGTAGTGATGCTCCGGTGGCTGGTATATCTTTTATCGGGTAATTCGTAAATATATGAATGGATTGGGTTGTGTTTATCCCATGAGTATTTGGATAGATGATTCAGGTCGGGCTTATTTTTTTGACTGTAAGTGTGTGGTATGGGCTAGGTGAATGAAGCTGTTATTATCTATACATTGATAATTTATATATGTAATTATTTATCAATAATATAAACATATAATATTTTATGATTGGTATATTCAGTCAATATAGGTAATGATGATATGTGTTCAAATGATAATGATGTATATAAATTAAACCTGGATCGCGTGATACGATCGGTTTTTTGCTGTCTAATCGGAAGTTGGCAGCTAATGTGATCATCATTTTCATACGGTTAGTGTCATGATAACCAGTATAGAATAACGTTGCTTAGGCGATTTTTGGTGGTTATGTTACTGCTGAGGCTAGGGTTGTTTTTGACTCATTGATGAGATGTGATTTGTTGCATAAAATTAAATGAAATGGTTTATATTTGTTTTAATAATATTTATGCATTGAATCGGGCTGGATAATTATGTTTACTTGGCTGATGGTCTGAAAATCCCTAGGGATTGCTTAGGGATTACAGATAAATAAGGCAGTTTAAGCATCAGTGCTGATTTAGCGGATATCCTTTAGAAATATTATTGGTATCTTATATGCGGATATTTTGTTTTTTATGAGGGTAGTTTTATTTGAGGCTAAGACTATTTAACCGGTTAATTGTTTGGTGATGATTTTTTTCAACGGTGCCAGATGATTACTGGCACGTAGAATCAGATGACGAGCCATGCGTGCGGGTGGACTTTCTTGGGTAAATAAAGTGACCAGAGCATTGGTGCCGTGATACAGCAAACGGGTATGGGGCAGGTGTAATGCCTGATATTGTGCCAGTAGTGATGGGCTGGCAATGGATTTTCCTTGCTGGTGTGCCTGAGTGATCAGACGGGCAAGGATGCCGGCGCCGGCCAGACCCAGATTGAAGCCGTGTGCGGTTACGGGATGCATGCCTACGGCTGCATCACCGATAAGGGCGGCACGCTGGCTGTAAAATGAATGTGCATGTACACCGGTGAGCGGATAATGATGAATATCACTGATTATGTTGATTTGTCCAAGCATGCCATTCATCATGTGTTCGAGCTTTCTGGCCAGAATTTCCGGCGGACGCGATAGAAATTCTTTAAGGTGGCTGTTGTCCAGTGTAACAACACAATTGGTCATGGTGGTTTCCAGTGGCAATAAAGCCAATGTGTGGCCGTAATGAAAACATTCATAGGCACTGTGTTGATTGGATAAGGTATGACGAATGCGAAACACGCAGATGGTACGACCAAAATCGTGTATTTGGGCACCGATGCCTAATTGGCGGCGGGTATTGGAAAAACGGCTGTCTGCAGCAATTAAAAGTTGGCTGTGGTAGCGCTGACCATTGTCTAATTCAATGTGTGCCTGATCGGGGCTAGTGTGAACCTGGGTGACCCGCTGGCCGCAAATAAAATCGATGTGTTTATATGGTGTCAATGATTGATAGGCGGCTTGCCGGATATGATGATTGCTGACTAAAAATCCCAATGAGTCAATAGGTTTTCCCCGTGCGCTGTGTGGCTGCCTAAAGTGTAGCTGATAGGAGGAATGACCATTCATTACTTTGGCGTCATGCAGCGGATAAATTTGACCGGGATCAAGATGCGGCCATATATGCAGTTGTTGCATTAAATCTTTAGAGTGATGTGTCAGCGCTATTTCGCGGCCATCAAACGGGGGTGACTGTAATACGGATAAGGGTTGTTGCTCGATCAGCGTAATTCTTAAACCGGTAGGTGCCAGTGCGCGAGCCAGTGCCAATCCTGCCGGGCCGGCACCAATAATTAACAGATCACGGTGAGTATCCTGAATGCTGGGGCGGAGCATGGCCAAAATCTTTTTGAATCAGTCATTGTTGCAGCATAAAGTAATTTTTGTATGGCATCAAGATGATGATTCAGGTTTATTAATCCAGATCAAAACAAGGTTAATTTTCGGTTTGGCTGATGCTTATTGAGAGGCTACTGATAGGGATTGGGATAGTAAATCATGGCAGCCATATTGAATGGAAACGGGTAGGCATAAATCGGGTCTGTTAAAATAAAGGTACAGGTTAAGTGGTGGGGTGAATCATGAATGATGATAAATTGAATCAGACGTTGCGGCAGTTGGGTGCAATGGCCAAAGCCCAGCGGTTACAGCAGGAAGAACAGTTGAAACAGGCACAGAAAACACAAAAGCAGGACATTGATTTTGCGCAGATGATGCATGACGTTAAGCCGTTAAAACCATGTAACCAATACCAGCATCCGCGTGATATGAGGCATATTCGGCGGCGAGTGCAGAATGAGGATGATTTAACCGTAGAAAATTATTTTTATGTGGGTCAGGATCAGCATGGTGAACCACCATCGCGGTTCAGTAAAAATGGCCGTGGCACTGAAGATATTCGACGCTTGCAGGCAAAATACTGGCCGATTGTCGGCTATGTTGATTTGCACGGTTACAATCAGCAACAAGCACAAGAGGTGCTGAATGAATTTGTTGAGTATATATCGCGGCGCGGGGTGGTGGGTGAAATTATTCATGGCAGCGGATTGGGCTCCAAAGATTATGAACCGGTATTAAAAAATCTGGTGCGGCGGTGGTTGATGGCACATCCGCAAGTGATTGCTTACGCACAACCTCATGAACATAATGATGGTGCCGTTTACGTTTTGGTTAAAAAACGGCGGTAATTAAACATAGCGGATGCAACACTGCACATAGGTCACTGATCGCAATGTGATGAGTAACAGGCATTTTAATGAGATAAAAGGTTATTTTAGATGGATATCAGGCAGTCGAAAACAGGGCGACATTTAGCTGATTTATTAAATCAGATCAGTACACAGCAGGAGTGTATGCGTGCTGATGAAGTTCAGGCACTGATTCTGGCATTGGTCAGCGGGCCTGATGAAGTGGTGATGGATGAGTGGCTGGCGGAGATTCTGGCAGGTAGTATAGCCACAGATGACACCAGAACACAGCTTTTAGATGCGCTGACACAATTACAGCAGGCATTGACAACGCAATTGGCGGCTAAGATTCCACCCGCATTATGGCTCTATCAGGATGAGCAGAATCAGGCCGACTGGTCTAGCTGGTGTAATGCGTATTTGTATGCTCTGGAACGAACCGATACGGATTGGTTTGCGCGTGAAGATGAGGCATTTGAAGATTTGTGCTATCCGATCATGGCTTTGGCCGGTGTCTATGATGCTATTGAAGACGAGCCGGCCATTATGCCCATTTCTGCTGCGGAAAAGCAGCAATTACAAACCCTATTGCCTGATACGTTATTAAAAATTTATCAGTATTGGCAGGCTGTTAAGAAAACACCAACCACCATTCGGCGTGATGGTGAAAAAACGGGGCGCAATGACCCTTGTCCCTGTGGCAGTGGTAAAAAGTATAAAGCCTGCTGTCTTCAAAAACATTGACTGAGCCAGATGAAAACTAAATTCATGATTTGGATACGCCAGTGGTTTAACCGCTTGCGGCAGCGCTGGCCAACGCAAGAGACATTATTTGCCTCGCGCTGGCTAAAGCCGTTTGCCCCTTGGTTTAATCATGAGTGTTTCTGGAAACTGAATCAGGCACGTGCCGCATCGGCGGTGGCTGTAGGTTTGTTTTGCGGGCTGATGCCAGGGCCAACACAGATGCTGAGTGCTTTATTGGTGGCTTATGTGTTGCGCACCAATTTACCTTTGGCTATTCTGACTACGCTATATACTAATCCACTGACTTATCTGCCTTTGTATTATCTGGCTTATAAAATAGGCAGCGTGATTCTTTCCTTTCCTTCTGCCGCTGCTTTGCCAACATTACCTCAGGGGCAGGGCATGCATTCTCTGGTAATAGGGTGGGATTGGATTGTTCATTTTGGCAAACCGTTGCTGGTGGGAGTGCCGGTGCTGGGTAGCGTATTGGCCGTTATAGGTTACGGTATGGTGTGGTTTGGTTGGCGTTGGTTTTCTGGGTGGCATCGGCATGGCCAATAATTGATCAGTTTTATCTAATGCGAGACTGTATCGTATCGGTTATACCTGAAAATTATATAAAATGTGGTGTTATGCGGTCAGCACTGGTGTTATGGTTTATCAGGGTTTTCTGAATATTATGGTTTTATCTATTTTTTGATATGCTGCTGATGGTGGTACTGTCATTCAGAATGATCATGGTTTATTTATTCTGACTGATACGGCCATTATTATTTTTTATAGCGCAAGGTTGTGCTATGAGTGACTATAAGATTGAATTCGCGGTTGATGGTGTAAAAGTGAGTCAGCAGGTAATTGCAAAATTAAAGTCGCAACGTTATACCCTGTTTTTTTTAAATATTCGCTGAAAAAGTGTATCGATCAGTTTTAATGATCGCATACGGAATCTGGCATAGTTTTTGCTCTGCCACTACCTCTGGCCAGAGAGGCGTTGGCCATTACCAAGGAAAATATCGGTAAGAAAAAGATATTGCAGCATCGGAAATCAGAAACAGTGACGCTATGTGGACGCATATTACCGCAACTTCAGCAAGCGGAAAAAAATGTGCAAGCGGCTTATGTTAAGGTTGAGACCACCGGTGTTTTTTGGTTCAGTTTATGATGCTGAAGCAGAAATTGATGCAAACCAATAATCTGTATTTACCTTCCATTGATTCATTCAGAACATGATTATTTTGATGCGCGTGCTGGTGGACAACAGGTGATTATTGAAACTTTTGGCATGTATAAACACCCTTCATGTCTCGATCTGAAGCCGAGCAAAAGATGATTATCTGGTGACGCCAGATGCTGATGTGGATAGGGTCATGGTGGGCAAAATCTATCTGGCTGATAACGGCATATATACCAAATTGATAGGTGTGCATCAATTAACCGACACAAAAACCGGAATGAAAGTTAAACTAGGGGTTTTTCTGCCCGAGGGTGCCCCTGAAGAAATTGCTAAAGGGCATAAATGGCATTTAATGGTTGAATTTAATTAATAATGTCTTGCATTTGGCCGTTGCTGAAAACCTGCTTCTGTCCAGAGACAGGTTTTAGAAATGGCCATAGACAAGATGAAGTCTCTAATGATAAAAGACGATGTCTGCGATTGGCAGAGATTATCTGTATATGTAAGGAAATGTTGTGTCTAGTATAAGTGTTGGTGATCAGTTGTCTACCGTGCGGGATGTATTGCGTTATGCTGTCAGTCGTTTCAATCAGGCTGAATTATTTTTTGGTCATGGTAATGACAATGCCTATGATGAAGCGGCTTATCTGATTTTGCATACGCTGCATTTACCCTTGGATATGCTGGCGCCTTTTCTGGATGCAAAATTATTGCCACAGGAAAAAGAAACATTGCTGACGCTGATTGAGCGACGTGTCACTGAACGGCTACCGGTGTCTTATCTGACTCAGCAGGCATGGCAGGGCGATTTTGAATTTTATGTTGATGAGCGCGTGATTGTACCTCGCTCTTTTATTTATGAATTACTTGGTGCGCCGCTGCAACCTTGGTTACCTTATGATGAACTGGTCAAGCGGGCACTGGATTTATGTACCGGTAGCGGTGCGCTGGCCATTCAGATGGCGCATCATTATCCTGATGCGATCATTGATGCGGTAGATATCAGTCTGGATGCTTTGGAAGTGGCCGCCATTAATGTAGAGGCTTATGGTTTACAAGAGCGGGTGCATTTAATTCATACTGATCTTTTTGAGGGTATAGAAGAGAAATATCACTTGATCGTTTCCAATCCGCCTTATGTTGATGCCGAATCCGTGGCTGAGTTACCGGCGGAATATCAGCATGAACCCGAATTGGCCTTGGGTAGTGGTGTTGACGGTCTGGATATTGTGCGACAGATAATTCAGCAGGCGGCAAAATATTTGTATCCTGATGGTGTTCTTTTGGTAGAGATTGGTCATAATCGTGATGTATTGGAACAGGCCTTTCCTGAATTGCCATTTACATGGCTAAGTACCAGTGGTGGCGATGGTTTTGTCTTTTTGCTGACGCGCGAGCAATTATTGGGTGAATAGATCTAAATAGTTGCATGTTTATCAATGCAGGCATTGATCACCAGCTTTGAAAGGGATGGGTAACCAGATTATTGTTAAAGTAACGCGGATCATGCGAAACTTCAGCGCCGATCCATTCTGGTAACACCAATTTCTGATCCGGATGTGACAGTTCTACTTCTGCAATAATCAGGCCTTGATTTTCTCCCAGAAATTCATCTATTTCCCAGATAAGGTCTTGTTGCTTTATCTGATAGCGGTATTTTTCGATGATGGGACGGTGTGCCAGCTGGTCAATCATGGTATGGGCATCTTCCACGGCAATGGGGTATTCAAATTCCAGCCGACAAATGTCCCGGGTAATCCCTTTAATGGTGATGAAAGCTTGCTCACCGATGATACGGATTCGTACAGTACGCTGTTTATCGGTATTCAAATAAGCCTGCCGATATAAAATCCCTGTGGCTTCAGTGCGCCAGTGATCGTTGATGACCAAAAATTTACGTTCGATTTCTTGTGCCATATGTAATGATTACATGGATTGTTGATGCTGGAATAGTACCATGTTTTAAATGATGATTTGGTCACAAATAAAGCCGGATTAATTTAATCCGGCTTTATTGTGGCAATATAGTTGATAAGAATAGATTAAGATTATCAGGCATCAGGCCAGTTTAATTGCGGATGTTGTTCAATAACGTGTCTGAACTGGGTCTGAATCCGTATTAATGCTTCAGGGCTGTCGGCTTCAAAACGCAATACCAGCACAGGTGTGGTATTGGACGCACGCATCAGGCCGAAACCATCGCTGAATTCTACCCGCAGACCATCAAGGGTAATGCGTTGCTGTTCCTGATCAAAATGGGCATTTTTGGCCAGTGCGTCAATAATCTGATGGCCAGACTGACCGGCCGGAACATCAATATTCAATTCAGGGGTGGAATAGCCTTGTGGCAGAGCATTTAATACGGCTGAGGGTTGCGCGCTGCGTGATAAAATTTCCAGCAGTCTGGCACCGGCATATAAGCCATCATCAAAACCAAACCAACGTTCTTTAAAGAATAAATGCCCGCTCATTTCACCGGCTAATAATGCATCATGCTGTTTCATGGCCGCCTTGATAAAGCTATGTCCGGTTTTACTCATGATGGCCTGACCATCATGCTGTGTAATCCACGGCGTCAGTAAGCGGCTGGATTTAACATCAAAAATCACTTTTGCCTGAGGGTTCCGGCTTAAAACATCAGCAGCAAACAGCATCAGCTGACGATCCGGATAGATAATATTTCCTTCTTTAGTTACTACGCCCAATCGATCTCCATCACCATCAAAAGCCAGACCTATTTCTGCGTCACCGGTGGCCAATGCTGCAATCAAGTCTTGTAAATTGGCTGGTTTGGCCGGATCGGGATGATGGTTGGGAAAATGGCCATCGACCTCACAAAATAATTCCTGCACTTCACAGCCCAGAGCACGATAAAGATCGGCGGCATAAGCACCGCTGACACCATTACCGGCATCAATAGCAATTTTCATGGGGCGTTGTAATTGTATGTGGGCGGCAATATAGTCAATATATTCAGGAGCGATGGCTTTTTGAGTCACGCTGCCGGTAGTGCTGGTGACAGGCGATAATTGATTCTCCACAATACGCCGGCGTAAATTCTGAATGTCTTCGCCGGCCAATGTGGTACCAGCCAGCATCATTTTAAAACCATTATAATTGGGCGGGTTATGACTGCCGGTGATCATCACACCACTGCCGCCGCAGTATTGAATTGCAGCAAAATACAGCATGGGCGTGGCTACCATACCAATATCCATCACATTGATGCCGGTATCGGTGATGCCTTTTATGAGACTAACGGTCAGTTCAGGACCAGATAGGCGTCCATCGCGACCCACAGCGATATGAGTAATATTCTGTGCCAGCGCCTCTGTGGCGATGGCGCGGCCAATCAGTTCGGCGATATCATTGGAGAGTGTGGTGCCAATAATACCGCGAATGTCGTAAGCTTTGAAAATACTTTCATCAATGATAGGAGAGGACATGGTTACTTTCTATTGATCAGGAATACAGGGGAGATTGCCTACCGGATAATGATATGTATAGTATAGAATACAATTTATTCTGTGGTGTCGGGCATGTTAAAATGGGTATAGCTTCGTTCCGTTGCCATGCGTCCGCGCGGTGTCCGTTGTAAAAAACCTTGCTGAATCAGATAAGGCTCAATAACATCTTCAATGGTGTCTGTGGATTCACCGATGGCCGCGGCAATATTATCCAGTCCGACCGGCCCACCAGTGAATTTATACAGAATCGCCTCAAGAAATTTGCGATCCATGACATCAAGCCCGCAATCATCAACATCAAGTAAATATAATGCCGCATCGGCTATATCGGCATTAATCTGCCCTTGGTGTTTTACTTCGGCATAGTCGCGCACACGGCGTAGCAACCGGTTGGCAATACGAGGCGTGCCGCGACTGCGTTTGGCAATTTCGCCTGCGCCTGTGGTATCAATGGAAAGCTGTAATAACTGGGCAGATCGATGCACAATGGTGGTCAGATCGGCGCTATTATAAAATTCCAGCCGGGAAATGATGCCAAAACGGTCACGCAGAGGATTGGTCAGCATACCTGCGCGGGTAGTGGCGCCTACCAGGGTAAAAGGCGGTAAATCAATTTTTACTGAACGAGCAGCCGGTCCTTCACCAATCATGATGTCTAACTGATAATCTTCCAGCGCCGGATACAGAATTTCTTCTACCACCGGACTTAATCGATGAATCTCATCGATAAATAATACGTCGTGCGGCTCCAGATTAGTCAGTAATGCCGCCAGATCTCCGGCGCGTTCCAATACCGGGCCTGAAGTCTGGCGTAAATTCACCCCAAGCTCATGAGCAATAATATGCGCCAGTGTTGTTTTACCCAGTCCGGGCGGACCAAAAAGCAGGGTATGGTCTAATGCCTCACCGCGCTTTTTTGCTGCCTGAATAAAAATCGATAATTGTTCTTTGGCTTTATTCTGTCCGATATAATCGGTTAACGTGCGCGGACGCAGGGCACGCTCCAGTAACTCTTCCTGATTGGAGATATTTTTAGGGCTGATAATGCGCTCAGTCTGAGCGCTGGAAAGTTGATCAGTTTGCAGCATAATCATGAGAGGTTGTGTAATAGCGTGATGATACCGCACTTGATTGTCTGAGGAAAATAAAACACCGAATTCAAGCCGATATTCTTACACCACAGCCTTATAGTTCAGTAGTGGCAAAAGTGGCCTCCGGATTATTGCTCAGACTGGCGAAAACCTGAAAATAATCCGGAAAGGTTTTATTCACACATTGCGGGTCATCAATATAAACGGCTGTATTCAATAAGCTCACCAATGAAAAACACATGGCCATGCGGTGATCATCATAAGTATGAATGTGTACATCGGTATTTAATTTTTCAGGTGCTTCAATGCTCAGGCTGTCAGCGGTTTCTGTGACTGTTACCCCCAGTTTGCGTAATTCCGTAGCCATGGCATACAGCCGATCAGTTTCTTTAACGCGCCAGCTGCCGATATTGCGCAGACGACAGCGCTGTTTGGTGGCCAAAGCGATCATAACTAAAGTCATTGCTGCATCGGGAATGTGATTGGCATCCAGATCAAAGGAGAGAATAGGCTGGCTAGCCGGTCTGGAAACTTCGATAAAATGCTTTCCCCACGTTATGTTTGCACCTATTTTTTCCAGTTCCCGGGCAAAAGCCACATCTCCTTGAATGCTGTGTTGATCAATACCATAAACCCGAACAGGTATACCGGTAATCAGTCCTGCCGCCAGAAAGTAGGAAGCACTGGAGGCGTCCCCCTCAACATGAATACTGCCCGAGGAATGATATGACGTACAGGCAGGCACAAAAAAGCGGCTGAAATTTTCATGAAGTATTTGAATACCGAATTGAGCCATCAGTTTTAATGTAATTTCAATATAGGGTTTTGAAATCAGGGTATCGGTTACTTCAATAACGTGTTCTTGCTGTGTCAGGGGCAAGGCCATGAGTAAAGCCGTCAGAAACTGGCTGGATACATTGCCCTTAACTGAAATCGTATGCTGATCCTGATTGACACGCGGATGTATCAATAGCGGCGGAAAACCGGCTTGTTGTTCATAATCAATATGGGCGCCTATTTGTCTTAATGCATCAACCAGATCGCCGATAGGGCGCTCATGCATACGCGCAACACCATGTAAACGATAGTGGCCGCCCAATACGGATAAAACGGCTACTAAAGGCCGAAAAGCGGTACCCGCATTTCCGAGAAACAAATCTGCTTTATGATTTGGAAACTGACCATGACAACCATGGATCAGCAGTTTTTCCGCCGTGGATTGAATATTGACGCCTAAGGTTTTCAAGGCTTCGAGCATACGGGCAGTATCGTCTGAATTTAATAAAGAATGAATTTCAGTCTGATTGTCTGATAAAGCGGCCAGTAACAGTATTCGATTACTGATGCTTTTGGAGCCCGGTAAGGTAATGTGTGTGGGCTTAATCGTGGTTGCAGGCAGATACAAAGAAGGAATGGTCATAATATGATGTTTAAAATTATAGAAAGTTCAGGCAAACAATTCTCATTTATTATAAAGTGTAGCAGTCAATCAGTCTGAAATCATTATTTTCTTCTATCTTTAGTATAGCTATTCTCTATTTTGTAAGATATTTTAAAGAAGTGTCACAGTTGTGTATTAAGCTGATTATAATATGCTTCACTTTAACGATTATCGAGCGATAATCGATATCTATTATCTGGAATAAAAGCATTAGTATGAATTTAGATTGGCACTGGTATAAACACAGTTTTGTTTGGCTGGCAATGATTTTGGCGATTCCTTTGACTCAGCCGTTGCACATTGATCCAGGCATGGTGGAATGGGTAGAGTATGGACAAACAGTATTCTTGTTGTGCTGTTTTATTTTTACTCTGGTATGTGCACTGGCTACTGATTTGAAGGGCTCCAAACGTGCTTTCTGGTTATGGGCTGCATTATGGTGGCTGGTATTACTGGGACGAGACCAGAATTGGGGACGTCAATTAATTCCTGACTATCCGCGCGTGTTGTATCATATTATAGGCGGCGTATTGATCGGCGGACTGATTGTGATGCTGTTCTGGCCGCAAGTGCGTCAGGGCATTAAATCATGTTTTAAACAACCTTTTCCGGTCTGGGATTTTGTATTGGCTGCTGCCGGATTTTTATTGGCTGATGCGGTGGAAAGACAGCGCTGGTTTGCGCAATTTGTATTGTATAATCCGTTATATGATGATTTACTTGAAGAATTGTACGAAGTACCTTTTATGCTGGCTCTGTTTTCTGTTTCATTGTGTTTGCAATTGCGTGATGTGGCTCAGGCCAGAGAAACAAAAATGTAACTGTATTTCAAAAATTATCTGAATAAAATCACCATGTGAAGAAATCTGTATTCTTATATTGATGGTATATACTCTGGTGATTTTAGTTCTGCGTTTATTTAATAATACAAATCATTAAGTATATTGTTCACATTGATCTATTTTTGCATCTTTTATTCCTTAAAATTTTAGATCGTTGCAAAAGATCAAATCAGCGATATACCATTGTGATTTTATTCTGGGATTAAAATAATGTCGTTACATTTCCCCGCTCAAGTCCCGCCTGTTATTGCTATTGATGGCCCGAGTGCATCAGGTAAAGGCACGGTCGCATTGGCTGTGGCCACTTCCCTGGGCTGGCATTATCTTGATTCCGGTGCCATTTATCGTGTTATGGCACTGAGTGCACACCAGAACAACGTTGACTGGCAAAATGAAAAAGCATTGGCTGATTTGGCGCAAAGACTGCCGGTGGCATTTGAAAAAAATCGTGTCTGGTTGAATGGAGAGGATGTCAGTGAGGCCATTCGCCGTGAAGAAATAGGGATGGGTGCTTCACTCATTGCCCGTTTCCCTTTGTTACGTGCAGCTTTACTTCAGCGTCAGCGTGATTTTCTGATTCCTCCCGGGCTGGTGGCAGATGGGCGCGACATGGCATCTGTGGTTTTTCCCCAAGCTCGGCTGAAAGTATTTTTAACAGCCAGCAGTGAAGTCCGCGCCCGCCGGCGGGCAATGCAATTACATATTGCCGTTGATAGTGTGGCATTCGGGCAGATTCTTGCTGATATTGAAAAACGTGATGAGGCCGATAGAAATCGTGCAGTAGCCCCGCTACAACCTGTTGATGATGCTAGAATATTGGATACATCTCATCTGACTATTAGTGAAAGTGTGCAAAAAGTACTTGATTGGTATCAAAAAATATAAAATTCAGGTACAATATCACGCTTCATGCAACAATAGGGTTGCATGAATATTGGTTATCGTGAATTCATTTGAATGGTATATGTCAAATAGTTTTTGATAAACAGATAATTAGATTGGTTTGCATAACCAAGGTATGTGAACTTTGATTAACTAACCCTCGTATTCCTTGGTGATACTTTGAGAGTATTTATGACTATGGAAAATTTTGCCCAATTGCTGGAAGAAAGTTTCACTTTACAAGAAATGAATCCTGGCGAAGTCATTACTGCCGAAGTTGTAGCTATTGATAACAATTTTGTTACTGTAAACGCCGGTCTGAAATCTGAATCTCTGATTGAAGTGAACGAATTCAAAAATGCAGCGGGCGAGATTGAAGTTAAAGTTGGTGATTTTGTAACAGTAACCATTGAGTCTGTAGAAAATGGTTTTGGTGAAACCAAACTGTCACGCGAAAAAGCCAAACGTGCTGCTGACTGGATCAAGCTGGAAGAAGCCATGGAAAATGGTGAGATTCTTTCTGGCGTGATCAATGGCAAGGTTAAAGGCGGCCTGACTGTGATGATCAACAGTATCCGTGCTTTCCTGCCAGGTTCTCTGGTTGACGTTCGTCCTGTTAAGGATACGTCACACTTTGAAGGTAAAGAAATTGAATTCAAAGTGATTAAACTTGATAAACGCCGCAATAATGTTGTGGTTTCCCGCCGTGCCGTTTTGGAAGAAACGTTAGGCGAAGAGCGCAAGGCATTATTGGAAAATCTGCAAGAAGGTTCTGTGGTTAAGGGTATTGTTAAAAATATCACTGATTACGGTGCTTTTGTGGATCTGGGTGGTATTGATGGCTTGTTGCACATTACTGACTTGGCCTGGCGCCGTGTTAAACACCCAAGTGAGGTGTTGGAAGTAGGTCAGGAAGTTGAAGCCAAAGTATTGAAATTTGATCAGGAACGCAGCCGTGTGTCTCTGGGTCTGAAACAATTGGGTGAAGATCCTTGGAATGGCTTGGCTCGACGCTATCCGCAAGGTACCCGCTTATTCGGTAAAGTAACCAATCTGACTGACTATGGTGCATTTGTTGAAATCGAACAGGGCATCGAAGGTCTGGTACATGTTTCCGAAATGGATTGGACCAATAAAAACGTACACCCAAGCAAAGTAGTTCAGGTGGGTGATGAAGTTGAAGTGATGATCCTGGAAATTGATGAGGATCGTCGCCGTATTTCATTGGGTATGAAGCAATGCCAGCCTAATCCATGGCAGGAATTTGAAGCCAACTACGATAAAGGCGATAAAATCAAAGGCGTGGTTAAATCCATTACTGATTTTGGTGTGTTTGTCGGTCTGCCGGGCGGTATTGATGGTCTGGTACATCTGTCTGATCTTTCCTGGAGTGAAGGTGGCGAAGAAGCTGTGCGTCAGTTCAAGAAAGGTGAAGAAGTTGAAGCCATGGTATTGGCCATTGATGTTGATAAAGAGCGTATCTCTTTAGGTATCAAGCAATTAATGGGTGATCCATTTACCAACTTCATCAGCGTAAGCGATAAAGGCAGTCTGGTTAAAGGTGTTGTAAAATCTTTGGATGCCAAAGGTGCTGTGGTGACTTTGGCAGATGATGTTGAAGGTTATTTGCGTGCTTCTGAAGTATCTAATGACCGTGTGGAAGATATTCGCAATGTTCTGAAGGAAGGCGATGAAGTGGAAGCTGTGATTACCACTGTAGATCGCAAGAACCGCAATATCAATTTGTCCATCAAGGCCAAAGATGCAAAAGAAAACACTGAGGCATTGCGTTCTCTGGCGGCCAACAACGCTTCGGCTGGTACAACCAGTCTGGGTGATCTGTTGAAAGCTAAACTATCTGGCGATAACGAGTAAGTTTCTATGACGAAGTCTGAATTAATGATCCGTTTGGCAGAGATGTATACTGCCAATAATGACAATACTGCATTGGTTGCTAAGGATGTGGAACAAAGTGTCAAAATTATTGTTGACACCATGACCCGCTCTTTGGCTCGTGGCCAGCGAATTGAAATCCGTGGTTTCGGTAGTTTTGATCTGAACCACAGACCAGCACGTATCGGTCGTAATCCTAAAACTGGTGAAAAAGTGTCTGTACCTGAGAAGTATGTACCTCACTTTAAGCCTGGTAAAGAATTGCGTGAACGTGTTGATCAGGCAGTATCAAGTAAAAAATAACTAAACTGGATTTGGATTAGGTATTTATTTGACGCCGCTTTAAGCGGCGTTTTTTTATTTTTTTCTGGTCTGATTTATTGTCCTTATGTTATGGTTGGTCTACTTCATTGATCAGGTAATAGCACCTGATTTATTTTTAATCACGACCTGTTGAAATCTCATGACTCTTCCTGTTTTCACTCCCCCTGATTTTAATCAACACAGCCCGTTAAGCTGGTATCAGGCAGCTCAAAAGCAGCCTGGATTTATCCATGATGATGCCCAGTTAATGGCCATTCAGCATCTGGACAATCTCTGGTCAGAACTGATCACGTTTAAACAGAAACGCAACCAGTTTCTTGGTCGCAGTTTACGCGCCCCAAAAGCACCTAAAGGCCTGTATTTATATGGAGGTGTGGGTCGTGGTAAAAGTTTTCTGATGGATGTTTTTTTTGGTTGTCTGCCGTATCAGCGTAAAAGGCGGGTGCATTTTCATGCTTTTATGGCCGAGATACAGGAACGGCTTAAAGCTCACCGCAGTCAGGCCAATCCTTTAAAAACTGTCGCGAAAGATATTGCCAACGAAGTGCGCGTACTGTGCTTTGACGAATTTCATGTCAGCGATATTGCTGACGCCATGATTCTGGGTCGGCTATTGGAAGGATTACTGGCTGAAGGTGTGGTTATTGTGGCTACTTCCAATTATGCTCCTGCTGAGCTTTATCCGCAGGGACAGAATCGCTCCAGTTTTTTACCTACCATCGCATTAATAGAGCGTGAATTGATGGTGTTAAATGTGGATGGTGGAGAGGATTATCGCTTGAGAAGTCTGAAACCGGCTGATGTGTTTTATGTATCTGCCGATCACAGTAGTGATAGCAGTCTGTCAGATTTGTTTACCCAGGTTAACCACCAGCAGCCGGCGCAGCCGGGAGAGATTACTATTCTTGGACGTACTTTGCCTGTTCATGGGCAAAGTCAGACCAGTATCTGGTTTGATTTTGAGACTTTGTGTTGTGGCCCCAGATCACAAAATGACTATTTACAGATCGCGCAGCAGTTTCGGATGGTGTTTTTATCAGATATTCCTCAAATGTCTCCTGATAGAAAATCTGAGGCGAGAAGACTTACCTGGCTGATTGATGTGCTTTATGATTATCGGGTTAAATTATGTGCCAGTAGCGAAGTTGCTATTGATGAAATTTATACCGAAGGAGACTTTGCTGAGGAATTTACCCGTACGGCCAGCCGTTTGACGGAGATGTGTTCTGAGTCATATCTGGCTTTGCCGCATCTTACATTGGATAAAGCTGATTAAATACCGCTACAACATGGAAATTTGTTAAAATAGGCAACTCAGTCATTTTTGGATATAGAGATATATCTAAGATTAATTATTTTTATGGAGTATTGCATGTCAGTTGAACGCACTTTGTCTATTATTAAACCTGATGCTGTTGCTAAAAATGTTATTGGTCAGATTTATAGCCGTTTCGAACAAAACGGTTTGAAAATCGTTGCGGCTAAAATGAAACAGTTGAGCAAAAATGAAGCCGAAGGTTTCTATGCGGTTCATAAAGAACGTCCTTTTTTTGCTGATCTGGTGTCTTTCATGACCAGTGGTCCGGTGATGATTCAGGTGCTGGAAGGCGAGAATGCAGTGGCTAAAAACCGTGAATTAATGGGTGCTACTAATCCGAAAGAAGCGGCTGCGGGTACTATTCGTGCCGATTTTGCCGATTCTATTGATGCCAATGCGGTACATGGTTCAGATAGTTTGGAAAATGCTGCTACTGAAATCGCGTTTTTCTTTGCTTCTATCGAAGTATGTGCGCGTTAATCCGGTAGTATCTGATCACTCAGACTGCGGTTATCGTAGTCTGAGTTGAATAGATGATGGAGGAATCGTGATGTCTGAATTTTTCAATGTAGAGGTATTAAGGTCATACTCACCCGAAGTATTTAATGCAGTCCATCCTTTTCCGCACCATTTATTTAAAAATATTTTGTTACCAGAAGCTTTTGATGAACTGTATCAAGATTTTCCCAGTCTGAATTTATTTGAAAAGCATGTTAATTTAATCCGTGGTAAAAGTGGTCAGCGGCCACATAATCGCTATTATATGGCTTATGAACGGTCTATTTATCATAATAAACGGCATGGTCTGGCTGATTCGGCAGTAGGTGTTGCTACCATGGATAATTTGCCGCCAGTATGGCAGCGCTTTATGCAAGAAATTTTTACTTCTGAGGATTACCGTTTATTTTTAATGCGTCTGCTTGGTTGCGCACCCGATGAATATAAAATACGTTATGCCTGGCATGTGGGTGAAACGGATTCTGAGGTCTCTCCTCATGTGGATAGCCCTGATAAAATCGGGACACATATTTTTTATTTTAATACCCGCGATGACTGGCACTTGGAATGGGGCGGTTCGATTCTGGCGTTAGGTGACAAAAAAGTACCACAAACCAATCCTGATATCAGTGACTTTGGGCAGATCCAAAGTTTTGATATTCGTGATAACAGCAGTTTTCTCTTTAAAAACACAGGGAATGGGTGGCATGGTGTTGAAAAACTGACTTGTCCTGCCAACCACTATCGCCGGTTGTTTAATGTGATTGTGCAGAAAAAACATGACGATAGAAAACATGGATTAAAGAAAATCATTCATGCATTGCTGGGCAGAAAATAGAAATGAATTAAACCTTTTATATTTTTTAGAAACAATTGATTGTTAAACAGAATATCAGCAGTATTTGTAACCGTTAACCAGTAGCCATATACCACCGAAATGAAAACCAATTTATTAAACTATGACTTATCCGGTCTGACCGCTTATTTTGCCCAAATGAGTGAAAAGCCGTTTCGCGCAAAACAGGTAATGCGCTGGATGCATTTAGGTGGTGCAGGTGATTTTGATGAAATGACTGATCTGGCCAAATCATTGCGGACTAAATTGCAAGCTGAGGCTCAAATCAGTGTGCCTGCTTTGATGGCTGAACAAAAATCAGTAGATGGAACCCATAAATGGCTACTGGATGTGGGTACAGGCAATGGAGTAGAAACCGTATTTATTCCTGAAAACAGCCGCGGAACCTTGTGTATTTCATCTCAGATCGGTTGTGCACTGGAGTGTTTATTTTGTTCTACCGGCCGGCAAGGGTTTAACCGTAATCTCAGTACGGCAGAAATTATCGGACAGTTATGGTGGGCCAATAAAGCATTAGGTGTAACGCCTAAGAATGAACGGGTGATTTCAAATGTGGTTATGATGGGCATGGGCGAACCGCTGGCGAATTTCGATAATGTAGTCACGGCGTTAAGTATTATGCTGGATGACCATGGCTATGGTTTGTCCAGGCGCCGGGTTACCGTGTCAACTTCAGGCATGGTGCCACAAATGGATCGTTTGAAAGAAGTAATGCCGGTAGCTCTGGCGGTGTCATTACATGCGTCCAATGATAAAGTACGTGATCAGATTGTCCCGCTGAATAAAAAATATCCGCTGAAAGAATTAATGGCTGCTTGCCAGCGCTATCTGGTTAAAGCACCCCGAGATTTTATTACTTTTGAATATGTGATGTTGAATCGGGTCAACGATGAGCCCGCGCATGCACGGGAATTGATTGAATTGGTGAAAGATGTTCCGTGTAAATTTAATTTGATTCCCTTTAATCCGTTCCCTAATTCAGGTTTTGAGCGCTCTGATCATGAGCGGATTCGTGTGTTTCGCGATATATTACAAGAAGCAGGCATGATAGTTACTGTGCGCAAGACACGTGGCGATGATATTGATGCTGCTTGTGGGCAATTGGCCGGTAAAGTACAAGATAAAACGCAACGTCAGCATAAATGGCAATTATTACATAAGGATGAATCATGAGACAGATAGCGTGTATGTTACTGATGGGTTTGTTACTTACAGCCTGTGTCAGTAGTGGTGGCAATGAACCTGGTTTTAAAAAGCCCAGTGCCGCAGAAAAAGCCAAGCAGCTTTCCCAGATTAAAACCCAACTGGCAATTACCTATATGAATAATGGGGATTACCGGCTGGGTGTTGATGCCATTGATGAGGCCTTGAAAATTGACAGCCGATCAGTAAATGCATGGTTGGTGCGTGCGCAGATCTGGCAATATCTGAAAGAAGTCGGTAAAGCAGAAGACAGCTTTAATCGTGCGCTGGCTTTAGCGCCTGAGAGTGCCGAAGTAAATAATAACTATGGCTGGTTTGTGTGCGAAATTAAAAAGCAGCCCGCCGAATCCATTGCTTATTTTAATAAGGCACTGACTGATCCGACATATCCCACCCCTGAAATAGCACAATTGAATAAAGGTATTTGTACCAGTCGTATGGGTCAGTATCAGATGGCGCGGACTTATTTTGAACGTGCACTGGCGGCCAATCCTCAATTTATTGTGGCACATAAGGAAATGGCACGTAATGCCTTGGCTGCGGGTAAAAATAGTGAAGCCGATTACTTATTTCGTCAGTACCAGAATCAGGTAAATAATTTACAGGCCGATGATTTGTTGCTGGGCTGGAAGATCGCCAGAAGCATGGGTAATACGCAGGCTGCGTATGAATATGAAGCGCAATTGCGCACCAAATATCCTTATTCTGCTGAATTAGAGCAAATTTCAACAGGACACTAAGAGTATGAATAATCAGAACCATACCCTTGACCTTGAACCGAATACCCCGCTTTCATTGGGAAATTTACTCAAACAGACCCGCTTGCAGAAAGGTTTATCTGTGGGTGAAGTAGCGGAACGGTTAAAATTACCTGCCCGTCAGATTGAAGCACTCGAGAATGGCTGTTATCAGAATTTGCCGGAAGAAGTATTTATCAAGGGTTTTATCACCACTTATGCACGTTTACTTGAACTGAATGCAGAGGATATACAGAAATATCTGCAACAGATATTTCCGGTGCACAAATCAAAGCAAATTTATGTCACTGATCAAACAAAATCTACTGATAAAGACTTAAAGTTTAATTATCGTCATTGTAAAACCATACCCAAATGGGTATTAGGTGTTATTGCAGTGGCTGTATTAGGTGGAGTGATTTATGCCTGGCAAGGAAAATCCAGCGCTGAAAGTGCCAGGCAAGCGGCTACTGCCAGTCAGGAAGTAAGTGCACAGGCAAGTTCAGCAGCTGTTATTGCGGCCAGTAATGTTCGTGTTGTACCGATGACAGCCAGTGATCTGGCTGTTGGCGAGTCTGCCTCTGCTGCTGTCAGTCCGGTTTCCAGTAGCGGTGTTCATGCTGATGATAAAGGCAAAACTCTTGTGGCAGAAATGCCATCTCAGCCTCTTTCAGCAGGGAATAAGGTCAATAGTCAGATCCAGACGAAAGATCAGTTAACCATTACCATGGATCATGCTTCCTGGTTACAGGTCAGTGATAAAAATGGTGTGACTTTATTGAGTAAATTGGTTGAGGCCGGGTTTAAACAGCAATTTGAACAAGGTGCACCCTATCGCATTATTATTGGTTATACGCCAGGGGCGCATATAGAATTTAATGGCAAAGATGTTGCCATTCCCCAGAGCAATAAAAAAACGGCTGTATTGACTGTAGATGGACATTGAAATGACAGAAGTGGTTATGCGCCGTCAGACGCACCAGGTTAAGGTTGATCATTTATGTATTGGTTCTGAAGCGCCGGTAGTAGTGCAATCCATGACCAATACCGATACGGCTGATGCAGTCGCAACAGCCATGCAGGTGAAAGAGTTGTCCGATGCCGGTTCGGAAATGGTACGGATTACCGTGAATACGCCGGAGGCTGCTTCTAAAGTTAAAGAAATTCGCGATCGGCTGAATGACATGGATTGTCAGGTGCCTTTGGTGGGTGATTTTCATTTTAACGGTGAGCGCTTATTAAAGGAATTTCCTGATTGTGCCCGTGCCCTGGCAAAATACCGCATTAATCCGGGTAACGTGGGTAAAGGAGTTAAAGGTGACGAAAAGTTTGCCTATATGATTCGTACTGCCGCCGAATATGATAAAGCTGTCCGGATCGGGGTTAACTGGGGGTCATTGGATCAGGTTCTGGCCAAGCGCATGATGGACGCTAATTTATCGTCATCAGAACCGCAATCTGTTGCTGCCGTCATGAAAGAAGCATTGATTGTATCGGCATTGGAATCAGCGCAGAAAGCCATTGATCTTGGCTTACCTGAAAACAAAATTATTTTATCCTGCAAAGTTTCCAATGTGCAGGACTTAATTGAAGTTTATAGCCGTTTGGCAGCGCGATGCATGTACCCGTTGCATCTGGGTTTAACGGAAGCGGGGATGGGCAGTAAAGGCATTGTTGCATCAACGGCAGCTCTGGCTATTTTATTACAGCAAGGAATTGGCGATACCATTCGGATATCACTAACACCAGAACCGGGCAGTTCGCGCACACAAGAAGTGATTGTGGCACAGGAAATATTACAAACCATGGGTTTGCGCTCTTTTACACCGCTGGTGACGGCTTGCCCTGGCTGTGGACGTACCACCAGTACTGTATTTCAGGAACTGGCTCGCCATATTCAGGCGTATCTGCGTGAAAAAATGCCGTTATGGCGTAGCCAATATCCGGGCGTGGAACGATTGAATGTGGCTGTCATGGGTTGTGTGGTCAATGGGCCAGGTGAAAGTAAGCTGGCCGATATCGGCATTTCGCTGCCAGGTACCGGAGAAACACCCGTTGCACCGGTGTATATTGACGGTGAGCGCCAGTTAACGCTTAAAGGTGATCATATCGCCGAGGAATTTCTGGCGCTGGTTGAACAGTATATTGAGCAAAATTATGGTGTGCATGGTAAGAAGCGTCAACACAATATCGTGATACCTATCCGGACATGCTGAAACCGGTTGATAAGCCGGATAAATTCAGACAATAGAAATTTCATTAAACGTTAACGATGAGATCATAGCAAAATAATGGGACAAAAAATCCAGGCCGTTAAAGGCATGAATGATTTGCTGCCGCAGGCACAAAAAGAATTTAAGCTGACTGTAGATTTCTGGCAGGCATTTGAGGACATTGTAGAAACATGGGCACATGGTTTTGGTTATCGCCAGATTCGTACTCCGATTGTTGAACAGACGGGGTTATTTGTTCGGTCTATTGGTGAAGAGACAGATGTGGTTGGTAAGGAAATGTATACTTTTTCTGACTCCAACGATAAATTAAGCCTCAGTTTACGACCCGAGGGTACTGCTTCTTGCCTGCGCGCTGTGGTAGAGCATAATCTGCTTTATAATAGTCCTCAGAAATTATGGTATATGGGACCGATGTTCCGGCGGGAACGGCCACAAAAGGGTCGTTATCGTCAGTTTCATCAGGTGGGTGTTGAAGCATTGGGTTTTGAAGGACCGGATATTGACGCTGAACTGATTGCCATGAGTGCCGACTTATGGGATCGTCTGGGTATTCGGCAATATCTGACACTGGAAATCAATAGTCTGGGTAATGCTGAGGAACGGCAGGCACATCGCGATGCTTTAGTGGCTTATTTACAAGCACATGAAGATATGTTGGACGAAGACAGTCGCAGACGCATGCATACCAATCCTTTGCGGGTACTGGACACCAAAAATCCTGATTTACAGAAAATAGCTGATGAAGCTCCGCGCCTGATTGACTATCTTGGTAGCGCCTCATTAGCGCATTTTGATGCTTTAAGGCAATTATTAGATGGGCTGGGTATTGAGTATGTGGTTAATCCTCGCTTGGTGCGTGGCCTGGATTACTATAATCTGACTGTATTTGAATGGACAACAGATAAACTGGGCTCACAGGCAACGGTTTGCGGTGGTGGCCGCTATAATGGTCTGATTGAGGAACTGGGGGGCAAACCCACCTCTGCCATTGGCTTTGCTCTGGGTATTGAACGGTTATTATTACTGGTTCAGGAATATGGTCAGCTGGCAATACAAAACCCGCCGGAAATTTATGCTTTACATCAAGGGGAGGGTAGCGTATTGCCGCTGATGCAGGCGGCCAGTCTTTTGCGTGCCGCAGGATTAGCGGTATATGTGCATTGCGGTGAGCAAAGTTTGAAGGCGCAGATGAAAAAGGCCGATGCCAGTGGTGCACGCTTTGCCTTGATTGTGGCGCAAGATGAAGTCAATTCCGGTACCATCACTTTAAAAAATATGGACACTCATCAGCAGCAGACAGTTGCGCCTGAATCAGCAGTGGCATTAATTCAACAATGGAAGAATACATAATGGCAGTACATTTACAAGACGAGCAGGAAATTGCCAATTTTAAATATTTCTGGCAGCGATGGGGCAAATGGTTGTTTGGGATATTGGTGATATTGGCCTGTGCCTATCTGGGCTGGGTGCTGTACCAGAATCATCTGCAAAGTAATAACGCTAAAGCCGCGATTGTTCTGGAAACTTTTGTGGCTGAAGCCACGGAGCATAAGGATGTACAGGCCAAAAAAACCTTGCAGAATCTGCAGGAACAGTATTCTGATACCATCAGTGCCGCTCAGGCAACACTGATGATGGCTGGAACGGCTTTTGATCAGGGGCGATATGATGAAGCCATCGGGCATCTGCGCTGGGTACAGAAAAGACAGAAGGGTGATCTGATCCAGACCGTAACTGCACAACGATTGGCTGTGATTTATTTACAACAGAAAAAATATCCGGAAGCTCTGGCCGCATTGAATGTCAAAGTGGCGCGTCAGTTCCAGCCGATTTTGCTGGATACCAAAGGTGATGTTTTATGGGCACAGCAAAAACCAAAAGAAGCTGTAGCTGCTTATAAGCAGGCCGTGGATTTATCTTCCGAAAATGATCCACAGCGACAACTGATTCAGTTGAAACTGGATTCATTAAGCTGAACTTTTATATTGAATAATGCATGAAAAATAAATCCATGCATATAAATCAGGTATTTAAGGGTAGTATTATCTGCCTGAAAGAGAATTTATGAAACCAACCATTGCTTTAGTGGGCCGTCCTAATGTTGGGAAGTCTACCTTATTTAACCGGCTTACACGCACTAAAGATGCCTTGGTGGCTGACTTACCCGGGTTAACACGAGATCGTCATTATGGACATGGTGTGATCGGTAGCAAACCTTATTTAGTGGTTGACACCGGTGGATTTGAACCTGTGGTTGATAGCGGCATTCTGTATGAAATGGCCAAGCATACATTGCAGGCCATAGATGAAGCGGATGCGGTTGTTTTTCTGGTGGACGGGCGTAATGGTCTGACACCACAGGATCAGATCATTGCCAATCGGTTACGTCAGAGTCCCCGACCCGTCATTGTGGCGGTGAATAAAGGCGAAGGCAGTAACCGGGCGGTACTGGCTTCAGAGTTTTATGAACTGGGACTGGGTGAACCGGTGGTTATTTCCGGCGCGCATGGTGATGGTGTCTATGATCTGATTGAAATGGTTCTGGATCATTTTCCTGAAGCTGAAGAGCCACAAGAAGAAAGCCGACATCCTGTTTTTGCAGTTATTGGCCGGCCTAATGTTGGTAAATCCACGCTGGTAAATACCATTCTGGGTGAAGAGCGGGTGATTACTTTTGATATGGCAGGCACCACGCGCGATTCTATCCATATTGATTTTAAGCGTCATGATAAACCGTTTACCATCATTGATACAGCCGGTGTGCGCCGCCGGGGAAAAGTAGACGAAGCCGTTGAGAAATTTTCCGTCATTAAAGCGATGCAGGCGATTGAGGCGGCCAATGTAGCAGTGTTGGTGCTGGACGCCCGCCAGGATATTGCTGATCAGGACGCAACCATTGCTGGTTTTGCACTGGAGGCCGGCCGGGCGTTAGTGGTGGCGGTGAATAAATGGGATGGTTTGAGTGAAGAACGTAAAGCACAGGTAAAACGCGATATTCAACGTAAACTGTATTTTCTGGATTTTGCTAAATTTCATTATATTTCCGCTTTGAAAGAAAAGGGGATTGAACCTTTATTTGAGTCTATCCAGAGTGCTTATGATGCGGCCATGATTAAAATGTCCACACCGAAAATCACCCGTGTTTTACAAACAGCCATTGAAAGACAGCAACCGCCTCGTGCCGGCCTGACCCGCCCTAAATTGCGCTATGCCCATCAGGGTGGTGTTAATCCGCCGATTATTGTAATTCATGGTAATGCATTGCAGCACATCAGTGATTCTTATACCCGCTATCTGACGCAGACATTTCGTAAAGCATTTCATTTGCAAGGTACTCCGCTACGTATTCAATACAATGTGAGCACCAATCCTTATGAAGAAAAAGAAGCCAGACCCAAAAAACCGCTGCGACGGGTTGCCATGAGTAATCGTATTGCCAAGCGTGAAGCACATAAAGAAGCGAAAAAGCAGGTAAAGCGTAAAAATAAAATTAGTACAAAGAAAACAAATGCCCATTAATGTGTTAGCATTATAGGGCTTTCCCAGGAACCATGTATTTATGTGGTTCAGCGATAACACAATCAGAAAAACGGAGTATGCAAATGACTGCCAAAGGACAAATGTTACAAGATCCTTTTTTGAATGCACTGCGCAAAGAGCATGTGCCAGTGTCTATTTATTTGGTCAATGGTATTAAACTGCAAGGTCAGGTAGAATCTTTTGACCAGTATGTGGTATTGTTACGCAATACCTCAGTGACACAAATGGTTTATAAACATGCTATTTCTACGATTGTTCCGGCGCGTGCCGTTAGTTTGCAGCACGAGCAACGCCCTGCTGGAGCAACTGAATAAGTGATAATGTGTTAATAACTCAACCCATGCCCTGTCGGCATGGGTTTTTGTTTAATGGGTGACTGATTTTGAGCATAGATTAATAATCAGTACACCTATAATAATGAAGGTAATACCGATCATGGCTGCCAAATCCAGTTTCTGATTAAATTTAAGCCATGCAATCACAGAAATGCAGACAATGCCTACACCAGACCAGATGGCATAGGCAATACCCACCGGTATGGTGCGCAGTGTTTGCGCCAGACAATAAAAAGATATGATATAGCCGATAATGGCCATTAAACCGGGTAAAAATCGGCTAAACCCATTACTGAGTTTAAGCATTGAAGTGGCAAATACTTCCATTAAAATAGCAATAGCCAGCGCAATCCATTGATTCATCAATATTCCTTCAGTGTAAATATTCAAATGTAATAAAATAATAATAAATTGAATGATTCAAGGATAACTATTCTATTATGCATGGTTTTATTGTCAGCACCTTTTATGTCTGATTAGATTAATATCAGTAAAATAAGCCATACCAATGAAATTCTAAATGAATACAACTGATCTGATGATATCTGACATTAAGCAAATATTGAGCTGTGCATAGATATCGACAGATGTATTTTCATCATGATTGACGGTTAAGGCGGGGTTTAGGTGCCGGTGGGTCATTCTCTACATCAACGCCATAAAATTTAGTACCTAATTTAATGGATTCGCGTCCATGCTGCCGGCGCCATGCATTGGTGTCGCGCAGAGAATAAATACAGCCACAATATTCCTGCTGATAGAATTGTTCCCGTTTGCTGATCTCAATCATGCGCTGACTGCCACCGCCTTTGCGCCAGTTATATTCCCAATAGGTAACACCGGGATATTTTTCTGCTGCGCGAACGCCACATTCATTGATCTGTTGCAGGTTTTTCCAGCGTGAAATACCCAATGAACTGGTGATAACCGGAAAATGGTGTTCATAAGCATATAAAGCCGTGCGCTCAAAGCGCATATCAAAACACATGGTACAACGGATACCGCGTTCAGGCTCGTGCTCCATTCCTTTGGCACGGCTAAACCAGTCATCCATATCATAATCAGCGTCAATAAAAGGAATATGGTGTTTTTCGGCAAAGGCTTTATTTTCATCTTTGCGGATTTCATATTCTTTTTTGGGGTGAATATTCGGATTATAGAAATAAATAGTGTAGTCTATGCCAGACGCCAGCATGGCCTCCATGATTTCTCCTGCACAAGGGGCGCAGCAAGAGTGTAATAAGACTTTTTTCTGGTTATCTGGCGGCGTCAGATTAGGGCGCTGGAATGATTTTTCTGATGGGTTCATATTCATGATACATGTAATAACTGAATGAAGGATGTGTTTAGCCGTACGGATAAACAAAAACAAGGATATTCAATATGATCTGAATATCCTTATTTTCATGATTTAAATTATAAAACGGCTAAGGCTGCCTGATAATCCGGTTCCTGGGCAATCTCTTCAACCAGCTGACTGTGAATCACCTGGTTTTGTTCATCCAGAACCACTACGGCACGCGCACATAATCCGGCCAATGGGCCATCGGTTAAGCGAACGCCGTAATGATCCTGAAATTCCGGATGACGGAAAGTGGATAATGTTTCCACCCGATCAAGGCCTTCGGCACCACAGAAACGCGCCTGGGCAAAAGGTAAATCAGCAGAGATGCACAATACAACCGTATTATCCAGATTGGCCGCATCGCGGTTAAAATGATGTACAGAGGCTGCGCACACGCTGGTATCCACACTGGGGAAAATATTCAGAATTTTGCGTTTACCTTGATAATGCGCCAGGATAACGTCACTCAGATCTGTTTTGGTGAGTGTGAATGCAGGTGCAGTTTGTCCTTTGGTCGGAAAAACACCCGCTACATGTACTGGTTTGCCTTGAAAAGTAACGGTACTCATGATGCGTGTCCTTTCTGTTTAGAGAAGCATAAACTCTATTGTGGGCGAATGTCCGGCAACTGTCAAAGTCAGGGCGATATCACTTTTATTGATGATGAATAATCATGCCATAAGAATGCTCAGCAATAAACAATTAAAGCGAACGGGCATTATTTTTGCCAGCTTAGGTTTTTAGCGCACGGTGACTGTCGTTGGTTTGCGATATTGTCGTTGCCAGTGCACAAAATCAAAAGCAATATCATTTTTTTTACTGACATGATGCGTTCGTTCTGTCTCTAGCCATTCATCCGTTGACCAGGCAGGGAAAAAAGTATCGCCATGAATGCATAATTGTACTTCAGTCAAACGTAAATCGGTGGCTAAGGGTAAGGCTTGAGTATAAATCTGGCCACCACCCATAATGATGATTTCTTCATCACCGGTACACATGGCCAAAGCCATGTGAAGAGTATCGGCACATTCTGCTTGATCAACCGATTTTTGATTGTGGCGACTGATTACAATGTTTCTACGCTGTGGCAGTGGCTTAATCGGCAATGATTCCCAGGTTTTCCTGCCCATGATCACCGGCTTATTCAGTGTATATTGTTTAAAAAAGGCAAAGTCTTCAGGAATATGCCAGGGCATGGTATTGGCCTGGCCGATACAATGATTTTGGGACAATGCGGCGATCAGGGTGATTTTCTGAGGCATATTTATACCGCTATGGCTGCTTTGATTGAAGGATCCGGATGGTATTCACTCAGATTAAAATCTTCAAAATGAAAATCAAACAGATCATGAATATCCGGATTGAGTGTCATGGTGGGCAATGGTTTGGGTTGGCGTGTCAGTTGTAATTTTGCCTGTTCAATGTGATTCAGGTATAAATGAGCATCACCCAAAGTATGGATAAATTCACCTGCCTGCAAACCGGTTACCTGTGCAATCATCAGGGTCAGTAATGCATAGCTGGCAATATTGAACGGAACACCCAGAAAAATATCAGCACTGCGTTGGTATAGCTGACAGGATAGCCGGCCATCGGCGACATAAAACTGGAATAAAGCATGACAGGGCGGCAGTGCCATTTCATCAACCAAAGCCGGATTCCAGGCGGATACAATCAGGCGACGGCTGTCCGGATTGTGTTTGATCTCTTCGACCACCTGACTGATCTGATCAATATGGCGGCCATCGGGTGCAGGCCAGCTGCGCCACTGATAGCCGTATACCGGCCCGAGATTACCTTTTTCGTCTGCCCATTCGTCCCATATGGTCACATTGTGGTCATGCAAATACTGAATATTGGTATCTCCGCGCAAAAACCATAATAATTCATGAATGATGGAGCGCAGATGTAATTTTTTTGTGGTCAGTGCCGGAAATCCCTGATTAAGATCAAACCGCATTTGATAGCCGAATACCGAACGGGTGCCCGTGCCGGTACGGTCATGTTTATTAACACCGTTTTCGAGTACATGAGACATTAAATCAAGATATTGCTGCATAGAGTTGATCATCCATGATTAAACAGGGCTTATTGTAGCCTAATCTGGTTGTGTCAGGATATGGTGGCCGTGGTGGTGGACAATGCTGCCTGCCAGGCAGTCCAGATAAGTTCGGCCTGATTGCTTTTCAATAAAGCGGCGTCAGACAATAGCTGGCGCCATTGGCGGGCACCCGGATAGCCATGCAGTAAGCCCAGATAGTGGCGGGTGAGCTGCTGTAGTTTAACCTGAGGCTGTTTTAATTCATGCCGGGCATAGTCCATCAATGCCGTGACCAGCTCGGGGTAAGTCATTAAAGCGTGGTGATCTGCATAAAACCGTTTATCCCACGCCTGCATGATCATGGGATTGTGGTAAGCTTCGCGGCCGACCATGACACCGTCTACATGTTGCAGGTGTTGGGCAATGTCGTCATTGGTGCGGATACCGCCATTGATGATGATTTCCAGATCGGGAAATTCTTGCTTGAGTCGGTAAACATAGTCATAACGCAAGGGTGGAATAGTGCGGTTATCTTTAGGAGACAAGCCCTGAAGCCAGGCATTGCGCGCATGCACAATAAAAACCCGACAAGCGGTGTTATGGCGTAAAGTACCCACAAAATCGGCTAAAGGCTGATAATCGGTCGCCTTATCCAGTCCGATCCGATGTTTGATGGTGACCGGTATAGAAACACTGTCTTGCATGGCATTGAGGCAATCGGTCACCTTTTGTATTTCTTGCATCAGACAGGCACCAAAAGCGCCTTTTTGTACCCGTGGGCTGGGACAACCACAATTCAGATTAATTTCATTATAACCGTAAGATGCTGCCATTTGTGCTGCTTTGGCCAGTAACTCTGGTTCACTACCACCCAGTTGTAGTGCTATTGGTTGTTCCTGAGGATGAAACTGCAATAAATCATTGGTCTTACCATATACAATGGCATTGGCGTGAATCATTTCAGTGTATAACCAGGCATGATGCGTAATCAGGCGCGCCATAAAGCGGTAGTGTTTATCAGTCCAGTCCAGCATGGGGGCAACAGACAGCGTTCTGCTGGGCTTGGTTTCAGGCAATGGATTCATACGATTTGGTTGGTTGACTGTGTTCACCTGGGTTTATCTTTCAAATGCTTTTGATATATGGCCGGTAATTGTATGTGAATGATACTTAGATGTCTGTTTTCAGTAAATATCTGGTTATGGGATAAACAGGCTTCTGTGTGAAAAAGCAGAGATTTTAACCAATCGCTCATTGTTAGTAAAAAGAGTTTGATAACAGTATAGAGAAAAATATAAATCTGCGCTGAGGTGAGATGTAAGCGGTGATAGATGGATATGGTTATCAATGCAGTAATTTTATTTCTATGAGCAGTGATTATTGATTTTAAATGTTTGATCTGTACCTGAGGCAATCATAGCTGGGATTGAGGTAATTTTTAAAAATAAAGGTATCACTCATTCTGCCGATGCAATCAACTGGTTTAAGGTATTCTTGTTATACAGATTCAAATTTATCTGGATTGAAGCTGTATCAGTTGTGCAAATACCGTTGTTTGATTTGAAAAGGGATATGCACCACAAAACAAAGGTTGATTAACCGTTTATTTTCTATACCGTGTATTAGTCTGAAAATCAGCGTAAATGACCTGTCAGCCTTGCTCAGGATTATTATACAGACCGCTTTGGTCAACTTAATCAATATTACTTCATTTAAAATTTTTTCTATCTCTTTGCTCATTACTTAATAATCAACCATCAGAGCAAAACTCATAATGAAAATAAATTAAATAGATCATTCTTCAAATGGTGCCCTTCATTTGATGAAGACCAAAAATAAGAAAAGGCACTCATCGTAATGAGTGCCTTTATCGGAATTTTGGTGCCCAGGAGAAGACTCGAACTTCCACACCCTAAACGGGCACTAGGACCTGAACCTAGCGCGTCTACCAATTCCGCCACCTGGGCTTTTTGCATCTTGCTGCGGTTTCGGTTAAAGTACCACCTGAACCGAAGATGTGCATTATATATTTTCTTTAGAGATTGTCAATACCTCATGAAAAAAAAATTAAGTTTACGTGACCAAGATCCTCATCTTAATCGTGAATTACAACGATATCAGAATCCCTTACCCAGCCGTGAATGGATAATTACCGTACTTGATAAACACGGCGTCCCCATCACCATTTCTGATCTGGCCAAAAAATTATCGATTCAGAGCGATGAAATGGCTTTTTTTGAACGCCGTATTCAGGCCATGGCGCGTGACGGGCAAATACTCATCAATCGGCGTGGCGCCATATGTGCCGCAGACAAACTGGCATTGGTAAAATGCCGTGTTGAAATCCACAAAGATGATTTTGGCTTTGCCATTCCGATTAATCCCGACGGCGCCGGTGATTTTGTCCTTTATGCGCGTCAGCTACGCGGATTAATGAACGGCGACATTGTTATGATTCGTCCGACAGGTACTACCGATCGCCGCGGTCGGCGTGAAGGACAAGTCATAGACATCATGGAGCGCGCCAATAAAGATGTGGTCGGCCGTTTGACGATAGAACACGGTGTGGCCATGCTGGTGCCGGAAGACAAGCGTTTAGGGGCGAATATCATTTTACAGCCTGATTCTATCGGTAAAGCCAAACCTGGCCAGGTTCTGGTAGCCACAATCGAATCTTATCCAGACAGTCATCGTGCTGCCGTGGCACGGGTTACCGAGATTCTGGGAGACTATGCAGACAGCGGCATGGAAATTGAGATTGCTGTACGCAAATATCATCTTCCTCACCAGTTCAGTCAGGCCTGTCTTGAAGAAGCCAAACATATTCCTGATCATGTATTGCCTTCAGAGACACAACACCGCATTGATTTACGCGCTTTGCCTCTGATCACCATTGATGGCGAGACTGCGCGTGATTTTGACGACGCGGTCTATGCTGAAAAAATTGGCAGAAATTACCGTCTGGTGGTTGCCATTGCTGATGTCAGTCATTATGTTCATCCTGATAGCCCCATTGATCAGGACGCTGAGGAACGTGCCACCAGTGTTTATTTCCCCCGTCGAGTTATCCCGATGCTGCCGGAAAAATTATCCAATGGTATTTGCTCATTAAATCCGCAGGTAGATCGTTTATGCATGGTATGCGATATGATCATTACTTATGCGGGCAATGTTAAGTCTTATCAGTTTTATCCGGCCGTGATGCAGTCACACGCCCGCTTAACCTACAATCAGGCCTGGGATTGGATCAGCCAGCAGAAAACGGAGGATACCATTCAAAAACAGGTGATGACGCTATACAAGCTGTATCAGATATTGCAGAAAAAACGCCACCAACGCGGCGCGATGGAATTCGAAAGCACTGAAACGCAAATGTTGTTTGACAATCATGGCAAGATCAAGCGTATTGTGCCGGTTGTCCGTAACGATGCCCACAAACTGATTGAAGAGTGTATGCTGGTCACCAATGTGTGTGCCGCTGAATTTTTATTAAAACACAAACATACTGCTTTATTCCGTAACCATACCGGCCCCACAACTGAACGCCTGACCACACTACGTGAGCAATTGAATTTACTCGGTTTACAGTTACAAGGTGGAGATAATCCCACACCACAGAATTATGCCGAACTGGCCGGTCTGATTCAAGACCGTACAGATAAAGACATGATTCTGGTGATGCTGTTGCGTTCAATGCAGCAAGCGGTTTATGAACCTAAAAACCTTGGCCATTTCGGCCTTGCCTATCCTTCCTACACACACTTTACTTCACCAATCCGCCGCTATCCTGATCTGGTGGTTCATCGTTCCATTAAAGCCATTCTGAATAAACAACAATACCAGCCCAAATCATGGGTTGAACTGGGTATTCATTGTTCCATGGCAGAAAGACGCGCCGATGACGCCAGCCGTGATGTGGAAAACTGGCTGAAAACCTATTATATGGTTGATAAAGTGGGGGAAGAATTTGAGGGTACCATTTCAGGAGTGGCCAGTTTCGGCGTGTTTGTGACACTGGACAACATCTATATTGATGGCCTGATTCACATCAGTGATTTAGGGGAAGATTACTTTGATTATCGACCTGAGCTGATGACCATAGTGGGTGAACGTAGCGGCGTTCGATTCAGTCTGGGTGACAAAGTCAGGGTGAAAGTTGTTCGCGCTGATCTGGATACCAGTAAAATTGATCTGACACTGATTAAGGATGAATCCCAGCCTAAAAAGCGTAAGACTAAAACCAGAAAAGCAACCATCAGCAACTCCCGATCTGCTGCCAAATCAAATACAGGTACTAAAACACCTAAAAATACGACAAAACCTCAGGCCAAACATAAGAAAAAACGAAGTAACTCTCGATAAACGCTCAGTTTAAAAACTAAAACGGGTTCTGGTTTTAAACCAGAACCCGCTAACATAAATCAGGCTGATAATATTGAAAAATTCAGTCCGGTAAAAATTCAGACCAAACGTCTGATCAGTCTTTCAATTTATTTTTAACTGTATCCACTGCGTCTTTGATCGCATCAGAGGTTTCATGTGCTATGGTCTTCGCGCCACCAACAGCCTTGTCCAATACGCCTTCGGCCTGAGTTTTAGTATCACCGGTAATTTTACCTACTTCATTTTTAACGTTACCAGTTACTTTATCTACTGTACCATTGTCAGTCATAATAACCTCCATTCATTAATATTGTCAGTTACTCTGTTACCAGAGATAAGCAAACATAAATACAAATTATCCAACCAAATTAGCATTTGTATTGATATTTATGGTTATACTATTGCTATTGAGCCATGATGTTCAATAGTTCAATCTTTTCATTTACTTATAATTACACGACTTGATCAGATTGAAACTTTAGCTACATTAAAATAATTTAAATCAACAATTTACTAACATATGCATATAGTCAAATCATATATCCTATTATTTTTATAACACAGGATTTAGAAACTTACTCAAACCTAGAGCAGGACAGCTATAGAGATCAAATAAAAAGATTTTTCAGACTAAAAAATAGATTAATTATTGCTACGTTTTCAAGATAGCTTCTTCATTTAATCAGCTCATTTAGAAAAATTAATCCTGTAATTTTTAGCACGCGTTAAGCAGAAGACATAAATAACATTGGTTTTATCAATTTATTTGGCATAAATACTCAGGCCATCATAACAGCCGGGTTGAGAGTAATGCGGATTTGTCTGGGCACCTGTATTACTGAAGGTGATAATCGGCAGACAGTGGGCGAACCATACACAGAAAAAGGCCGCACCAGACGGCCAATTCCAAACAGAAGCCTGTTTCAATCTTAATCATTACTGTCAAGGTAATTGTATTTTGCCGTGTTTGAATAACCGATCATAGCGTGTTTTCAGTTTATACAGAATGGGTACTAAAAAATCCAATATAATCGCTGCTATCTTAAATAAATAATAACAGGTATTAGCAACCAAATGGTCAGCTGTTTGTAGTGCTCCTAATGGCATAGGCCGGCTAAAGCGGCATGATTCTACCGAACAGTGAAAACATCAATGATGAAGGTAAAAGCCGTTTCTGTGTGCTGGTGGATGGGCTACCGGAGAAAAGCAGTTAAAAACTTTCCCTTCCAAATAAGTTATTTTTCTGTGATTGTAGTTTCACCTGCTGCTACTTTCGCTGGTATCAACGGATAGATACGTTTTTTCTGATATCAGGCTGATCACCTGAGCCAGATAGCTGATTTTTATTGATTTACTGTTTGAAATAATTACTCATCTTATTCGCTATGGCTGATTAGCTAAGCAAAGGCTGTACAGTAGCCAATGATTCCAGTATTCACTGGGTTTAATCGTTTGAGTTTCGTTATTGATCTCTTCTGTCAACGGGTCTTTCTGTGGCTTGATTTTAGTCTGGGTCTTTTGCATAAATGCTTTACTGACATTAATCTTATGCTGCTGAGAGTTTTTTGGGAAAAACCAGTAAAGCCCGCAAATCATTGATGTTGGTTCGGGTTGGACCTGTTATCAGTAGTTGCTGAGTGGCTGCAAAGAAATCATAGGCTTGATGCTGTTCTAGCGTTGTCTGGGGGTTGATGCCTGCTGCTTGGGCTTCGCGGAGGGTTTCTGGTGTCAGCCAGGCGCCGGCATTGTCTTCGCTGCCATCAATGCCATCTGTATCGGCAGCCAGAGCATAAACCTGACTGGCGCCTTGCAGCGCAATTGCCAATGCAAGCAGAAATTCGCTGTTACGGCCACCGCGGCCTTGGCTGTGCCGGAGTGTTACGGTGGTTTCGCCTCCGCTTAAGATCAATAGGGGTGTCTGGTTAAGCGATTGTTGTTGATGCAGGGCAATGGCTGCCATGACTTTGGCGACTTCGCTGGCTTCGCCATGGATACGGTCACCCAGATACCATACGGCTACGCCTTGAGTTTTTGCCCATTGTTTGACGCTATTGAGTACCTGATCAGGTGTGATGATGATTTGGGCATGGCTGTTAGATAGTTGTTTGGGGGTTTCTTTGGCCTGATGCTGTAAATAATGTTGAATGCTGGGCGGCAACCTGAGTTTAAACTGTTGAATGATGTGTTTAACTTCTTCGAGGGTTGTAGGGTCTGCAACAGCAGCTCCTGAGCCGATGCTGCTGATATCATCGCCAACTACGTCTGAAATGGCCAGAGTGGTGATGTGTGCCGGCGCTGCTGCCAGTGCCAGCTGGCCACCTTTGATGGCGGAAAGATGTTTACGCACGGCGTTGATGGCTTCTATGGGAGCGCCGCTATGTAAAAGTTGCTGGTTGAGGGTTTGTTTGTCTGCCAGAGTAATGCCGGTGGCTGGTAAGGTCATTAAGGCTGAGGCGCCCCCAGACAGCAGAAAAAATACCTGATCCTGAGGAGTAAGTGCGTCAACAGTGCGTAATAATCGTTTTGCGGCTTCCTGGCCGGCAGTATCGGGTACGGGGTGACTGGCCTCCAGTATGGAAATATATCGGGTGGGTAAACTGTGGCCATAACGGGTAACGGCAATGCCTTCCAATGGAGGATAATCTTGCGGCCAGATGCGTTCCCATTCTGCCACCATGGCGGCTGCGGCTTTGCCGGCGCCAAGAATGATGGTTCTGCCTTGTGGCTTTTGTGCAGGAATAAACGGGGTGAGTTTATCTTTGGGACTGGCGGCATCAATGGTTTTTGCAAATATTTGTTTTAAAAAGTCGACGGCCTGGTTTTCGGTAATCATGGAGGGGTGCCTTGGGTAAAGATGGTTTTAGATACAGGATATGTTGTGTCATAGGGCATTAGGCAGGGGAAGCTTTGAAGCTATCGGCCAGAAAATCAATCAGGCTGCGTACTTTGGCACTGAGAAATTCACGATTCATGTAGGCGGCATATAAGGTATGGTTATCAATATTGTCATTGATGACTTGTAATCGGTGCTCTTTGATGTCTTCTTTGATCAGCCATGAAGGCAGATAGGCTACGCCGGTATGATTGAGTGCCAGTTGATGTAGCATTAGGGCATTATTGCTGTAAACTGCTGGTTTGAAAGGCAGACTCATGGGAGCGTAGGAAGGCAATAAGCCATAATGATGATTTAATTCTTCATGATTTTCGGGTATGCCGTGGGTTTGCAGATAGCGGGGGCTGGCGACCCATACAAAACCAATGGTGGTTAAAGGCCGGACAATGAGATGGGGTTCGGGGTGATTGGTGACCCGTAAGGCCATGTCCATGCCTTCGGCCACCAGATCTGTATGACGGCTATCCAGATGTAAAGACAGGGTGACTTCCGGGTATTGCTGCTGATAGGTGCTGAGTAATTGAGCCAGATAAGGTGTGGCACACCAGGCGGGCATGGTTACTTTGAGCAGACCTTGGGGTTTAAGGTTGCCTGTCTGGGCAATATGGTTGGCTTCATTGAGGGTATTGAGTGCCTCAACGCAATGTTGATAATAGGTTTTACCGGTTTCCGTCAGACTGATGTGTCGGCTAGTGCGGTTCAGTACTTTGGCCTGTATGATGTTTTCAAGATGATGGATGTGTTTACTGGCCATGGCGGTGGAAATATCCAGATATTCGGCGGCTTTGGTAAAACTCCCTAGTTCAACCACATAGCGGAAAACACGCAGGCTTTGTAATGTATCCATATTTTCTTTAGAGGAAAGATTGAAAGTAATAAAAATATTATCGTTTCCACAGAGGAAATACAATCTAATTTTATTATTAATGAATGAATATTTTTGCGGTGGTTGTGGTGGGATACGGGTGTCAGTTGATTCCAGGCTGGCGTATTGCTTTAGCAGAATTTTTATAATGATATATGTGTTAATAGAATAAATTTCAGGGTCTTGTGGGTATTTTAGCTGAAAACATATTTATTTCTGTAATATTATTAATTTTTTGGCATAAAAAAGATTTAAGCATAAATATCTGGGTCGTTAAGGTCAGTGGCTGGCCGTTGATTCAGGCTACCCAATCTCTGTCGCTGTGATGATCGTAACATCTTATTTTTACGCCAGTGTGGCGGAGTCAATTTTAGTTAAATTCTTGGTAATGTGTTCTGATTGCGATTATTCAACATTAACAGATATTGTTAGCGATAAGACGGCATTTTTATATCGAATTTATGATTTTGTTTTTAATCAGAGCATATCCAAACCAATAACAAGGCCAGCGTGTTCTTGCCGATATTATTTTGACAATCAATGCAACGAGCACCAAAACCGCAGTACCACTGAGTACTGGTGTTGACGGAAAGGTATAATCGTGGATTCCAGCCATGATTATTAAGATCGGATTTGTGCTGGTGGTTGCATGAACTAGCCGAAGTATTTGCATTGATGCAATGGATATGTCGGCAATCAATGTACATTAGTCATCACCGAATAAGTTGATGACCAGAAGTTCACCAAGGCAGAGACAAAATCGCCACCAATAACACTTTTTGATTGCGCCAGAGGTGCTTTGGGTAATGTAAACAGCGCATGTTGCACTAAATGAGGTCATAATTGATGATGGTGTTCCGCCCTAATAAGCCCCATAAGCAATATTAAAATGCCCAATGTACTGCCGCCATGTGCTACGGTGATCATATCCGGTCTGGAATATATTGCGTTTTAACCTGCCATCTTTTTTAACATTTTGTTTCTTCAATTGAATAAAAATTTAATTCCTATGATTTAAATTAATTTTTATGTAAACGATACCGGCCAAGCTGCATTTAAATGCATTAGATATCAAATAATTGTCATCAAAAAAGTTATTATTAACAGGGTTATTGCAGAATAAGTATTTTAAATAAAATGATTAAAAATAATAAAAGCAATGAGTGTGACAATATAAAACTAAAGCCTGAAATGCTAGATATCTTATTGGATTTGGCAGAATGATTATTCAATCAGCAAGGATACTTTCCAGCAAGTTTGGCGTGAGTTGCTGAAAAGCAGCTGTTTCGAAAAGCGCTGTGTAAACACTTCGCTGCTAAAAATAAACTGCTGAATCAAGTATGCCTAAGGCAAGATATTTTTCAGGAATATACAAAAACGGCCATGCAAACCAGCAGGGCGTGTTATCCATTGATTGTGTTTTAACGTTTATTGTGCCAGATCCAGTGCCTGGCGGATATTGACGGCCACAATACGCGAAACGCCTTTTTCCTGCATGGTAACGCCCACCAGCTGCTCGGCCATTTCCATGGTCAGGCGGTTATGGGAAATGTAGAGGAATTGGGTGTGTGCCGACATTTGCTGCACCAGCTGACAAAAGCGACTGGTATTGGCATCATCTAATGGCGCATCTACTTCGTCCAATAAACAAAATGGCGCCGGATTGAGGCTGAACAGAGCAAACACCAGACTCATGGCGGTAAGAGCTTTTTCGCCACCAGACAGTAAGTGAATGGTACTGTTTTTCTTACCGGGCGGGTGCGCCATAATGGTGACGCCGGCATCAAGTAAATTGTCACCCACCATATTAAGTTGTGCCTGACCGCCGCCAAACAGAATCGGAAAGTAGTTTTGTACTTTTTCATTAACCGCATCAAAGGTGGATTTAAAACGGTTTTTGGTTTCATCATCAATCTGGTTAATGGCTTTTTCCAATAGTTCAATAGCAGATTGTACGTCTGTGGTCTGATCCTGATAGTATCGGGCGCGGGTGTGTGCTTCTTCCAGTTCTTGCAAAGCCGCCAGATTAACGGCACCTAAAGCATTTATCCTTTTGGTGAGGCTGACAATGGTCTGACTTAATTCGGCTACATTGATGTCTGGTTGCCACTGAGTGGCCAAATCCTCCAGATCAGCCTGCTGTTTTTGTAGTACATCATGATGGGCGCGGGCATGTAATAAGGCTTCCTGTTGTTGTAACAGGGCTTTCTGAGTTGCTTCCTGTAGTGCCGGCAATTGGGTGTTTACGGTCTGGTGCTGTTGCTGGGCTTCAGCGAGGGCAGTTTGTGTTGTCTGTAATGCGTCTTGTGCCTCTTGGCATTGCTCACTGATTGTTGCCAGCTGGTTTTGCAGTATTTCGGTCTGGGTGTGTTGTTCATTATCCTGCGGGTAGTGTAATAAACTCTGCATCAGCTCTTGTTGCTGTGCTTTAAGACGCTCAGTTTCGCTATTGATGCGTGTTCGTTCATGTTGTGCCGCTTCTATTTTTTGCTGTGATCGCATATAGGCCATATCGGCCAGGCCATGTTGACGTTGCGCTTCCAGTAGATTTAATTGCATTTGTTGCTGCTGTTGTTGCTGTTGCTGTTGTTGTTGCTGGCTGGTGCTCAGTTGTTGTTGTAATTCATCAATTGCCCAGGCCAGTGTTTCTGTATCGGTATGGGTTTGTTGCTCGGTCAGCCCAATCATTTCTTTGTGTATGGCAAGCAGTTCCTGCTCAATGTGTTCTTGTCGTATCTGGCCTTGATTAATGCGTGTCAGCATCTGGTTGGCTTCGTTATTCAGCTGGTGCAGCTCTTCTTGCTGCTGGCTGATGGTTTTTTGTAGCTGTTGTTTTCTGGCTTCAATGCTGTGCAGTTCCAGCTGTGCCTGATGCAGGGCGGTTTGTGATTGTTGTAATGGCTCGGTCAGGCTGGCCAGTGTTTGCTGGTGCAGGCGCAATTGTTGCTGACGTTGCAGTAATTGCTGGTTGTTGTCTTTTGCAAACAGATGCACGCTGATGGCGTCCAGCCAGTGTCCTTCCGGTGTAACAATAATTTCTTTTGCTGATAATGCCGGCTGTTGCGCTAAAGCCTCGGGCAGGGTATCGGCACATATAACCGATTGCAGCCAGAATTGTATGATGGGCTGGAAAGGGGCAGAGGCTTTGATGTGTTGCAAGAGTGTTTTTGCCACCGGTGCGGTCAGGCCGGATACGGGATTGTGGTTAATCCATATGGCGGCGCCTTCGGGCAAAGGTGAGGGCAGATTAAACTGGCCATGTCGGGCTTGTAATCGCTGTCCCAGTATCACACTGACGGCATGCTGCCAGTGCGGATCTACTTCAATGTGCTGCCATAATACAGGTAAGTCGGTTGTCTTGGCCTGTGCCCAGAAATCAGTACAGTCCTTTTGTGGCAATAATGCAGTTAAGGCATCGATCTGAGCAGACAGGGTCAGTTTTTGGGTGTGCAATTCTTGATGTTGCTGCTGTAATTCATGGATTTGCTGCCGTGCCTGCTCTTCTTTGTATTCGGCTTCTTGTTGCTGTGTTTGCAGCTGGTTAAGGTATTGCTGTTGTTGGATAACTTTCTCTTGTATCTGACAAGCTGCTGCTTCAGTGGGCAGCGCCAGCTGGGTTTTTTCCTGTTGTAAACGGGTTTGCCGTTGCTGTAGCTGGCTTAGATTTTGCTGGATATATTGCTGTTTTTGTTGCTGGATAGCCAGCTCACGCTCTAGGCGGGTGAGTTCGTTTTGCTGATTATGACAAGCTTGTCTGCATGCTTGTAATGTGGTTTCGAGTTGTGGCCGCTGGCTTTCGTAATCCTCAATGCGTAAGACCCATTCTTCCCGTACCAGTAATTGCTCTTCGGTTTCAATCTGTGCCTGAGTTAATTCATCCTGTTGCTGCTGATCGGCTGCTGATAATTGCTGTAACTGCTGACTGATTTGTTCCTGCTCTTGTTGGAGGCGCTGGTGCCAGTCGCGCTGGTGGCGCATTTGTTCTTCCAGACGCACCCATTGCTCACGTAATTGCGCATGCTGATGTTCGGCATCGCGCCATTGTTGTTGCTTGGCCTGTTCCTCTTCGCGCAGCTTTTGTAATGTCTCTTCCAGTTGTTCAAGCTGTTTTTGCAGGGTATCCAGCTTAATCTGGTTAGCCTGATACTGGGTAGTGGCCTCATCGGCAGTGGTCAGGGCTTGTTGCCATTGGCTGTAGCTGAGTAAATTTTGCTGGTGTGTCAGGTCAGTCTGTAAGGTCTGATACTGGGCAGCGGTTTTGGCCTGACGCTGGAGTTTTTCCACCTGACGATCCAGTTCGGCTTGCAGATCAGCCAATCGTTGCAGATGTTCACGGGTATGGTTCAGGCGGTTTTCGGTTTCGCGGCGGCGCTCTTTGTATTTGGAAATACCGGCCGCCTCTTCAATATAAACACGCAATTCTTCCGGCCGCGCTTCGATAATGCGTGAAATCATGCCTTGTTCAATCACGGCATAGCCGCGTGCGCCCACACCTGTACCCAGAAAAAGATCAGTAATATCGCGCCGGCGCACCGGCTGGTTATTGATGTAATAACTGGATTCACCCTGACGGGTGAGCTGGCGTTTGATGGCGATGGTGGTATATTGTCCCCACAGATTCTGTAACTGATGATCACTATTGTCAAAAACGAGTTCAACCGAGGCACGCGTGGCCGGCCGACGGCTGCTGGCACCATTAAAGATCACGTCCTGCATGCTCTCACCACGCAACTGTTTGGCCGAAGCTTCACCCAAAACCCAGCGCACAGCATCAATCACATTGCTTTTACCGCAGCCATTGGGGCCGACAACCGCTACCAACTGCCCGGGAACGTTAATGGTGGTCGGGTCAACAAAAGATTTAAAGCCGGCCAGTTTGATGTGGGTAAGACGCATAGTGTGTTAAATCAGTCAGAATAAATCGTCAACCCGCTATTTTAGCGGATTTTGTGTAGACAGGTGACAAACCCACAGCATTAAAGACCGATATGTCTATGGTATGCTTAAAAAGCCTTTCAACCGCATTGATTCAGATGATTAATGATGGCACATTCAGCATGGTCATTGCCAAGGCATTGCTGATGCCATTGTTGTAACGTGGTTTTCATGGCAGTAAGCTGGTCAATTTTCTGGCTTAAAACGGCAATGTGTTCGCCCACCAGAGTTTTAACATCGGCACTGGCGCGGTTGGGGTTGTTGCGCAATTGTAATAACTGGGCAATCTGCGTCAGCGAAAAATTAACTTCACGCGCATGCCGGATAAAACATAAAGTAGCCAGATCGTGTTCACTGTAATGCCGGTAACCATTTACCTGACGTAAAGGATGAATTAAACCGGCGCGCTCATAATCACGAATGCTTTTGGCTGATAAACCGCAACGCGCGGCGACTTGACTGATATTCATGGCAATTTTTTGCTACAATGGCTAAACCTTGACTATAACATAGGGTTAAGGTTTATGCTGTACCGGCATGGAAATAATGTAATTGCAAACCATTTATCGGAAAGAAAGCATGATGATGCAAACCATGAAATTGAATATTGACGGCATGACATGTCAGGGCTGTGTACGCAGTGTAAAACAGGCTTTGCAAAGCCTGAAGGGTGTCGACAACGTAGCAGTTGATCTGGCGCAAGGTACCGCCGTCATTGATTATCAGGAAAATACCGTGAATCAGCAACAGTGTATTGAAGCCATCGAAAACGCCGGATTTGACGTTATACCCGATTAACGCAACGCCGATTGATGTTGTATGATCAAGGAATGAGCTTCTATCAGCGCAAGGTAAAATAATATGCAACAGAAAGCCCGTTTTCATATTAATGGCATGAGCTGTCAGGCCTGTGCCGCACGTATTGAAAAAGTATTACGGCGGCAGCCGGCGGTTGTGGATGCCGAAGTCAATTTTGCCAGCGAAGAAGCCCAGATTGATTATGATGATAAACAGCTGAATGAAACCGACATCATCGCCTTGATTCAAAAAGCCGGATTTGAGGCGGTACCAATAAAAGACAACGTCTTACCCGCCATCAGTGAAGCGCCGCCGCCCTCATGGCGATTGTGGTGTATCTGGTTACTGACTCTGCCATTTCTGGTGGGCATGTTCGGTATGTTGCTGCAAAAGCCAGACTGGATGCTGCCGCCTGTGTGGCAGTTTATTCTGGCCACCATCGTACAATTTGGTCTGGCATGGCCGTTTTATCAGGGCGCGTACGCCTCCATCAAAGGCCGGCTGGCCAATATGGACGTACTGGTCAGTTTAGGCACATTATCCATCTGGTTTTATTCAAGCGATATGCTCTGGCTCAGACATCAGCCGCATCAGCTTTATTTTGAAGCCAGCGTCATGGTGATTGCCTTTGTTTCCCTCGGTAAATATCTGGAACAACGCACCAAAAAACAAAGCCTGAACAGCCTCAACCTGCTGTTGAAATTAACCCCCGATACTGTCCGCCGTAAATCCGGAACCACCTGGCAGACTGTTCCCCTGAAAGAAATTCAGCAAAACGACATCTTGCAGGCCAATAGCGGTGACCGCATTGCCGCAGACGGCATCATCAGCCAGGGAGAAGGCTGGTTTGATGAAAGCCATTTAACCGGCGAATCAAAACCATTACACAAACAAACCGGAGATAAAGTACTGGCCGGTGCTCTGGTAAGTGATGGCAGCATCGCTTATCAGGTACAGACCACCGGCAGCCAGACTTTACTGGGCGACATGATGAACGCCTTATCAGAAGCACAAGGCACCAAAGCGCCGATTGCACGGCTGGCGGATAAAGTAGCCGCAGTATTTGTGCCCACCGTAATCGTGCTGGCGCTGGCCACATTCATACTCAACTGGTGGCTGACCGGCCAATTGGAAGCAGCCGTAACCCGGGCAGTGGCTGTATTGGTAATCGCCTGCCCGTGTGCACTCGGACTGGCCACACCTGCCGCAGTCATGGTTGGCATGGGTAAAGCCGCGCGTTATGGCATCTGGTTTAAAGATGCCGCCGCCTTAGAACGCAGCAGTCAGGTGGATACCGTAGTGCTGGATAAAACCGGCACCCTCACTCAAGGGCAAGCGCAGGTAGTAGCACAATGGCAACCCGAAAACTCACCCTATACCCCTGCGCAATGCCTGCAATGGGCGGCCAGCATAGAACAACAAGCCAACCACCCTCTGGCGCGTGCACTGGTGGCTTTGGCAGTAAAACAGCAGCTTGAATTATTGCCCGTCAGCCAGACCCATGCCGAGCAAGGACAGGGCATGAGTGCCAGTATTACCGGCATCGGTGAAATTAAAATAGGCCGGCCTGAATACTGTCATTTTCATACACCACCATCATTACAACAAAACCCACAGTGGCAAATGGCCAGTATCGTAGTCATGGCCGTCAATAATCAGGTGATCAGTGCCTGGGCGCTGGCTGACGAACTCAAAACCGATGCCATAGAAGGCGTGCAACGCCTGCAACAACAGAACATCAACGTAGAAATCATGAGCGGAGACCATGCACAAGTTGTGCACTATATGGCACAGGCAGTGGCAGTAAGCCGCTATTTTGCCGACATGACCCCAAGAGATAAAGCGCAGATGATCCGGCAGCAACAACAGGCCGGCCACGTAGTAGCCATGGTCGGCGATGGCGTGAACGATGCGCCGGCACTGGCCGCCGCCGATGTCAGCTTTGCCATGTATGGCGGCGCCGATGTAGCAGCGCACACCGCCTCAGCCACCCTGATGCGCCATTCCGTTAACCAGATCGCCGATGCACTGATACTGGCCAGCCAGACCATGCGCACAATCAAACAAAATCTGTTTTTTGCCTTTTTCTACAATATCCTCGGCATTCCGCTGGCCGCACTCGGTTTACTCAGTCCGGCCATCGCCGGCCTCGCCATGGCATTAAGCTCGATTTCAGTATTAATCAATGCGCTAAGACTAAAGCAAACCACCTTGCAGCGAAAAACCAAAACCTGAAATCAACACGATACAGCATTATTCTGATCTTTGGCTTTACATGAAATGAATCAACCTGAAAAATCAATATTGATGCTTATGAATACTGATTTCCCTATAGCAATCCATGCATGCATTCGCTGAATGGATACAAGATTTACAGCCGCCTGATAAAAATCCCGTCATGCAACACCTTATCAATCAGATTGTCTTCATGCTTTTACCCATGGCCAAATCCGAAGATACGCGCTCCGGTTTTTCTTTGAAACAGCATTCCGGACACCTCTTTTTCATGAACATAATTACCTGTTACAGGCAACACAAGCATGATTCAATCATCTATCTTTATAGAAAGGCAGAAACAAAACGAAGAAAGCAGCCGTAAACATAATTAAAGCAATATCCGTTATCTGCATGAAAATCATATAAACCTTCCATTGCGGTTTTATTCATCAATGCGCGTTTTTATCATCTTGCCGGTAGCGCAAAAACCACCAGTAGCGCCAGATCGCCATTTTCTTTTATGATTGCCTGCCAAAATATATAGCTTATAGTGGCAAACATAGAATTTATAGATATTATTTAACTTATCCGTATTAAGTATAAAAAAACATCAAAACCATTAATTTATTGTTTTCTTTGCTGCAATCATTCTTAATCCATAAAAAAGGTTTTTCGATTGAGCGAAAACCCATAAATCCATCACAGATCGTTTTTAACCTGATTCAAACGATTTAATCAAACAGCTATCCATAGGCACCATTACATAAACCCGATACTGGTGGCCAGATCGCCGAATAGTATTTATTGCAGCAAAAATATTTCAAAACCCAGCCATACCCCTCATTTTTGTCATCAACCGATAAACAATTCACTCTGATCATCAAACACCCAAGCAGACCCAAATTTTTCATCATCTATATTTTATATTTAAAAACATTAACTTAAAAATAAGCGAAAAATTTGGGTATTTTGAATAGAAACAGAATATTAATTTGATTTATTGAGTATTTTTGCGATATGCTTACTGTTAACTGCCGTATAGGTAGCTTAGAAATCCGGGCGCAGCAACAAAAGAAACGACTGCATGTTAACTGCCGTATAGGTAGCTTAGAAATTGCGTATGGCGCCGGCTCAGTTTACCGATATGTTAACTGCCGTATAGGTAGCTTAGAAAGACCAGAGAACGCACATTCACGTCAATAAGACGTTAACTGCCGTATAGGTAGCTTAGAAAAAGTAAATCTTTCCGATCTTCCTCAGGAACACGTTAACTGCCGTATAGGTAGCTTAGAAAATCAAGCCTTCTTGCTAACCAATCTATAAGTTGTTAACTGCCGTGTAGGCACCTTAGAAACCTCGGGGGAGTTGGTCAGAAATATGATGTTGGTTCACTGCCGCATAGGCAGCTTAGAAAACCGTGTTTTACCGGCAACGTCCTATCCCGCGCGCGTGGCTCACTGCCACAGACAGCTTATAAAGTCGCTGCCTTTGCTTAGCTGAACCACTGCTTTATATGGTTCAGCAGCCTTGTTATAACTGGCAAATAGGCCTTTCTCAATGGGTACCTGAGATATTTTTGATGTATTGGTTTATTTCAAAGAGATTACGTTATCAGCCAGCAGAACAGAAATACCGTATTCATTAAAGGCGTCTAAATAATTCCTGAACACAGTATTAAGCCAAGCCGTGTCCCAAGGCCAATAACCGGGTCAGTATCAGCAGATACCAGCCTTTCGGGATTTGGAATTTCGTCCATTATTGCCATAATTTACCAATAAAAAAGCCAGTCAATTAACCGGCTTTCAGTGATTAACTCACAAAATTATTGATGTGATTTTTGTTCCATCATTTTGTGTCGTAAAATTTCATTCAATTTAGTCTGATAGCCTTTGCCACCGGCTTTTAACCAATCCAAAACATCTGCATCAATACGTATAGTGATTTGTTTCTTCTGTGGACGATATAGCTCACTTAACTTTAACGATTGTGCCCAAACTTCAGCAGAAAGAGCAGGAACATCACTACAATCAATATTTTCATCTGGCAAATCAGCCAATTTCTTTAAGCGATCAATATCTGATTCACTGGGTTTTGGCAATGTATCTATTGTATATTTAACCATGCTCATATAGTTTCCTTTCAGCTTTAGTGGCACGACGAGCAGAAATAATCCGTATAATTTCAGCACCATTACTGTCTGTATAGGTGTGTGCTACCAGTAAAAGAATAACGCCCTGACTATATCCAAGTGTCTGCCAACGATATTCACCATTTTCAAACCCGTCTTGCACTGTCATACAACAAGGGTCTTGAAAGACAGCAGCAGCATCAATAAAAGTAACTCCATGCTTACGTAAATTATTTTCTGCCTTATTCTCATCCCACTCAAAAGTTATATTTTTCATAATGAAAATATTATAACTACAATTATGTAACTACACAAGAAAGCCATTATAAATATACACTAATAGCCAAACCATATTAATTTTTAATTTACAGAGAAAATATTTATTATTTTGGAATATTAGAAATGTTGTTCATAACAATATTTTTTTTGCACAAAAAAGCTGTATAGATATTCCCATTAAAAGCAGTAACACCACCTGATGAATGACTACTCATAATCATATAGCCATAACGCCCATCTACCATGCCTATCCTATCACCTTAATTTTTCAACAGTTTAATCATTGATGTTTTGCTTTTGTGCCTTTCTTTACAATATTTCCTGCTTTTACAAAATCACCGGATTCAGCTGTGTTACTCGCTTGAGAATAAATTTCCCAAAACCATACAGATGCGGCCGCCGCTGGTTTTGGGTCTGAGACAACAAAATCATAATATCTTGTCGTTTCATATGGCTCGTAAAAGCTTAGTCATTGTTACGAACAGAACATTTTCCTTCCTATAAATTGATATCCATCTCCAACATGTTTATTGGCATTTATGTCAGCATACATAATATTCAGCTTATCCCCATTTGAGAAAGATTTGAAAGCAACTTATTGATCCACTAACGTATAGACAGCTTAGAAAATTTCAGCTGTTGGGGGAAATCATAAAATGTATTCACTAATTTATAGATGATATGTAACATATCAAGCTTTTTGAAGACGCACAAAACCAACCAAAATTATTTTGGATTATAATTAACAAAATCAATCAGTTACACAATGTGCATATATAACTCTTGCTTTTTATAAACAGCTAATTTACGCATCAATGCAGTAATAATAACCTTTTTCAGCTTTCCGGCTTTTACAAGACGACCAATAAAATCTGGGTACAAATTATGCCGGAATACAGAAAGCGCTGGCAGCTTAGAAAGCTCTTCTGGTTTAACACAGCAATAACTTTCAGTTTACTACCGTATAAGCAGCTTAGAAAACCACCTTAAATGGCGGCTATTATCGCTATAGTTTACGGCCGCATAGACCGCCTAAGAATAGACCAAACGACTTGCATAACGCCATCAAATTCACTGCCGCATAAACAACAAATAGCCGTAATAGAAAGATTAAAATATACCAGCCGATGACCGGCATCCTGATTACATTACAGCTTTTGCATACAAGGTTTATTTTACTGGTGATCTTATACTGCTATTACCTGATATTCTGTCAGGTTATGCACTTACCGGCATAGAAATACAGGCAAAAACAGCCCCATGGTTGCGCCTTTTATCGGCGCTGGCATTTCATTACGCCGGGTTCAATTTGATTTAGTGATTGGCAATAATTGACTAAAACTGTAATATAGACCGGCCACGTTCAATAGCGTGGCCAGTTGTCGCAGACTGATTCAGAAAGGCAGACAAACCGCTTAATGTTTGATTTAAGCGGTGTTTTATGTCTGTTTAACCCATGCCATGTGTGCCCCTTTATGGTGGACGATGGCAGAGCAGTCTTGCGCCTGCTGGTTTCTTTCTGCGAGTCTGTCAATCTGCCATTGATCTACTTTCTAAATGCTTATCAATAGTATAAGGGGCTTATTTAAGACCAGAAAGAAAGGCAGTATAGACCTATGCAGTTATCCAAATTATTTTATCTTGCTCATGTATTCAGCCCTTCAATAACAGGAGGTGCCGCATGAAAACCTACACCATCAACCATAATCTACTCGCCGCCGCGGCCGATGCTTTACTTAAACTGGAACATTTCAGCTGGTATACAGATATTCTGGCCGCAAGCATACAGCACAGTGCCCAACACCAGAATTATGTTTTAATCGAACGACTGGCCGATATGCTGGAACAACTGGCCAGCGAAGCCCAGAATTGTCAGGCAGGAAACCTGTCGGCCGATTTATCTCATCTGCTTGATACCGATAACAACACTAGCCCACAAAACACCTGAAGTAATTCACAACAAAAACCACAACCCCAGCGGCCAAACCCGGCCGCTTATTTATCGCCCCTGCTTTGCAGTTTATGACTACCGTTTTATCACTGCTGTTTTATGGTGGCTATTATTGGCTATTGGCAGTTAATCACCGCTTTAGCCATCACCGCCAAACCCACTCAGACCCAAATTTTTTACTCATAATATTTATGATTTAAAAACAGTGATTTAAAAATAAGCCAAAAATTTGGGTATTTTGAACAAAAATAGAATATTAACTTGATTTATTGGGTATTTTTACGATATGCTTACTGTTCACTGCCGCATAGGTAGCTTAGAAAGCTTTTGCCGCTGCTTCTTTATCATTTGCAATGTTCACTGCCGCATAGGTAGCTTAGAAAGCTGGTGCGCGTGGTTTGTTTCAATTTATGCGTTCACTGCCGCATAGGTAGCTTAGAAATATTCGCATTGAAAATGCCGGGCAAATTATCGGTTCACTGCCGCATAGGTAGCTTAGAAATGCACATCGTCAATAATATCGTCTTCATCGTCAGTTCACTGCCGCATAGGTAGCTTAGAAATGAATACACAGACGACCCCAAAAATGTTGACTGTTCACTGCCGCATAGGTAGCTTAGAAAAGATAATGCAATGATTCGAAAATCTGTAACCGGTTCACTGCCGCATAGGTAGCTTAGAAAACTGGACGCGGAATAGCTTCATCATTTTATCTGTTCACTGCCGCATAGGCAGCTTAGAAAATACTCACACCAAGGGCGCTGAAGTATGGCAAGTTCACTGCCGCATAGGCAGCTTAGAAAATCCGCTGTTACACAGACAACGTTACTAGGATGTTCACTGCCGCGTAGGCAGCTTAGAAAAACCTGCGGGAGTGGTGTAAATATTATTAGTTGTTCACTGCCGCATAGGCAGCTTAGAAAGTGGATTGGGTGTGCGACTTTCGCTTTAAAGCGTTCACTGCCGCATAGGTAGCTTAGAAAACATTGGCAAACTGGCGCAGTTTGCTGGTTAGGTTTTAATCGGTATCTGATTACTTTTTATAGGGTGTTCAGAAAGGTCTGGAAATGTGGTTTCTTAGTTCATTAATAGATGATTTGTTTGGCAAGTGTGATGATGACTGGGGATTCCAGATACTTAAACTGATTGCAATGTTAGGGCTTATATTACTGGCAATGTATTTGCATAATAAAGGCATTATCTAACATTGATATTATTCTAAATAGAAAGCTCATGTTAATCGCAGGCTTTTTTATTGTTGGTGTTATGGAGTGATTAATATGGTATTGGTTCCTATAGCACATGGGCAGGAATTAAAGACTGATAGTTTAAAAGTTGCTAAGTCACTGGATAAACATCATGATCATGTTGTACGCGACATTGAGAATTTTATCACTCAAATATCTGAAAAATTTAGCCAAACCATTTTTGGATGGGCGGGATATATTGATAAGCAAGCTAAGCCGCGTAAGATGTATGAGACGACAAAAGACGGGTTTATGTTGTTGGTAGAGAACAAAATCATATTTGTGCCTTGGAGCATTGCGCAAGGAGATAAATGGGAAAGAACATGGCCTATAAAGTTATAGTTCAAAATGGAGAATCTAGACAGATTAATGTATTCCCAGAAGAAGTTAATCAAACTTTATGGCTATTAGATTCTTCAATCCATAAACATGGGTTAGGGGCGGATGATCGGAAACGAATAAAAGATGATTTGACTAAGCTTTATAAAGCCAAATTTTATTTAAATATAGAAGAATTAGAAGCTTGGGCTATAAGAAATAGATGGGCAGATTCTTCTATTGATACATTAAAAAGAATAGCTAAAAAATTTTTATAAAATAAACGAGTGATTTATTTTTAAACTAACCTCAAGTAATCATGGGTTTTTTATTATTAGGAGTTTGCATATGGCGGGAAAGACGCGAATGTAGTCGCTTGTGTTTCTGGCCAGCAGTGAAACAATCCATCAGGTTAATCAGCAGTGTTTGGTAACCTCTTTGAGGCGAAGAATGGGTCTCAAAGAGGTTACTGTCTTTTGCAGGTAAAATGGCTTACTTTGGCAACATATTCAACCTTAATTGATCATGGGTGCCTTATTTGGCTGATGGTTACAGTAATACGCGTTCAATGCCTCCCTGGCTAACTTGTTGCACAAACTGCTCTTGCCATTGTTCGCCCAGAATGTGTCTGGCCATTTCAATAACGATGTAGTCGGCTTTGATATTGGCGTCATCTTCATAGCGGCTGAGCCCTTGCAGGCAGGCGGGGCAGCTGGTCAGGATTTTAACTGGTTCCTGGCCGGTCAGGGAGGCTTTGTCTTTTTCAATTTGTTCGAGTTTGCGAAAACGAACTTGTGTGGCAATATCCGGCCGGTTGGTGGCAAACATGCCGGATTCGCCGCAACAGCGATCATTGAGGGCTACGTTCTGACCCATGAGGCCGTTGACTACGTTAATGGGTTGTGTTGTTTTTATGGGTGAGTGACAGGGGTCGTGATAAAGGTATTGCTGCCCTTGCACGCCGTCCAGTTTAAAGCCTTTTTCCAGCAGAAATTCATGAATATCAATAATGCGGCTGCCGGGAAAAATTTTATCAAAGTGATAGTCTTTTAATTGGTCATAGCAGGTACCACAGCTGACCACTACGGTTTTAATGTCCAGATAATTGAGGGTATTGGCCACGCGGTGAAACAGTACGCGGTTATCAACGGTGATCTGATCGCCTTTGTCTTTATTGCCGCCTGCGGTTTGCGGATAGCCGCAACACAGGTAGCCGGGCGGTAAAACGGTTTGTACGCCGCTGTGCCACAGCATGGCCTGAGTGGCCAGGCTGATCTGGCTGAAGAGGCGTTCTGAGCCGCAGCCGGGAAAATAAAAAACGGCTTCCGCTTCTTCGCTTACTTCGGGTTTACGGATAATCGGTACGGTTTTATTGTCTTCGATATTGAGTAGGGCGCGGGCGGTTTTGATGGGTATGTGCCGCGGCAGCGGGCGGTTGATGAAGTGGACAATCTGTTCCTGAATTTCGGGTTTGGCGGTGGTGGTGCGCGGGGCGGCTTTTTGCCGTTTCAGCCAGCCCATGCCGAAATGTTTGCCCAGCTGATAACCCCAGTTTTGTAATTTAAAGCCGGTTTTGATGGTGATGGCATGTAATGCTTTGATGGTATTGGGGTCTTTGGCGTTTAAGAATGCCATGCCGAGGGCTACGGCGGGATTAAATTTTTTCTTGCCGGCCTGTCGTAGATAATTGCGTATGGCTACGGTGACGTCACCAAAATCGATGTTAACCGGACAGGGTTTTACACAGCGATGACAAACGGTACAGTGATCGGCTACGCTGTTGAGTTCATCAAAGTGTTTCAGGGATACGCCGCGGCGGGTCTGTTCTTCATACAGAAATGCTTCGGTCAGTAAGCCTGTGCCGAGTATTTTATTACGTGGTGAATATAAGAGGTTGGCGCGGGGAACATGGGTGGTGCAGACGGGTTTGCATTTGCCGCAGCGCAGGCAGTCTTTTACTGAGTGGGCGATGGTGCCCAGATGGGATTGTTCCAGAATCAGTGATTCGGCACCCAGTAATTCGAATGAGGGGGTGTAGGCGCGATCCAGATTGGCACCTGGCATTAATTTGCCGCGGTTAAAATGGCCTTGCGGGTCTACCTGTTGTTTGTAGTCCCAATAGGATTGCATTTCTTCGGCGGTCAGGTAGTCCATTTTGGTAATGCCGATACCATGTTCGCCTGAGATGACGCCATTGAGGCTGCGTGCCAGTGCCATGATGCGATCAACGGCTTTATGGGCGGTGTGCAGCATGTCGTAATCATCTGAGTTGACGGGTATATTGGTGTGCACGTTGCCATCACCGGCGTGCATGTGTAGTGCCACAAATACCCGGCTGCGCACGACGCGGGTATGTATGGCCGCCAGTTGGTTCAGGATTAGGGTATCGGTTTTGCCGCTGAAAATTTCTGTTAGGGGTTGCATGATGTCATGCTTTACGGAAACACGGACATGAAAGTCACGCATGGCAATAAAGCAGGACGATGCCTGATCGATGGTCAGGTTGCGGGTGCCCGGGCATTGTTGCTGGTAATTGCTGACTGGTGCATCAAGATGGTTGAGTAACCAGTTCCAGCGTTGTTGTATGGCCTGAACATGCTTAAGGGCATGCTGGGTACGCTCTCCCAGCAATTCCTGACTGGGTAAATCAGTGCCGAGTTTATCTACCGGCAGTTTGGTTTGTAAGTAGTCTGTCAGGGCAGCGCATAAGGCCAGTTTATTCTGAATCGATAATTCTATATTGATGCGTTCAATTCCGTCTGAATATTCGCCCAGCCGCTCAAGCGGTATAACAACGTCTTCATTGATTTTAAAAGCATTGGTGTGGCGGGCAATGGCGGCGGTGCGTGAGCGGTCAAGCCAGAAGGTTTTACGTGCCTGAGGGGTGACGGCAATAAATCCTTCGCCGCAGCGACTATTGGCCAGGCGGACGATGTGGGCAGCGGCAGCCTGTAGCGCGTCTTCATCATCAGAAACAATATCGGCCAGCAGCACCATTTTGGGGCGGCCTTTGCCCGCGGCTTTGGTGGCATAGCCTACTGCACGCACGTAGCGCCAGTCGAGGTGTTCCAGCCCGGCCAGTTGTACGCTGGGGTGGTTTAATACATAGTCGCGTACTTCAACGATGGAAGGGGTGGCATTGGCCACCGTACCGAAAAACTCCATACAAACCGTACGAATGTATTTGGGCATGCGGTGCAGTACAAAAGCGGCCGAGGTAATGATGCCATCGGTGCCTTCTTTTTGTACGCCGGGTAAGCCCGCCAGAAATTTATCGGTAACATCTTTACCCAGGCCGACTTTACGGAAGCGGTGGCCGTCAATTTCCATGCGACGGGTATGGATAATGTGCTGGCCTTGCTGATCGAGGGTATGCACATCAAAAATAGCGGTGGTTTCGTCATGAATTTTGCCAAAGTTATGACGTACGCGCTCTATCTTTAACCATTCGCCTTGCGGATTGACCATTTTCCACCAGGCCAGATTGTCTAGGGTGGTGCCCCACAATACGGCTTTTTTACCGCCGGCATTCATGGCCACATTGCCGCCGATACAGCAAGCATCAGCCGAGGTGGGGTCTACGGCAAAGACCCAGCCGGCAGCGTTGGCAGCTTCTTCTACGCGGCGGGTGACTACGCCGGCGCCGCATTCAATCACCGGGTACTGACCTTCCAGGCCGGGCAACGGTTGTAATTGTACGCCCTGATGGCGATCGAGCTTTTCGGTGTTGATAACGGCGCTCATGGCGTCCATGGGTATGGCGCCGCCAGTATAGCCGGTACCGCCGCTGCGTGGAATGATGGTTAATTCCAGCTCAATCAAGGCACGTACCAATGGCGCTATTTCTGCTTCGTAGTCGGGGGTAATGACCACAAAAGGGTATTCAATACGCCAGTCGGTGGCGTCTGTGACGTGGCTGACCCGTGCCAGACCATCAAACATGATGTTGTCTTTGTGGGTAATTTTATTCAGTTTGTGTAAAACCTGCTGACGTTTGATACGAATGTGTTCAAAGCTGTGTTCAAATTGGTTGACCGCTCTTGTGGCGGCGGCGAGTAATTGTTCCACTTCGGGGTTGTCATCCCGTCTTTTCTGAATTTCATTCAGCCGGTGGCGCATTTCTTTAACCAGTGCCTGCTGGCGGTGGCTATGTGCCAATAGATCATCAATCAGGTAAGGATTGCGCTGTACTGCCCAGATATCGCCCAATACTTCAAACAACATGCGTGCTGACCGGCCTGTACGCCGCTGCTCACGCAGATTTTGCACCATACACCAGGCTTCGGTGCCCAATAGGCGGGTGACAATTTCACGATCAGAATAAGATGTGTAATTATAAGGAATTTCTCGAAGGCGTTGAGTGGTGATTGTACTCATATTGTGGTGTATTCCAAAGACGTATCCGCAAAACTGAATCAGCGGCAGCAGGGTGGATATTCTAGCCCAGCCTGAAATGAACCGCAGCTTTTTTATGGGATTGATGACTATAGGTGAAAAATGGCGATACGACAACTGTAAAATATGCTGGTTTTTAACGGAATAAATACAAGGTTGTGTTGATCGGATAAGAATCTGGGGAAAGTGATGCTGTCTGAGGCCTGATATGCCGGTTTAGCGGGATAAGAAAAACCGGGCTGATTAAGCCCGGTTTTGTGAATGATCTATTGTGTTAATGCTGACCGGCATCCTGATTAAGCTGGTATTTTGGATGATACGGGCCATAGAGCAGTTGATTGGTTCCGCCTGCGCTTAACAATTGATTATCGACATCTCCCGCTACGTCATAGGCATGGTTGGAAACTTTATGCTGTATCTGGGTAGCTGCGGCGCTGATCATCATGCCCAGAATTCCGGAAGAATTCTGTTGTGAATTCTGGGTCAGGGATCGCTGGCCTTGCCACAGCAAGGTACCGGTTTTGCCATCGATTAGTTTGGCATGAACATTGACGGTAGTCTGGCTGTTGATGAGCTGATATTTGGTGCCATAGTCTGCAATATCCAGATATAAAATGGCATCTGGCTGGTATACCTGTTGCAATTTATCCAGCGCAACAGTCTGGATATCATGGCCGGAAGTCAGGCCGTTGCTTTTAAATGTTTCATTAACCAGTGCTACCGGAAAAACATAATAGCCGGCTTCAGACAGTGGACGTGTGGTTTGTGCCAGAACACTGGCCGGCGCGCTGACGTCTACCGATGAATTGGTGGGCTTTACAACCAGTATGGAGCGTGGTTTACTTTCTTTGAGGGCAGTATAATCATAAGGTTTGGCAGAATGCATGTTCTGACAGGCAGACAACAAAAAGAGGGCGGCTACCATGAAACCAAGTAAACGAATGGGCATTATGGCTGTCCTTTAGACATGTTGTTTTTGAGAAAGTCCATGTAATGGCCTGATTCTGGAAAAAGCTGTTTTTCCAGATCAAACTGTGTGCCGGCGTCACCCAGACGTCCCAGTTTGGTGTACAGCATGCCCAGATGGGCATGGGCACCGGGTGCGGCATGGGTTTGGTTGCTGGTTATCTGATTAAAATATTCTTCCATGGCCTGAATCTGTTCCGGCAATGGTTTAGAGTCATCAAATGCCTGATGTTGAATAGATTGATATTTACCCCAATGATATAAGGTATTGGGAGAGGAAGAGGAAGTACAGGCATTGAGTAGGTACGCGGCCACAATGCTTAAAAGAATGGTTTTCATGAATGGTCTTTAATTAATTGTGTGGATTCCATTTTTGCTGATCAATACCGCGCACAAGATTATTAACTGCTTCACGAATAGCCAGATCCAGTACTTTGCCGTTTAGCGTGCTGTCGTAGCCGGCTTTACCGCCGTTGCCTAGAATTTCACGGCTGGATAGCTGAAATTCGCCCGCGCCCTGAGATGAGAAAACTACTTCTGAAGTGTTTACATCAACCACATTCAAAGTTACTTTGGCATAGGCTATCTGAGTTTTACCTTGACCTAAAATGCCGAAAAATTGCTGATCGCCCACGGTTTTACGACCAAATTCGGTAATATCTCCAGTAACCACATAACGCGCACCTTTCAGTTTCTGATTGGTGCCCCTAATCTGCGACTCTGCTTTGGTTTCATTCATATTGCTACGGTCAAGTACACTAAAATAACCCGTTTGTTGCAGATTGGCGGTCAGAATGGTTTTGGCCTGATTGCCGATACGGTTTTGATTACCGCCAAAAATACCGCCGCTTGCGTTGCTGTGGTCATTAAACTGGCCGATTGATAAGGGTGCTTTAATGCCCTGATAATGTTGTTGCGCTGTTTCTACAGTGGGAGAAGTAATGATTTGTGAACTTTCAGTAGCACAAGCAGACAGGGCTAAAATAGCCAGTAAAGGTAGATAAATGGGTTTCATAAGTATTAAAAATGTTGTGTATGTAAAAATAAGATAGAAAAAGTAGGTATAGTATAATTAAGTATGCTTTTGGTGTAAATTATTATCATATTATTAATGAGTATAATCAGGCGGAATGTGGTATTAAAAAAGCCTATCCGGCAGGACAGGCTTTTGAGGTTAAAAGTAATCAACTAATAAATGATCAGAATTGTTCATGGCTATCAAGATAGCGCCATTTTCCCGGTGGCAGGGCGCCGAGTTTAATCCGGCCGATGCGTACCCGTTTCAGGCCGGTTACCTGTAAACCCACCAATTCACACATGCGCCGGATCTGGCGCTTTTTGCCTTGCTTCAGAATAAAGCGCAGCTGATCCTGATTTTGCCAGGTGACTTTGGCCGGGCGCAGTAATTCATTGTCCAGACTTAAACCATGATTCAGCAAGGCCAGACCATTATCTATCAGTTTGCCGGAAACCCGTACTAAGTATTCTTTTTCAACGCCGCTTTGATCACCGATCAGGCGCTTGGCAATGCGTCCGTCCTGAGTGAGTACCAGAAGACCGACGGAATCAATGTCCAGACGACCGGCTGGCGCCAGATGGCGTGTATGATCGTGGCTGAAGGTTAAGGGTGAGCGATCCTGATCCCAGTGATTTTCACGTGTAATCAGTTCAACCGCCGCCCGATAATCCTTTTCTGGTTGTGCGCTGACATACCCTACAGGTTTATTCAGTAAAATGGTTACCCGTGCTGCCTGCTGCTGGTGCGCCTGGCGATCCAGATCAATGCGGTCTGATAGTCGCACCTTTTGCCCCAGTATGGCTACCTGACCATTGACTTTTACCCAGCCTTGTTCAATATAGCTGTCTGCCTCACGGCGAGAACACAGCCCCAGCTGCGCCATGCGTTTTGATAACCGCTGTAGATCGTCGTCAGCGGTAGAAACGGGCTTATTCATGCTTTGGGCTCCTGCTGGCGATGAGAACCAGCCACCATGTCGAGTAAAAACAGGCGACAATCCAGGTTGCCGTTAAATAAAGGAATTTTACGTTTGGGTGATAGCCGCATCAGTTTAGGCATATCACGATCAGCGGTAAAGAGACCAATCAACCAGCCGGCAAAATACTGTTTTAACCAGCTGCCCAGTTGCGGATACAGCGCATGTAGCTGTTGTATTTCTGATAAGCGAACACCATAAGGCGGATTGCTGATCAGAATACCTTGGGTGCCATTAGGACGGCTGTCGCGCACATCTTGCCGTTGCCACTGAATATATGACGCTACTTCCGCATGCCGGGCATTGTTTTGCGCCAGCTTAATCTGACCGGCATCAATATCACTGCCGGTGATTGCGACAGTGGCCGGATGCTGTGTTTGCTGTGCTTTCTGGTGTAATGCTGACCATAAAGCCGCATCGTAATTTTTCAGCTGCTCAAACCCGAATGACCGGTCGATACCAGGCGCGCGGTTGCAGGCAATCAGTGCTGCTTCAATCGCTAAGGTGCCACTGCCGCAAAAGGGGTCAAGAAACGGCTGGCTGCCATCATAACCGGCCAGCAATAATAAACCGGCCGCCAGATTTTCACGTAAGGGCGCCTCACCGGTTTCCTGACGGTAACCGCGCTTAAATAAAGCTTCGCCGCTGGTGTCCAGATAAATGGCTAAAGTGTCTTGTTCGATAAAAACATGAATGCGCACATCAGGATGGAATTTTTCCACACTGGGACGGGCATTGTGTTGCTGGCGAAATACATCACACAAGGCATCTTTAACTTTGAGTGCGGCAAAATTCAGACTGTTAACCCGCGCGTGTTTGCCTTCGACGTGAATTTTAAAGTGCTGATTAACATTAAACCATTCAGGCCAGTGAATTTGGCTGGCAATCTGATAAATGTCCTGCTCATGGCTGAATTTAGCATGAGTCAATTGGATTAAAACCCGGCTGGCTACCCGGCTATAAAGGTTGATGCGGTAAACGGTAGCCAGATCGCCTTGTGCTGCTACACCGCCATCACGGGATTGAATTTTTTGACCGCCGAGATTGGCTAATTCCTGCGTCAGAATGGTTTCCAGACCGCGCGGGCAAGTAATAAAAAGTGCATAGGAAGCAGATGAATGCATGAAAAATCTTTATTTGAGAAAAAGCGGGGATAAGCAATAATAGTTTATTATAAGCGAGGATGCTTTGGTTTGTGGATTTTTTGGTGAGTGGGAAAGAAAAGTATGGGTTACTTTATTGCTGATCAGTATCGGTATTACTGCATTTTTGATCGCAAACTATGGTTATGCTGTCAATCGCATTGGGGATATGGTTTAGCGATTCTATTATTTAGTTAATAGTCTTATGATGACTATTCTGATAAAACCAATTTATGATTTATTTGCTGATTACTCCATTTTAGAAGCCATGCTGATGTTAAAACTTTTATTTTCTTTATCTATATTGGTTGCTTTAAAAATATCATTTATAACGTTAAATTGTTAGATAAATAAATATTCATGGATAAAACAAGTTTTTCTCATGATTAACCAACCCAAATGAATCAGCAGGCTTTTGAAATAAGCCAAACTATGGATCAATTTGTGTTTGATAGCTGGCATAAATATCATTTTTATCCTGATCTGAACGGTCATTGATATAGTACTGTTTAGACACATAATCAATATTAATATGCTTGTCTATAATCTGGATTTTGATCTGATGTTACACTGCTTATATAGATTAAATAATTATTCTGCTGTTGTTGAAAGGATTAAACAGGAAAAGCAATCATTCGATAATAAAATGGCAAGGTATGAGTAAAGGCAGGTAATACGGTAGAAAAATTCTGAGTAAACCATATCGCTTAGCGGGGTCAATATTCAGTTTTCAGGTTACAGTCTAAACAGGATTTAAAAAATATAAAATTTTTCTGGTTTTTAAATAGTAGTGTTTTTGAACTCATTTTATTTTTATTTCAAATATTTATAATATTCTAAATTTTTTTGCTCACAAAATGGCTCTGGTATTGGTGCTGAATGGTGTGATTAATATTACTTTACCGGCATGCTATATCAATGCTTTATATTTCAATTAATATATTTGTATTCTCGTTGGCAATACGTGAAATGATCGGGTAATAGGATTTTAATCATAGGCATGTTGATATCATAAGTCTGAATGAAGCTGACTGAATTTATACATTGGTTAATGCGAATTTGGCAATATACTTGATACAATGGCGATCTTTATATTGTTCAGAAAATCTGACCGATAACAAAAAATAAACAGGATAAAAAATATTTTGATGTGGCATGATAATAAAGCGTTTATGTTTGCTGACAAACTGATTGCCTGGCAGCGGATTTATGGCCGGCATGGTCTGCCTTGGCAAACCCGGGATCCTTATCGGGTCTGGCTGTCTGAAATCATGTTACAGCAAACACAGGTCAGTACGGTATTGGATTATTATCCGCGGTTTATTGCAGTCTTTCCTGATGTGGCCTCGCTGGCAATGGCTGATGAGGATCAGGTGCTGAGTTTATGGCAGGGGCTGGGTTATTATAGTCGTGCCCGTAATCTGCATAAAGCAGCCAGGCAAGTGATGACTGAGTTTGGTGGCCAGTTTCCTCAGACGCGCCAGCAATTACAATCATTGTGCGGGGTGGGGCGCAGTACTGCCGCAGCGATTGCGGCATTTTGTTTTCATGCGCGTGAAACCATTCTGGACGGCAATGTAAAAAGGGTGTTGTGCCGGGTATATGCGCAAGACGGAGAGCCGGGTTCAGCGGTATTTGAAGCTGTTTTGTGGCAACTGGCACAAAGTTTAGTGCCAGAGCGATCAAGCGATATGCCGGCCTATATTCAGGGACTGATGGACTTGGGGGCTATGGTGTGTAAGCGCACTAAACCATTGTGTGATCAATGTCCGATGCAATCGATATGTCTGGCCAGACAACAGCAGCGGATTGATGTTTTGCCACGCAAGAAAAAACCGCCACTGGTAACGGTATTACCGTTATTCTGGCTGGTGCTACGGAATCGGCAAGGCGCTGTCTGGTTGCAGAAGAGAGCGGCAAAAGGCATTTGGGGCGGGCTATGGTGTGTGCCTTGTTTTGAGAGCATGGCTGAATTACAAGATGAGGCGACTTTATGGCAATTAACTGAAGCCGATTTAAAACAGATGCCAAAGATCAGTCATCGTCTGACGCACCGACAGTTACAGATTACGCCCTTGGTTGCGTTGCCGGTTAATGAAGGGATATCTGCGCATAGAAATAATGGGCAATGGGTGTTGGCACAGGATTTAGCTGATTATGGTTTGCCTAAACCATTGATGCGTTATTTAGCTGCTTCATGATGAATAAACGTTGTTTCCCGCTTATGCCGGGTAAAAACAGATGATAAAAAAGCCTGTTGTTGCAACAACAGGCTTTTTTGAGAATGAATGATTAATCCAAGGGGTGTTGCAATACGATGGTTTCGCTGCGGTCAGGGCCAGTTGAAATCAGTGCAATCGGGGCGCCGCATACTTCTTCAATGCGTTGTAAATAGGCTTTGGCGTTTGCCGGTAATGCATCATAAGATTTAACGCCGAACGTACTTTCCTGCCAGCCAGGCAGGGTTTCGTAGATTGGCGTACAGGCGGCTACTTCATCAGCGCCACAAGGCAGAATGTCTGTTTTTTGGCCATGATATTCATAGCCTACACAGATTTTGATTTCTTCCATGCCATCCATGACGTCCAGTTTGGTCACGCACAGACCAGAAACGCCATTCACCTGAATGGAGCGTTTCATCAATGCGGCATCAAACCAGCCACAACGGCGGGGGCGGCCGGTAACTGCACCGAATTCGTTACCGCGTTTGGCCAGGCCGGCACCCACGTCATCAAATAATTCTGTAGGAAACGGACCGGAGCCGACACGGGTAGTATAGGCTTTGACAATACCCAGCACATAATTCAGTTTACCCGGGCCGACACCGGCGCCGGCAGCGGCGGCACCGGCAATACAGTTGGAAGAGGTAACATAAGGATAGGTGCCGTAGTCTACATCCAGAAAAGTGCCTTGAGCGCCTTCAAAGAGAATGGCTTCACCATTTTGGTTGATATCATTTAACATACGCGAAACATCACCAACCAACGGGCGGATTTTGTCGGCCAGACTTAAAGCCAGCTGATAAACAGTTTCGGCATTAATCGGTTCTTGCTGATAAAGCCCAGTAAGCTGACAATTATAAATGGCCACTACGTCCTGAATTTTTTGTTGCAATAAATCAGGATTGAATAAATCCATGACCCGTACAGCACGTCTGGCCACTTTATCTTCGTAGGCGGGACCAATGCCGCGGCCGGTGGTACCAATTTTTTTGTCCCCTTTGGCCTGTTCGCGGGCATGATCCAAAGCAACATGGTAAGGCAGAATCAACGGGCAGGTTGGGGCAATGGTCAGTTGCTCAGTTACATTAATGCCCATTTTTTGCAGTTCTTCCATTTCGCTAAGCAAGGCTTCAGGTGAAACCACAACGCCTGAACCGATAAAACAGCGTTTACCACGATGCAGAATACCGCTGGGTATGAGTCTTAATACGGTTTTTTTGCCATCAACCACCAATGTATGACCGGCATTGTGTCCGCCCTGGAAACGGACAACGGCGGCCATTTTTTCGGTCAGCCAGTCAACGATTTTTCCCTTGCCTTCATCACCCCATTGAGTGCCGACAACGACAATATTTTTACTCATATGTAATACCTGTTTATGTTCCTGTAAAGTTAGTCTGTGATGGGAATCAATTGCCAGCACTGATCACGCCATACCAGCTGGCGATCACAATGATTCAGGTTATTGCTTTCGGGCAGATAGTCGATAATGACACAATGCCCTTCATGGCGCAGGCGATCGATTTCATCTTTGGCAGCCACCACGTCATCAATGGCTACTTTAATACCGCATAATGTTTTGGTGGGTGGTAAATGACCGATTAAATCACGTAAATCAAAACTGAAACCGGTGGCGGGTCGCGACCGGCCATAGTAGGAACCCAGACCGTCATAACGGCCACCGCGGGCAATAGCATCAGGCCAGTCATTGCTGTATGCCGCAAATAATAAACCGGTATGATAGGCATCTACCCTTAATTCACTCAGATCAATGCAGATATTCTGCTCAGGAAATGCGGTGCAGACGGTCTGTAAATCCTGTAAAGCGGTCCGAATGGCTGGCAGATCAGGCAAAATAGCGGTTGCTGTTTTGATGATGTCGCTATTGCCATAAAGTGCCGGTAAAGCAGCAAGGGCAGCCGCCCATTGTGCGGGTAAAGACCACTCACACACACGGGCATGCACAGCGGCAGCATCTTTATTCTGCATTAATTGCAAAACTGTGCTTGATTGTTCTGGTGTCAGTTCGGCTGCTTTGGCCAGAGCATGAAAAATACCAATGTGGCCGATGGCCAAAGTCGGTTCGGGTATCTGTACAGTTTTTAAACTTTTAAGCATCAGGTCAATCAGCTCAATATCAGCCTGAATGCCATCGTAGCCATAAAGTTCGGCACCAATCTGCAAGGGTTCACGGGTGCTGAGTAAGCCATCGGGTCGTGCATGCAAAACAGAGCCGGCATAACATAAGCGGTTAACGCCATTATTGGCCGATAGCAAATGAGCATCAATACGCGCAACCTGTGGCGTGATGTCGGCACGCAAGCCCAGCTGTTGCCCGCTGATCTGATCCACAACCCTGATAGTTTTCAGGGACAGGCCTTCATCAATGCGGGTGAGTAAGGAATCACTGTATTCCATTAAGGGCGGGCTGACCAGTTCATAGCCATGTACACGAAAAAGTGCCAGTAATTGCTCTTTTGCACTTTCCAGCTGCCGGGCAGTGGAAGGCAGAATATCAGCAATATATTCAGGAAGTTGCCAAGACTGCATTATTGTCCCTCGCATAATGCCGGCCACATCGGCATCTAAGCCTAGTGTGGCCGTATCATCAATCTGTGTTTGCAAAGTATTCTAAAATATTACTGTAGCACAATCAGATTTTGTCTGGGTAATATTTTATAAACTGTTATGGGTTCTGCTGGTTTTGGATTACCAGCTGACCCAGCCGGTCACCCATGTCAACAGAATCAATCCACCGAAAATGATACGATACCAGGCAAAAGGAACGTAATTTTTATGGGAGATGAATTTGAGTAATGCTTTTACCGCCACCAAGGCTGACAAAAAGGCGGCAATAAATCCTACCGCAATTAAAATGAGGTCTTCACGGGTAAAGTCATGCAGGTGTTTCAGTACATCATAGCCGGTGGCAGCAATCATAACAGGCACGGCCAGAAAGAAAGAAAATTCCGTGGCCGTCTTGCGCTCAATGCCCCACAGCATTCCGCCCATAATGGTACTGCCTGAACGAGAGGTACCGGGAATCAGTGCCAGTATTTGTGCCAGACCGACCATAAGCGCGTCTTTAGGACGCATGTCATCAATGTGCATGACTTTGGGCTGGATTTTGCTTTGCCGGCGTTCAATCCATAAAATGAGTAAGCCACCAATGATTAATGCAGTAGCAACGGTAATGGGATTGAACAGGTAGTCTTTAATCTGCTCGCTGAATAATAGGCCGACAATGGCTGCCGGAATGAAAGCAACGGCCAGATTCAGGACAAACCGGTTGGTGGCCGGCTCTTTGCCCACATGGGTAATGATGTGCATAAAGCGATGTTTGTATTCAAATATAATGGCCAGAATGGCGCCCAGCTGAATGGCTACCTCAAAGACTTTGCCGTTACTGCTAAAATGAATCAAGTCGCCGACCACAATCAGGTGACCGGTGCTGGATACAGGTAAAAACTCGGTTATGCCTTCAACAATGCCCATAACCAGGGCTTTAATAAATAATAGAAAATCCATTGATAACATTCAGTTGACTAAGGTAAGGGATAATAATTATCCGAAATAATAGGGTGCATCCATCTAAGATACACCCTGTGTAAATAAACAACAGTTTAATGATTGGCGCTGGCAGCTAAAGCCGCACCGATGGCTTTGGCTGCCGGGTGCTTATCTGCTGGCTTCAAACTGCGTTCCTGACGAACTTTATTAATCAGTTCGTCTAAGGTTTTCATACCTGCCTGATGGCCATTGGGGAACAGCATGCGGTATTTACCGCCTACAATAACAACCGGTGTTTCAACAATGTTGTATTTAGTGCCCAATTCTTTCATCTGGTTGGCTTCGGCCACATTATTCATACTGTCATAGGCTTTAACCAGCTTATTGCCATCAAATGCCGTTTGCTGGGATGCCCATGATTTGAAAACATCGGGTTTAGACAAATCAATTTGTTGCTTGAATATGGCGTTAAAAATCAGCGGATCGGCCTCAAATTTCATATGAGTACTGTTGACTGCGGCTGCAATACGCGCCAGTTTAAAATAGATATCATCATCCCACACCACATGTACCGGACGCAGATAGGTATCCGGAGCAAAATTTTTGGCTGCTTTAAGCAGATAAGGATCAAGATCGTAGCAATGGATACAGCTATAGGAGAAAAATTCCAGTACTTCGACTTTGTCTTTTTGTAGCTGTGGAATCGGGGTTTTTAAAACATCATAATCGACATTTTCAACAGCAGCCTGAGCCAGACCACAAGTAAGGGTAAGGGTGGCTGCCAATAATGCAATGGTCTTTTTAAACATGTTTTTATCCTATATTATTGATGGCTATGATGTTGTTAAGAGGCGCTGCGTATCAGGTTGTCAATATTGTGTTGCTGTAATATCTGACGCATCTGGTTAGCCTGGTTGCGACTGATGGGATTGGTCTGAACACGGTATTTGGTCACGCCGTTGACCTGGGCAGTACGAACATGGCTTTCGATACCCAGCATCACCAGTTTGGCGCGTTGAGCTTCGGCATCAGTCTGATGGCTGTATGAACCGATTTGCATAATGACTTTATCTTCAGTTGTTTTGTTATTTTGTCTGGCTTTTTCTACGCTGCCACTATTAAGAATCTGTTCCGGTGTAACTTTGGGTAGAGACTGAGCGCTGCTATTGCTGTGTGTGTGATCTGGTGAGGCGGCAATGGCGGGTACGTGAGGTTTCTTGATTTCTGTACCTGTAGGGTTTACCGTTACTGTCTGGTCAGGCACCATGGTCTCAGATGCATTTGAGGCCATTTCCGACAGGGTGTACTGACTTTGATCTGGTGCCGATACCATCGGGCTTGATGCGGGTGGAATGGGAGTAATGATCTCTGGTTTTACTGGTGCGGTAGAGCCCACTCGTGTCGGTGTTTTAAAGTCGGATTTGCTTTTGTTGAGATAAAACAGCACGCCAGCAATAATAATGGTGGCCAGTAATAATCCGACAATAAAACCGGTAATGCCTTTACCTGTTTGGCGATAATTAGTATTCATAAATTCAGTAGCCATGTTGATGGTCGCTATTTTAACAAAATCACTATACTTTGCGTGATAGATTAAAGAGGTTTACTTGCTTTTGCGAGGTCAATTATAAAGCACGCCGAAAGCTGACGGCACGTAATATATGGTTGGTGTCTACCTGCTGATCGCCTGCCATGTCAGCCAGTGTGCGGGCGATACGTAACAGACGATGAAAACTGCGTGCTGAAAGTGATAATTTTTCCAAGATTTGTGTCAGTACCATTTTGGCATCCTGATGAATATGGGCGAACTGGTCTAATTCTTTATTGTCCAGATGGGCGTTGATTTTACCCTGCCGCTCATATTGGCGCTGTCTGGCTGATAATACCCGTTTTTGTATGTCAGCGCTGTTTTCACCGCTGGTGGTAGCAAATAATTCTTCGCTGGAGAGACTGGGAACTTCTATAATCAGGTCAATCCGATCCAGCAAAGGGCCTGAAATTTTGTGCCGGTAGCGGGCAATGGCGTCAACAGTACAGCGGCAGGCTATTTTGGGATGGCCAAGATAGCCGCAAGGGCATGGATTCATGGCGGCAATGAGTTGAAATTTTGCCGGATAGGTTACCTGACGCGCTGCCCGCGAAATATGAATTTCACCATTTTCCAAGGGTTCGCGTAAAATTTCCAGCGCTTTGCGATCAAATTCGGGCAATTCATCCAGAAACAAAACGCCGTGATGCGCCAGTGAGATTTCACCCGGACGCGGATCAGCGCCACCGCCAACCAATGCCACTGCTGAAGCGGTATGATGGGGTGTGCGGAAAGGGCGCTGATGGCTGAATTGTTGTTGTGTGCTGGTCAAAAGAGATTGGAGCGACCAGACACTCATCAATTCATGATTGGTCAGTGGCGGTAAAATACCAGGCAGTCGTTGCGCCAGCATCGATTTACCTGTACCGGGTGGCCCTGACATCAACAGGCTGTGGCCGCCGCTGGCGGCTATTTCCAGCGCCAGACGTGCGGTTTGCTGGCCACGGATATCGGCCATGTCCGGATAATCCACCGAGCAGTGGGTTGATGGTGTTGTATTATCTGATGTAATCGGTTGTATCAGTTCAATCTGATTCAGATGAGCAGCTACCTCGGCCAGATTTCTGGCACCATATAAGGTAGCTTCATGTAAAAGTGCTGCTTGCTGGCTGTTGGCCACGGGCAGAATAAATGCCCTCTGTGCTTTCTGAGCTGCCCAGGCCATGGCAATCACGCCACGAACGGCGCGGATTTGTCCGGATAGACCCAATTCGCCAGCCAATTCATAATTTTTTAATGCTTCGGCCGGTATCTGGCCTGAGGCAGCCAGAATACCGATGGCAATAGGTAAATCAAACCGTCCTGATTCCTTGGGTAAATCGGCAGGTGCCAGATTGACGGTGATTTTTCTGGCCGGAAAATCAAAGCCGGACTGAATAATGGCAGCTCGTACCCGGTCGCGGCTTTCTTTAACTTCGGTGTCTGGCAGGCCGACAATATTAAATGCCGGCAGGCCATTGGCCAGATGTGCCTCTACTTCTACCAAGGGAGCAGACATCCCGGCAAGCGCACGGCTGTATACAAGTGCCCAGGACATAGTGTTCCTTGATTATCTGGTCTCGGCGGTTTCGTCAATTTCAACCACAACAGCTGTTACCGCACTGGTTTTATCGGCATTGAGCAGTTGCTCCAGTTGATTCACACGTTGTTCCAGTTCGGTCAGTTTCTCACGGGTTTTGAGTAAAACCTGTTGCTGAATATCGAATTCTTCACGCGTAATCAGATCCATGCGGGTAAATGCGCTGCCTAGCACTGCTTTGGCATTGTGTTCCAGATCTTTGATGGGACTATTATTGATGGTGTCCCCCAGTTTGTCGGTGATTTCATCGAAGATTTTTTTACCTAGCATGTAGGGCTCCCTTTGGGTCAGGATGAATTAAATAAATATCATGGCATTGTACGGTTATTGTCTGTCTCAATGCAATGGTCAGGTGTTTATTTTAAGGGGCGGTAAACACGATACTGTAATGTTGTCCGTCTACATTCAAGTCACCCAGAAAATCATTGCGCTCATCGACGCATAAAGGCAAAACGGCATTGCGTGCCAGCCAGACGCCGTTGCCTTGTGGTTTGAAATCGGTTTGATTAAACCCGAGTTCCATATTGCGCATGGTAAAGTGAACAGTAATGCGCTGTACCTGAGGCGGTACTTTATGCATGCTGATATTAAAGGGCTGGGTCACATCGGCCGGTGGTGTAAATTGAATCACGGCGCCTCCGGGTAATACACAGCCGGTACGAACGTTACAATTAGCCAGCGTGCTTTGAGCATCATGCCGGCTAACGTTCCATAACACCAGACCAACGATTATGGGAATCAGTACAATAAAAAACAATAAAATTATGATGAGTTTATGGTTTTTTTGGATAGGAGGCGAATGAGGCATTGTATGTCAGCAAAAATAGAGATTAAGGAATGAATTTTTCTGGCCTATCTGGCAGGTTTTGGTCTTCAATAAAGCCATGAATACCTTGAGCATACCATTTGGCGGCATTGGTTTGGATGGTTTTGGCATCGGCCAGAATCAGTATGGGCACATGGCTGCCCTGAGCGAGTAAATGGTGTAATGCTTTTTCGTCTTCAGAACAATAAAGCGGCCAGATAATGGCTTTGGCACCGGCTGCGTCAACATTTGAATTAACATGACCCATCACCCATAAATCTGTGGTTGTGGTACTAAAATCAGGTTTACTTAAATCTGCCAGCTTGATATAGATGGCCTGATGAGGTTCGGCCTGACGGTTAAAGGGAAGCAGTCTGAAAGGAGGTAAATTTGCTGGTAAACGATTAAACCCTGTGGCCGTTGTGCCCTGGAAATAGGTCGGTATAGCCAGAGCATCGATAATGGACTGGTTGGCGGGTAAAAGCGGACCGGCAGTTATCTGGCCGGAAGACTGCCAGCACCATTGCTGGTTTTCCTGTGCACTTAATGTGCCAGACCACTGATCAGGCTGAATCCGGAAAAAATGCAGATGAACGCGGGCGTGTTCATAATCGTGTATCCGGGTAAGCCAAGGCGTAGCCGCGTGTATCTGAATGCTAAGCTCTTCTTTAAATTCACGCTGTAGGGCGGCAAATAATGTTTCGCCTGCTTCAACTTTACCGCCGGCAAATTCCCAGTAACCTGCGTAGGGCTTACCTTCGGGGCGTGAACTGAGTAAAAAGGTATTCTGATCACGATAAAGAATACCTGCGACTACTTCAATTAGCCGGCGTTCAGTCATGAAGATACTCCGCTACCGCAAATGCCACCACATGCTGGCCTTCATCGCTGAGGCTTAGGTGCACACGACCAATATTTTTCTGTAAAAGCCAGTCATTGAGTTTGGGTTCACAGATAAATTCCGGCCGCCCCAGAGCATCATGTCCGATGCCGATGTGACGCAAGGTAACCGGGCTGCGTAAACCGGTATGCACTGCTTTGGCAAAGGCTTCTTTGGCGGCAAAGCGTTTGGCCAGAAAAAGCACCGGCTGGCTGGCCGATGGCCACTCTAGCGCTTCCACCCGCGATAGTATTTTGGCAGCTACGGCATTGGCACCATAGATTTTACATATTCTGGCAATGCGATCAATGGTAACCAGATCGGTACCTATCCCATAAATCATGTTATTTTCCTGAAAAATAGCGGGTTAATAAGGTAGGCTGCGCGCTCGGAACATGATGTCTTTCATTTGTCTGATGGCTTCGCCCAGACCCAGAAATACTGATTGTGCAATAAGCGCATGGCCGATGTTCAATTCATTAATGGCCAGTATTTTAACAATGGGGGTGACATTGTGAATATTCAAACCGTGGCCGGCATTCACGATCAGTCCCAATTCGCTGGCCTGATTGGCGGCTTCTTCAATGCGTAATAATTCTTGTGTACGCATGGTTTTATTGGGCGCATCAGCATAAGCGCCGGTATGTAATTCAATTACGCTGGCGCCGACATCATGCGCAGCCTGAATCTGCTGGTTATCGGCATCAATAAATAAAGAAACCCGGATGCCTGCCGCTTGTAGTTTTTCTGTATAGGCAGCCACTTTATCCTGCTGATGTAATATGTCCAGTCCCCCTTCTGTGGTCAGTTCCTGACGTTTTTCTGGCACAATGCATACATCAGCAGGCTGTACCTGTAAGGCGTTATCCAGCATTTCAGGCGTCAGTGCCATTTCCAGATTCAGACGGGTAGATATCGCTGCTTTAACGGCAAAAACATCATGGTCATGAATATGGCGCCGGTCTTCACGCAAATGCATGGTAATCAGGTCAGCACCATAGGTTTCAGCCATCAATGCTGCCTGTAAGGGGCTGGGATAGGGCGTCTGGCGGGCATTGCGCAAGGTGGCTACGTGATCAATATTGACACCTAATAACATATTGCATTCCTTGATTTGAAATGGTCTGAATGGATTCAGACCACGGAAAATATTTTTGATTTCCAGCTTGTAAAGCAGGCTGTATCATTCATGTATGATGACTTGTTTATTTTAACCCAATAGACACAAATAAGATAAGCAAATCACCTCGTCGCTTTTATGATGGTTATGGATTTTCCCATGATATTAATGGTTTGATAAAACCGGTGATAAATAGACTGATGTCTGGGTGAAAGGGGTTGAATCGTGGTTTTTAAGTGGTGGCTGAAGTTTTTATGATCTTTATTGAAAAAGATCGATATCAGATAGGGCGGCTTCATGACTGATTTTACAATCAATGGTCAGATCAGTGATCACTTGACAACAACAGGGCAGGATTTCATCCGGACCGATAAAAGCCAGAGGCTGGCTGGCGTAGCTTACCTGACCTGCCAGTAATTTTAACCGGCATAAGCCACAATAGCCGCTGCGACACTGATATTCTACCTGGTGGCCGGTTCTTTCCAAGGCTTCCAGTAAAGTTTCATCAGTCTGAAGGGTAAAAATTTTATCGTGCGTGGTAATGACGCTCATGGCATGAATAGAAAGTGGCAGCCGATTCTGGCTGTGAGTGACCAGAATCGGACAGGGTTATAATTCAAAGTCGCTGAGGTCATCTTCATTGAATTCAGCATCAATCTGGCCGACCAGATAAGAGCTGACTTCCACTTCCTGTGGTGCCACCTGCACATTATCAGAAGACAGCCAGGCATTGATCCAGGGAATCGGATTGTGTTTGGCTTGATCAAATGCCGGCGTTAAGCCTACGGCCTGCATACGTAAATTGGTAATATATTCAACATATTGGCCTAATATGTCCTTATTCAGCCCGAGCATGGATCCATCTTTGAATAAATATTCAGCCCATTCTTTTTCCTGATTGGCTGCGCGTTTGAATAAATCAAAACAGGCTTGTTCGGTTTCTTTGGCAATTTCTGCCATTTCCGGATCATCAGCACCGGTACGCATTAAATTCAACATATGTTGTGTGCCGGTAAGATGTAGCGCTTCGTCACGGGCAATCATTTTGATGATTTTAGCATTGCCTTCCATTAATTCGCGTTCGGCAAAGGCGAAAGAACAGGCAAAGGATACATAAAACCGGATCGCTTCCAATACGTTGACACACATCAGGCATAAATACAGTTTTTTCTTTAATTCATGCAGACTGATGGTGACCGTTTTGCCATCAATGACGTGTTCACCTGCACCAAACAGATTGTAATACTGGGTATATTCAATCAGATCGTCATAATAACAGGCAATTTCTTCTGCGCGGGCAATAATGTGCTGGTTGTGAACGATATCGTCAAAAACCACCGCTGGATCGTTGACGATGTTGCGGATAATGTGGGTGTAGCTGCGTGAATGAATGGTTTCTGAAAATGACCAGGTTTCAATCCAGGTTTCCAGCTCCGGAATAGATACCAGTGGCAAAAGGGCAACATTCGGGCTGCGCCCTTGAATGGAGTCCAGCAAAGTCTGATATTTTAAATTACTGATAAAAATATGTTTTTCATGTTCTGGCAGATTGGCATAGTCGATGCGGTCGCGTGATACATCTACTTCCTCAGGGCGCCAGAAAAAAGACAGTTGTTTTTCAATCAGTTTTTCGAAAATATCAAATTTTTGCTGGTCATAACGAGCTACATTGACCGGCTGACCAAAGAACATGGGTTCTTTCAGTGCATTGTTGGGCTTCTGGCAAAAGGTGCTGTAACCCATGGTTAAATGTTCACAAGTCATGTTGATACTCTTTATAAATTAAATGAAAACAAAGGAAGGTTGGATGATGTTAAATCTTGCAGGCACCACTGGCACAGCCATCATCCTGTATGCTGGTCTGCATGTCATCAGCGCCATCACGTGTATTTTGATAATACAAGGTTTTTAAACCGTATTTATAAGCGGTGAGTAAGTCTTTGATCAGCTGTTTCATGGGCACTTTATCGCCTTCAAAACGTTTGGGGTCATAGTTGGTGTTGGCTGAAATGGCCTGATCAATAAATTTCTGCATGACACCAACCAGATGCAGATAACCCTCATTATTGGGCAGATCCCATAACAGTTCATATTGCTGTTGCAGCCGCTGAAATTCGGGCACGACCTGTTTCAGAATACCATCTTTAGAGGCTTTTACCGATACCAGCCCACGCGGAGGCTCAATACCATTGGTGGCATTGGCAATCTGGCTGGAGGTTTCAGAAGGCATCAAAGCCGTCAGGGTAGAATTACGCAGGCCGTGGCGCACGATGTCAGCACGCAAAGCTTCCCAGTCCAGATGTAAAGGCTCGTTACAGATTTTGTCCAGGTCTTTTTTATAACTGTCTATGGGCAAGATACCTTTAGCGTAGTTGGTTTCATTAAATTTCGGACAAGCACCGTATTCTTTGGCCAGTTTTACTGAGGCTTTCAGTAAATAGTATTGGATGGCTTCAAAGGTGCGATGGGTCAGACCGATAGCCGAACCATCACTGTAACGTAAGCCGTTTTTGGCCAGATAATAAGCAAAATTAATCACGCCAATGCCCAAGGTGCGGCGGTTCATGGTGGCCAGTTCGGCTGCTTTGATCGGATAATCCTGATAATCAAGCAAGGCATCTAAAGCACGGGTGGCCAGTTCGGCCAACTCTTCCAGTTCGTCCAGCTGATTCAGGGCGCCCAGATTAAAGGCCGACAGGGTGCACAGGGCAATTTCGCCGTGGGTATCATTAATGTTGTCCAGCGGCTTGGTGGGCAGTGCGATTTCCAGGCATAAATTAGACTGGTGAATCGGTGCTACTTTAGGGTCAAACGGACTGTGGGTATTGCAATGATCTACATTCTGAATATAAATTCTTCCGGTGCTGGCACGCTCCTGCATCAGCAGCGAAAATAAATCAGCCGCCGGAATACTGCGTTTGGCAATCGCTTCATCCTGTTCGTACTGTGCGTACAAGGTTTCAAATTGTTCCTGATCGGCAAAGAAAGCATCATATAAACCCGGAACATCAGAAGGAGAGAATAATGTAATGTTTTCACCTTTAATCAGGCGGCTGTAGAGTAGTCGGTTAATCTGTACACCGTAATCCAGATGACGGACACGATTTTCTTCTACGCCGCGATTGTTTTTCAATACCAAGAGGCTTTCTACTTCGCGATGCCATAATGGATAAAACAGTGTAGCAGCTCCGCCACGAACGCCGCCCTGTGAACAGGATTTTACTGCTGCCTGGAACATTTTATAAAACGGAATACAGCCGGTATGCTGAGCCTCACCGCCGCGGATTTCACTGCCCAGAGCACGGATCCGGCCGGCATTAATCCCGATACCGGCGCGTTGTGATACATATTTGACGATGGCACTGGTGGTGGCATTGATGCTGTCTAAACTGTCGTCACATTCAATCAGTACGCAAGAGGCAAATTGTCGCGTTGGCGTACGAACACCAGACATGATCGGTGTAGGTAAGGAAATTTTGAAGGTACTGATGGCATCATAGAATTTTTTAATATAATTCAGACGTGTATCTTGTGGGTAGCGGGCAAACAGACACATGGCCACCAGCATATAGAGAAATTGTGGGCTTTCATAAATTTGTCTGGTGACACGGTTTTGTACCAGATATTTGCCTTCGAGCTGTTTTACAGCTGCATAGGAAAAGGTCAGATCACGATTATGATCAATATATTGATTTATTTGCTCAAATTCAGCCTGATTGTAGTCTTGTAACAGATGAGCATCATATTTACCGGCTTCAGTCAGTTTTTTAACATGTGCATATAAATGAGGTGGCTCAAACTGCCCAAAGGCGATTTTACGCAGATGAAAAATGGCCAGACGAGCCGCCAGATACTGATAGTCAGGGGTTTCGGTGGAAATCAGATCCGCTGCTGCCTTAATAATGGTTTCGTGAATGTCATCAGTACGAATGCCATTATAAAACTGGATATGCGCGCGCATTTCTACCTGTGATACAGAAACATTTTCCAGACCTTCCGCCGCCCAAGTAATGACTTTATGGATTTTATCTAAATTAATGTCTTCTAGATGACCATCACGTTTGGTCACTTTAATATTGGTTGCGGCGTTCATTGAAATATTCTTTCTGGCAAAAATTAGGCAAAAACAGCAAAACACAAAATATAGGGGTGTATGTCTGTTTACGGCACAATATAATGGATTCCGACCATAAAAAAAAGACTTGTTAAACAGAGCAAAATTTGCCTTGCTGAACCTTAAACATCAAGATTGATGATTCAAAAACAAATTACCAATTTGCATAAATAGCATTAAATGATAAAACTGTCGTTAAAATGTTGCTATCGGATGCTTCATGATTTGGGCGCTTTTAGGATACTGAATAAACCAAACCCTAAAGCATGGGCTGATTCTTTGATGCATGCAGATATTTAAACAAAATGCATTCATATAAACAATTGATCTTACAAATAATCATAAATTCTAATCATGCATGACGCTTGTTTAAAACACACAAAATTCTTTAATCATTCCGATGACTGATGTTATATTTTTGTAAATGAATTCAGAACATATCAATAGATCACACAATGACAAAAAAATAAATATTCGAATCCGGGTTGTCAGCACCGGATTCGAATATCGATTCAGTCAGAGTAATCAGATGGGTGCGGCCAGTAAAGCCGGATCCAGAGTCAGATCTTCATTGTGATTGATGGTGATGCCAGCATTTAACACTGTTTTTGCAATTTCCTGTGCTTCAGCCAGAGAATGCATACGATAACGGCCACATTGAAACTGGTTCAGTTCCGGAATGTGTTGTTCATCCGGCACAGATAATACATCCTGCATAGCGAGTTTCCAGGCCTGAGCAACCGTTTGGGCGTCTGGGCTACCCACCAGACTCATATAAAATCCGGTTCGACAGCCCATGGGCGAAATATCGATAATCTCAACTTCAGCACTATTAAGATGCTGCCGCATAAAACCGGCAAACAGATGCTCAAGTGTATGCAACCCTTTTTCTGGCAGCAGAGTTTGATTGGGGCGGCAAAAGCGCAGATCAAACACGCTGATGTCATCTCCTTTGGGGGTTTTCATTTGTTTGGCAATCCGAACGGCCGGAGCCTGCATGCGGGTATGATCTACGGTAAAGCTATCAAGTAATGGCATAATATGACTTTCATCGGTTTAAAATGCTTAATCAAAGGCCTGACGTGCACCAGTAAACAAACGATACCAGCCACTCATTTCTGGCCAGTCATCAGGCGCCCAGCTCATTTGTGCGGTCTGAAATACCCGTTCCGGATGGGGCATCATGATGGTGACACGACCATCGGTATTGCACACGCCGGTAATACCCGCTACTGAGCCGTTGGGATTGAGAGGATAGGTTTCAGTGATCTGATTCTGGCCATCGACATATTGCATGGCAATGCATAATTTATCACTGGGGTTGGCTTGATTCAAGTGACCAAAATCTGCCCGGCCTTCACCATGACTAACCACCACCGGCAGGCTGCTGCCCTGCATGCCTGAGAGCACAATGGATGGTGAAGACGGAATGGTCACCATGCTTAAACGTGCTTCAAACTGTTCTGACAGATTGCGCTGAAAACGCGGCCATTCTTCACTGCCGGGAATGATCTCGGTTAAATGGCTGAGCATCTGGCAGCCATTACACATGCCTACAGTCAATGTATCCGACCGGGCAAAAAACGCACTGAATGCATCACGCAGCCGCGGATGAAACAGAATGCTTCTGGCCCAGCCTTCGCCGGCGCCCAGAACATCGCCGTAACTGAATCCGCCGCAGGCGGCCAGCATCTGAAAATCCGTCAGATCAATATTGCCATGCAGTAAATCACTCATGTGAACATCATGGGTGCTGAAACCGGCCAGATGGAAAGCGGCTGCCATTTCCACATGTCCATTGATGCCTTGTTCACGTAATATGGCTATTTTCGGCTTGAGGCCTTGATGAATAAAAGGTGCTGGTTGATGAATATCAAAACTCAGATCGGCGAATAATGCTGTCTGCCGGTCATCATTGAGTAAGGCATGTTCCTGATCGGCGCAGGCAGGATTATCACGTAACCTTTGCATGTGATAACTGGTATTATTCCATGCTTTTTGTAGTTCAAGGCGTGCTTCATTCAATAATATATTTTCATCGGTCTTGATCATTAAATGATCTGTATTATTGATGTGACCGAGTGGATGGATACAATCGGCAAGGCCGGCGTTATGGAATACGGCCATCACATCGGTCAATTCTTCGGCGGCCACCTGAATCACGGCGCCCAGTTCTTCATTGAATAGGGCATGAATGGCGGCTTCATTGGTACTGAGGCTGGGCTTGTGCTGCTGAATCTGCTTCATCAGCAGGGTAATATCGATGTCTAGTCCCACATGGCTGGCAAACATCATTTCTGCCAGTGTGACCAGAAGGCCGCCATCGCTGCGATCATGATAAGCCAGAAGGCGCTTATCAGTCAGTAATGCTTGCAGACAATCAAAGAAGCGGATCATCTGTGCAGGATCGTTCATATCCGGCGTTTGATCACTGAATTGTGACCATACTTGTTGCAGGGCACTGCCGCCCATGCGTGAGCGACCTTGACCCAGATCAATCAAAAGCAGATGGCTGTCTGTTTGGGGTTTTAATGCAGGGGTGCAACTCAGGCGCACGTCTGTTACTGGCGCAAAGGCGGTGATGGTTACCGTTAAGGGTGCGATGACCGCTTTTTGGGTGTCTTCGTCTTGCCAGCGCGTTTGCATAGACAAGGAGTCTTTGCCTACCGGAATGCTGATACCTAATTCAATACAGGCATCAGATACGGCTTTGACGGTCTGATATAAGCGTGCATCTTCGCCTTCGATATCACAGGCAGCCATCCAGTTGGCCGACAGCTTGATCTGGCCGATGGCGCCAATAGCGGTGGCAGCGATGTTGGTCAGTGCTTCACCAATGGCCATGCGACCAGAGGCAGGCGCGGATAAAAGTGCCAGCGGGGATTTTTCTCCCATACTCATGGCTTCGCCGCGATAAGTGGTAAAGCCCATGCGGGTGAGGGCGACGTCGGCAACAGGTGTCTGAAACCGGCCAACCATTTGATCACGATGAGTTAAACCGCCAACGGTACGATCACCGATGGTGATCAGAAACTGTTTGCTGGCCACTGCTGGTAAGTGTAAAACGCGGTAGACACTCTGACGCAAGTCCAGATCATGGCCATCAAACTGGCGGACAGGAATTGAAATAATATGGTCTGTGCGTGTGGTTTTCGGCGGTTTACCCAGTAACAGATCGATGGGCAGATCAACCGGCGAATTGTGAAACAAATCATCGCGCACTTGCAGTTTACCATCATCGGTTGCAGTGCCCACAACGGCAAACGGACAACGCTCACGGGAACAGATGCTGCTGAAGGTGGGTAAGGATTCAGCTGAAATGGCCAGAACATAACGTTCTTGCGCTTCATTACACCAGATCTGTAATGGTGTTAAACCTGCTTCTTCGATCGGTATTTGTCTTAATTCAAACAGAGCACTACGTCCGGCATCATGCACCAATTCAGGGAGTGCATTGGATAATCCGCCGGCGCCCACATCATGAATGGAGATGATCGGGTTGTCTTGCCCCAGTTGCCAGCAACGGTCAATCACTTCCTGTGCCCGACGTTCCATCTCGGGATTGCCGCGCTGGACTGAATTAAAATCAAGATCAGATTGATTCTGGCCATGGCCAACACTGGAGGCAGCGCCGCCACCCAGGCCGATTAATAGTCCGGGGCCGCCCAGCTGGATCAGTAAGGCGCCGGTCGGAATGGTTTTTTTATGTATCTGCTGTGCCTGAATATTGCCCATGCCACCGGCCAGCATAATGGGTTTATGAAACCCGCGTATCTGCTGATTGAAGCTGGTTTCAAGGGTGCGGAAATAACCCAGTAAATTCGGACGGCCAAATTCATTGTTAAACGCGGCGGCGCCTAAAGGGCCTTCCAGCATGATGTCGAGTGCACTGCTGATATGCTCTGGTTTACCGTAACCCAGAATAGAGGGTTGTTTTTCCCAGGGTTGTAAGGCTTCGGGGATATTCAGGTTGGAAACGCTGAAACCGGCCAATCCTGCTTTGGGACGAGCTCCACGGCCTGTGGCGCCTTCATCCCGTATTTCACCACCGGCGCCGGTGGCTGCACCAGCAAAGGGAGCAATGGCGGTGGGGTGGTTATGGGTTTCAACTTTCATGACAATCTGGGTAGCTTCGGTATGAAAGTCATAGGGATGTTTGCTGCTGTGTCCGGCATAAAAGCGCTCAATAACGGCGCCTTCAATAATGGAGGCATTGTCTTTATAAGCCACCAGTGTGCCTTCCGGATGAGCTGTATGGGTGTCGCGAATCAGATCAAACAAGGTTTCGGGCAGGGTGTGGCCATCAATATTGAAATCAGCATTGAAAATCTTGTGCCGGCAATGTTCGGAATTGGCCTGGGCAAACATCATCAGTTCGACATCAGTGGGATTGCGTTGCAATTGCTGATAGTGATGCAAGAGATAATTTATTTCGTCTTCGGACAAAGCCAGCCCTTGTTGCTGATTGGCTTTTTGTAATGCTGCTTTACCCTGTTTCAGTATGTCTATTGAATGAAAACTTTCCGGTGCCTGACTATGGAAGAGTTGTCCGGCTTTTGCAATATGGCTTAATACGCTTTCAGTCATGCGGTCATGCAATAATGATGCCCATTGCTGGTATTGATGCGGACTGATTTTTTGGGTTGTGCTGAATAAGATGCCGCGTTCAATGCGGTTAATCTGATCAAAGCCGCAATTATGGGCAATATTGGTGGCTTTGGAAGACCAGGCAGACAAGGTGCCCAGTCTGGGTACTATCAGCCATGTTGTTGGTGCATCGGGTAGTGCTGCGGGTATGCTGGCGTTGAGTAACTGGGTGAGTCTGGCCTGATCGGATTCAGATAATGACTGCTCGCTGGCAATGAAAAACCAGTATTGACTGGATAGATTAATATCTGTATCGAGTCCGTGCTTTCTGGCTTTTTGTTGTAGTTTCTCAAGACGGAAAGCGGATAGTGCGGCCTCGCCGCATAAAGACAATACGACTGACATAACAGGATAACCCACCGGTAATGAAAGGAAACTGGAAGGGTGATTCTACGCGAAAACCAGAATAGATGCGTAATTAAATTTTTGAACAATGATTATGAATGTATTTGAGTTTCATAAAGGGTTGTGTTAATTTTGATGTTGGGTAATCATCGATATAAAACGGGGTTAGAATGAAAAAAATTGAGGCAATTGTTAAACCTTTCAAGCTGGATGATGTGCGTGAGGCTCTGGCTGATGCAGGTATTTTTGGTATGACCGTACTTGAAGTAAAAGGATTCGGCCGCCAGAAAGGGCATACTGAAATTTATCGGGGCGCTGAGTATGCTATTGATTTTCTGCCAAAAGTAAAAATTGAATTGGTATTGCCTGATGATCGGGTAGAAAATGCCATTGAGATTATTGTTCAGGCTGCACGTTCGGGTAAAATTGGTGACGGTAAAATTTTTGTCTTACCGGTAGAGGAAGCGGTACGTATTCGTACGGGTGAGCAGGATGAAGAGGCATTGTAAATGACTGGATTGATGAAGTCAGAAGGCAATACATAAAAATAGGCTGAATCTTCAGCCTATTTTTTAATTGATTAATCAATAATTTATTTAGTCTGATTTTGCTGTTGCCAGCTGGGGTAATCAGTATAACCTTTAGCTTCGCCACCATAGCAGGTATCATGGTCATAATCATTCAAAGGGGCTTTGGCCGCAATACGTTCAACCACATCCGGGTTGCCGATAAATGCCCGTCCGAAAGCCACGGCATCTGCCCAGTGTTGTTTAATGGCTTTCTCAGCTTTTTCAACTGTATAACCACCTGCTACAATAATGCTGCGGCTAAAGGCTTCACGGATATGTTGATGCATGGTATCTGAAAGCGGGGTACCGCCTGTCCAGTCAGGTTCGGACAAGTGCAGATAGGCAGGCTGATGCTGATTAATCTGTTTTACCAGCCAGAGTGCATCTTCTTCATGATAGCCAAAATCAATATCATTAAATTGTCCTAAAGGTGAAATGCGAATACCGATATGATCACAATCCCAGGCATTAATACAGGCAGCCAGTACTTCCAGCATCAGTCGAGCTCGATTATCACGACTGCCGCCATAATTGTCTTGTCTTCGATTGGTGTGTTCAGACCAGAACTGATGTAATAAATAGCCATGGGCGCCATGTATTTCGACAAAATCGAAACCAGCGGCTCGGGCTCTGCGTGTGGCATTGGCAAAGTCGGTAATAATCTGCCTGATTTCGTCTAAACTGGCAGCTCGGGCGGGTGTGGCAGTAGCACGAACGGGCTGGCCTTCTGCATCGCGTAATGTAATGCGGGCAGTCAGATCAGGCTGTAGAGAGGCGCTGAGGGGAGATTGATGATCCGGCTGAAGGCTCTGATGTGAAAATAGACCCGTGTGCCACAGCTGTACTGCAATTTTACCGCCTTTGGCATGTACCGCATCTACTATTTTTTTCCAGGCTTGTTGCTGTTTATCGGTATGTAATCCGGGAGTGCCGGCATAGCCTTTGGATTGCCATGATATCTGAGTGGCTTCAGTGATGATCAGTCCGGCAGAAGCTCGCTGGGCATAATATGTTTCGGCCAAAGGCGAGGGTAAATCTTCGGGCTCAACGGCACGCAGGCGCGTCAGTGGTGCCATGATCACGCGGTTGGCCAGTGTAGTGTGTCCTATATCAACCGGTTGCAATAACACAGATGGGGCCGTGATGATGCCTCCTGAGTTCATTAACACATCAACAGATATATTCATATCTGTTGATGTGTCATGGTTTATAATACGTAGCGTGCCAGATCTTCGTGTTCGGCAATATCCTGTAGCCGGGCATCTACATAAGCGGCGTCAATGGTCATATCGCCTTGCGGCGTAGCAAAAGCCACTTCCTCCAGTAATTTTTCCATCACGGTATGCAAGCGGCGGGCGCCAATGTTTTCGGTTTTTTCATTAACCTGAAAAGCAATTTCTGCAATCCGGCCAATACCGTCATCGGTAAAGATCAGATTGACATCATCGGTAGCCAGTAACGCATGATATTGTTCGGTCAGGTTGGCATCTGTGCTGGTTAAAATGGCCTTAAAGTCATCAATGCTCAGATTATCCAGTTCTACCCGGATCGGAAAACGTCCTTGCAATTCAGGAATCAGATCGCTGGGCTTACTCAGATGGAAAGCGCCGGAGGCAATAAACAGGATATGATCGGTTTTAATCATGCCGTATTTAGTTTGTATTGTAGTACCTTCCACCAGAGGCAACAGATCGCGTTGTACGCCCTGACGGGAAACATCGCCGCCACTGCGATTGTTGTCGGTCGCAATTTTGTCAATTTCATCCAAAAACACGATACCATTTTGTTCCACCGCTTCAATGGCCTGCTCGCGCAATTCTTCTTCATTAACCAGTTTGGCTGCTTCTTCGTCTAAAAGCAGTTTCATGGCAGAGCTGACTTTCATTCTCTGCACTTTACTTTTACCTTTACCCATGCCGGCAAACATGTCTTGCAGCTGATTGGTAAAGTCTTCCATGCCCGGAGGTCCCATGACAGACATGGTAGGAGTGGCTACGGCAGCAGTTTCTATATCAATTTCTTTGTCATCCAGTTCACCTTTTCGCAGCATCTGCCGGAATTTCTGCCGGGTATGGCTTTCTGGTTCAGGCTCAGCAGGTTCACCTGCGAAACCAACCTGACGTGCAGGCGGCAGCAAAGCATCAAGAATACGGTTTTCTGCTGCATCCTGGGCGCGATCACGGTTTTTGGCAATATTCACACTGCGAATATTCTTTAAGGCAATTTCGATCAGGTCACGAATAATACTGTCAACATCGCGGCCAACATAACCTACTTCAGTGAATTTAGTGGCTTCGATTTTAATAAAGGGGGCATTGGCCAGACGCGCCAGACGGCGTGCAATTTCAGTTTTGCCCACGCCGGTGGGGCCGATCATGAGAATGTTTTTAGGAACAATCTCACTTTGTAGTGGTTCAGGTACCTGTCGGCGGCGAAAGCGATTGCGTAAAGCGATAGCAACGGCACGTTTGGCCTGATTCTGGCCAATAATGTGCTTGTCTAATTCATGTACAATTTCATGGGGAGTCATCACTGATGTGCTCATGCTGTTCCATTCTTATAAATCAGTCTGTTTTTGAAAAATGGCAGTCTGATGATTTTATAAAATTTCAATAATGTGATTCTGATTGGTGTAAATACAGATGTCACCGGCAATTTCTAAGGATTTTTTAACCACATCTGCCGGTACAAGCTCGGTGTTTTCCATCAGAGCGCGCGCGGCAGATTGGGCAAAAGCACCACCAGAGCCAATAGCGGCGATGTTGTGTTCTGGTTCTAGTACATCACCATTACCGGTAATGACTAGAGTATGTTTTTTGTCGGCCACAATCAGCATGGCTTCCAACCGGCGTAGGGCGCGGTCGGTGCGCCATTCTTTGGCCAGTTCAATGGCGGCAATCATTAATTTACCCTGATGCTTTTGCAGTTTACTTTCGAAAAGTTCAATCAAGGTAAATGCATCAGCAGTACCACCGGCGAAACCGGCCAGTACCTGATTGTTGTAAAGCTTACGTACTTTATGGGCTGTGCCTTTAATAATGGTGTTACCCAAGGTTACTTGTCCATCACCGCCAATGGCGACATTTTCGCCCCGGCGTACGGAAATGATGGTAGTGCCATCAAATTGTTGCATGTGTACCGTCCTTCAGTGTGCGGTGCGTGTGATCACACGCGAAAAATAATGTTTACAAAATAAGGGCAATCCGGTCGGGTTTCAAGCCTCATTTCAGTGGAACTCTTGACAGGAATAGAGCCTGTGGCAGGCTGATGATGGAATTTATTCATAAAAAACGGCATTCATAAAGAATGCCGTTGAATCGAAATTGATGATTAATCATCAGATTTATTTTTTAGCTTTAACCACTTTTTTGGTGGTTTTAATAACTTTGGTTTTTTTCACATGTTTTACGGGTGCAGCAGTAGCAGTTTCAGCCTGACGGGCTAAAGCGGCAGTGGCTTGCGCATCCAACTGACAGTTTTGTGTTACCACCTGAGGTACGATCAGTTGTTTGCCTTTAACAGTTTGAATGCTTGGCTGAGCCAGACCCAGACCGTTGACTTGTTCCAGACTGGATTTGGTGGCTACTGGTGTGGCCCACACAAAGCCTTCAGGAGAGGCAGACATGAATTTATTGTAATTACCTTCGTTGGTCACACGCAATAATACAGGAGTGGCTTTGCCTTGCAGTTCAACCTGGGCAGCAGCCACGGTATCACCGCTGAAACCATACATAACAGTCAGTTTGGTATCGCCTTTAGTACCACAGGTATAAGCAATGGCTTTCTGGCTGTCAATTTTCATATCCGGATTAACAGTAGGATTGGCTGTAGCAGCAGGAACAGCAGCAGACTGTGTTGCTGGTGATTTATCGCCATGAGAGGCACAACCTGTTAAAGCCAGTAATAATGCGGCAGCGGGTAATAAGATTTTTTTCATGATAAAACTCCTTGGGAAGTGAAAAAACATATATAGCTAATATATTTATACTATAGTCTATGCCATAGCAAAAAAACAGAGCCATAAGGTTAATTAAATATATTTACTTCATTTAATTGTTAACGCTATTGTGGCAAGTTAGCCGCATGTCGTCAAAATTATTTGATATTAATCAGATACAGAATCGGGTGGTAATAATTTTATTTGAGTATTATTTAACTTATTGGTGGTCATGGTATTTATTCTATAAGTAAACAAAGCAATTTTACAATAAATAGCCATTATCGGGTTATTTTTATTTTTCCAGATTTAACTTTATTTCGCTTTCTACCTGAGTGATGTGTTGTGTTTGCAAGTTCAGGGCGGTTAATGTGCCTCCCCATAAAGCGCCTGTATCCAGACAAACAGTATGATGCTGGCGATGAAAGCCCAAAGCAGACCAGTGACCAAATAAAATGGTGACATCCAGATTGCGGCGATCCGGTGCATTAAACCAGGCAGTCAGTCCGGCCGGCATATCCGCTAACGTGGCTTTATAATCAAAATCCAGTTTGCCGGAAGAGGTAAGTGCACGCATACGGGTAAAAACATTGGTGATAAAACGCAACCGGTCAAAACCGGTGAGGGTGTTGTCCCAGCAACGGGGCTTATTGCCATACATTTGGGCAAAATACTGCTCCGGGCAAGATATCAGCGCCCGGCTGACTTCCTGTGCCAGAGATTCTGCCTGACTGGCTGTCCATTGCGGCCAGAGACCGGCGTGAACCATGATAAAGTCACTCTGTCTTAATAATAAAGGCTGTGATCGTAACCAGTCTAATAATAATTTTTTATCGGGGGCATTGAGAATGTCATTAATGGTGTCGCCACGCTTTAATTTACCATGGCCGTAATTCAGTGCCAGTAAATGTAAATCATGATTACCCAGCACAGTTTGCATACAGGTATCGTGCTGACGAACAAAACGTAAGGTCTCCAGTGAATAAGGGCCGCGGTTAACCAGATCGCCGGTGAGCCACAGGGTATCGGTACCGGGATTGAAGCTTAATTTGGCCAGCAGCTTTTTGAATTCAGTTAAACAGCCTTGTAAGTCTCCGACGACATAATGAGCCATTGCGATTGCCTTATAGAATATTTAAAAAGACAATCCGATTGCTATTGGATTGTCTTTTTGAATAAATTAACGATCTAATACTAACGTGCCTTCTATTTCCACTAAAGCACCTTTAGGCAGGCTGTTCACGCCAATGGCGGCACGGGCAGGATAAGGCGCATCAAAATACTGTGCCATGATTTCATTTAAGGCTGAAAAATGGTCTAAATCGGTTAAATAGGCATTGACTTTAACCAGTTGATTTAATTCTCCGCCCGCGGCTTTGGCTACAGCGCGCAGATTTTTAAATACCTGATGCGCCTGTTCGGCAAAATCTTCCGATACCAGTTGCATGGTGTGCGGATCCAGCGGAATCTGGCCGGACAAATAAACGGTATTGTCTATTTTAATGGCTTGCGAATAGGCGCCAATGGCTGCTGGTGCCTGATCTGTATGTATGACTTGTCGACTCATGATTGACTCCTGTTGTAATAAATGATTCTGAAAAATACTTCAGTTTTCGAGAAATAAAGCCAATAGGTCGTTTAAAAACCGCTGACCTAAAGCGGTGGCTTTGAGAAACTGTGGTTGTGGATCCAATAAACCACGTTTAACTGCCTGAGTAATGGCTGGCTGTATGCAGCTGATATCCCGTCCGGTGCGTTCGCTGAACCAATGGGTTGGTACACCTTGTGTCAGCCGCAGTGCGTTCATCATAAATTCAAATGGTAGTGCCTGAGGTAAGACGTTTTGCCGGTCAATGGCGACTTCGGGCTTATCTTGCATGGCCGCCAGATAGTCTTTAGGATGGCGCACTCTTGTGGTACGCACCATGTTATTGGCAGAAGACAGTTTACCATGAGCACCGGCACCAATGCCGATATAATCGCCAAACTGCCAGTAATTCAGATTATGCCGGCAATATTGTTGTGCTCGGGCAAAAGCCGAAATTTCATAACGTTCAAAGCCCGCCGCGGCCAGCTCTTGATGTATTTTGGTTTCAATATCATCACTGCCTTCTTCATCCGGTAATCTGGCTGGCGGAGTATGGCCAAACGGGGTGTTGGGTTCCATGGTCAGTTGATAGGCGCTGATGTGGTTAACGCCCGTGTCCAATGCTGTTTTGATGTCTGCCTGCGCGTCTTTAATGCTTTGATCGGGCAAGGCATACATTAAATCAATATTCACTTGGGGAAATAAAGACAATGCAGTTTCAATCGCCGCCAAAGCTTCCTGCCGGTTATGGATACGGCCTAATGCAGCCAGTTTCCGATCATCAAAGCTTTGTACACCAATGGACAGGCGGTTGATGCCGGCTGCGGCAAAATCCTGAAACCGTTGCTTTTCAAAGGTGCCCGGGTTGGCTTCAAGCGTAATTTCTGCATTGGCCAGTAATTGGGTGCGGGCACGAATGCCCGAAAGTAAATCATCTATTGCGTGGGCAGAAAACACGCTGGGTGTACCACCACCGATGAAGATGCTGTGTATCGGCCGTCCCCAGAAATAGGGCAATTCACTTTCAAGATCACGTAACAAGGCTTCAACGTAGACTGTTTCATCAACAGGCTGCTTAATCTGGTGGGAATTAAAATCACAATAAGGACACTTGCGGATACACCAGGGAATGTGGACGTACAATGATAGCGGTGGCAAGGTGTGCAGGCTTATGCCATCATGCCGTGTTAATAATCCATCGGTGTAAACAGGAAATTCATTCATCACGCTTGATCAGATCCAGATATTGCATTTTGGACACCAGTAAATCCAGAGCCTGCGCACGGTGACTGATGCTGTTTTTTTCTGCATTTGTCAGCTGTGCCACTGTTTTATGGTATTCAGGCAGGTAGAAATGCGGGTCGTAACCAAACCCATGTTCACCCGCGGCCTCGCTTTGCCAGATGCCATGCCATGTGGCTTCTGCAATAATGGGTTGCGGGTCATCAAATGCACGTACCAATACCAATACGCAGACATAATAAATCTGCTTGTTATCCTGAGATTGTAATGCTTGATTCAATTTTTGATTATTGGCCTGATCTGATTTTGGCTGTTCGTCACTACTGGCATAGCGTGCCGAAAAAATGCCCGGCTGGCCATCAAGTGCCACGGCACAGATACCTGAATCGTCTGCAATGGCCGGCAGCTGACTGAGTTTACTGGCATGACGTGCTTTGGCTAGGGCATTCTCAACAAAGGTCAGGTAAGGTTCGGGACACTCTGGAATAGCCAGTTGCGCCTGAGGTATCAATTCAATATGCAATGGTTGAAATAAACGCTGAAATTCAGCTAATTTGCCCGAATTATTACTGGCTAAAACAATTTTATTCATAATGATGGCCGGCGTGTGGCTGGTTTGGATTGTCGCAACCGCTGATGTTGGCGTAATGTCAGCGCCAATGTGGCAAACTGTCCCAGAACGCTAATGAAAGCGAGTAAAAAACAGATAACTGCCATACCTGATTTATTCTGAACCCAGAAATAGCTACCCAACAGTAGCCATGAGATGAATAAAACAGAACAGGCAGCTAAGGCAACAAGCAGCAATTTAAATGATGTCATGATTTGGCAGCAATCAGGTAGGCGGACAAAAAAGCCTGCTGATGCAGGCTGGTTATGTTAGCGCAGTTGCTGCGTGAGTTGTTGCAGCCAGTTTTGCGCATTCTTATCGGTATAAGGTGCGCCATCCTGATCAATCAAGGTAATGCGGGTACCTTCAGTAGGCAAGGGTTCGGCCAGTACCACAAACCGCGGTTGCTGCGTTGCCGCCGGCTGATTTTTGTGCCGGCCAAACATACGGCTGAACATACCTGGTTTTTTGACCGGAGCTGCACCTTCTGCTGGCGCCACTTCCACTAAGAAAGCGTGTTTTTCAGCATTTTCACCCAGAACATTTAAACCAATGCGATCCAGAGCCAGAGAGATACGGCGCCAATTGCGTTCATGAGGGCCGGTGACGATAATCTGGTTGCCTTCCTGTTTGGCCAGAACACTGACGTCTTCTTTCTGTTTCTGAGCGGTTATTTCCTGTTTGACTTGCTGTTCATCGGCACCCAGATATTGCATAAAACGCGCCAGAAAAGCTGCTTCCAGTTCGGGCTCATTTGGTCGTGGTTGCCATGCGGTGCTGTCAGCGTTTTTGCTGGTATAAACTTCTTTCATGCCTTTCTGGCTGAAAAAAACATCGGTACCGCCTTGCGGGTTACGTTCCAGACGAATGGTAAACATATCGCGTTCACCACTGGAATACACCCCACCCAGTCCTACTTTTTCAAAAAGGCCACGAATGGCATCATTGGGTAATTTAGCCCGGTTTTCTGCCCAGCTGGTCTGCATTAAGCCAATAGAAGGTTCTTCGCGCTCAATCGTAAAGCCTTGTTCCTGCCAGAATGCCTTTAATAAAGGCCATAGTTCGGCAGCTTGCTTATTGCTGATGCTTAACCAGCGCATGGTGCCGTCGCGGTGCATGTGAATAGAATCCACCTGAGTCAGTACCTGAGCGTTGCTGTTAGCGGCAGCGCCGGCATTGCCGGGTTTACTTAAATCGCTGGCACGAACGGCACCATTAGCCAAAGTAGCGGCAGGCAATTGATAGCGATCACCCTGACTGGGATTGGTTAAATCCGGTGGTACGTCCAGACGAACGACTTTTTTGTTCTGGGATTGATAATCCAGTTTGGGTAAGGATTGTTTTTTGGATGCACAGGCTGCCAGGCTGGCAGCCAGAAAAGTCAATGCAAGTGTTTTACTAACATTCATATAAGCCATTTCCTGTATTTGGATTGTATCAAACAATCCTTTACGTATTTATATCTTTAAATCAGTTCTGCTTGTTGCATGGCGGCCAGAACCTTGGCCTCACCAGCCTGGGAAAGCTCGATAATCGGTAACCGGCTTACTGCACGGATTTTACCCAGTTGTTGTAGCGCCCATTTGGTCGGGGCGGGGCTGGGTTCGCAAAATAAATCAGTGTGCAATGACTGTAATTGATCATTGATGGCGCGTGCTGTTGCAATGTCACCCTTCATCGCGGCATGACATAAATCAGCAAATTGTCTGGGCGCAACATTGGCTGTCACACTGATTACACCATGACCACCGCACAATAAAAATGCCAGAGCAGAAGGATCATCACCGGAATACACGGCAAAGCCTTCAGGCGCATGTTTAAAAAGATAACAGGCGCGCGCCAGGTTGCCGGTGGCTTCTTTTACACCAACAATATGATCAATGGCGGCCAGTCTTAAAACTGTATCCGGTTGCATGTCTGCGACTGTGCGGCCGGGTACATTGTATAAAATCAGGGGAAGTTCAGTGGATTCGGCAATGGTTTTAAAATGCCGGTAAATTCCTTCCTGATTGGGTTTATTATAATAAGGAACAACAGACAGCATCATGTCAGCGCCGGCTTTTTCTGCCTCTTTGGCCAGATGCACTGCCTCATGGGTATTGTTTGCGCCTGTGCCCGCAATGATTTTGATGCGGCCGGCTGCGTGTTTTACCGCCGTTTCTACGACAGTTAAATGTTCGTCTACACTTAAAGTTGCCGATTCTCCTGTGGTGCCTACAGCCACAATGCCATCAGTACCACAGGCAATGTGCCAGTCAATCAGTTGTTTTAATTGCTCGTAATCAACACGGCCATCGGTATCAAATGGGGTTACGATGGCAACCAGACTACCTGTCAGCATAATTCAACCTTTGCAGGTAAGATAAAAGTGTGATGATTGTAGCGTATTTTTTGGTAGATGGTAAATCTTGAACGATATCTGTCTCGATATCATGCGGATTAATAACTGGTATAGGGGATGTATAAGGTAAAGGAGTACGATATGGGTATCTTTAACAGTTGCTCTGGCTGGTACTAGCCGGATGGTTTGACTTAAAATAGACAGCTTTATTTTCATTTGTTTCTGATAAGGAATGAACATGACCCACAGCACCACTACGCCAGATCAGAAAAACACTGATCTGGTTTACGGATTGGAAGATAAGCCACCTTTTTTTAATGCGTTACTCAGTGCGCTAACCCATTTACTGGCTCTGTTTGTTCCTATGGTAGCTCCTGCTTTAATTGTGGGAGCAGCTTTGCAATTGCCTGTAAACATGACGGCTTATCTGGTTTCTATGGCCATGGTGGCTTCTGGGGTAGGTACCTATATTCAGGTAAATCGCTTTGGTGTCGTGGGCTCAGGATTATTATCAATTCAGTCAGTCAATTTTTCTTTTGTGACGGTAATGGTTGCGCTGGGGACCGGCATGAAGGCCGGAGGCATGAATGAAAATGCCATGATCTCCACTTTGTTGGGCGTATCATTTGTGGGTGCTTTTCTGGTGATCGGTGCTTCCTGGTTATTGCCGTATCTGAAAAAAATCATTACCCCAACGGTCAGCGGAGTGGTGGTGCTGATGATTGGTTTAAGTTTGGTGCATGTGGGCATCACCGATTTTGGTGGCGGTATGAATGCCAAGACCAGTCAGACTTTTGGCTCCTGGCAGAATCTGGGTTTATCGACCCTAGTACTGGTGATTGTATTATTGTTTAATTGCTTTAAAAATCCGCTCTGGCGTATGGGCGGCATTGCTATTGGCCTGATTGTGGGCTATATCGTGGCGTTATGGATGGGGCTGGTGGATTTTTCCGGTTTAAAAGATTTGCCCTGGATGACGATTCCGGTACCGTTTAAATATGGTTTTGCATTTGACTGGCACGCTTTTCTGGTGGCAGGCACCATTTATTTACTGAGTGTTTTTGAAGCTGTGGGCGATCTGACCGCTACAGCGATGCTGTCAGATCAGCCGGTTGAAGGTGAACAATATACCCATCGTTTACGCGGTGGGGTGATGGCAGATGGTATTGTATCGGTGATTGCGACAGCATTGGGCTCTTTACCGCTAACCACATTTGCTCAGAATAATGGTGTAATTCAGATGACAGGCGTAGCTTCACGCTATGTGGGTAAATATATTGCGGTATTGTTGATTATTCTTGGTTTGTTTCCGATGGTAGGAGGGGTATTCACTACCATTCCCAGTCCGGTATTGGGCGGCGCCATGATTCTGATGTTTGGATTGATTGCTACGGCGGGTATTCGTATTATCATTACCGCTGGTATCCGCCGGCGTGAAGCCATTATTTGTGCCACAGCAGTGGGATTGGGGCTGGGTGTGGCTTTTGAACCCAGTGTTTTTGCACAATTGCCCATTTTATTCCAGAATCCGATTTGTATGGGTGGCATCGTGGCGGTGATTCTGAATCTGATTTTGCCGCATGACCGTACAGAACAGCCGGTTTTTCTCAGCGATGATCTGCCGCATTAAAAATAACTGAGGGTAATCGTCAGCATCAGAAAAGCCATTTCAGCATGGATGAAATGGCTTTTAAATTAGAGTTGAATTCAGCCTAATATTTTGCTTAAATGCTGGCGATATTCAGCAACATAGCGCGGCACATCCGGCGCTTTGATGACATCTGTGGCAATAAATGTGGGCAGAGGCTGCATGCCTAAAAACTGATTGGCTTTGTGAAACCACAAATACACGCCATCAACGCCAGCGCCATGAAAAAATTGCTCCTGATCAGTGAATGCTTCCAATGGTGCATTCCATGTGAGTGAAAGCATGTATTTTTTGCTATTCAACAAACCGCCTGAGCCGTATTTTTTACTGCTGTCACTGCGGGTACGCCCATCACTGGCGTATAAAGTACCGTGTCCTTCGGTAAATACCTCATCTATGTATTTTTTTACTGTCCACGGAGTACCCATCCACCAGCCAGGCATCTGCCAGATGATGATATCTGCCCAGACAAAATTACCGACTTGGGTTTTGGTATCATAATCACTGTCTGCATAGACCACACGCACATCATGATTATTGCCACGCAGAAAATTATCTGCTGCCTCTGTCAGGGTTTCATTCAATTGTCCATTGGAATGGGCAAATTTTTTGCCCCCGTTGATGATTAAGATTTTACTCATGTAGGTATCCTTATCGTTTTGTGAAAAACTGACGTTAAGATAGTATAACTGTCTTACGGCCATGATCTATCAGTAAAAACAATGGTAATTTATATCATCGTTTATATTTGAAAGCGAAATGAAGTATCGGTAATGCCGGATCAGTCAGTAGGCTTTTTTCGCTGCGGCAAAAGGTTATCACCATCCATGGGGTGCAGCCGTGCAAAAATCCAGCTGGAGGCAAAGGTAAATGTTCCCAGGACCACAAAAGTGATACGGAATGCCAGGCTGATATTGGTACCTACAAAATGGGTGCGACTGAGATTTTGTAATAAGAGGGCGCCAATAGCAATACCAAAGCTGAGTGCCAGTTGCTGATTAACACCCATCAGGCTGGTACCACTACTGGCCTGAGTAGGGCGTAAATCGGCGAGTGTAATAGTATTCATACCGGTAAATTGTAATGAATTGGCAGCACCCAGAATAAATAATTGCAGCAATAATAACCATTGCGGTGTGTTCGGGCTGACCAATGCCAGTGACAGGATCAGGATTCCGATAATGCGGGTATTCATGGTTAATGTCCGGCGGTAGCCAAAACGCTGCATTACCGGTTTTAGAACAGGCTTGGCAACAATGGCTGCAATCGCGATCGGCATCAATAGCCAGCCGGCATTAACTGCACTAAAACCAAAGGCTACTTGAAACAATAAAGGCAGCAATAAAGGTAGCGAACTCATGCCCAACCGGCTGACCAGATTACCAGCCAGTCCCAATCTGAATGTGCGTACAGCCAGTAAACTGGCCGGATACAGGGCATGATTGCCGGCATGGCGCGCATGGATAATGTATGTGGTCATGGCCATGATGCCGGCAAAAATCATTAATAAACTGAATAATAAGCTGGTGGGATGTGACATGGTTTCAAAAGCCAGACTCAGGCAGAAGGCCGACATAGCAAACAAGGCAAAGCCCACACCATCAAAATGATCTACTTTCTGACTGAAATTTGGCATCAGATACCATGTAGCCACTAAACCAATCAGGCCGATGGGCAGATTTAACAGAAAAATCCAGTGCCAGCTGGCATAATCAACCAGATAACCACCTACAATCGGCCCCAATACCGGCCCGATCAGTGCCGGCATTAAAGCGTAATTCATGATGGTAATCAAGCGGGAGCGGTCATAGGCCTGAACCATGGTCAGTCTGGCTACAGGTGTTAACATGGCACCGCCAATTCCTTGGATAATTCTGGCGATAATCAACAAATGTAAATTACTGGCCACGGCACATAATAATGAACCCAGAACAAAAATAACCAATGAACTCATGAATAAATAACGGGTACCAATCCGATCAGACAGAAAGCCGGATAAAGGCATCATGATGGCCAGAGTAAGGGCATAGGCAATGATAGTAGATTGCATATTCAAAGGCGATTCGCCTAAATCCTTGGCCATGGCAGGTAACGCAGTATTCAGAATAGTCGAGTCAAGCTGTTGCATAAAAATGGCAATAGCTAATAAGACAGGTAAAAATGGCGAGGTTTTGATGGCAGGCGCAGGGGTCATAAGCATTCATGGAAAATGTTACAAGCGATTTTATTATAGCAGAAGCATGGTTTTAAAAATGGTTAATTACATCGACACTGATTGATGGCAGTTTGCCTTATATTAATTTCATGATGAAAAGGGCTGTTTATAAATAAAAATGATTTTTGCATACAAAACTATTAATCTGGATATATTAATCAAATTAAATGGTTGCCAGCATCTCAGTAAGGATCATGCCAGATATAATTGAACAATAGAAATAATGATGTATAACTAAAAATTTTATATATCAGTGAGGTGTTGATTGAACTAAACGGGCGGATACAGATGAAATACCATTCATATTTATTATATATGTGGGGTTTAAATATAGTAACAGCATAATATAATTATGCTAAGTTAGTATGTAGCGCAATACAAATATATATTTATGATATTGGTATAAATAAAAAGGCTAATATTTTAACTTAATAAAATATTAGCCTGAAAAGAACGTATTAAGACTTTAACTGATTAAGTAATGAAATTAATTTAAAAAATAAGACTGATATTTTATGCTAAAAATATAAAATCATTAACTGAACAATCTTACGATGTATTAATATATTAAATTATTCAGTTATGCTAAATCTTAAATAGCTTATCTCATGGTATCTACGATATCAATCATAAATTCCATTGTTTCTTCATTTAATTCTTCGAAACCTTCAGGGAAATCCAGGCTTTTAAGAATACTTTTACCACTTTCGTCATTATACATGCCGATGAGTGCTTCTTTTAATGGTGCGACATCACTGATCTGGCTGGGATCATAAACCATGACATGCGATACCTCACGGATACGGCTTTTCAGCAAGACTTTCAGCTGATTTTTAGTGATGTCGTTGAATTTTTCAAATACATCTTTCTGAATCACTCCGATAGTAGCCGATTGACGAATGACACTTGAGGCTACCATTAAGAAATTATCTTTCTTATCGGTGATAATTTGATCATCACTGAGGTTGGCAGAATCCAGCAAACGCAAACCGATATAGTTGGTATCTTCATTAAGAGACAGAGCTATGGTCACATCGCCAGACAATTCTTCAATGCTTTCCAGAGGAGAAGTAGCCGCGGTTACAATCATTACTTCATCAAATTTGTTTTTGGGACGTACCAAAGGCAGATAGCCCTGATCATGGACATAAGTGCCTGCATAAAACGGATTAAGGTAAAGTAATGAAACTTTTTCCTTTTTTTGTTGTGCATCTACTTCTTCAAATGAAGATGGCATAATAATGGAAATATTTTGCCCACTCTTTTTCTGCAAATAGTTATTGAGCATGTACCAAGTACTAAACTGATCCGGCATGTAGTCTGGTACCACCATTAAACTAATCATTTATTATTTTCCTTCTTGTTCTTTTGTTAACATTGAAGAATATAATTCAATTATTTCATCAATACGTTGGCGCGCAGGTTTGCGGCGAATTGAACTATATCCAATTACTTGGCCTTTGCGAAAATTGGGAATTACAGTAGCATATACCCAATAATAACCGCCGTCTTTACGTAAATTCTTGACGTAACCATACCAGCGTTCACCCCTTTTCAACGTTTCCCACATATCAGTAAAAGCAGCTTTAGGCATATCGGGATGACGCAGTATGCAATGAGGAGCACCAATGATTTCATCGCGAGTCCAGCCACTGATTTCAACAAATACGTCGTTGGCATGAGTGATGATACCATTTAAATCAGTACGGGAAACAATCAGGGAGCCATCGGGATATGGAAACTCAATATCGGTATCATATACTGTTGTTTCTCCATCCTGCTGGTAATGTTTGATCTTTCTTTCAACTGATTCACCAGCAGGTTTGGGTTGAATCCAAGCGCTCATATCCATCATTCTTTCCCTATCAAATAAGACTAAGAAGAAATATCATTAATTCATACTAATGATATTTACTTTATTTACATACACAACAACCAACATAAACTCTATCCTAAAATTAGGATATTTAAAATAAACTTTCTGTTTATGTTAGGCAAAATGGTCGGCTAATTCTTTCAAGGCACGTTTGGCTTCAAATAAAATCAGACCCAGTTTGGCTTCGTGAGTAGTAGTGATGGTGAGTAAAATTGCTTCAGTTGCCTGGAACAACAACATGTAACCTTTATCGGTATGAATAATCGTATGATCGAGGTCACCTTGTAAAACTTCTTTGGCTGAACGGTTACCCAAAGAAAGCAAGGCAGCAGCCATGGCACCGATACGGTCTTCATCCATACCGCTTTGTAAAGCAGAGGCAATCGGCAGGCCGTCAGTAGAAATAACAGCTGAAGACGTGATATCTGGTGTGCTGTTTAAAGTTTTCAGTATATCTTGAATAAAATCGTATTTCATATTTTTGGTCTCAATAAACAATATAGATTAGCCACAATTATAAGTATATATAAGAAAATATGCAAAAAAATGAATATTATGTTTTACATATACATTATTTTAATAAAATTTGACTAAGATCAAATAATATCCTTATATATCTTGGGCGTACCTGATCAAAGATAAATACGTAACCCAGAAATAACCGGATAGGGCATTTTAAACTAAATGTAATCTTGTGTAAATAAAAACAATCGTACAAAATTTTACGCTTTTTGCATAGCAATTTAATCTGAATTTGGCTAGACAGGATGTCTAACACAAAATTTGTAAACCTTTGTCAGATGTCTGTCTGCGCTTTATCGCCTTCTCTTTCCATCCATGCGCGCCGGGCAGAGGCCTCGCCTTTACCCATCAGACGTAAGAAAATATCTGCTGTGGTGTGATTTTCCCCTTCAGGAATACACACTTGTAATAAGCGTCTGGTATCAGGCTGCATGGTGGTGTCTTTTAATTGTTCGGGATTCATCTCGCCCAAACCTTTGAAACGACTGATGGCATATTGGTTTTCAGACAGACCTTCTTTGCGTAGTCTGTCTAGAATCCGGTTTAATTCCTCTTCATCCTGCGCATAGAGTTTACGCGCGGGTTTTTTCTTGCCTCTGGCATTGACGTCTACACGGAAGAGGGGTGGTTGCGCCACGTAAATATGACCTTCAGTAATTAACCTGGGGAAATGCCGGAAAAACAGAGTAAGCAGTAAAACCTGGATGTGTGAACCATCTACATCAGCGTCAGACAAAATAGCGATTTTGCCATAGCGTAAACCGGATAAGTCTGGCTTATCCTGTGCGTGATGGGGGTCAACACCAATGGCTACAGCAATATCATGAATCTCGGCATTGCCAAAAAGTTGATCCTGATGGGTTTCAAAACTGTTTAATACTTTACCGCGTAAAGGCAGAATGGCCTGCGTGGTTTTATCTCGCGCCAGTTTGGCTGAACCGCCGGCAGAATCGCCTTCTACCAGAAATAGTTCATTTTCCCGAATGTCTTCACTTTCACAATCGGTCAGTTTACCGGGTAAAACGGCCACACCCGAGCTTTTTTTTCGTTCTATTTTTTTGGTGGAACGCATGCGGTTTTGTGCTTGCCGAATGGCCAGTTCGGCAATTTTTTTACCTATTTCCACATTCTGGTTTAACCACAGTTCAATAGGATCAGTACAGACATGTGCTACCAGTTTGAGTGCATCGCGGTTGGTGAGTTTGTCTTTGGTTTGTCCCTGAAACTGAGGATCCAGAATGCGGGCGGATAATACAAATACTACGCGTGAAAATACATCGTCTGGCTGGATTTTCACGCCGCGTGGTAATAAGCCATGATGACTGATGAAATTATTGACGGCATGAAATAAAGCCTGCTTTAAGCCTGCTTCATGTCTGCCGCCTAAAGGAGTGGGGATTAGATTAACGTAGCTTTCGCTATTGATGCTGCCTTCTTCCAGCCAGGTGAGGGCAAAAGCGGCACCTTCGCCGACATTAAAATCGCTTTCCTGCTCTTCATCAATATAGTTTTCACTGGTAAAGACAGGCAATGCCGTTTCCGTGTCCGGCAATAAATCCTGTAGGTAGCTTTTCAGGCCTTCCGGATAGTGCCAGTGCTGTATCTGGGGTGGCGCCTGCCGCAATTCGCGGCTTAGGGAAACGTTAACCCCGGGCAGTAAAACTGCTTTGGCGCGTAAATTGCGTTCCAGTTCGGGCAGATTGTAGTGATCGGAATCAAAATAGCGTTTGTCTGGCCAGATACGGATTTCTGTGCCACTGTCTTTTATGTTGCATTGGCCGGTAATATGCAGTGGTTCGGTCACCACGCTATCAGTAAAAACGATGCGATGAATTTTACCCTGACGTTTTACGCTGACTTCGATGCGTTTGGATAAGGCATTAGTGACAGAAATTCCGACGCCATGTAAGCCACCGGAGAATGCATAAGCGCCATCACCGCTTTTTTTATTAAATTTACCGCCGGCATGGAGTTGGGTAAATACCAATTCAATCACGGGTACCTGTTCTGTCGGGTGCAGGCCGGTAGGAATACCGCGACCATTATCACGCACTGTCACAGAGCCATCATCATGCAGTATGACTTCAATGGTATCGGCGTATCCGCCCAACGCTTCATCCGCCGCATTATCTATGACTTCCTGAATAATGTGTGTCGGACTTTCGGTATGGGTATACATGCCTGGCCGTTCTTTAACGGGCTCAAGGCCTTTCAGTACCGTAACACTGGATTCATTGTAAAGAGTTTGAGTAGCCATAAATAAAAATATCAGTCAAAATAAAACAAAAATAAGCAGATCGTCAGAAAAATCCTGTTTCGGTGATCTGCCCGGGTGGTGCGAAGGTTACAGGTTGTATTACGGGAAAAGTGTGTCAGCTTCAGCGCTGTCTTTCATCAGACCATGAAGACAGACCGGTTAAATGACCGGCCAATTCTTGCAGTGCCGCCATATAAACTTCTCGCTTGAAATCAATCACTTCATCAATAGGTGCCCAATATTGGTGCCATCGCCAGGCATCAAATTCCGGATGGTGCGTGGCTCGTAAGTGCACATCGCTTTCACGTCCGGTTAAACGCAATAAGTACCATATTTGTTTCTGACCTTTATAGGAACCGCGCCATTCACGCTTGATCCAGTGGGTAGGAACATCATAACGCAGCCAGTCGCGCGTACGACCGAGGATTTTAACATGGTGCGGTAATAAACCGACTTCCTCCATTAATTCCCGATACATGGCAGCTTCCGGGCTTTCGCCAGGTTTAATGCCGCCTTGCGGAAATTGCCATGAATGCTCGTTAACGCGCTTACCCCAGAAGACTTTATTATGGTCATTGGTGATGATAATGCCAACATTAGGACGATAACCCTCTCTGTCTAACATGGTGATTCGTCCGAAAAATAAAAACAATTTTCGCACAAATAGCGCCCTGAAACCAGTTTATGGCCGGCTTTATTTGGTCTGAGATAACATGAGTCTATAAGTAGGTGAGCGAAGTGATTCTGGTAACAATAAAACAAGTCTGCAAATGGGTGATAGAAAACCTGAAATTTTATCACTTGCCAACGGCTTTCTGCATGGCTGATTGGCAGGGCAATGGGGCAGATTTGTGGTTTGTCATTTGGAAATAAATCAGACATGGCTATTGCATCGGCCTTTGTTTTATGAGCGGGATTTTACGTGGTTAAGGCGACATCGGTTACGATGATATTGGCTGTAAAATTCATCTCATGCGTAGTAGGGCAAAATCTGGCCTGTCAGCTTAAAATAGCAATAAGTCAATAAATAGTGGTTTTAAAATAAATTCTTAAAGTATTATCTATACTATTTTTTAAAACGCTATTGATTAAGGATAAAACATGAATTGCAGAGGACATGCCAAAAGACAATGGATTGTTGATCATTATCGGGTCAAACCGGAGGCTCATCTACCGTTATTAAACGGGCAAACCAAACGGAGTGATGCTGGTCAGGTGATTGAAAACAATTATTATGTATTTAAAGCAAAAAATAATTTAGACAATGTATTGGAGGTGATCCAGTGTGGTAGCGCAGCAGCTCGGGATTTTCTGGATTTATTACATTTACCGCCATTGCCCTTGTTTAATCCATTGTCAGCGAAACGGCCTGAGACACAGACAGGCGATATAATGGATGTTTCTGCCGGCAGAATAGTTGAACGTAATAAAAATCATTGGCACCCTGAAACAAGGCAATTATATAACGCGATCATGTGGATTATTATGCTGTTTGATGGTAAACCCAATACGCCGATATTTGACATTAAAACCGCAGTCGAGCAAGGAAAAGATCAGAGACTGGAAGACAAATACTTTAAAGCAGTGAACACCATACTACAAAGAATATTGCAATACGCTCACGCCAGAACGTTGTCAGAGAAAATAGCAGAATTGAGCAAGGTTAATGAATTCAGACCTGAGATGTGCCAATTTGATTTAATCAAAAACAGATTATCTGTGTTGGTAGACGCTCAGGGAAATAAACTGGATCTGGTTATCTATTTCTAGGTGATGCTGAATAGCATGACCTGAAAATATCATTGATGTTTTGTCAGCCGGCATTGAAAATGCAATCGTTGATCAATGAATTAACCATTTTATAAGTAGATTATTCAATTCTGGCTATTTAGGGAAAATATAAGTATTTATTTGGTATTGTGCCTGAAAATAAATCAAGGAGTTTGCATAAATTCAAAGAATATAAATACCTTCATTATCTGGAAACAGCAGCCGGCATAATGGAGCATTCATGCCTGAGCCTTATTGTAAGTAAACCGGATAAACTGTCTGTCCATAAAAATAGCCCGTTATGATGACCATAATGGGCTATGCTGGTATTAATTAAACAGTAATTGCATCAGTTCCGTTATTGCTGATACTGCTTATGGTTGTCTGACATCATGAATAGTTTATCATGTTCTTCATCATGCAATTGTGGTTTGGTTTCAAACTGGTGCTGATGAGTGAAAGCAGCTCGTTTGGCTGCCTGAAAAATTTGCAGACGACGACGATGTTGCATCATTAAAATCCTTTCTTCTTTTGACGTAATACGTCAATTTTTATCATTAATTCATCATACAGCTGAAACATACTTTTAAAATCCTGAAGCATGGTTTCAAACTATAATTTTATTTTTAGTACGGTTTTGACTGTTCGGTCTGATTAATATAAAAGCAAAAGTGTCGTTTGGCAAGAGAAATAACTGATAAAATAGGTGAATAAATGAATAAATATTAATAAGACAATAAAAACCAGATGAAACAATCCAAAATGTTTCATCTGGCCGTATTTAGAAATCAGAAAAATAAAACAGATTATTTGGCTTGTGCTGATCTGGCCTGACCATTGCGGTTGCCAGAGCCGGAGCGTGAGTAATTGCCATCACGGCCGCGACCATAGCTTTTGTGGCCACCATTGCTGTTGCCGCTGCCACCGTTACGGCGCCCTTGTTCAGCCTGCCAGCCGCCTTTGCCACCGCTACTGTTGCTGCGACGGCGACCGCCTTTGTTGTTGGCTGGCTTGGAACGCTTGCGGGTGGGCTCCATGCCTTCAATGGTTTGCTCGGGCAGTTTGCGGTTTAAATAACGTTCAATTTTATGAACTTTAATATATTCATTAACTTCAGCAAAGCTGATGGCAAGACCGCTGCGTCCGGCGCGACCGGTACGGCCGATGCGGTGTACATAATCTTCAGCCTGTTTGGGTAGATCATAATTGATGACATGGGTAATGCTGGGTACATCAATACCGCGTGCGGCTACGTCAGTTGCCACCAGGATTTTGATCCGGCCTTTGCGCAAATCCATTAAGGTACGGTTACGCCAGCCCTGCGGCATGTCGCCATGTAAACAATTGGCCGAGAATCCTTTTTCATACAATTCATCCGCCAGTTGCTCAGTCATTGCTTTAGTGGCCGTAAAAATCACCGCCTGATCGATATCGCTGTCACGCAGAATATGATCCAAAATGCGGTTTTTGTGGCGTAAATCATCACAATAGAGCAGTTGCTCATCAATTTTGCCCTGTGTTTCCTGGCGGGCAATATCAATACGTTGTGGGTTATTGGTCAGTTTCTGAGCCAGTTTACCCACCAGACCATCCCATGTGGCTGAGAATAATAGCGTCTGGCGATCCTGTGGGGTAGCGGCAACGATGGTTTCGATGTCTTCGATGAAACCCATGTCCAGCATGCGATCCGCTTCATCCAGAATCAATACTTCCAGCCGGCTAAAGTCAATACGACCCTGACGCATGTGATCCATCAGGCGGCCAGGTGTGGCCACCACCAGATCAATCGGACGGCCGAGCGCACGAATCTGCTGGCCGAAAGAAGTACCGCCCACCAAAGTCACTGTACGCAACCATGGCATGTTTTTGCCATATTCACGCGCATTTTTTTCTACCTGTTGCGCCAGTTCGCGGGTTGGGGTCAATACCAGCGCCCGTGGGCCTTTGCCCGGTTTGGTGGTACGCTGAATCAGTTTTTGTAAAGTAGGTAATAAAAAGGCCGCGGTTTTGCCTGAGCCGGTTTGTGCTGAGGCCATTAAATCGTGATTATCCAGCGCGGCCGGAATGGTTTCAGCCTGAACAGGTGTGGGCGATTGATAGCCCGCCGCTTCGAGTGCTGAAAGTAAAGATTTATCCAAGTTTAAGTCAGAAAAAGAAACAGACATTTTTTTCCTTGATGTGAATAAACGACAAACCTGTGGCGGCGATAATGCGCATTTAAAAATACCTAAATGAGCAAATAGAGACAGCCTGAAGCAAAAGCAGCAATAAAATATAGATGGCAGCCGGGTATGTCGCAAGCGTATATGCTTGTGGGTAAAACATCGGCGACAACCGGCAATTTGCCGAAGATAACGGCATAAGGAGCGACAGTTTTCAAATATTATTAAAAAGATTTGCCGCGCTGAGGCTGAAGACGATGGCTTCAATTAATTTAGCCGGCCATTATAGCCATAAAAGCAGCATAAGTCAAGTATATTATTGCAATCTGATAGGAAGTCCGGACATTTGTCGTTACAATAGCTGTATTTTACCGGACAATAGCGTTTTACTGCTGCCATGCCGGTTATGGATGATAGAAATAAAGCATACCTATGGATCATGATATTACCGCTTTTGCCAATCGCCTTGGTAAAAACATCAAACACTTAATGAAGTGGGTTAAGCGAGAAGATATTGAAGCATGGCGCCTGTATGATCGGGATGTGCCGCAATATCCTTTTGCCATTGATATTTATGGTGAAGAAGTACACTTACAAGAATACGATACCGGCTGGATTATGCAGCAGGCAGAATATGAGCATTGGCTGGCTGAAACCATTGAGGCCATTGGTTTTGTTACCGGCTTACCGGCCAGTCATATTCACTTGAAGCGGCGCGAACGGCAAAAGGGCAAAGGCCAATACGAAAAAACCGGTCTGGAAAGTACTGATTTTATCGTGCACGAACATGGCCGTGCTTTCTGGGTGAATCTGGATAAATATCTGGATACCGGTTTGTTTCTTGATCATCGTGCAACCCGCTTGCAGGTAGGCTCTATCGCTGCTGGCAAACGATTTTTAAATCTGTTTGCCTATACTGGCAGTTTTAGCGTATATGCGGCCACCGGCGGCGCCATCAGCAGTGAAACCGTGGATTTATCCAATACCTATCTGGATTGGGCAAAACGTAATTTTGCTTTGAATCAGATTGATACAGAAAAACATCAATTGATTCGGGCCGATGTGTTTCATTATCTGCAAGAAGCACAGCAACAACGCAAAGCATTTGATCTGATCGTGATGGATCCGCCCAGTTTTTCCAATAGTAAGAAAATGAACGATATTTTAGATGTACAGCGCGATCATGTCAGCCTGATTGATCAGGCGATGCAATTACTGGCCGCTGATGGTGTATTATATTTTTCGAACAACTTACGCAGTTTTCAATTGGATACTGGTTTAAGTCAGCGCCATCAGATTAAAGACATCAGCAAAAAATCGATACCGCCGGATTTCCGCAATCAGAAAATCCATCAATGCTGGGAAATACGGCATCATGAATGAGTTCATTTAAGTGAGGTGATTATGCAATGCGATCAACGAATAACAGCAATCCTGAATAGCCGCAATATCTGTGGTCTGATGTTGTTACTGTTGAGTTTGCCCCTCTGCGCCAGGACAGCAGTGTTTTTTGATCGCATGCCGATTAATGTGCAGGTGAATCTGCCCGCCCAGACAACGGTAGAAACCCATAAAACGATTAATGTGAATGCGCCTGCCGGTACGACCGTTATCTATCAGGACACTACCATCTATCCAAATGAAGTCTGGCCACGGCACCGGCCAGCCGTTATCCTGAATTTACCCGCCAGACAATGTTTTTTAAATAATCAGCAGTCGGCGGCAAATGGTATTGATCCGAGATTACGGCCGTGTCCCATTGGCTTGATAGATCAGGTCCACTATCATCAGCAACACCTTACTTTGCCCAATGGTTACTGCCTGCAAGGTTCACGCCAAAGCGCCGATACCGGCATCGTTCAAATGGTGCCCTGTCATCATGCACCTGCCTTATGGCAACGAGCTGGTCAACAGCTGATTCATCAGCCCTCAGGCCTGTGCCTTCAGGCTTCAGATGGCCGCTTATTTTTACATCAATGCCAGCGAATAAACGCACAGCAATTCACTGAATTTGAATAAATGACTATTGGCTGGCGTGTTTAATAAAATAAAATGATTGATCATTCGTAGGATTGAATAACATGACTGATTTACAGGCATCTAAAGTGATTTTGCCACCGGCCATGCTGGGCATTATCGGCGGCGGGCAGCTGGGGCTCCTGTTTACTATTGCCGCCAGACAAATGGGCTACCGCGTCATGGTGCTTGAACCAGATGCCCAGGCGCCGGCAGTGTCGCTGGCTGATGTGCATCTATGCGCGGCTTATGATGATCAGAATGCTTTGCAACAACTGGCTGGCTGTGCTGCTGTTACCACCGAATTTGAAAATGTGAGTGCCGATTCAATGCGCTGGCTGGCACAACATACCCATGTCGCGCCTTCCGGCGATTGCGTGGCCATTACTCAGGATCGGGAGACTGAAAAAACATGGATTCAGGCTGCTGGCTTGCCTACCGCACCTTATCAGGTTATTCGCCAAGAGGCAGACATTAATCAACACAGTCTGACTCTATTACCCGGCATACTGAAAACCGCCACCCTGGGATATGATGGCAAAGGCCAGATCAGAGTCAATACACTGGCAGAACTTCATCAGGCTTATGCTACATTAAAACAGACCCGTTGTGTGCTGGAAAAAATGCAGGACTTGAAAGCAGAAATTTCAGTCATCATTGCCCGCGCGCAAAACGGCGCCAGCGCCTGCTTTCCCATTGCTGAAAACCAGCATCAGCAAGGCATACTGGCATACTCCATTGTACCGGCAAGATTGCCCGCATCATTGCAGATTCAGGCACAGCAAATGGCGACTAAACTGGCACAGACATTAAATTATGTAGGCGTTTTGGCGGTGGAATTATTTGTTGTCGGCCAAGAACACCGCCTGATTGTTAATGAAATGGCGCCGCGGCCGCATAATTCAGGCCATTACACATTAGATGCCTGCCAGAGTGACCAGTTTCAGCAACAAGTACGCATGATGTGCCGGCTGCCGCCAGCCAGTACCCAATTGCTGCGTCCATGCTGTATGGCCAATATTCTGGGCGATTTGTGGCCGGCTGAGGGTCAGCCTGACTGGCGTCCGGTATTACAGCAACCTGATGCACATCTTTATCTATATGGCAAAAAAACCGCACGAACAGGGCGCAAAATGGGGCATTTCACCATTCTGGCTGAAGAACCCGAAATCGCCTTGCATCTGGCCAGACACATACACACACAGCTCAATCCTTAATTGAGCCATAATCCGGTCATCTGGATAAATTGATTGCTGAACCTATGCCCATGGCCTTACATATGAATTTAAGGTTATAAAACACATATGAATAAGCCATTGTTTTAAATGTATAAGGCATTAGCTATAAAATAAAATCCTAAAAAGATTGTGACTTTTATGCCACTAAAGCGTAAAAAATAATTTAATAAAACCATACAACCAGTCACAATGGCTGGATTTAGTGTTAAAATTCGTCTTCAATTGCCTGTTTTATGGGGTGATCATGGTGTAATGTGATTAAATTTTAATGACATAAAGCCATGTTGGATTACTGCTGTAAATTTACAAATATTAAGATTCAAATGAAATTAAGTATTGTGTTTAATTTATGATAGGTAACTAATGATGAGTCAATTCTGGAGTGAGGTGGTACAACAGCTGGTACCCTATACCCCAGGTGAGCAACCTAAAATGCAACAACTGACCAAATTGAATACCAATGAGAATCCGTTTCCACCTTCACCTCATGCTCTGGGCGCAATGCAGGCGGCCATCAACGATGATCTGAGACTGTATCCCGACCCTGAAGCAACCCAATTGAAACAGACCATTGCCGGCTATTATGGTCTGCATGAAAATCAGGTATTTGTGGGTAATGGCTCGGATGAAATTCTGGCGCATACCTTTGCCACCTTTTTTCAAGGCCGGCCGGCATTATTGATGCCCGATGTCACTTACAGCTTTTATCCTGTTTATTGCCAGCTTTATCAGGTAGCGCCGCGCATTATCCCGCTGAGTGAAAATTTCACCATTAATCCGGCTGATTATACTGGCGCAAAGGCTGGTGTATTACTGCCCAACCCCAATGCACCCACCGGCATAGTGCTGACACTGGCGCAAATAGAGCAAATCCTGCAAGCCAACCCGCAGGCCGTTGTGGTGATTGATGAAGCCTATATTGATTTTGGCGGCACTTCGGCCGTGTCACTGATTCAGCAATATCCCAATCTACTGGTTATTCAGACCCTGTCCAAATCAAGATCGCTCGCCGGCATGCGGGTTGGCTTTGCCATGGGGCAGGCGCATTTAATCGAAGGCCTGCAACGGGTTAAAAACAGTTTCAATTCCTATCCCCTTGATCGCGTTGCCCAGGCAGGCGCCATGGCTGCCATCAAGGATGAAGATTATTTCCAGCAAACGCGGCATGAAATCATGGCCAACCGATCGGCATTGGTGCAGCAGCTGACTGCAATGGGTTTCAACGTTTTGCCCTCTATGGCTAATTTTATCTTTGCTTGTCATCCCGAATACGATGCCGCGCAGCTGGCGCGCCAGCTGCATGATAAAGGCGTTATCGTTCGTCATTTCAAGCAACCAAGAATTAACCAGTTTTTACGCATAACGATTGGCACACAATCACAACACGAGCGATTGATTGCTGTCTTAACACAATTGATTCATTAAATAGTCAGCATCAGTAGTCAGGCCAGTCCAAAATAAACCAAAGATATCAGAAATAGTTTATAAATTAATAATAACATATTATTGAATTTCGGATAAATAGTTTTGCTTCGTGATAATACTTGGCAAAAATGATAAATTTACATACATAAATTTATGAACTAAAGAGTTAAAATTATTATATAAAAATGTGCCCGTAGTTTTGCACAACACATAATGAATAAATGTAGAAATTAAGCTGATTTTTTAGAGTTGCATCTGATTTTGAAACGGATTTTAAAGCTTTAACGATTTTTAGTTTAAATCACATATAGCAGGAAATTTTTGGAGATTAAACATGAATAAGATTTATCGCATTATCTGGAATAAAGCCCTCAACGCTTGGGTAGTGGTGGCAGAAATTGCCCGGGCACAGGGCAAATCAACCAGTAAAACCGTTTTGTCTACAGTGATTTTATCAGCCGGCCTTTTTGCCGGCACCACCGCGCTGGCTGCCAATCTTGATGAAACAAAACAGCAGCAAGCCGGCGCTAAGCAAAGCCAGTGCCTTAATGCCGATGCGGCCAAAACCGGTAATTGCATTACCGAAACCCCGTTAACCCCAAGCATTAGCAGTAATTGGTTACGCGATGGTGAAACAGCCACAACCTCACCCAATGGCACTGGTGCATCAACCAGCGTACATCTGGGTAGTGGCAGCGATGCCTCTGGTGAATATTCCATTGCTATTGGTACCCACAATAGTAATAATACACTACCCACCACGGCCTCAGGCACCAATTCTACTGCCATCGGCGTCAGTGCCGTAGCTACCGGCCGTAATAGCATTGCATTGGGTAATCATTCCAAGGCTGGTACTACCGTAAATGATGTAGACGGTGGGTTAAATGCCATTGCCATCGGCACCAATGCCCAGACCTCCAAGAAAGATGGCGTAGCCTTGGGCAGCTACAGTATGGCTGATCGTGCCAAAGGCACAGCAACCGGCGTCACAGGTTTTGGTTATAGTCTCTTAACTCCTCAGGCCGGTACTCAGGAGGTCGAAGGCGACTGGGATACTACTCCTGAAACTGGTGATAACCCCATTGGCAGCGCAGAACAAAAGGCAAATGTGACATGGCAGTCTACTGCGGCTGCGGTCTCTGTGGGGAATCCAAATGGTCAATTAACCCGCCAGATTATTGGTGTGGCTGCCGGTAGTGAAGACACTGACGCGGTTAATGTGGCTCAGCTAAAAACAGTTGCCAATACTGTTGCTAAAGGTTTGGATAGTAATGCGGGTTTTGATGCCAGTGGAAACTGGACGCCGCCGAAGTATAAGATTAGTGGTAATAGTACAGAGTTTAATGACGTTAAGAGTGTTTTAACTGCGCTGGACACTAAAGTAGATGGTAATAAAACCCATTATTTTAGTGTTAAAGATACCAGCGCAACTCCTAGCAGTAATGGTAATTATAATAATGAAGGTGCCACCGCAGATGGTGCTATTGCTATTGGGAAAGGGGCAGCAAGTAAAGGCATAAATTCTGCTGTTATTGGAAATAAATCTCAAGCAAATGGAGCATATTCTGTAGCTCTAGGTTCTAGTGCTCTAGCAAAAGCTGCAAATGCTACAGCTATTGGTAGCAACTCAAGTGCTACTACTAACAGTGTAGCATTGGGTTCCAAGGCAGTTGCTACAGGTCAGAAGGCAGTGGCCTTGGGTGCTAATACTATGGTTACTAATTCAAATGGAGGCGTGGCACTCGGATTTAATTCTGTTGCTGATCGGGATGTAAGTAGCCCAGAAGATGGTGATGCAATGGATACGGATTCAACAGACCTCAGTATTGGATATGATCCTCTGGGGGAAACACATACTAGTAGTGACCCAGGTGAGGCTTCTATTTGGAAAGCAACAAGGGCAGCTGTATCAGTGGGTAATAGTGATAAGAATGAAACACGCCAGATTATTAATGTTGCTGCCGGTAGTGAAGATAGTGATGCAGTCAATGTTGCGCAATTAAAATCAACCTTGCAGGCTGCTAAACAGACTATTGCTAATACTGTAGGTGGCGGTGCGGATATCAATACTAATTACGATGACCAAGGCAAGGGTGATGGTATATGGAAAGCTCCTTCATACGTCATTTCTGGCGTGAATAATAATGATCCATTTCACAATGTTGGCGATGCTCTAACAGCTCTGGATAATAAAGTAAACGAGAATGCAATCCATTACGTCAGCATCAATGATAATGGTACAACAGGCGATAACCATGATAATCAAGGCGCTACTGGTACCAATGCCATCGCTATTGGCGTAGGTGCCGCAGCTAACGCTACTAATGGTCTGGCACTGGGTAGCGCTGCTCATGCTAATGCCGTCAACGGCATTAGCATAGGTAACGGCACTGACGTAGCCGCAAATGGGGTAGCTTTGGGCGCCGGCGCGAAGGTAACTGTTGAGGGCGGCGTGGCGTTGGGTAATAATTCTGTAGCTGATGAGACAGTGGGTCAGATTGGTTATGACCCTCTTACTGGTATTGCCAGTACGACGGATAATCTTACATGGAAAGCTAATGCTGGTGCGGTATCTGTAGGTAGCAATGGTGCTACAACCCGCCAGATCACCAATGTAGCTGCTGGTTCTGGAGACACTGACGCGGTCAATGTAGCCCAGCTAAAACAGGCGGTAACATATACCGATCAGGTTCAAAATCAAGTAACTAACGTTCAAAATCAGGTAACTAATTTAGGAACACAGGTAAACAACCTTGGGACAAGTGTTGCTACAGCTTTGGGCGGAGAAGCTAAATATGAAAATGGTGTTTGGACAGCACCTAAGTACAAGCTTTCCGGCACCGGTTCTGGAAGTGGTGATAATAATGATACCTATACTGATGTTGGCTCTGCCTTAAATGCTCTGAACAGCAAAGTAGACAGCAATAAAACTCATTATTTTGCTGTAAACCCTGAAGACAATAATTCTTCAACAACAGAAGGTAACTATTATAATAATGGTGCTACGGGCTCGGGTTCTGTTGCCATTGGTTCTGGTGCTATTGCCAATTCTCAAGATCCGGATATTGATATTCCAATAGCAGCCACCGCCGTCGGTTGGAATGCCCAGGCTTTGGGTTCAGGCGCAACTGCTTATGGTGCCAATGCTAATGCTGCTGGCTATAATTCTGTGGCTATAGGTAATCAGGCCAATGTTCAATTTTCTGAATCGGTAGCTATAGGTAGCCAGTCACAGGTACACAGTTCCGAAGCTGTGGCCATAGGTTTTCAATCAGAGGCCAACCTCTTGTCATCAGTCGCGCTTGGTTATAAGGCACATGCTACACAAGAGGATAGTGTTGCATTAGGTGCAGGTTCTGTAACTGATGCACATTTGGGTGATACCAGTTATCACATTAATAATGACGCAGATTTGAGTTCACCTATCTGGAGGCCTACTGATGGTGTGGTATCCATAGGCCGTGACGCTTATACGGATAAGAATGGCGAGAAGATGGCCGCAATATCCCGTCGGATCAGCCATGTGGCTGCCGGTGCTGAAGACGCCGATGCCGTCAATGTGGCACAGTTGAAATCACTGGCTAAAGTTACCGCCGATGCTTTAGGTGGTGGTGCCAATGCTAATGCAGATGGAAATTGGAAATGGCAAGATCCTTCATATACGATTTCAGATACCACAGATGGTATTAATGGTGGTAATACATATAATAATGTTGGCAGCGCTTTAGCCGCACTTGATGGTAAAGTAGACAAAAATAAAACCCATTATTTCGGCGTCAACGGAAATAATGATATTAATGACATAAACTATGACGGCGGAGGTGCTCAAGGTGCCGGCTCTGTTGCTATTGGTGTGAGTGCACAGGCAACTGTAGACGACGGCGTGGCTTTGGGTAGTAATTCTGTAGCCAGTACAGCAAAAAATGTGGTCGGTTATGACATCATGGCTGTTAGTGCAAACAACTCTACGGGTACCAGTGCCAACACCAATGCGACATGGAAATCTACTGCTGGTGCAGTATCAGTAGGTGGTAATGGTGTAACCCGCCAGATCACTAATGTAGCTGCTGGTTTTGATGACAACGACGCGGTCAATGTGGCGCAGTTAAAACAAGCCAGAGCATATACCCAGCAGGTTGGAAATCGTGTTGATACTTTAGGTGGGGATGTAGCTCAGATACTGGGTGGACAAACCTCATATAATTCAACGACGGGCAAGCTTTCACTACCAAAATATCAGCTGAATGGTAATACATATAATGATATCGGTACCGCTTTAGCAGCGATTAACGATACTGTATCTGGAAGCGAGCTGCATTACATCAGTATTAATGATGGTAATGGGCCACATCAGGATAATTACCAAAATGACGGTGCAAAAGAAGCCGGTGCTATTGCCATAGGCGTCAATACTCTAGCTACTAAAAATTCAGCCACCGCAGTTGGCCAGAATGCTCAGGCTTTGGCAACAGGTGCGTCTGCTTACGGTGCCAATGCTCAGGCTAAAGGCGATTCTTCTGTGGCTGTAGGTAATACATCAAATGCGAATGGCGCCAATTCTGTGGCTGTGGGTAATACATCTAGGGCTACTGGCAGTAACGCTGTAGCCATGGGTAATGCCAGTATTGCTACCGGAAGTTCTGTGGCTGTAGGTAATGCCAGTCTTGCTGCTGTTAATTCTGTGGCTGTTGGCAATCAATCCAATGCAATAGGTCGTGGATCGATAGCTGTTGGTAATCAGACTTATGCAATAGGTTCTGGAGCCGTAGCCTTGGGCAATAACGCGCAGGTAACGGCAAAAGCTGGCGATGGTGTGGCTTTAGGTGCTAATTCTGTAGCCGATACGGAAAAAGATAAGTTCGGTTATGACATTATGGCTATCAATGCTGATACCAATCCTAGTGGCACTAGTTCCAATAACGCTGTAGCGTGGAAATCTACTGCTGGTGCGGTATCTGTAGGTGGTAATGGTGTAACCCGTCAGATCACCAATGTAGCTGCTGGTTTTGAAGATACGGACGCGGTCAATGTGGCGCAGTTAAAGCAGACCAAAACATATGCTGATAAGATTGGAGCAACAGCCGAGGGACAAATCAATGCATTGGGTCAGTCAGCAGCTTCAATACTGGGCGGTGGTGTAAGCTATGATCCCACATCGCATAAATTACAAAACCAAATCACTGTTAATGGCAGTGGATATGATAGTGTGAGTCAAGCGATTGAAGCGGTTTCCAATCAGGTAACAGCCAATCAAATCCATTACTATTCGGTTAAAGACAGTGGTGTGGATCTGATTTTTGGAGATGACAACTACGATAATCAAGGTGCTCAAGGACTTGGTTCTGTCGCCATAGGCGGCAATGCTCTTGCCAGTCAAAATTCAGCCACCGCAGTTGGCCAGAATGCTCAGGCTTTGGCAACAGGTGCGTCTGCTTATGGCGCCAATGCTCAGGCTAAAGGCGATTCTTCTGTGGCTATGGGTAATTCATCAAATGCGAATGGCGCTAATTCTGTGGCTGTAGGTAATGCATCTCATGCTACTGGCAATGACGCTGTAGCCGTGGGTAATGCCAGTCTTGCTACCGGAAGCTCTGTAGCTGTCGGTAATGCCAGTGTTGCCGGCGGAAATTCAGTCGTTGTGGGTAATCAAGCCAGTGCGGCAGGTGGTGCATCGGTAGTTGTGGGTAATCAGGCCAGCACAATGGGTGCTGATTCGGTAGTTATAGGTAATAAAGCCAGTGCATTCGCTAGTGCTGTGGCTTTAGGCGGCCAGTCAAGTGCAAGCAATATTGGGACTGTGGCTGTGGGTTTGCAGTCAAGTGCCAGCGGCTTTTCATCAACAGCGCTTGGTTATAATTCAGAGGCTACGATACAGAATAGTGTCGCATTAGGTGCTGAATCTGTGACTGATAGAGATTCTGGTAAGACCGGTTATCACATTACGCCTATTACTACAGCAACCAACACTACGGGTATCCGTGACGATATTACTGGTGTAGATTTGAGTTCAGCTACCTGGAAGGCTACTAATGCGGCGGTATCCGTAGGCCGTGCAGCTAGTGTAGATAGTCAAGGTAATCCTATAGCCGAAATATCCCGTCAGATCACCCATGTGGCTGCCGGTACTGAAGATACTGATGCCGTCAATGTGGCACAGTTAAAGCAGGCTAAAGCACATACAGATCAGGTAGCCCAGAATGCGGCTGCTGCTTTGGGAGCTGGTTATGATGCGAATACGAATATATGGACTGAACCGAACTATAAACTTAATAATGCTGATGGCACTACGAGTGTAGTGCATACTGTGCCTGAGGCATTTGATAAGCTTCAGACGTATGTTAATACAGGCTTTAAGGTGGCTGGTAATGGTACTGAAGTAGCCACCATCAAACCCGGCAGTCAGATTAATTTTGTGAATGGTAATAATTCTACTGCCAAGGTTACATATGATGAACAAAGTAAACAGGCATCAATTAGCTTTGATCTGAATGCTAATGGTATTGTGAATGTTGCCCAAACAAGTCCGGTGATTTATACCCGCAATGATACGAATACGCGCGTGTATAAGGTCGGTAACGACTTTTATGATAATCCTGAAGGCAATGGAACACCGATAGAAGGAAGTAAAGTCGTGGCCAGTGTACAAAATCCTGACGGTTCAGCTATTGATCCAGCGAAGTTAACCAACATTGCCAGCAGTATCAGAACCTCGCCAAGTGGTGATTTCTTTAGTCAGTTGGATACCGCGAAAACATCATCACCAAACAATGCGGTTAATGTAGGCGATCTGTCTGATGCAGTGACTGGTATAGGTAGCAATATTGGCAGTGTGCTGGGTTTAAACAGTACTAATGGCAAGCTTGAGCAGCCTTCATTCAGTATTGGCGACGGAACCCAACATAATTTTAAAGAAGCGATTGATGCCTTGGATAAAGGCGTTAATAAGTTGAATGGTCGGGTTGATGACTTGGAAAATGGCTGGAATCTGGTGGCTAATGGTAGTGGAACTAGTTCCGGCACCTCTGGCGGCGGTTCCAGTAATCCACCTTCTGGTGGGTCAACACCTCCCACACCGGTTAAACCAGGTGAGACAGTATCTATCAATGGTGATGGTCACAATATCATTGTTGATCATAATGATCACGATATCAACATCAGTATGTCTGATAATTTAAATGTAAATTCAGTAACAGCAAATCAGGGTGACATTGGTACTGTTCATATAAGTCAAGTTGACAACCCTGCTGCTGGCGAAACAGCTAAAGATGCTAAGGGCAATAACATCATTCACGGTGTTGGTAAGGGTGAGGTTTCGGCGAATTCTACGGATGCGGTGAATGGCAGTCAATTGCATGCAGCGATTCTGGATTCATCTACCAAGGTTGAAGCCGGTAGTACCAATGTGGTGGTTACATCATTTGAGAATGATGAGCATGGCAAACCAATCTATAAGGTAGATGTCAACAAAGACCTGAAACTGGATAGCGTGACTACTGGCAAGACAGTTGTCAATAATGACGGCGTTACCATTGGTAGTGGTGCCAGTCAGGTCAGTCTGACTGGTGAGGGGCTGGATAATGGCGGTCATACCATTACCAATGTGGCGGCCGGTGTGAATGGTACTGATGCGGTGAATATGAATCAGCTCAATCAGGTCAGCCAGTCTGTGAATGGTTTTGACCGGCGCATTAAACAGGTTGAGAGCCGTGTGGAACGGGTGGAAAAACATGCCAATGCTGGTGTGGCTCAGGCGCTGGCTACGGCTGGTCTGCCTCAGGCTTATGTGCCGGGTAAGAGCATGATGTCTGCCAGTGGTGGTTTTTACCGCGGTGAATCAGGCTATGCGATTGGTTATTCGCGTGTGATGCCTGAAGGTAACTGGGTGATCAAAGCTACGGGTTCCGGCAGCTCCCGCGGCAATTATGGTGGTACCATGGGCGTGGGTTATCAGTGGTAAACCAGTTTTGGCCGGTGGTGTTGTTTCAACCGGCACAGTAAAAACAAGGCCAGCCTTACACGGGCTGGCTTTTTTGTATGATGAAACCGGTTTAACCGGCTTTAATGCATATCGATAACGGCCTGGCCAAAGTCTTCAACCTTTTGCCAGTCGGTCATTTCTATGATGGCGTCTGACTGGGTTTCGCCTTTATTCAGCCACATAACCATTTTCATCAGGTAGCGGTCAACCAGATGATATTTGGCGTAGTTGAGTTCGCCGGCAAAAATGCCGATTTCTTTTGGCTGCCAGGCATTGGCGGCAAAGAATTTACGCGTATAGGTATGGGTTTCGGGGGTGTTGCGGTGCGGTTTTCTGGCCAGTATGCTGACGCTGAAAAAGGCGGAGGGCAGGCTATTGAGTAATGCCTGATGCTGCTGTGTCCATTGCGCCAGCTGCGGGGCGTAGTGGCCATAGCGGATAGAGGCACCGATAATAATTTTATCGTATTGGCCGGCCTTTAGTGCGGGCAGGCAATTGAGGTCTTTTAAATCTACCTGAATACCTTGTTTTTGCCATTGCTGTTGTAATGCAAGAGCGATTTTACGGGTATGGCCAAAGCGGCTGGAATAAAGAAGCAGAAATTTCATGGTTATGATCTGGTCAGCAAAATAACAGTGATCATAACATGGTGTTTGGTTGACAAGGGGTTGTTTGCATTTGTGGGGTGGTTTTTTGCTTAAGCGGATAGATGGATGTGCTAAGGGGCGCAGGAGCGTGATGCCGCAACTAACGCTGGGGTTGTTTTAAAAGATATATTTATAGGGCAGTAGGGGGCGGTTCGCTGGTACAATGGCGGTTATTTTGAGAGGTTAAAGCATGAAAGCCAGTCAGTTTTTTATTTCTACGTTAAAGGAAGCTCCGGCAGAAGCGGAGCTGGTGAGTCATCGGCTGATGCTGCGCGCGGGTCTGATCCGGCGGGTGGCCAGCGGGTTGTATACCTGGATGCCGATGGGGCTGCGGGTATTGCGCAAGGTTGAGGCGGTGGTGCGCGAAGAGATGAATCGCGCCGGTTCTATAGAATTATTGATGCCGGTGGTGCAGCCGGCGGAATTGTGGCAGGAAAGTGGCCGCTGGTCGTTTTATGGTAAGGAATTATTGCGTATTCGTGACCGGCATGAGCGTGATTTCTGCATGGGGCCTACCTGTGAAGAGGTGATTACCGATGTTGTGCGTAATGAAGTTAGAAGTTACAAGCAGCTGCCTTTGAATTTTTATCATATTCAAACTAAGTTCCGCGATGAGGTGCGGCCGCGTTTCGGGGTGATGCGGGCGCGTGAGTTTGTGATGAAAGATGCCTATTCATTTCATACCGATGTGGCCTCGTTACAGCAAACCTATCAGGTGATGTATGATGCTTATTGCCGTATTTTTACCCGTCTGGGGCTGGATTTTCGGCCGGTGGCGGCAGATACGGGCAGTATCGGCGGTACGGGTTCACATGAATTTCAGGTGTTGGCCGATAGTGGCGAAGATGTGATTGCGTATAGTGATGGTTCGGATTATGCCGCCAATGTGGAACTGGCGCCTACGGTGCGCTTAACGGGTGAACGGTCAGCGGCAACGCAGGCGTTAACCAAGGTGGCTACGCCCAAGGTGCGCAGTATTGATGATCTGGTGGCGTTTTTGTCGGTGCCAGTAACGCAGACGTTAAAATCGCTGGTGGTTGAGGGTGAAGATGATGATGTAGTGCTATTGTTGTTGCGTGGTGATCATCAGCTGAATGAAATCAAGGCGGAAAAACTGGCCGGCGTTAAGGCACCTTTGACCATGGCTTCGGCGGCGGCGATTGCCAAGGCATTTAATCAGGCGCATGGCGGTTCATTGGGGCCGGTGGGCTTTGAGGGTAAGGTGTATGCGGATTTTGCCACTGAACAGGGTGCGGACTGGGTGATCGGTGCCAACGAGGATGATTACCACTATACCGGTTTTAATTTTGGTCGTGATGCGGCTGAGCCGGAATTTGTGGATTTGCGTTCGGTGGTTGAGGGTGATCCCAGCCCTTGTGGTACGGGTCATTTGCATCTGGTGCGTGGTATTGAAGTGGGGCATGTGTTTCAACTGGGGAAAAAATATTCACAAGCCCTGAATGCTACGGTTCTGGATCAGAATGGTAAAAATGTGGTGCTGGAGATGGGTTGTTATGGTATTGGCATTACGCGGGTGATTGCGGCGGCGATTGAGCAGAATAATGATGAGCGCGGCATTGTCTGGAGTGATGCCATGGCACCTTTTAATGTGGTGATTGTGCCGATGAATTATAAAAAATCGGCTACGGTGAAAGCAGCGGCAGATGAATTGTATGCCCAACTGATGGCGGCGGGGATTGATGTGTTGCTGGATGATCGGGATGAACGCTCTGGCGTGTTGCTGCATGATTCTGAATTGATTGGCATTCCTCATCGTATTGTGATTGGTGATCGTGGTTTGAAAGAGGGTATGGTTGAATATCAGAATAGAACTGCTACTGAAGCCATGCCATTACCGCTGAATGCAGTCGTAGCTGAAATAACGGCAGCGCTTAAATAATCCATCCTACAGCCTGGTAGTGATGCATTAATGCATGGCCTTGCGGGTATCTGGCCATGATGGAAGAGCCATTCAATTTGTCTGAATAAATTTCAGCCGTTTGAATGGCTCTTTATTGTTTGCTCTGATGGGATAATGGGTCTGGTCATGTGATTCTGCTGATGAGGCCAGACAAGGAAACGTGTTGGATTTAAACCGTTATGGCTGATACAGACTGAGCAGATGATTAAATGACACAGTTTTCATGATTGATTTTGGGCTATTGTTAAATCCTGTATTTACGATAAAGGCCATGGCCATTATTTTTGATGTTCAATTGAGATTAAAACGGTTTTGTTGTTGTATAAAGTTTTATTTTATGTCTGGTTGCTGGTGTTACTGGCATAAATGTCAAACAGGTGATATTGATCTGTTTGTATTCTGGGTGATGGTGGTTTTGATGTTTATGTGTTTGTTTTTGCTATAAAGCGTGATGTGGCGATTTGTATGGCTTTTATTATGTGGCTCTGGATTGAATGAGACAGATAAATTTTCAGGTGCTATTTATTTGCTTAAAAAAGTAGTTGGGTACATTGGCGATTCAAGTGTGGGTCTTGGTCCTGATCTCTGTATTTTTGAGTATTATACGCAGATAGATGGTTGTTATTAATTGATAAATTATTGTTTATTTGGTTGTAGAGCAATAATTTAAAATAATTGAATAGATAAAATATCATTTATGACTATTATTTTATATTTTCGATGTATTGTTATTTTAATCGGTAAGTATTGAGATGATGTTTTGCTGGCTGGATAGGGTGTTTTGATGATTTAAGCCATTTCCATGAATGTGCTTTTCAAATCAGACTAATGGCCAATTTGGGCAGCGGGATTCATCGAAATGGCTTCAGAATACTAATCAATGTTTATTTAAGTAGTTCGGGTGGAATCATGCATACGGGGATAGGGGTGATTTTATGTTTCATGGCACGGTGATGGCGGTCATAGATTTCGAATACTTCCCGTTCACGGCCGCTGAAGTCATCGGCTTTATGGCCATCATAAACACTCATTGCCCATTCCAGTTCGGGATAGGTGGCGCCGATCTGCTCTTCATCGGTTTTGTCGGTGTTCCATAAACCATCGGTCGGCGGGGCTTCTAAAATGGCTTTGCTGACGCCCAGTTCTTTGGCCAGTGCGTATACCTGTGTTTTCAATAAATCGGCAATCGGGCTGATGTCAACGCCGCCATCGCCATATTTGGTAAAGAAACCAACGCCGAAATCTTCTACTTTGTTACCGGTACCAGCTACCAGCAGACCGCGTTCCTGAGCATAATAATATAGGGCAATCATGCGCAGGCGGCTGCGGGCATTGGCTAAAGCCAGCTGGGTCTGGTGTTCTTCGGGGCTGCCGATGTCTACGGCGGTGGTGAAGGAGTCAAAAGTACGGGTTAAATCCACCCAATGCTCTTCTACATTGTCAAAGCGCTTTTTCAAGTCGCGGATATAGTCCTGGGCGCGGGCGATCTGGTCTACTTTCTGGTGAATGGGCAGTTCCAGCACCAAGGTGGGTAAACCGGTTTTGGCCGCCAGTGTGGCTACGACAGCCGAATCCACGCCACCGGATACGCCGACAACGAAACCTTTACACTGTGCTTTTGTGGCATAGTCGCGCAACCAGTGGACAATGTGATCAATGATGGCAGAAGTCTGCATGGTTTAATCCCTTCAGCAGTTGGTCAATATCAATAATATACTGCCTATTTTTTCCGGCTGCAAAGAAAATCAGTATACTTTTTGGCTTAAATCAGAATTATGGTATCAGAATGATACAAGTGGGCAGGGGCGGACTTATCAGTTAGAATAGATGTTATTGAATATGTTTTGGTGAAAGACTGAATAATGCAATATCCGATGCCGGATGAAATCCGTCTGAATACGGATAAAACCGGTTTGAAGCTGGTTTATGCTGATCAGGTTTATTTATTGTCTGCCGAATATTTGCGGGTTTTTTCCCCGAGCGCTGAAGTGCGCGGGCATGGTGTCGGACAGGAAGTTTTACAGACCGGTAAGCGCGCCGTATTGATTACAGGATTGGCACCGATGGGCAATTATGCTGTGAAGATCTCATTTTCAGATGGTCATGACAGCGGCCTTTATGACTGGGATTATCTGTATGATCTGGCTTTACAAAGAAAGGCGCGCTGGGCTGATTATGAAAGGCAGCTTCAATTGGCCGGTGCCAGTCGTGAACCGGATAAAAAGCTTTAGGAATGGCCATCAGGTGGCGTATTGATGTAGTACTTATTTTGATCAGGCAGTCGATATTTTAAAGAAAGCACAGTATGAGTGATCATAAAACCCATTTCGGATATCAAACGGTGGATGAAGAGGAAAAGGCTGGCCGTGTGGCTGGTGTGTTTCATTCTGTTGCCCATAACTATGACATCATGAATGATGTGATGTCTGGCGGGATGCATCGATTATGGAAACATTTTACCATCACCACGGCGCCATTAAAAAAGGGTGATAAGGTGCTGGATATTGCCGGCGGATCGGGAGATCTGGCGCGTGGCTGGGCTCGGCGTGTGGGTAAAACCGGTGAGGTGTGGCTGACAGACATCAATTCTTCCATGCTGACGGTGGGACGCGATCGCTTATTGAATGAAGGTACTGTTTTGCCGGTGGCATTGTGTGATGCAGAAAAGCTGCCTTTTCCGGATAATTATTTCAATCTGGTTTCGGTGTCTTTTGGTTTGCGCAATATGACCCATAAAGATCAGGCGCTGGCGGAAATGTATCGGGTCTTGCAGCCTGGTGGCACATTACTGGTACTGGAATTTTCACATGTGTTTAAGCCTTTGAAACCGGCTTATGATTTGTATTCCTTTAAAATGCTGCCTTTGATGGGTAAACTGATTGCGAAAGATGCGGATAGCTATCAGTATCTGGCGGAATCGATTCGTATGCATCCGGATCAGGAGACGTTAAAAACAATGATGCTAGAGGCGGGATTTGATTACGTGGATTACCATAATTTAACGGCTGGTGTGGTAGCATTACATAAAGGTGTTAAATTCTGAAATTCAGACAGTCTGCTGTCTGTGGATACATTGAGGTTAGATATTGACGTGATGAATGGAAATGAAATAGAACAATTACAGCCGCAGGCTGTATGGCAATGGTTTGCCCGGCTTTGCGAAACGCCACGACCCAGTTTTCATGAAAAAGCCATCAGGGAAGTGCTGGTAAAAGCGGCACAAAACCGCGGTTTGGCGGTGGATGTAGATGCTAAAGGCAATCTGCGTATCCGTAAACCGGCTACGCCTGGTATGGAAAACCGTATGCCGGTGGCGATTCAGGCGCATATGGATATGGTGGCGCAGAAAGAATCTGATTCTACTCATGATTTTCGCCGTGATCCGATCAGAACCAAAGTAATCGATGGCTGGGTCTGGGCCGATGGTACAACGCTTGGCGCAGATAACGGAATGGGTTTGTCGCTGGGTCTGGCTGTGTTGTTTAGTGAGGATATACCTCATCCACCGTTGACGTTGATTGTTACCGTAGAAGAAGAAACAGGCATGGGCGGCGCTGAAGCCATCAGCCCTGAGTGGCTGGATATGCCTTATCTGATCAACCTGGATACGGAAAAGGCGGGAGAATTGTTTATCGGCTGTGCCGGTGGATTTGATGCATCATTATCCCTGCCTTTAGGCTGGGTGCCCAACAGCAATGAGGCTTGCACAATACGGGTATCTGGTTTGCGCGGGGGGCATTCAGGGATTGATATTGATAAAAATCATGCCAATGCCAATTTGCTGCTGGCCAGAATTCTGTCGTCTTTGTATGCACACAAGCCTTTTGCTCTGGTGACATGGCAAGGCGGTCAGTTACGCAATGTGATTACGCGTGAGGCAGAAGCCACGATTGTGGCTGAAAAGGCGCAGATTGAGCGTGATATTGTGGCCATTACGGCGGTGTTGCGGGCTGAATGGGCAGGGGAAGAGCATTTATGCATTGAAGTGCTGCCGGCCAAGACGCCGGATTATGCGGCCAGCCTGGCGGATACTGAGAAAGCATTGGATTTGATGTTGCTGGTACCTAATGGGGTATTGCGCATGAGTGAGCAGTTTGCGGGGATAGTGGAAACTTCTTCCAATATCGGTATTGTTGAAACCGAAGCGGATGAATTGCATATTCATTCAATGATGCGCTCGTTGCTGGAAACGCCCAAGGTGGAATTTGAGCAAAAATGGCGTGCCATTGCGCGCCTGTCGCAGGCTCAGCTGGAAATAAGTGGCGATTATCCGGGCTGGGCGCCAAATGTGGACTCTGGTCTTTTGCATCTGGCACAGGAAATTTTTGCCCGTCATTATGGTTGTGAGGCGCCATTAAGAATTATTCATGCCGGGCTTGAGTGTGGTGTGCTGGGTGGTAAGGCGCCGCAACTGGAGATGATTTCTTTTGGTCCGGATATTCGCTCGGCGCATTCGCCCAAAGAGCGGGTAAATATTGCCAGTGTGGCTGAGTGCTGGTCGATTTTACTGGAATTATTGAAGGCCATACCAAAGCAGGTATAAAGCTGGAATGATGGTGTGTAAAGAAAGGCATCCTGTGTTGATGCCTTTCTTTCATGGTTGAATGGCAGGATGATTAAACCGGATAATAAAAATCAGATGTTCTGGCTTCTTGATCTGGATACAAACCAGAATGATGTTTCTGAAAAATGTTTAATATGTTTTTGTAATTTAAAATTTTGTTATATAGTAGTAGTTTCTCTTGTGGCCAAGAAATGGCTGTTGTATCGGAGGCGTGAAATATGAATCAGCAACAAACCTATAACCGGCGTCATTTTCTGTGTTCTGGCGCAGCGTTGGCTGGCGCAGGGTTATTACAAGCTTGCGGAAACAATAGCAAAACAACCGTGAAAACTGATTCAACCAGCTCGGTTAAAGCACCGCGGCCAGTTTATGGTGATCAGAATCTATTGCGGGTGTTTGCCAGCTCAGGTTTTGGTGAACACAGTGAGCGTAGCAATCTGGCTTTGCAGCGGTTAACAGAAGCAGGCTTTCTGGTCACCAATCAAGAGGCTTGTCTGCGGCGGTCGCAGCGATTTGCCGGCAGTGATGCCGAACGGGCTGCTGATTTGCAGGCAGTGGCCAATGGCCAGGTAAAAACCCCGAAAGTGCTTATGGGATTACGTGGCGGCTATGGTGCGATACGGTTATTGCCGCTGGTCAACTGGGATAAGCTGGGTGGCCGCATGCGTGAAAAAGGCACTTTGCTGTTTGGTTACAGTGATGTCACGGCGGTGCAGCTGGCTTTGTTAGCCAAGGGGAAGATGTGTAGTTTTGCCGGCCCGATGCTGTACAGTGAATTTGGCGCGGCACAACCCAGTATTTATACCATGCAGTCGTTTGTCAATAACAGTACTGATGGTCATATTGTGGTAAATGTCAGTGATATCCAGAGTAGGGTTGTAGCGGCAGAAGGCATGATGTGGGGCGGTAATCTGAGTACACTGGCTTCTTTAGCCGGCAGTACTTATTTGCCTGATATTAAGGATGGTATTTTATTCATTGAAGACGTGGGCGAACAACCCTACCGGATTGAGCGCATGTTGCAAACGCTGTATCTGAACGGGATATTACAGCGGCAGCAGGCAATTATCATGGGGCAGTTTCGTATGGGGGCAATACATGATGTGTATGACCGCAATTATACTCTTGGCAGTGTGATTCAGACGTTATCAAGGCTGGCCAAAGTGCCTGTATTAACCGGTTTTCCATTTGGTCATGTGGCCAATAAAATCACTTTTCCGCTGGGGGCAATGGCGCAGATACGCGGTACAACCGAGGGTGGTTATCAGGTTAGTTTCAGTGCTTATCCGACTTTGGATAAAACGGTACTGTCACTGGATAACTTATTGCCTGCACCACCGCAGGCTGAGGATCCGTTGGCCGGTTTTATGGGTGGTGAGGAGAGTCAGGCAGCGTCCGATGCTGTGGCCATGCCTTAATGGTAAAAACTGATTGACTGCGTTGGTTACTGAATCCTGAAAGGTTTATGGGTAATGAATCCATCGGCTCAGCAATGATTATTGATGTTATTCAGCGAAAACTTGCATAAGGCAGTCTGGCCAATCATTCTGAATTATTGTCTGACCCATCGCATGATGTGTTCTGATGCGTCTTTCTTAGCCAGGTCTTTTAGGGTATAGCGGTTCAGATAATCATAAAATACTTGCTGTGCGCTATTCAGGATAGCAGGCAGCGGGCAAAAGCCGATGAGTGAGCAGGGTGGTTTTTTGCAATTAATTAATTGGGTGGATTCGGAAGATACGTTTTCCAGTGCCGAAATGATATTGCCCAGTAAAAGCTGTGGCGCTGACTGAGCCAGACGAATGCCACCTGTACGCCCCCGGTATGATTCAATCCAGCCGGACTGAGCCATAAAGTAGACAATTTTTACCAAGTGATGGCGTGATACTTTCAATTCTGTGGCCAAACCATCCACGGTACTTAATTCTGTATGCCGAACGCGTTGTTGTAATAATAGTAGTACGCGTAATCCTAGATCGGTAAAACGATTGAGCTGCATGCCATTCATTATCCTGTTAATAACGTTGTGGGCGTAATAATAGATACTTTCTTAAGATTAATAAAGATAATTTGTTAATTTATGTGATGATAAAGAAATAACTGACTGTATCATTAATATTTAGTCAGATATTGCAGTAAAAACGACCTCATATTATTTATTATATGAGGTCGATTTAAAACCGCAATATTTTATTGCTGTACGGTAATTAAACCATTACTTATGCAGCAATATCATATACGCCGCCAGTACCGAATAATTCCATGTGGATTTGTTCGGCTGGAATGCCCAGTTTAATCAGATCCTGATATTGCTGTTGCATAAAGCCTTTGGGGCCACAGATATAATAATCTGCCTGGCGGGGTAACAGGTTCTCATTCAGTTCTTTAAGATCAAGACGGCCTGTTTTGTCTGCCTTCAGGCCTTCAGCGGCTTCACCACAAACCAGATAGGTATGCAGATTCGGTAGGGTTTGTGCCAGTGTTTCAACATCATTTTGCATGGCCAGTACTTCAGGATTGCGACATGCATGGATAAAACTGATGTGATGAGGATGGTTTTTCTGGCTGAGTGTTTTCAGCATGGCCATCATGGGCGTCAGACCCACACCGCCACTGATCAGTACATTGGCTTTTTCAGGGTGTTGCAGAAAAAAATCACCGGTTGGATTGCTGACTTCGAGGATGTCACCAATATGATAATCGCGGTGTAAGGTGTTGGAAACATAACCTTCTGCCAAGCCATCATGAGCCGCTTCTTTTTTGACTGAGATACGGAAGTGATCGGGGTGATTGCTGTCAGATAACGAATACTGACGGGGTTGTTTTAATTTCAGTTCGGGCACAAAAACGCGCACTGAGATGTATTGGCCGGGTTTATAAGCAGGCAATGAGCCGTTATCTACCGGTTTAAGATAGAAAGAGGTAATTTCGCTGCTTTCTTCTTTTTTATCTGCAATTTTAAATTGTTTCCAGCCATTCCAGCCATGATCTTCCTCGCGCTGTTGCTGATAAAGCTGTTTTTCTGCACCGATTAAAATATCGGCCAGCTGGCCATAGGCTACTGCCCAGGCTTCAATAAGTTCACTATCCATCGGGATATTTAATACTTCACTAATGGAATGCAGTAAATTTTCACCAACGATCGGATACTGATTGGGTTGAATATTGAGGCTGACGTGTTTGTGGGCGATTAAACTGACGGCGGTGCCCAGATTTTCCGGGGTGGTAATATTTTCGGCATAGGCCAGTACAGCGCCAGCCAGTGCGCGTGCCTGAGCGCCACTGCGTTGATGCCCCATATTGAATACTTCACGTAAATCTGGATTGTTGTTTAGCATACGGTTATAAAAATAACCTGTTAATGCCGCCCCGTTTTCCCGTAAAACAGGAATAGTAGATTGAATTAATTTGATTTGTTCTGTACTCAAACTCATGACAGTTCCTAACTTCCGGCGTGTTGATTTAAGATTTAATATGTATCTAAAATACTTCTTTAATATAAAGTGTAATGCTTTGTTTGTCAATCATAACGGCATTATATTTATTCTGTTGTTTTAAATGATATTAGCATATTTTAAGAGGCGGATTCGTGGTTCTGGAAACAAGACAGCAATGATATAATCATGCGATATTGAACATTAATCGCTGAAAAAATTGTTTTTCTGTCATCACGCCAAAGGAAATAAGGAATACATTTATTATGTTGATTCATCCTGATTTTGATCCGGTATTTATTCATCTGGGTCCGCTGGCCATACATTGGTATGCTATCAGTTATATTGTTGGTTTCGTTTTATTTATCTGGCTGGGTAAGCGGCGTATTAAAAATGGCCATACGGTTTTTACGCCGCAGATGCTGGATGATTTTATTACCTGGGGTATTTTGGGGGTGATTGTGGGTGGCCGGCTGGGTTATGTATTGTTTTATCAGCCTGCTTTTTATTTTTCCCATCCTTTGTCTATTTTTAAGGTGTGGCAGGGGGGCATGGCGTTTCATGGCGGCTTTATCGGGGTATTGGTGGCCATGTGGCTGTTTGCGCGTAAACATAAGGTAGGATTCTGGCAGGTGGCCGATTTTGTGGCGCCTCTGGTTCCATTGGGGCTGGCCTGTGGTCGGATTGGTAATTTTATTAACGGTGAATTATGGGGTCGTGTTACTGAGGTCAGTGCTTTCTGGGCGATGGGTTTCCCTCATGCCAGGCAGGAAGATATAGCCATTGTTGAACAAGATCCGCAAAGATGGTTATCGGTCTGGTCTCAATATCAGATGTTGCCGCGGCACCCTTCGCAGTTATATCAGTTTGCGCTGGAGGGTGTATTGTTGTTTGCAGTTTTGTGGTGGTTCTCTAAAAAAGCGCGTCCGACAGGTCAGATTTCGATGTTGTTTTTACTGGGTTATGGTTTGTGTCGTTTTATTGTTGAATTTGCACGTGAACCAGATAATTTCCTGGGTCTGCTGGCGTTGCATTTATCGATGGGACAATGGCTTAGCCTGCCGATGATTATTATTGGTCTGGCCGGTTTTATTTATACGGCTAAAAAACAGTCTGTATCACCACAACATTAATTAGTCTGAATGAAATAAAATACGGGTTCATGACTGAACCCGTTTTTGTTGTTGTGCTGGTTTTAGCGTCGTGCCAGTACGGCACCAGAAAGATAGTCTTTAACGCCATTGGCAATGGAGGTGGCTGCTTTCTGGCGAAAGGCATCGGTTGACAGTAATTTCTCTTCGGTAGGATTGGAAATAAAAGCGGTTTCAATCAGAATGGAGGGAATATCTGGCGCTTTCAATACAGCAAAATTGGCCTGATCTACCGTTCCTTTATGGAGTTTATTAATCTGGCCTAAATGATTGAGCATGATTTTGCCCAGTTTGAGGCTGTCGTTGATGGTGGCTGTCTGGGTTAAATCGAACAGGGTGTTGTTGACATTTTTATCACTGGAATACTGAACGCCGCCAATGGCGTCAGCAGCATTCTGGGTTTGTGCCAGATATTTGGCGGCAGCGCTGGTAGCGCCTTTGGGATTCAGCGCATACACGCCGGTACCTTTGGCCGAGGGGTTGGTAAAGGCATCGGCGTGGATAGACATGAATAAATCGGCTTTGAGTTTGCGTGCCTTGGCGACGCGCACGCCCAAAGGAATGAAGATATCTTCATTGCGGGTCATGTAGGTGCGATAACCTTGGGCATCCAGTTGTTTTTTGACTTCGCGGGCAATGGCCAGTACAACGTTTTTCTCATGCAGACCAGAAGGGCCGGTAGCGCCCGGGTCTTCGCCACCGTGACCCGGGTCAATCATGATCACGGGCTGGCGTTTATTGGTGTTGCTTTTGGAAGGTAAGGGTGTCTGATCAATAACGGGTGGTTTGGCCGCGGGAGTGGTTGGTACGGGCGGGGTAGGTGCAGCAGCTTGTGCCAGTGTGGTTCCGTCGCTGTTGATTTTGCCGTGACTGTAATCCTGTAATAAGGCCATCAGCGGGTCATTGGCTTCTTGTGCCAGCGCTACGGAGGTGCTGGGATAAAGATCAATCACCAGCCGGTTTTTAAAATTGGCTACCGGTTGCAGGGTGAATATCTGCGGATTAACCGTTGTTTTCAGATCCATCACAATGCGGATGGTTTCGGGATTAAACTGGCCAATACGCACGCTGGCAATATAAGGATCCAGTGGCAATACTTTCTGACTCAGTTCCCGCAGTACCTGATTGTTGGCTTCTCCCTGAATATCAATCACCAGCCGGTTGGGGGCAGTCAGCTGAAAATATTTGTATTGTATGGGTGATGTTGATTCCAGAGTCACACGGGTGTAGGCGGTGGCTGGCCAGATGCGCGAAGCAACAATATCGGCGCCTGTGCTGGCGCGGGCAAACGGTGTCAGGCTGATGATCAGGCCACCGGCGGAAGCCAGCAACAGTTTACGGCGAGTAATGATAGGCATAGCTGAATAATTATAATGTTAATTGGGTTAAAATCTGTTGTCCGATGCATGTTTCGGCGCTGAGTCTGGCTTGTCGGCCGTTATTGTCTGGTAACAGGGTTAATGTGATGTCGGCTGGTGGTGTGAACGCTTCTCCTTGCAAAGGCCATTCAATCAAGGCAATGCTATCCGGAGTGATGAGTTCGTCCAGACCGGCATCAAGCCATTCTTCTGGCGTCTGAAAGCGATAAAGATCAAAGTGATGCAGGGTGAAGTCAGGTAGCCGGTAACTTTCTACCAAGGTATAGGTAGGGCTTTTTACGGCGCCCTGATGCCCGAGTGCCTGTAATAGTCCGCGGGTAAAGGTGGTTTTTCCCATGCCAAGATCGCCTTGCAGCCAGATGATGCAGGGTGCTTTGAGGTGTAACGCCAGTTGGGCACCTAGCCTGAGTGTGGCTGTTTCATTTATAAGAGAAAAATTCAAAATGGCAGGACGAAACATGATAAACGGCAGACGTAAAGATAGGTTTTATTATGCGATAAAGTTGGTCTGAACGAAAGTGTAGCCGGGTTGGCGCTGGAATATTATTGATGATTTTTACTGATCTTAACATTTTAGGGTGGGATGTGTGAATTAGGGTATTTGGTGGGGAAATGCTACAATGGCGCCTACTTTTAGTAGAGAAAAGTAGTATTTGTGCAGTTGGCTTGTATGTATAACAGATAAATTAGGTAGCTATGGGAATGATGGCCAGGCAGCAAAAACCCATTGGGGTATTTGATTCCGGGGTGGGTGGATTAACAGTGGTACGGGCATTGATGGAGCGCTTGCCCAATGAGAATATTGTGTATTTTGGTGATACTGCCCGGGTGCCTTATGGTATGAAGTCACGCGATACCATTGAGACTTACACTGAAGAAATTGTGTCTTTTCTGCTGGGGCAGGATGTTAAAGCGCTGGTGATCGCCTGTAATACCATTGCTGCGGTAGCCAAGCAGAAGGTGTTGCAGATGGCGCCGTCCATGCCGGTACTTGATGTGATTAAAGCCGGTTCTGAAGCAGCATTGCAAACATCACACAACCGACATATTGGCGTGATTGCCACCAGTACCACGGTTAACAGCAATGCCTATGCGCGTGAAATTCACAGCCGCGCGCCTGAAGCACGGGTATTGTCTCAGGCTTGTCCTTTGCTGGTGCCTTTGGTTGAGGAGGGCTGGCTGGATCATGAAGTCACTCACCTGACCATACGCGAATATTTAAAACCGATTCTGGCGGAAGACATTGATACGCTGGTATTGGGTTGTACGCATTATCCTTTACTGAAGGCTTTAATTAAACAGGAAGCCCCCGATCTTTCCCTGGTGGATTCTTCTGTAACCACGGCTGAAGCCACTGCCATTGCCCTGACGCAGCATCATCTGGTTAACCCTGATCACAGTGGTGCTGATTATCGCTTTTATGTTAGTGATATTCCGTTGCGTTTTCGAACTATTGGCGAACATTTTCTCGGACGCAGTCTGGGGCATCTGGAAAGAGTGGCTCTGGGCTAGTGATCAATGGGTTGATAATCTGAGATAAAGAGATGAAAAAAATCGTGATTCTGATTTCAGGGCGCGGCAGTAATATGCGCTCTGTGGTTGAGGCGAAAATTGCCGGCGCCAAGATTGCTGCGGTGATCAGTAATTGTGCTGATGCAGCCGGTCTTCTATGGGCAGATCAACAGGGTATTCATACTCAGGTGGTGTCACATCAGGAGTATCGGCATCGTCATGATTTTGATCAGGCGCTGATGCGGGCAATTGATGCATATGCGCCTGATCTGGTGTTGCTGGCTGGTTTTATGCGGATACTGGGCTCTGAATTTTGCCAGCATTATGCCGGTCGGCTGATCAATATCCATCCTTCACTGTTGCCGGCATTTGCGGGTCTGAATACCCATCAGCGGGCGTTGGACAGTGGTTGCCGGATTGCCGGTTGCACAGTGCACTTTGTGACGCCCGATCTGGATAATGGCCCGATCATTGCTCAGGCGGTGGTACCGGTTCAGGATGAGGATAACGCCCAGACGCTGGCTGCCCGTGTATTGCAGGCAGAACATCGCTTATTGCCTCAGGTGGTGGCTGATTTTGTGGCGGATCGTCTGCGGATTGATGGTTTGAGGGTGCATGGTTCGCGTGTAGCGCAATCGTGTCTGTCAGAGGGTTTTTATTTTTAATGGTTTGATGTGGTGATGAGATTGATGTTGTATCTGCGTTATTTGATGGCCTCGGTGTTGTTTTTATTCGGTTGTGGTGGCCTGATTCAGGCGGCTGAATTGCCGGTAACGGCGAAATTGCAGTATGTGGATGATCATGGTCTGCCGGTAAACATGACTTTTAATCAGCAGGACGGGCATTATTCGATACAGACTGATCTGAATATGATTGTGTATCAATTAAGCTTTACTTCTGCCGGACACATGAATCAGCATCAGCTGATCCCTGAATCTTATTATGACCGCCGCTCGGGCAAAATTTATGCTCAGGCATTGTTTGACGGACAGAAGGTATATTATGGCAAAGCCTCGGCTAAGCCAAAAGAGCAGCAACTGGACGGCGCGGTTTATGATGTGTTTACGCTGGCCTGGCAACTGGCGCTGAGTGACGGCAAACTGCCCACGCCGGCCTATTTGACCAATGGCAAACGTATTTATTCCTTAGAGGGTATTGAATATCTGGGACAAAGTACTTATTTATGGAACAAGGAAGAGCAGTTGATTCATCAGTATCGTCTGCAACAAAACCATAATACCATCAATTATGCATTTATTCCGTCACTGGGTAATATTCCGGTTCAGATCAGCTATACCGATAATGATCATGTTTATGTATTAAAACTGAAAAAAGCACAGTTAGACGGAAAGGTTATCCAATCTCAATGATGAACAGCACCCAATTGAATCTGACCGCAGAAGTTCTGGCTCAGGTACTGACATTTAAACAACCCGCAGATGTGGCGTTGTCTTCTTTTTTCAGGCGCCCACGCCATCTCGGTAGTCATGACCGGCATGAAATTGCTGAAACGGTATTTGCAGCCATACGCCACTTACAGAAAATCCAGTCCGTTTTGCCCAAACCATACCTGAAGCCGCGATGTGCGGCACTGGCAGCTTTAATATTGGGGCGCGGATTAAGTGTACATACGGTGGAAGCACTATGTGATGAGCATGAAGAAGCCATTCTGACGCAATTAAAAGCCGCCAAAGCCGACTTTAAACAACAGTTGTCTACAGCGGCCGAGTTACCTGTCTGGCTGATTGACTGTCTGAAACAACAAGACTGGTCAGATGATAAGATCATGGCTTTCGGGCGCAGTGTGGTGCAGCCAGCGCCGTTGGATCTGCGGGTCAATACCTTCAAAGGCAAACGAGATAAAGTGTTACAAGAATTACAGCAGGAAGGCTGGAAAGCCGAAGCAACACCTTATTCTCCCTGGGGTATCCGTCTGTATGATAAACCGGCCTTAAACCGGCATCCGCTGTTTCTGGAGGGAGTGCTGGAAGTACAGGACGAAGGCAGCCAGCTGCTGGCATTACTAACCGGTGTTAAACGTGGTCAGATGGCCATTGATTTTTGTGCCGGTGCAGGTGGCAAAACCTTGGCCATGGGCGCGATGATGTCGGGCACGGGGCGATTGTATGCGTTTGATGTGGCTGAAAAGCGACTGGCCAATCTGAAACCGAGAATGGTACGCGCAGGGCTGACCAATATTCATCCGCAACGGATTGACAGTGAAAACGATCAGCGGGTGCAGCGATTAAATGCCAAAGCGGATTGTGTACTGGTTGATGCGCCGTGTTCCGGTTTGGGTACCTTGCGGCGCAATCCGGATTTAAAATATCGCCAGAATCAAGCAACGATCGCGGCCTTGGTGCAACAGCAACAATCGATTCTGGAAGCGGCCAGCCAGTTGGTATGCCCCGGCGGGCGGCTGGTGTATGCCACTTGCAGTATTCTGGCGGCTGAAAATCAGCAGCAAATCAGCCAGTTTCTGGAAAATCACCCAGAATGGCGATTGCTGCCGGCCACAGAGGTATTAAGGCAGGCCAGGGTTGATCTGGATAGTGGTGACTATCTGGCGTTAACCACCGAACAACATCGCACAGATGGTTTTTTCGCCGCTGTGCTCACTCACTAACACTCATCTAGAATAAAGAAGGAAGTTAACATGGATATTCAAGCAGAAATCAAAACGCTGGTGACCAGCAACCCGGTGGTTCTTTTTATGAAAGGAACCAAACAATTTCCGCAATGCGGTTTTTCTTCCCGTGCGGTTCAGATTTTACAGGCCGCAGGCTGTACTGACTTTACTACGGTGAATGTGTTGGAAAATGATGATATCCGTCAAGGCATCAAAACCTATGCTGACTGGCCGACCATTCCGCAATTGTATGTTAAAGGTGAATTTGTGGGTGGCTCTGATATTATGCTGGAAATGTTTGAAGCGGGCGAATTGCAAGATTTATTACAGTCTGTGTAAGTCAAATTATTAAATTGTAAACGGTCAATAATTCAGGGGTTGCAGCTGGTATGATGCCTGCCAAAGTAGCCGGTTATTGGCTGTTATTGATTTTGAATGATAATTGGAACCATCATGAATATTCATGTAATTGATCATCCGCTGGTCAAACATAAATTGTCGTTGATGCGGGAAGCAGATTGCAGTACTTACCGTTTTCGTACGCTGACTAAAGAGCTGGCGCGGCTGATGGCTTATGAAGCCAGCCGTGATTTTGATGTTGAACCGGTAAAAATAGAAGGCTGGTGCGGCGAGATTGATGCTTTCCGGATTAAAGGGAAAACGGTGACTGTTGTGCCGATTCTGCGCGCGGGTCTGGGTATGCTGGATGGCGTACTGGATCTGATTCCAACCGCTAAAATCAGTGTGGTGGGCTTGCAGCGGGATGAGGAAACCTTACAGCCTGTACCATATTTTGAAAAATTTGTGCATGGCATGGATCAACGTCCGGCTTTGATTATTGATCCGATGTTGGCTACTGGCGGCTCAATGAATGCCACAATTGAACTTTTAAAGAAAAAAGGTTGTAAGGATATTCGTGCACTGGTGTTGGTAGCTGCACCCGAAGGTGTTAAGGCAGTACATGCAGCTCACCCGGATGTGAAAATCTATGCAGCAGCGCTGGATGATCATTTAAATGCGCAGGGATATATTATTCCGGGTCTGGGTGATGCGGGCGATAAAATCTTCGGCACCCGGCAGTTAAACGATTGATCAATTTATTATCAATTATGCTAACCACATGATTTTTGGTGAATCATGTGGTTTTTTAATGAGTTGTATTATCTGCTATGTTATCTCATGAGGGAAAAGGTTTCAATTCATCAGCTGGAGATAACTCAAGGTTTTCGGATTGTGTTAATCAGGTAATTGCGGCTCAAATTGTCCGGCTATGATCTGCTGGTTTTGTGTGACATTCTCAACCCTTAAATCATTTTGTAATTGAAATAATTTTTTCCGCTGCGCTGAGGCAAAAGCTTCTCTATTTAAATTTTCTGTTGCAATGGCTTCATCTTCAACTGCGAGCCAAGCTCTAAAACGGCCATTGATCGCCTCTCTGGCCACTTCGCACAATATGATTTTCTCTGAAATATCCATTCATTTACTCCTAAAATTAATTTAGCAACAATTACATATGTAGTATTCTTGCAACAACTGATTAAACAGCACATAAATAAGGATAGATCATAAAAGTACTATGCATACTGATTAAATAATGATTAATATCAAATATTTATGTATTTATGCTTGAGTGGCCTCATATAAATAAACGCCTATCTTTACTATTTTATCTATTTATCATTTTGATTTAAAAGTACAATTTTTTACAGTAAAGCTAGATAACGTATAACGCATTGTATATTATTAAAATTCATTAACTCAACGATACATAAGTAACAGTAGAGAATAATAATTATGAATAAACAGTGTTATAAAATTATCTTCAATAAAAAACGTGGTCAGATGATGGCCGTAGCCGAGATCGCTACCGCCGAGGGCAAACACAGCCAGAACCGGCCGGCCGGTAATCCGCCCGTCAGATATGGCCGCTGTTTATTCAAATCATTAACCTTCTTTGTCTTGTGGGCTTTAGGTCTGGCCAGCGTTCATGCGAGCGCCATTCATGCCGACCCCAACGCCCCCAAGAACCAGCGCCCGAACATTCTTCAGACCGCCAACGGCCTGCCACAAGTCAATATTCAGACTCCGAGCAAACACGGCGTCTCAATGAATCAGTATCAGCAAATGGATATTGACCGCCGAGGCGCCATTCTCAACAACAGCCGTAAAAATGTCCGTACCCAACTGGCCGGCATGGTACAGGGCAATCCGTATCTTGCCGGTGGTGAAGCGCGGGTAATCGTTAACCAGATCAACAGCAATAACCCCAGTCAGCTCAATGGACATCTTGAAGTGGCCGGCCGGCGGGCGGAACTGATCATTGCCAATCCCAGCGGAATTAATATCAATGGCGGCGGTTTTATCAATGCCGCCGGTGTGACTTTGGCCAGCGGTAAAGTCAACTATGATCAGGGCCGAATCCAGGGGCTTGATGTCAACCGCGGCCGTATCGTTATTGATGGCCAGGGACTGGACGCCAGTAAAACCGACTACACCCGCATACTGACCACCGCCGCCCAGATTAACGCCGCCATCTGGGCGAATGATTTAAGCATTGTGGCTGGCCATAACCACTTTGACGCTAATGGCCAGCGGCAGACACTGGATAGCAGCAACACCAATAACCGCCCGCAGGTGGCGATTGATACCGCGCTACTGGGTGGCATGTATGCCGGTAAAATCTTCCTGATCGTCACTGACAAAGGTCTGGGCGTCAATACGGGCGGCAAGCTGTATGGCCAAAAGATACACCTTAGCGCTGATGGTATGCTGACCACTACAGGCGACATTATCGCCGGTAGCGACACCGACCCCGCTAACACAAACCTCAGCCTTAATGCACAGGGAATTAACAACAGCGGCAACATCAGCAGCCAAAGCACAGCCGACATACACAGCAACAGCTTAAACAATCAGGGATTGATCACCAGCGGCGGTGAACTCAGTCTGAATCAGCAACAGCTGAATAACAGCGGCAGCATCAACGCCGGCCGTCTGCTCATTGACAGTGACCGCCTAGTGAATAGTGGCCACATCAGCCAAAGCGGCCGGCAAGACTTAAACATTAATAGTGATCAGCTGATCAATCAGCAAAGCGGCCGCATTGGCCAGGAGATAGTGGCAGATAATGGCCACAGCGGCAGTGATGGCAGCAGTAATAACAGCAGCAGTAACGGCACTGTCAGCAACAGCAGTAATGCCAACAACAGCAGCAATAAGCCGGCCACAGACAACAGCACCACTAACACAACAACCAGCTCTACCCCCGTTATCTTTGCAGATGGCCACATCAACGCTCACACGATTGACAACAGCGGCCAGATCGAAGCCAGCGGTGACATCAGTCTGAACAGCACAGACCTGATCAATCAGGGCAAGCTTAATCTGGCCAGCCTCAGCCTGAGCGGTGACGAGCTGAACAATCAACATGGCCAGATCAATGCCGGCAGGATTGAGATCAACAGCCGAGAAGTGAATAATCAGCACGGCCAGATCAGCGCCAATAACCAGCTGCACATCAACGGCCAGAAGATTAATAATCAGTCAGGTAAATTACAGGCCGGGGGTGACCTGAGTCTCGAAGCAGACAGCATTGACAACAGCAATCAAGGCGTGATCAGCAGCAATCAGAATCTGACGCTTAACAGCAACCAGCTGGATAACCAGACAGGCCAGATGTGGGCAGCTGGCAACACTCATCTGAATGTAGAGCAGCTGAATAACCAACAAGGTAAACTACAGGCCGGTGCTGATCTTAAGCTGCAAACAGATAGCATCGACAACAGTAATCAGGGTCTGATCAGCAGTAATCAGCATCTGACCCTTAACAGCAACCAGCTGAATAACCAGACAGGCCAGTTACAGGCCGGCGGTAACCTGATTCTGGAAGCAAACAGCATTGACAACAGCAATCAAGGCCAGATCATCAGTAATCATGAGGCCGGCATTGTTGCCCAAAATCTCAACAACCAAAGCGGCGCCATTGACGCCGACAGCCTTAAATTAAACGCCGACAGCGTCAACAACCAGCAAGGTGCCATCCGCACCAACCAGAGCCTCAATGCCAGTATTGGCCAGCACCTCAACAACCAACAAGGGCAGATCAGTTCAGCCAAAGACCTCAGTATTAATGGCAACCCTGCCAGCAACCAGCTTGATATCGACAACAGCCACGAGGGCAAAATACTGGCTGGCCAGAATCTCAATTTAAACGCCAAACACCTCACCAATCAGGGCAGCATCAGCGCAGGCAACGACGCCACCATTGCCCTGATTGATGACTTCAGCGTTGACGCTGATCTTACCGCTGGCCATGATCTGAATCTAAGTAGCCAGGGCAATATCACCAATCATAAAAGCATCAGCGCCAGCCACAATGTCAGCCTGCAGGCCGCGAACATCGACAATAAAGCCGAAGGCACTATCCAGAGCAATAACCAGACCCAGATCAATGCCGACAACCTCACCAACCGCGGCCTGATCAACAGTAACGGCCTGACGCTGATTGAGGCCAGCCAGAACCTTACCAACATCGGCACAGGCCGTATTTATGGCGACCATATCGCCCTTGAGGCCGATACACTCACTAACCGCGAAGAAAGCATTAACGGCGAGACCAAAGCGGCCACCATTGCCGCCCGTCAGCGCCTCGATATCGGCGCTCATCACATCACCAACCAGGAACATGCCCTGATCAGCAGCAGCGGTGATCTGGCCATCGGCGGCAGTCTGGACAAAGACCACCACGCCACCGGCAGGGCTGACAGCCTCATCAATGCCAGCGCCCGCATCGAAGCCAGCGGCAGCGGCCATATTGCCGTCAATCAGCTACAGAATCTGAATAACCACTTCAGTGTGGAGGAATACCTGGCCGGTAAAGAGCATATGCAGCAATACCAGGAAAGCGGTAACCCTGAAATCTGGGTTAATGGCAAAGACGGTAAATTCAAAAAAGAGCGTAAAAAACTGACCTTCACCTTTAACGATGGCAGTAAAAAGACCTGGAGTAAATACAATGTCAGTAAAGTGCACTGGTGGGACTTTGACCGCACCACCTACCGCCAGCGCGTGACTGAAAGCGACCCGGGACAAATCATTATTGGCGGTAATCTCAGCATTGAAGGCACCGACTGGCTCAATCACAACAGCCAGATCATCGTTGGCGGTGATCTGACCGCTGGTGAGGGTCTGAATCTGGAGAACCGCGAAACCAAAGGCGAACAACGGCAAGAAGACAAAGGCAAACAAGGCGGCTACAAATACAAAAACCCCAAACTCGGCAAGGGCAAAATTAAAACCACCAATGAGAAGAAATACCAGCAAAGCATCACCACCACACACGACTTTGACAGCCCGGTCAGCGTGATTCAGCAACACACCGCTACTGACCATGCCGGCCAAAGTCAGGCCGCCAGTATCCAGAACGTGCAGCAAAATGGTCAGGGTGCCCAGACTGGCCAGACTAGCCGGCCATCACTTGTCAGCACCCTGCAACCCAAACCCATCACCCTGCCAGACAACAGCCTTTACGCTGTTAAGCCCAACAATCCTGGCTATCTGATCGAAACCGACCCTGCTTTTACAAACCAAAAGCAGTGGCTCGGCAGTGACTATATGCTCAGCGCCTTAGGCCAAGACCCGCAGAAGATGCAGAAACGCCTGGGCGACGGTTATTACGAGCAGCAACTGATACAAAACCAGATCATGCAGATCACGGGTAATCGGTATTTAGATGGTTATGATAATGATCTGGAACAATACAAAGCGCTGATGAACGCCGGTGTTGAATATGCCCAGAAATACAACCTGACGCCTGGCGTTTCCCTCAGCGCCGAACAAATGAGCCAGCTCACTACCAACATAGTATGGCTGGTAAATGAGACCGTCACTCTGGCCGATGGCAGCACTCAAAATGTACTGGTGCCCAAGGTCTACCTGGTGGGCGCCAATACCCAGCTGACCCCTGACGGGGCTTTAATCAGCGCCAACAACATCAGTCTGCAAAACGCTGGCCATATTGCTAACCAGGGCAGCATCAGCGCCAATCATAACCTCAGCCTCGGCGCGCAGAATATCGACAACAGCGGTCTGATCAGTGCCGATAACCTTATCCTGACAGCCAGC
>JAQTIE010000008.1 GCA_029433475.1 Neisseriaceae bacterium ESL0693 | reverse complement strand
TGCTTTATGTATTCCGGCAGAATCACCTGCGGAATCTGCTTGCGCTCTTCGCGGATAGCATCCATTTCCGCCTTATGTTTGCGATAGTCCGCCATGGATTTTATGATCGGCCGTTTACGGCACAGTTTCTGACTTTTGCGGAATAATCCCATCAGTAAGTCATAATTATCCTGTTCTTCCCGCGTGCCATAGGTAATGAATATCTGATTACAGGCCAGAAAGTGCACGTCTATGCCTGCTGCTTTATCAAAATCCATCCGTCCTTCAGGTGGCGGCGGTAAGGGTATGGTGTAATGCGGATGTTCATCATACTGGCGAATTAAATAATATTCTTTATCATCATGCACATACCCCCCCCCCGGTAGCACCTTGGCACGCCAGTCCGGATAAGGCAGGATTTCCCAGTAGATATCGGCTGTTATGCCCGGTTTCCATTGTTTTTTAAGATAGGCGGCACCGCATTCTGCATGATAGCCACGGGAGATTTTACCCACCTTTTCCGGACCAATGCGATTCACATCAGGAATACAGCCGCCATTAATACCGCCTCCTGTAACATCTTCATAATTGTACTGTACCGATTCCACCGGTGCGGCGTAGGCGTCTTTCGAGCCAACAAACGGCCTGAAGGCACTGCTACAACCGCCTATCCCCATTACTGCAACCAACAACAATAACTTCAATGATTTACTATTCATGCTGCACTCCTGGTTTGGTTATCAGATTCATCTATCACTCCTTAATCAGTGCTGCCTGCTGTGCCTGTTTGCTGTACTGCCTGATCTCGTCTTCTGTGGGCGGCGTCTGGCCGGTAACGGCACTGTCAGCCTTTTCATGGCTGTCAGTACCATCAAAAAACAGGCTGATCTTCAGTTTCTTCAGGCATTGTTTGTTTGATTGGCGTGCTTTAAGTATCTGCTCTTTTTCCCTGCGGTTGACTTCATTACTGTCACGATTACGCATGATCGCTCGAATGCTGGCCGGCAGCCGCCCGCCGGCTACTGAGGGAAATTCCGGCGCCTTTTCTACATTCGGCCATTCAAATGCCGATTGCTTGATCGGCGGCAGATGGGCAAAAATGGTCTTTAAGCCTTCATCCGCCGCACTTTTTACCTTTCCCGCCAGCTGACTCAGCTTACCCGGCTCGGATTGCTGACCTTGCTGGTCATTACTGCCTTGTCCGGGCTCGCGGTTTTCTTTCATTCGATCCCGTATACTTTCCCACGAGATTTTATTGTCCTTATTCATCCATTACTCCTTGTTCTTCATCTGCTGATGCGGCAGTTTCCCCTCAGCTTCCAGCTGCTTTATGTATTCCGGCAGAATCACCTGCGGAATCTGCTTGCGCTCTTCGCGGATAGCATCCATTTCCGCCTTATGCTTGCGATAGTCCGCCATGGATTTTATGACCGGCCGTTTGCGGCACAGTTTCATACTCTTTTGCATCAGACCCATTAATAAATCATGGTTACGCCGCTCTTCCCGTGTGCCATAGGTAATGAATATCTGATTACAGGCCAGAAAGTGCACATCTATGCCGCCGGCTTTATCAAAATCCATCCGTCCTTCAGGTGGTGGAGGTAAGGGTATGGTGTAATGCGGATATTCAGTGTACTGACGAATCACAGCAAGTTCTTTTTCATCATGCACTACCCCCCCCCCTGGTAGCAACTTGGCACGCCAGTCCGGATAAGGCAGGATTTTCCAGTAGATATCGGCTGTCATACCCGGTTTCCATTGTTTTTTAAGATAGGCGGCGCCGCATTGTGAGTTATAACCCCAGGAAGTTTTACCCACCTTATCCGGGTCTATGCCTCTGACGCCGGGAATACAGCCGCCATTTATGCTGCCTCCGCCAACTTCAGATATATCTTCATAATTGTACTGTACCGATTCCACCGGTGCGGCGTAGGCGTCTTTCGAGCCAACAAACGGCCTGAAGGCACTGCTACAACCGCCTATCCCCATTACTGCAACCAACAACAATAACTTCAATGATTTACTATTCATGCTGCACTCCTGGTTTGGTTATCAGATTCATCCATTACTCTTTGGTCTATAGCCGCGCCACATTGGTGGTGCGCGGATACATATAGGCATCCAGCAGCGCTGCCTGCTGTGCCTGTTTGCTGTACTGCCTGATCTCGTCTTCTGTCGGTGGGGTCTGGCCGGTGACGGCACTGTCGGCCTTTTCATGGCTGTCGGTACCATCAAAAAACGGGCTGATTGACTGCTTTTTCGGGTGGTGCGTGGCGGAACTGCCGCTATTGCGCGGGCTATGACGAAATTCAGACAGGGAGAGGGTGCCATGGATAAGATAGGCTAAAGTGGCGGCTACACTTGGCCGTGGGGTAACTCTATTTATCATGCATTACTCCTGTTGCCGGATATAAACACATCAACACATGCCAAGACAGGTGTTGGTTAAAGCAGCAATCCTGGTTGATCGCCGGGTGTAACGCTAATCCGCAGACAGGCCTTGATCAAAGGGGGGTGTCTGTATTACCCCATAAATTGCCTGCTACGGGGTATGGTGTATCTTGGATAAACAGGGTGTGTACTGGGTTGTACATCTTTAATTTTATGTATTTAATGAAAATTATCTAATAGTATTGTATTGTAATTAATTTTTGATTACAAGCATTAATTCTGGTTAGGATAATTTTATTGATGTGTGTAACAGGTGTTTATGGTGAGGATAAAGGTAAAGGTCATATGCATGAAAATATTGCGTTTCTGGGATTTATACTTTTGGCATTTTTATGGATAGGTTTATTTTCCGATTGATTAGTGACTATTTGAGGATAAGGTTACCGTTGCGGGCAGTAAAATTATGCTTTTGGGTTAAATTCATGCCGCACAATATTGAGCCATGCTTTAACCGCCGGAGTGGTTTTGGTGTGTTTAAGCCAGGCCATGTGTAACTGCCAGTTGATGGCGGGTTCAATCAATGGAATAACTGCAAAAATATCGGGGTTGAATTCATCGGTATAGTACTGGGGTAAAAGGGCGATGCCCATATTTTGCGCCACCATGTCCCGTACCAGATCCCATTGGCTGGTGCGGCAGACGATGTTGGGTTCGAAGCCTTGGCTATGGCAGGCGCTGATGATGCGGTCGTAGAGCATAAAACCGCGGGTAAACAGAATAAAATCATCATCACGCAGGCGGCGTAAGGGCAGTACGGGCGGCAGATGGCTGGCGCGCTGGCGTGGCATGACCACCATTAAGGGGTAGCTGCATAGCCAGATGCTGTCAAAGGCGTTGTTGACGGGCGCCATGAGCTGGCCGACATCAAGCCGCTGATCAAGCAGGGCTGCTTCTATATCGCGTGAACCGGCTTCAACAAAAGCCAGTTTGATTTCCGGCCACTGGCGGTGAAACTGAAAGATGGCGGGTGTTAAGAGCCGGCTGCCCAATAATGACATGCCAATGCGTAGGGTACCGGTTTTGAGGTGGCGGTAATCAGCCATGTCTTGTTGCAGTAATGCTTCTTGCTGGAGCATGGTTTTGGCGTGATGGTAGAGGAGTTCGCCCATTTCGGTGGGGCGCAGCAGATGTTTGCGACCTGATTCGCCTTTATGCAGCAAGGCTACGCCGAGTTCATTTTCCAGTGTGCGGATCATTTTGCTGATGCTGGGCTGGGATAATGACATTTTTTCCGCGGTTTCGGAGAAACTGTGATTGTCTACCAGATAAACCCAGCATTGCAGTGCTTTCAGGTTAATCATATTATGAATTTTAAGAATAATAAAATAATAATAATTTATGTTGTGACTGGCCTTTGTCATTATAATGATTTCCCCTCAATTTGCGCGGATTTTAAAGATAAAGTAATGCTGAATTTATTGAAACGGGTGTTGATGCTGAGCCAGACGGTTTGGCAGATGGTCTTGATCGGTGCGGTATGGTGGCTCAGTTGCGCTCTGGTGCGGTTTACCCATATTCCTTTGTCTGGCGGCGTGGTCGGTTTATTTGTGATGCTGTTTTTGCTGGGCACGGGCTTATTGCCTGTACGGTGGGTCAGTGAGGGGGCGCGGGTTTTGCTGGGCGAATTGATGCTGTTTTTTATTCCGATTCTGATCATTGTAGTGAAGTATAAGGCATTGTTTATGGCGCAGGGCTGGCAGCTGGTGGTCAGTATTTTTGTGGGTACGATGCTGGTGATGCTCAGTACAGCCATGACTTTGAAGTATTGTTACCGTTTACGCCGTTATTGGGTCAAATATCGGCATCATTGATGGTATTAATTGAGAATTTTCAAGCGAATAATGTGATGATTGATGTGATTGCTCTGGGTTGTTTTGTGTGGACGATTGTGGTCTATGTGCTGGCCAAAAAGCTGTATCGTTTCAAGCCGTTTATTCTGTTTTCGCCGGCGATTGTGGTCACGGTGTCTACTATTGTGCTGCTGGTGGTATTTCATATTGATTATGACCGGTATTATGAATATACCCGTTTTATTGCAGCCTTACTGGGGCCGGCCACGGTGGCGTTTGCGATTCCGATTTATCAGTATCGTCAGGTGGTGCGGCGGCAGTTGCCTATTTTGGTGACGGCGATTGTGGTGGGTATGTTTGTGGGGGTAGGCAGTGCTTATGTGATGTCATTATGGTTTCATTTTGATCATGAGGTGACTTATAGTCTGATGGCGCGCTCGGTTTCTACGCCGTTTGCCATTGAATTGGGGAATAAAATTCATGCGTCTGGTGCTTTGATTTCGGTGTTTACGATGATGACCGGTCTGGCGGGTATGTTGCTGGGGGATTTGGTGCTGTTATTCAGTCGCAATCGTTTTCATCTGGCCAATGGTGCGGCTTTCGGGGCGGCTGCTCATGGCTTTGGTACTTCGCGGGCGATTCAGCGTAATGCCGATGAGGGCGTAGTGGCCAGTCTGACCATGATTCTGGCGGGGCTTTTTATGGTTTTATTCGGGCCGTGGCTGATCAGGCTGGTGGTGTGGCTGTAATTTTTATTTTCCAGAACAATACTTTATTTTTAATAAATAAAGTATTGTTTGTGTTTATTTTACCTGTTTTCTCTGTGCAAAGTATTTTGCTGTCTCTACAATCAATGGGTAAGCTATTTTTCTAACCATGAAAAGGAGTGACACATGACCTACCAGACCATTAATCCGTATACGGGCAAAACCGTAAAAACCTTCCCTAATCATACCGATCAGGAAGTAGAGCAATTTCTGACGGCCGGATATGCTTTGTATCAGTCTGACTGGGCGCGACCAGAAAATATGGGCGCTCGTCTGGATTGTCTGAACCGGCTAGCGGAAATTATGGAAACCCGCAAAGATGAGATTGCCCGCATCATTACTGTGGATATGGGTAAGCGTCTGGCGGAAAGTTACAGCGAGGTGACTTCATGTGTGGATATCTCGCGTTATTATGCGGAACATGCGGCTGAATTCTTGCAGCCAAAACCGTATCCCAACCCCTTGGGACAGGCGCAGCTGGGTTATTATCCTATCGGTATTGTGATGGCGGTAGAGCCGTGGAATTTCCCGTTGTATCAGTTGGTACGGGTTGCAGTGCCGGCGATTGCTGCGGGCAATAGTGTGATGATAAAACATGCCAGTAATGTGCCACAATGTGCCCAGCTGATGGAAGATTTGTTTAAAGAAGCGGGCATACCCGAGGGCGGCTATCGCAATTTGTTTGTCAGCTTTGAGCAAATAGGCAAAATCATTGCCGATGACCGGGTGCAGGGGGTGGCGCTGACTGGTTCTGAAGGTGCAGGCAGCAGTGTGGCTGAGCAGGCGGGCGCCAAACTGAAAAAAGCCACGATGGAACTGGGGGGTAATGATGTGTTTGTGGTGCTGGACGATGCTGATATACATAAAGCAGCACAGGCAGCGGTAAGTGGCCGTCTGGCCAATGCTGGTCAGGTGTGTACGGCTTCCAAGCGTTATGTGGTACAGAAAAAGGTGGCTGAGGAATTTACCCGTCTGGTGACTGAGGCATTCAAGCAGCAAGTGATGGGTGACCCGCTGGATGAGGCCACGACACTTGCGCCTTTGTCTTCTGCTGGTGCTAAAAAGCATTTGCAGGAACAACTGGACAAGGCCATAGCGGCAGGTGCCAAGGTGTTGTGTGGCAATCAGCCGGCAGAGGGTAATTTTTTCACGCCTACCCTCATTACTCAGATTGGTCGCAACAATCCGGCTTATTTTGAGGAATTTTTCGGACCGGTGGCACAGTTGTATGTGGTCGATAATGATGATGAGGTGGTTAAACTGGCCAATGATTCCCATTATGGTCTGGCTGGTATTATTTTCTCCGCTGATGTGGCTCGGGCAAAAAGTCTGGCCGCCCGTATTGAAACCGGTATGGTGTTTATCAATCGTTCCAGTGATTCAGTGGCGCCTTTGCCTTTTGGCGGGGTAAAACGTTCGGGTTTCGGGCGTGAGTTGAGTGATTTGGGCATTAAGGAGTTTGTAAACCAGAAACTGGTGGTGGTGGGTGATTGATTTAACCGCATCACGTTAGCTGTTGATCGGCCGGCTGCCCATTGATGGGTAAGCCGGCCTGATTTTATGGCCTGGCCGGAATGATTCAGACGTGTGTATTGAAAGCGGCGGTATGGCTTTTGAGGATGATCTGCCCTTCTTCGCTTTTGGGTACCAGCAGCAGTAAAAAGGGATGGCTCTGGTAACTCATGGTTTTACCGGTAGCGATGCTATAGTTTAATACGATTTGAGTCTGAATCCGTTTCAGTGATAAAACATTGAGTTGTATGGCTGATGTAGTCAGCGGGTGTTCGACTACAATAACATAATAGTGCTCAAAATCAATGGGCGTAGGCACGTTATCCATGGTGGTGGCTTCACCAAAATAGTGCTTAAACTCAGTAGCCGAGGTTATTTTAACCGGTAAGCGGGTATTGATGTGATTACGGATAAAATAATGCTGTGCCAGCTGATAGGGGACAGCGATGTTTGGTGACTGATGAATGGCTATGGTTGCGTCGGTGTTTTGGGCAGGGGTGTGGCAGGCGGATAATATCATGACGCCAATGCATGATATGCCTAGCGAAATCATCATTTTATTCATGTAATTTGTCCTTTTCTGCATCACACAGGGATTAATGGTATTTCAGGCTTTGCCAGGCGAGTATCAGCCAGCCGGCGATCATGCAGAGACCGCCTAGCGGTGTAATGGCGCCTAGCCAGCGCGGCAGCCCCAAAGCCATCAGATACAATGAACCGCAAAAAATGATTATGCCGCTTTGGATACAATAAAAAGGGATTTTCAGGGGTAGGGTGGGTAGGACACGCATCAGGGTAGCCAAGAGCAATAAACCCAGAGCGTGATAGAAAAAATACTGAGTACCTGTCTGCCACCAGGCCAGTTGCTGGGCATTGGCCAGATGTTTTAAACCATGGGCGCCAAAGGCACCCAGTATGACAGCCAGAGCCATGTTGATGGCGGCGATACTTAACCACATAGCAGCTTCCTGTTATTTTTAATGTGAAACGGTGTCAGGCCACGATAGATGGGTGATGCCTTTTGCGACAGATGAGCTGATCTGATTCGTTACTGACAGCTGATGCCGCCAATCTGTGGCGCAGAGCCGCTGCCCACTTTGATGGTGCAGCTGGTTTTGCTGCTGCCGGATACGCGCAGTTCGCCAGCAGTTAATTGCAGATTAACCGGTTCTTTCACGCCCATTTTTACCGCGGTAGCCGCCAGTTTCTGTACATCGCCCGCGCTATAGGGGGTATTGTTGGCAGCAACGGAAATATTGTCTTTGGCTAAAGCGGCGGTGGCCAGTGTCAGGCCGAATAATGCCCATAAAGCAGAATGTAAGCGAATGGCCATAATAATCCTTTCAAAAGGTGTTTGCCGTGGAAATACACTTTATATTATATATTATTATGGTGGTGTGTATGAAAAGATTACCCTCATGATCAATGATGGTGGCCGGGCTGGCTTATGAAGTTGTGGTGATGGTATTCTGGCGGACTATTTTTCTTCAGTGGTCTGGTTTTTAATCATGTGATGATATACCGGTATGGGGACATAACGCTGAATGATGTGTTGCCAGTTGCCGGGGCCTACCATGCCTTTGACCATGGTGGAGGATACTTCGGCATATTCGCGCGGTGGCATCAGAAACACGGTACTGATATCGGATTGCAAATCGTGATTGATGTAGCGCATGCTGCGTTCATATTCATAATCAGAGCCGGTACGAATACCGCGGATAATGTATTTGGCGCCAATACTTTTGGCGTAATTCACCAGAAACTGGTTTTCAAAGGCACTGATGCTGACATTGGCAAAATCTGCGGTAATAGCACGCAACATCTCGGTGCGTTCTTCAACGCTGTAGGTGGCTTTCTTTTCCGGATTAACACCGATGGCGACAATTAATTCGTCAAATAAGGCCTGTGCCTGACGAATCATCCATAAATGACCGTTGGTGGGCGGATCAAAACTACCGGCATAAACCGCCCGGCGCATAGGAGAGATAATCATGATGGAAAAGAAAATTGAGCCAGATAAAACAGAATAAATAACACAGTAAACGATGTCTTTGGTTTGGTCAATATGTTGGCTGCCATAGGGCTGACGCGAACAGAACAACTGAATACAAGTAAGCCCGCCGATAGTGCTATGATCTCTCAGCAAAATATAGGATAATGCGGTTCATTGGTCAGGCTGCTGGCGGTATGACGCTCTATATTTTATTGTCATTGAATTGAAAAGTGGGTTATCTTGGTCAGTGGTAGAGCAATGATGCTGATTTTTCTCTTGTGTCCAGAATCAGAAGACAGATAAACAATGATTATGAGTGAAAGCTTTGTTTATACCGTACATGAAAATGTTGATGAGAATCAGTATCACATTTACAATCACTGCTTGCTGTAAATTCAAGGTGCTGACTTTGAAGCGGTATGAATCAATAAATAATTAAATCATCAATGGAAATCGCAGGTAATGAATAAAAAATGGCTGAAAAGACTTGGTGTATTGGTGGCTGTGGTGGTTGTCATCGGTTTGGTGTGGTGGCTATTCAAACCAAAAGATGAAATCAATTATGTGACTGATACTGTACGCCGCGCAGATATCACCCAGACTGTTAATGCCACTGGTGAGATTGCGGCTGCCCAGCTGGTTGATGTAGGTGCACAGGCTTCGGGTCAGATTAAAAAGCTGTATGTCAAACTGGGGCAACAGGTGCATAAGGGTGATTTGATTGCTGAAATTGATTCTACCACGCAGATCAATACGTTAAATACCAATAAAGCCAGGCTGGATACTTATCGGGCGCAATTGGTGTCAGCAGAGATTGCACTGAAAATGAAACAGCGTGCCTATGATCGTGAAAAGGCTTTAATGGCTGAGGACGCTACTTCGCAAATGGATTGGGACAATGCGCAGGACGCACTGGCCGCAGCCAAGGCCAATGTGGCTGAATTAAAATCACAGATCAAACAGACACAGATTGCCATCAATACTTCTGAGGCAGATCTTGGCTATACTCGTATTACGGCGCCGATGAGCGGTACGGTGGTTTCCATTCCGGTGGAAGAAGGGCAGACGGTTAATGCCAGCCAGAATACACCCACGATTATTCAGCTGGCTGATTTGAGTAAAATGTTGAATAAAATGCAGATTGCTGAGGGTGATATAAGTAAGGTAAAAGTGGGTATGCCGCTGACGCTGACGACTTTATCCAACCATTCGGAAGTCAGACATGCCAAACTGGAATCGGTTGACCCAGGTTTAACCACCATGTCACAAGGCAGCTACAATACCTCTACCGATACCAGTGACAGTGCCATTTATTATTATGCCCGGGCTTTGGTGCCCAATGATGATGGCGGTCTGCATATCGGCATGACAACTCAAAACAGTATTCTGATTCAGGCGGCCAAGCAGGTGCCGACGGTTTCTAATCAGGCCATTCAGTACCGGCAAGGCAAAAAATGGGTGCAGGTACTGGGTAAAGACCATCAGGTGCATGATGTTCAGATTCAGACGGGCATCAGCGATGGTATGCGGACTGAAATCAAATCAGGGCTGAAAGATGGCGAGCAGGTGGTGTTGACTTCATTAAGCAATGGCGCGGCGCGTGCGGATGCGGCCAAAATGCGCGGTCCGAGAATGTAAGCCATGAGTTTATTGGAAATCAAAAATATTAATCGCTGGTTCGGACAGGGTGAGAGCCGGGTTCATGTGCTTAAAGACATTAATCTGAGCATTGAAAAGGGCGATTTTGTGGCCATTATCGGCCAGTCAGGCTCGGGAAAATCGACCTTGATGAACATCATCGGTTGTCTTGATGTGCCTTCTTCCGGTTCTTATAAAATCGACGGTATTGAAACTGCCAGCATGAATAGCGATGAGCTGGCCGCCTTACGGCGGCAGCGGCTGGGATTTATTTTTCAGCGCTATAACCTTTTGGGTATGCTGGATGCGCGTGAAAATGTTGAATTGCCGGCTGTATATGCAGGTATGCCGCAGCATCAGCGCCATCAGCGTGCCGATGAATTACTCAATAGGCTGGGTCTGGCGGGTAAGGAAGAGAATAAACCCAGTGCATTATCGGGCGGTCAGCAGCAAAGGGTCAGTATTGCGCGGGCATTGATGAACGGCGGTGAAATTATTCTGGCCGATGAGCCAACCGGTGCACTGGATACCGCCAGTGGTCAGAATGTGATGGATATTCTGCACCAGTTGCATCGGCAAGGACACACCATTGTGATGGTCACGCATGACCCGGGCATTGCCGCCAACGCCAACCGGGTGATTGAAATCCGTGACGGTGAAGTGATTGCTGACCACAGTAAAAATAGCCATATTGCCGCCAGTTATATTGAGTGTATGCCCGAACCGAAATCATGGCTTTTTTATAAAGACCAGTTATTCGAATCATTTAAGATGTCAGTACAGGCGATTCTGGCGCACAAAATGCGTTCATTACTGACCATGCTGGGCATCATCATTGGGATTGCTTCAGTAGTATCGGTGGTGGCACTGGGGCGCGGTTCGCAGGCAAAAATTCTGGAAAACATCAATGCCATGGGTACCAATACCATCAGTATTTATCCTGGCAAGGGTTTTGGTGACCGGCATTCCGGCCGGATTAAAACGCTGACGGTGGCTGATGCGGAAGCCTTGAAACAACAGGATTACGTGGATAGCGTGACCCCTGGCAGTACTATGGGCAGTACGCTCACTTACGGTAATCAGTCGCTGACGGCGCAGCTATTTGGCGTAGGAGAACAATATTTTGATGTGCGTGGTATTACGCTGGACCAGGGTCGTTTATTTGATGCCAATGATGTTGTTCAGAACAATCAGGTAGTAGTGATTGATGATAATACCAGAAACAAGCTTTTTGCTGATGGTACCAATCCTTTGGGACAGGTGATTTTACTGAATCAGCGGCCATTAACAGTGATCGGGGTAGCCAATGCCAATAACATGGGTTTTGCTGACAGCGATTCTTTACAATTGTGGATGCCTTATACCACTTTGATGAATCGCATTTCAGGCAATAAATACATCAGTTCGGTGATGGTAAAAATCAAGGATCAGGTGAATTCACAAACCGCGGAAAGAAGTATTGTGGCTTTTCTGACAGCAAGACATGGCGGTACCGAAGACTTCTTTACCCGCAACAGTGATACGATTAAACAGGCCATTGAAAGCACAACCGGTACCATGACTTTGCTGATTTCCTGTATCGCCTTGATTTCGCTGGTGGTAGGTGGTATCGGGGTAATGAATATCATGCTGGTGTCTGTGACGGAACGCACCAGGGAAATCGGTATCCGCATGGCCATTGGTGCCCGTCAGCGCAATATTCTGGAACAGTTTTTGATTGAAGCGGTGCTGATCTGCCTGATCGGTGGTTTAACCGGCGTATTGTTGTCTTTTATCATCAGTGTGCTGTTTAATTCGCTGGCCAAGGATTTTGCCATGTCATTTTCAACCATGTCGATTGTCATGGCGGTATTGTGTTCAACCATTATCGGGGTGATTTTTGGCTTTATGCCGGCCAGAAATGCTTCACGCCTCAATCCGATTGATGCATTGTCCCGCGATTAAATCAGACAAAATCCATAAAATCCATAAGGCAAAAAACACAGTTATGAATATTTGGTCAGACAATCTACAACGACAGTTACTGATCTGGACAGGCGTATTGGCTTTAAGTTCCTGCGCCAGTGTCTCGTCTTATCCGCAACAGCAATTACATCAGGCCGGTATGCTCAGTACGGCGGAAATTGTGCGTCAGTATCAGATTGATCCCGAATGGTGGACTGCCTATCAGGATCAGCAACTGAATCAACTGGTGCAAAAGGCGCTGGACAACAATCTGGATTTGCGTCAGGCAGCGCTGAATGCGGAAAAAGCGCGCTATAGTGCCAATGAGGTGGGGGCGGGTCTGTGGCCGCAGGGCAGTGGTTCTTTGGGTGCATCAAGCAGTAAAGATCTGAAACGCGGCGGCGCTTCAACGCGTAGTTTTAATGGTCAGCTTGGATTAAGCTATGAAGTGGATGTATGGCAGAAAGTTCGCGCTGAGACTGAGGCAGCCCGCTGGTCATATCAGGCCAGTCGGGCTGATCAAGAAGCCAGCCGGCTGTCATTGATCAATAGCGTGATTGATACTTATTTCCATCTGGCTTATCTGGATGAGGCCATTGAATTAAATCATCAAAGCATCAAACAGTATCAACAGATTGCTCGCATTGCAACGGCGCAGTATCGGCAAGGTAAGGTTTCCAGTCTGAATGTCACCAAGGCACAGCAGTCTTTACTGAATGCGCAAAATAATGTTTTATCTTTGCAGGAAAACCGGTTGCAGATGGTTCAGAGTCTGCATAATCTCTTGAATCTGAAACCGGATCAGAAGCTGACACTTGCCCCGGTTTCATTGCAGTCATTACCGGATGTGCCAGTAAATCTGTCAGTACCTTTATCGGTATTGGCCAACCGGCCTGATTTGCGCGCAGCTGAATATCGGTTGCAATCGGCTTATGCCAGTCAGACAGCGCAAAAAAGAAGCTGGTATCCGAGTATTTCTTTAGATACGGCGGTGAATTCGCGTTCTAACCGCTTTGATAATGCCTTACGTCTACCTGTAGGGGTGGGCAGTGTAGCGCTGAATCTGCCATTTTTAAACTGGCAGACTTTGCATTGGCAGACCAAAGAGGCTGAGGTGGCGTTTAAGAGTGCGCAAGTCAGTTTTGAACAGAGCCTGACCACGGCATTGAATGAAGTGTCGCGTTATCATCAGCAATACCGGCTAAGCAGGGAAATGCTGACCAACAGTCAGCAAAAACATCAGTTTGACCTTAAAAACAGCCATTATTATCAGGTACGCTATCAGTATGGCGCCAATCCGTTAAGCGATTGGCTGGATGCACTCAATACCGAATACAGTTCAGCTCAGGCGTTGTTGAATGATCGCTATACGGTATTGCAAAATGAAAGTCTGATTTATCAGGCGATGGCGGGTCGTTATGAGCCCAGGATGCCTGATGCAAAAGCAGAGTAATTATCGGCAGATAGCTGTGATGAGGTGGCGGCTGATTGCATCACCCTCATCACAGACATAAAAAAATCGCCTCCGGTTAAAGGAGGCGCTAATAAGGAACACAAACCACTATCAAACTGAGACATAAAAAATCTAAAAACTCTGAAAATCCAATGATGGTAGGCTACGCATCATTCATTAAAATCGTTGGCTGAAAACAACTGCTATCAATCTGTTTTCATCATGTGTGTCATCATAAACAAAAATAATTTTAAACGCAAATGATAGTTATTATTATTTAATTAATATATTGATTTTATAAAGAATAAAAATAACTCTTTTATTGCAACCATGTTAAAAAACATGAATTACAGCTGTCTTGTGTGTCTCATGAAGGATTTTTTAGTATGATATCCTTTTTTAAACTGGCAACGGGTGTTGCTGTTTCTGACAGGATAGGCATGCGTCAAATTATTCTTGATACTGAAACCACAGGTTTATCGGCACAAACGGGGGATCGTTTGATTGAATTTGCCGGTGTCGAAATGATTGATCGGCGCTTAACCGGCAGTTATCTGCATCTATTTATTGATCCCGAACGGGACATTGCCGAAGAAGCCATTGCCATTCATGGTATTACACGGGAAAAGCTGGCTGCCGAAGAGGCGCCGGTATTTGCGGGTGTGGCTGATCAGATTGCCGATTATCTGCGTGGCGCCGAACTGGTGATTCATAATGCGCCGTTTGATCTGGGTTTTCTGAATATGGAATTTGCCCGTCTGAACATGCCACCGGTTGAACAAGTGGCCGTCAATGTGATCGATACGCTGGCGATGGCGCGTGAACGCTATCCCGGTCAGAAAAATTCGTTGGATGCTTTGTGTAACCGCCTCGATGTAGACCGCAGTAAGCGCGTGTTACATGGTGCGTTGATTGACTGTGAATTACTCAGTGAAGTTTATCTGGCCATGACGCGCAGTCAATTCAGTCTGGTCGATGAATTGATGGCACCGGCCACCGCTTCTGGTGGTGATGGTTCATCGGTGGCGCGGGTCAAACATCCGCCGCTGTGGGTGCAGCCGGCCAGTGCTGAAGAATTGGCCGAACATGAGGCCTATCTGGACATACTGGATAAAAATGTGGATGGTGAATGTCTGTGGCGACAAGGTCAGCCCTCAGCCAAGAAATCTCTGTCATGAGGCGCTATATTGCCCTGATTCCTGCGGCTGGTGTCGGTGCGCGCTTTGGTGCGACTTATCCGAAACAATACCATACACTGGCGGGTAAAACGGTATTACAACATACGGTAGACCGGTTTCTTGCCTTGGGTGATATTGATCAGGTGTTGCTGGTGGTGTCTGGAGAGGATTCATATATTGATCATCTCTATCCCCCAGCCAGTCACAATGCTAAACTTCAATTATTGCGTTGTGGTGGTGCTACCCGGGCAAAAACGGTACTTAATGCATTAAAAGAGGCGCGGGCGCGTCATCTGCTGGACAGTGATGACTGGGTATTGGTGCATGATGCGGCGCGCTGCTGTATTTCCCATGCGGCTATTTTGCGGTTAATCCGGCAGGTGGGCGATGATGCGGTGGGCGGATTACTGGCTTTGCCGGTGGCCGATACACTCAAAGAGGCCAATGGTCAACAACAGGCGATCAGAACGATTAAACGCCAGAATGTATGGCAGGCACAGACGCCGCAGATGTTTCGTACCGGTTTACTACAAGAGGCACTGGTAAAGGCCGATGTTGATCAGATTACTGATGACGCCTCCGCTATTGAGGCAATGGGTTTGACGCCGATGCTGGTTGAGGGTGAAGCGAGTAATTTTAAATTGACGCGTCCGGAAGACGCATCATTGGCGACATTTTTCTTGCAACAGGAGTTGGAGTCATGAGCAATATACGCGTAGGACAAGGATATGATGTTCATCCACTGGTGGCCGGCCGGCCGCTGATACTGGGTGGGGTTACCGTGCCGTTTGATCGGGGTCTGCAAGGTCATTCTGATGCGGATGTACTGTTGCACGCTATTACCGATGCCTTACTGGGTGCTGCTGCTCTGGGTGATATTGGTACCTGGTTTCCTGATCATGATCCGGCACACCAGAACGCCGACAGCAGAAAGTTGTTGATCGGTGCTTATGCCGCGGTGCAGGACGCAGGCTGGGCGGTGGTTAATATAGACAGCACCATCATCGCCCAGCAGCCCAAATTACGGCCATATCTGGATCAGATGCGCAGCAATATTGCCACTGATCTGGGTTTGTTGCCGGCAGCAGTAAGTATTAAAGCCAAAACCAATGAAGGATTAGGTTATTTGGGGCGGCAGGAAGCCATGGCAGCTCAGGCGGTGGTTTTGCTGACTTCGGTTTGAATAGCCGAAGGTAGTGGTTTGAATAAGGATATATGATTTAAAATCATATGGGTATCAATGGTAAATCAAGGAAGAACGGGCATGGCTAAGGTTAATCAGGATGATCTGAAGCGTCAGGCAGCACAAAAAGCGTTGCAATATGTGCATGAAAATGAATATCTGGGTATTGGTACCGGTTCGACTGTACAATTTTTTATTGAGGCACTGGCTAAAAGTGATATTCAGATTAAAGGGGCAGTCACCACTTCGCGCGCTACCAGCGAGGCACTGGCGCATTATGGCATTACCGAAGTATCACTCAATGAGGTGCATCACTTGCCTGTTTATATTGATGGCGCCGATGAAGTCAATCATCTTTTGCAGATGATCAAAGGTGGCGGCGGCGCATTACTCAATGAAAAGATTGTGGCCAGTGCGGCGGATATGTTTGTGTGTATTGCCGATGAAAGTAAATACGTCAGTCGCCTGGGACATGTGCCTTTGCCGGTAGAAGTCACCGAAAATGCCCGCTCACTGGTGGCGCGCCAGCTGGTAAAAATGGGCGGCGAGCCGGAATTGCGGCTGGGTTGTAAAACCGATCATGGCAATGTGATTTTGGATGTGCGCCACCTTAATCTGAACGAACCTCTGAAAATGGAACATCAGATTAATGAGATTGCGGGTGTGGTGGAAAATGGTTTATTTGCTGCGCGTCCGGCTGATGTGTTGTTACTAGCGCGTGCCAGTGGTGTGGTGGAGGTGCTGAAGGCACAGATTTAATCCATGCTGAAGCGGTCAACATGAGCGGGCGGCGCAGGTTTTGCTGCCCGCCTGTTTTTCTGCCAGTTGTTTTTATCTGAATATCTGTTTATTTTATGTCATTTCGTTTCAGGCAGATGCTGATTATTGCTGTTTATCTGTTTTACATTTTACATTTATTGTCTTTATCATATTAACGTTATTCTAGATGGTTATCACAAAATGGCTCTTCACCATGCTTTGATCAGCATGTGATGAAAGCACATCGCGTTTATTTTATGACTTCTTTTCATTTATCCAATTGATTTCACAAGGCAGGAAAGGTAATCATTGTTGCAGCAATGGCGTAAATTTTTACTCTATATTATTGTGCTGGCCACCATTTTAAAGGTCTGGTTACCGGATGAAATTCCAGTGTCGTGGCCGCAGTGGAACCGGATCGTTTACCAGCTGATTGCCGTAGTTCAGAATCAACCCGTACCGGCAAACAATGAAGGGTTGCAAACCGGTGTTTATCGGGGCAGGGTGGTGTCTGTACATGATGGTGATACGTTGCGAATCGAGGATACACAGGGCAGGATACATAAAATCCGGCTGAGTAATATTGATGCGCCGGAAATCAGACAGGCTTATGGTACGGACAGCCGTGATGCACTGACGGCACAGGTTTATGGTCAGATGGTGGATATCAATGTGATTAATATTGATCGCTATCAGCGTGAAGTGGGGCAAATCCTGTTACAGGGACAAGACATCAATCTGTGGATGTTGCGCCATGGCTATGCCTGGCATTATGAAAGTATTGCTAAAAAACAGCAAAATCCGCTTGCTTATACCCAATATCAGCGTGCACAATTGCTGGCACAGCAGCAGAGGCTGGGTTTATGGTGCCAGTCTCATCCGGTGGCACCGTGGCAATTTCGCCATCATGCTAAAAGTCAATCAATTCACTGAATCAGATAAGTTATGAATGCACAAAAACGCAATGAGATTTTTGCCCGTTTTCAGGCTGCTTGTCCGCACCCGACAACGGAACTGGTGTTTAATCATGACCCGTTTCAGCTTTTAATTGCCGTATTATTGTCTGCTCAGGCAACCGATGTTTCAGTGAATAAATGCACGCCGGCGCTTTTTGCCGCTGCGCCGACGCCAGAGGCCATGCTTGACTTGGGACTTGATGATATCATGGCCTGTATCCGCACGATTGGTCTTTATAAAACCAAAGCGCGGCATATACTGGCGACCTGCCGGATATTAGTGGAACAGTATGGCGGTCGTGTCCCGGAAGACCGTGCTGCTTTGGAGTCTTTGCCCGGTGTGGGACGTAAAACGGCGAATGTGGTTTTAAATACTGCTTTTGGCTGGCCGACCATTGCGGTGGATACGCATATTTTCCGGGTGTGCAATCGTACCGGTATTGCCAAAGGTAAAACAGTGCGCGCAGTGGAAGATAAACTGATGAAAGTAGTGCCTAAGCAGTATCAGCTGCATGCACATCACTGGCTGATTTTACATGGCCGCTATACCTGTAAAGCGAGAAAGCCATTGTGTGAACAATGTTTAATTAATGACTTGTGTGAGTATCCGGCCAAGAGTACGATCTGAGCTCTCTTCTTGTCCCCAAGAATGGCTTTTCGTTACAATGCTGGCACAAAATACCTGAATATTAGGCATAAATAATGATGGATGTGTTGAGACAGGCAAGAAACAAATCTACTTTAGCAGTAGTAATTTCGATACTATTGCTGATCGGTGGCTGTGACAGGATAGATCACTGGCTGGCAAAAAATAAACCTGTTCAGCAAAAAGAGCATGTCATTGCCAAACCTAAAAGTCAGTCCGCGGCCACATTACCGGATTTTACCACTTTGGTTGAACAGCAAGGCCCGGCAGTAGTGAATATTCAGGCAACCCGGCTGGATGATCAGATAGGGGCTGATGGTGCCAGTACGGAAGGCCACAGTCTGCCAGACAATGATCCATTCTATGATTATTTTAAGCGGATGCTGCCGAATATTCCACAAACACCACAGACGGAAGATGATGAGTATAATTTTGGTTCAGGATTTATTGTCAGTAAAGATGGCTATATTCTGACCAATGCCCATGTGGTGAGTGGTTTAAACCATATCAAGGTATTACTCAATGATAAACGCGAATATCAGGCCAGACTGATTGGTGCCGATGGCCAGTCGGACATCGCGCTATTGAAAATAGATGCCGATCATTTACCGGTAGTACAAACCGGTGACCCGAAACAATTGAAAGTGGGCGAATGGGTGGCCGCGATTGGTGCGCCGTTTGGTTTTGATAACAGTGTCACCAGTGGCATTGTGTCGGCCAAAGGCCGCAGTTTGCCCGATGCCAACTATACCCCCTTTATTCAGACAGACGTTGCGATTAATCCGGGCAATTCCGGCGGCCCCTTATTCAATCTGAGGGGGGAAGTGGTAGGCATCAATTCACAGATTTACAGCCGCAGCGGTGGTTTTATGGGTATTTCATTTGCAATCCCGATTGATGTGGCGATGAATGTGGCGCGTCAGTTACTGCATAATGGCAAGGTTCAGCGTGGCCGGCTGGGGGTGGTGATTCAGGAAGTCAATTATGATCTGGCCAGGGCGTTCGGGCTGGATCGCGCCAGTGGTGCCCTGATTTCACAGGTGATTGACAGTGGCCCTGCCGCCAAAGCAGGCTTACATATTGGTGATATTGTACAAAGCATCAATGGAGAGGAAATTAATAATTCCAGTGATCTGCCGGTGATGGTTGGTTTATTAACGCCTGGCAGTAAAATTGCTCTGTCTGTGTGGCGACAAAGTAAGGCACAGCAAATTCCGGTAGTACTTGACGATGTTAATAATAATTCGCAGACGGTGAATACTGCTCTGACTACTCCTGCGGCTGTACCCTTTACCGGTGCTTCATTCAGTGTGGCAAAACTGGGATTAACTCTGCAACCTGTGGCCAATGGTTTGATGATCAGACGCGTCAGTGGTGCAGCGCTCAAATCCGGTTTGCGCCGGGGTGATATTATTCTGGCGTTTGGCGCACAGATGATACATACAGCGGAAGACGTACAGAACCTGTTGGCAAACATGGGTACGAATATCCCGCTTTTGATCAAACGCGGCAATAATACGCTTTATGTGGCTGTGGTGGAATCTTAACTATAATCTTAATTATAGATGGTTTAAGAGAGTTTTATATACCGGTCAGTCAGTTGCTGGCCGGATTTTTATGGGAAGGAATGATCAGTCATGACACAGGCGTCATTACCGCTGTCTTTGCCACGCGGGCCGATTATGGCCGATGTGGCGGCTTATAGCTTAACTGATGAAGAAAAACAGCGCCTGAGTCATCCGGCCATCGGCGGGGTGATTCTGTTTCGGCGTAATTATCAGTCACGTGACCAGATTAAGGCGCTGGTAGAGGAAATCAAGGCGCTCAGAACACCTGAACTGGTGGTGGCGGTAGATCATGAAGGCGGCCGCGTGCAGCGGTTTATTGCCGAATTTACCCGTTTACCCGCCATGCGTACTTTAGGAAACTACTGGGATATGGCCGGTAGTCAGAAGGCCAGTGCTCTGGCGGAACAAGTGGGCTGGGTATTGGCCACGGAATTGCGTTCATGTGGCATCGATTTGTCTTTTACGCCTGTGCTTGATCTGGAATGGCAGCATGAGGGAGTGATTGGTAATCGTAGTTTTCATCGCCGCGCAGAGATTGTGAGTGCGCTGGCCATTGCGCTACAGCGCGGATTGTCTAAGGGTGGCATGGCTTCATGTGGCAAGCATTTTCCCGGGCATGGGTTTGCCCATGGTGACAGCCACGTGACGTTACCACGTGATGACCGGTCTCTGGCGGCACTTGAAGCGGAAGATTTACAGCCTTTTAAAGCATTGGTGGCCGCCGGCATGGCCTCGGTCATGCCTGCCCATGTGATTTATACCCGGATTGATGCGGCTGAGCCGGCCGGTTTTTCTGAATTATGGCTGAAACAGATTTTGCGGCAGCAGATGCAGTTTGACGGGGTGATCTTTTCTGATGATTTAACCATGGAAGGCGCCAGTATTGCTGGTGATGTCTGTGCGCGTGCAAAACGAGCGTTTACGGCAGGGTGTGATATTGCGCTGGTGTGCAATAAACCGGATTGGGTAGATACGCTGCTGGCTGATTTTTGCTGGCCGCATAATGACCAGCTGGCACGGCGCTGGGATATGATCAGTGGTCGTGGCCAGCCTGAAAAATTTGAGGCGATGCGTTGGCATGATGATTTTATTCAGGCACAGGCACAGATTGCTCAGTTGATTTCAGCTAAAGACCTGGCGGCAGGGGTGCCAGTAGGTGAGGCGCCCTGATGTAAAGCAGCAAAGGTTGTGTACCGGCGGCATGATTCTGAATTCAGGTATCTGGTGCCTGTGAGGGTCAGATACCTGTTGCAGCAGCGCCTATTTACAAGGTTTTAGAATATTGTGCTGAGGTTTGTTTCTGGCGTAAATAAATATCAAAAACCATGGCAATGTTACGAATCAGAAAGCGACCCTTGGGGGTAACCTGTAGCTGTGTATCGTTGAGTGTGAGTAATCCCAGTTGAGCCAAGTGTTGCAATTCATTCAGTTCGGGAGCGAAGTAGGTGGCAAAATGCTGGTTGTCAGGCAGGGAATAATGCTTCAGATCCAGCTGGAAATGACACATTAAATCCTGAATGATCTGACGGCGTAATACATCATCGGCATTGAGCTGATAGCCCCGCAGTACCGGTAAACGGCCATTATCCAGTGCCTCATAGTAGGCAGCCAGGTCTTTTTCATTCTGGCTGTAATGTGCGCCTATTTTACTGATGCTGGATACGCCAATGGCCACCAGATCACATTCGGCATGGGTAGAATAGCCCTGGAAATTGCGTTGCAGCCGGCCTTCGGTCAGGGCATGGGTTAATTCGTCATCGGGTTTGGCAAAGTGATCCATGCCGATAAAAACATAACCGCTATCAAGCAGGTGGTGTACAGTATCCTGCAAAATATCCAGTTTGGTGCTGCTGTCTGGCACGGCGGTGGTGTCAATGCGGCGCTGGGGTTTAAATAGATGCGGTAAATGCGCATAATGATACATGGCAATCCGATCCGGCTGTAATGACAACACATGATCAACGGTGGTATGCATGGATGCCTGCGTCTGATGCGGCAAGCCATAAATCAGATCGACACTGATAGAATGAAACCCATGCGCCCGGGCAGCTTCTATCACACTGCGGGTTTCATCTTCACTCTGAATGCGGTTAACTGCTTTTTGTACCGCCGGATTAAAATCCTGAATACCGATACTCATGCGGTTAAAACCCAATTTGCCCAGATGAGCCACGGTGGCTACCGAAACTTTACGTGGATCAATTTCGATGGAGTATTCCCCTTGATCCATCAGCTTGAAATAATGATGAATGCTGTCAAACAAGCGGCTTAGCTGCGCGTCATTCAGGAAAGTGGGCGTACCACCACCGAAGTGAATTTGTGCCAGTGTGGGTTTATCTGTCCAGTGACGGGCTAAAAGTGCCAGCTCTTTATCCAGATAATCCAGATATAAGTCGGCACGGCTTTTGTCTTTGGTGATGATTTTATTACAGCCACAGTAATAACATATGGTGTTGCAAAACGGAATGTGAACATACAATGATATGGGTTTGTCTGGCTGTATATTGTGTTGCAGGGCAGCGCTCAGATCCTGCCCATGCCAGTTTGAATAAAAACGATCAGCGGTAGGGTAAGAAGTGTAACGTGGTCCGGAAGAAGGCAGGGATTCAATTAAAGGGCGATCAAATTCAATGCTATGGAAATCAGTATTCATAAATATAGGCAGTTAGCGTGGTAAATTCGTAAATATCTACGGAAAATAGCGGGATACACAGAAAGTGGAGACGATTTATGTTAAAATCAATACGAGATAACCTGCTTTAACAGCAGTTATTTTTAAAGAAATTTATACAAACCAGAGTGTGATGACAATTATTACACTTTTTTAAAATCGGGATATTGATTTGGGTCAATAAATGACAATGCAGATAATATCTTTGAAATTAGCAGGGGTGTAATGACAATATGATCAAACTGCATCAGCAAGGTGAAATAGTACAGAAATTATGTGATAACTGTAGTCTGAAGATATTGTGTATGCCCGTCGGATTGTATCAGCAGGAACTGGAGGATTTGAACGCGATTGTCCGCCAGAGTAAACGGATACGCAAAGGGGAATGTCTGTTTCGGCATGGTGAACCTTTCACATCAATGTATGCGGTACGTACCGGTTTTTTCAAGACTACCATTGCCAGTCTGGATGGACGTGACCAGGTGACTGGTTTTTTTATGTCTGGTGAAATTCTGGGTCTGGAAGGTATTTGTCAGGGTGTGCATCATTGTGATGCTACTGCTCTGGAAGACAGTGAGGTCTGTGAATTGCCCTTTGAGAGTCTGGAAGAGGCAGGGACGCGGTTTCCTTCATTGCAGGCACATTTTTATAAACTGATGAGTCAGGAAATCATGCGCGATCAATGCCAGATGCTGATGCTGGGTAATATGCGCGCCGAAGAACGTCTGGCTTTATTTTTGATTAATCTGTCGTTACGTTTAAGTAAGCGTGGTTTTGCTGCTAATGATTTTATTCTGCGCATGTCGCGTGAAGCCATTGGCAGTTTTTTAGGGCTGAAACTGGAAACGGTCAGCCGCACATTATCCCGTTTTTCTCAGGAAGGCTGGATTCAGGTAGAGCACAGACACATTAAAATACTGCGCCCTGAAGCCTTGCAATCACTCACCCATTATGACCAGTATAAAACCGTATTAAATATGGAATGCTGATGATGTATTGTCTGGTTTACAAATGATGGTTCGCATAATGTAGATATTATTGAGCAAAGCGTGCCATGGCCGCCAGTTTTAAAGTATCAGTGCCCCAGCGGGGTGCGTCCAGATGGCGCATCCAGCCTATTTTATGCAGACTTTTGTGAATGCTATGCCGGATAGTTGATGGCTGGGTTTCCAGCATGGCCAGCCATTGTTGTCTGGCTTTTTCGCCCACCTGATAGTTAATCATCATGCGGGCACCTGAATGTAAATAACACAGCCAGTCACGTGCCTGACATTGTGTCAGCGACAATACAGAAGCAGGATCGTCTTCAAAATCAATAAACCCGATATGATTATCATCAATAAAAATCATATTGCGGGCGAAAGGCTCACTCAGGTATTGTTGTTTTAAATGCACTGCGGCAATGGCATTCAGTCCCAGCTGCCAGCGTTGCAGCAGCTTGTCAGGATATGATTTGCATTTTTGCCATTCCTGTTCCAGTGTTCTTTGTCCCAGATGATTGATCATCAGGGCTTGCGATGTTTTTGCCAGAACCGTGGGCACACAGATACCGGCCGCTGCTAAAGCATGCAGACGGGACAATTCAACATGGATGGCTTTGGCGCCGCCGAGATTGGGGACAGGAGTCAGCAGATGGATTCCGCTGATGCGCGACACCAGATTTAATATACGATAGCGCCAGATGCTATTGCGTGGTCCCATACGGCGAACCCAGACGATTTCGCCATTGGATAACTGATGCATTTGCATCAATTGGCTCTGGTGCTGAAGACAGTCTTGTAACGCATGATTGTAAAAATGAGGCGAGGCGGCGGGGTGTGTCATAAAAGAGGTGTCAAAACCGTTTGAGCGGCTAAAAGTTTATTATACTCGTTTGAGGGTGCTGTGTCTGAGGTCGGGCGGCGATTTAGTACAGTAAATCGCGCAGACGGTAATAACTGCTGCCCAGCCATTGCAAAGGCAGCCGCCAGCGATGGTTACCTGGAAAACGGTGGTGATTGATGCGTTCGAATAAAGCCAGTTTGCGATCATCACCTAAAATGGCCTCAGCAGTAACCAGGCCGCCTAAACCGGCAGCGGCAACACCATGGCCTGAAAAACCCTGCATAAAATATAATTGGGGCGCAATCCGGCCAAAATGCGGGGCGCGATTCATGGTGATGTCTACATCACCACCCCAGGCATACTCAATAGCCGCATCAGCCAATTGTGGAAAAACCTTGAGCATATCGCGCTGCATGGTTTTCATGAGTTGCTGCTGGCCGGGTTCACGCCCGCTATAATTGACTTTGCCACCAAATAACAACCGCTGATCATGGCTGAGCCGGTAATAATCGAGGACAAAACGTGTATCACACACCGCCATATTATTGCGGATCAGTGTTTTTGCTTCCGATCCCAAGGGTTCAGTGGCGATCATGTAGGTACCTACCGGTAAAATCCGGCTGGCCAATGGTGCAATCAGTTTGGGGGTCATGCTTTGGGTGAAGGCATTAATCGCCAGTACCACATTTTTGGCCATGATGATACCCTCTGGGGTGAGGATACGATAGCCGCCCTGATCTGGCTGGATATCATACATCGGCGTATGTTCAAACAACAATGCACCGGCATTGGCGGCAGCGCGTGCCAGACCCAGGGTGTAATTTAAGGGATGCAGATGGCCGGCATCATGGTCATAAATGGCGCCAACATAACGCTTACTGTTGAGTTGTTGTCTGAGTTCATGCTGATCCCAGACCTGATAGCCTTGGTAATGGTAGCGTTGTTCCGCCTCTTTCACCCATTGTCTGAGTGCTTTAAATTGATGCGGACGTATGGCAACATGGGCATAGCCTTTTTGCCAGTCACACAGGATATTGAATTTTCTGATCTGATGTTCAACCAGTTTAACCGCCTGTAAACTCCATTTCCATAATGCTTTGGCTGCCTTTTCGCCGGCGAGTTTATTCAGGGTATCCATTTCGGCTGCCCAGCCATAAATGACCTGGCCGCCATTTCGCCCAGACGCACCAAAACCCAGACGCGCCGCTTCAATCAAGGCTACACTGTGGCCGGCTTTTGCCAGAGGTAATGCAGTGCCGATACCGGCCAGACCGCCGCCTATAATGCAGGTTTCAACCTCCAGCGTGCCGTAGAGGGGTGGGTAAGTGGTGTAATCATTACGGCTGGCGGCGTAATAAGAGTCAATATGTTCTTGAAAGTCAGGCGTAGGAAGCATAGAGCGATCTGAATAGACAATGACAAGAATAATAATATAAAGGACTGTGCACCCAGACGCAATAAAAAGGCTACCTGATAATTCTTCGGGTAGCCTGTTTATTTATGGGTTTATGGGTCGGAGCGCAGGTTTTTTTGATAGAAGCTCGCCATTTCCCGCTCGCGTCTGGTGGCCTGACGCAGCATCAAATAGTTTATGCCAATCACCAATGAACCCACCAGTGCAATAATGATGGTGGCCAAGACATTCATTTGCGGATCAAGGCCAAGTTTGATTTTTGAGAAAATCACCATCGGCAGGGTGGAAGAACCCGGGCCGGATAAAAAGGAAGTGATCACCAAGTCATCCAGCGACAGGGTCATGGATAACAGAAAACCTGAGGCAATGGCAGGCGCAATCAGGGGCAGGGTGATCAGAAAAAAGATTTTCAGTGGCCGTGCGCCCAGGTCTTTGGCCGCTTCTTCCAGTGACTGATCCAGTTCGGACAAACGAGAACGGATAACAACCGTGACATAAGCCATGCACAATGTGGTATGCCCCAGCCAGATGGTGAAAAAGCCGCGCTCAAAATACAGAAAATTCAAAACACTGTGTTGCAGCCACATTTGTACCTGAATGATCAGTAACAGCATGGATAAGCCGGTGATCACATCTGGCATGACCATGGGTGCCGATACCATACCGGCAAACAGGGTGCTGCCTTTAAAGCGTTTGATGCGTGCCAGAGCGTAGCCGGCCAGTGTACCGAGCACCACGGCCGCCGCGGCTGAAGACAGGGCAATGCGAATCGATAGCCAGGCGGCATCAAGAATCACTTCATTTTGCCATAAGGCTCGATACCATTTAGCGGAAAATCCACCCCATACGGTAACCAGACGCGAATCATTAAATGAATACACCACCAGTATAACTAAGGGAATATACAGAAAGAATAAACCCAGAATTAGGGCCAGTTTCAGAAATCCGGATAGTTTTTGCTTATGCATGATGCTGGTATCCTTCAAGTTCGCGGGTTTCATAACGGTGAAACAGTGCAATTGGAATCACCAGCAGCAACACCATGATGACGGCAATGGCTGAGGCCAGCGGCCAGTTATTCTGGTCAAAGAATGCCTGCCACAATACTTTACCAATCATCAGATTTTCAGGGCCGCCGACCAGTTCAGGAATGACGAATTCTCCTACTGCCGGAATGAATACCAGCATCGAACCGGAAATAATGCCGGCTTTGGATAAAGGCAATGTAATGGATACAAACGCTTTAATCGGACCTGCGCCCAGATCGGCGGCGGCTTCCAGAAGGCGATGATCCAGTTTGGTCAATTGTGTATAAAGTGGCAGAATCATGAAAGGCAGATAAGCATATACCATGACCAGATTGAGTGAAAAAGCGTTGTAAAACATATCCAATGGCTGCTGGAGAATGCCCCACTTCATGAGGTAATGGTTAATGATGCCATTGTGCCCCAGTAGATTAATCCAGGCGTATACCCGCAACAGAAAAGAAGTCCAGAAAGGCAGCATAATCGCCAGCAATAAGCCGGTACGGTATTTTTCAGGTGCTTTGGCAATGGCGTAGGCAATCGAATAGCCCACCAGTAAACAGATTAGGGTGGTGGTAAGCGCGGTTTTAATCGAGAGCCAGTAAGTCAGCAGATAAATATTATCGCCGCGTGAACCACTGAACATCTGCCAGAGTGAATGCCAGAAATCATTGAAGATATCGGCGTAATTCTGATAGCTTAATAATACATGCACCCGTCCCATGTCCGGGTCAATCTGGTATAAAGGGGTATAGGGTGGAATGGCAATGTCTTGCTCGGCGATGCTGATTTTCAGGACGATAAAAAATGGTACCAGAAATAAGACGATCAGCCAGATATAAGGAATGCCTACCACCAACCCTTGCGTTGGGCGCAGTTTTTTCAGTTGGTTAAACCAATCCATGACCAACTCCTGTGATTAACTGTTAAGCGGACTGGCTTGATTATCCGGCCAGCTGATGTATACCTTTTCATCCCAGGTGGGCATCGGAATATTGTTTTGCTCCCAGTAGGAAGACAAAACCTGACTTTTAATGATTTTGCCAGAGGGTAGCTGTACGTGAAAAATACCGAAGCTGCCAAGATAAGCGATTTCCTTCACCATGCCCGCCGCCCAGTTGTATTCACCTTCCGGTCTGGTGCGGTGAATATTAATGTCTTCCGGACGGATAGACAGCCAGATTTTCTGGTCTTCCGGGCCGGTAATGCCGTGTCCCAGAAACACAGGCTGAGCCAGATCGGGGCAGTGGATGATGACATGATCAACATCGTCTTCGCTGACTTTACCGGGCAGAATATTGGTTTCGCCCATGAATTCAGCAGTAAAACGGCTATTGGGATAGTCGTAGATGTCTGAAGGGGTACCGACTTGTTTTAATTGTCCGTCTGACATAATGGCAATGCGCGAGGCCATGGTCATGGCTTCTTCCTGGTCATGGGTGACCATGATGCAGGTGGCGCCAACCTGTTCCAGCGTATTGACCAGTTCAAGTTGGGTCTGCTGGCGCAGTTTTTTATCCAGTGCGCCCAAGGGCTCGTCCAGTAACAGTAATTTAGGCCGCTTAGCCAGACTGCGCGCCAGTGCTACCCGTTGTTGCTGGCCGCCGGAGAGCTGATGAGGCTTGCGTTTGGCATAGCGGCTCATCTGCACCAACCGCAGCATTTCCTCTACCCGGGCATGAATTTCATCTTTGGGCAGTTTGTCTTGTTTGAGACCAAAAGCAATGTTTTGCTCTACGGTCATGTGGGGAAATAAGGCATAGCTTTGGAACATCATATTAATCGGACGATCATAGGGTTGCAGTCGGGTAATGTCTTCTCCGTCCAGAATGATCTGTCCCTGGGTCGGGGTTTCCATACCGGCCAGCATGCGTAACAGGGTGGATTTACCACTGCCTGAACTGCCCAGCAGCGCAAAAATTTCATGTTTCTGAATGTTCAGATTGAGATGATCTACCGCATAATTGTCATCATAGGTTTTGACAATGTCTTTAATTTGCAGGTAGGGTACTGCGCCAGTGGGTGGTTTGGCTGCTGCGTTTTCGCTCATACCGATTTATGCTCCAAAAAATCAATTCAGCTCAAATGTCATGTTATATGAATAAAAGTCAGCACAAACAATGCCGACTTTTCTGTTGGGGGCATTGTATGCAAGCATTTAATACAGGGCAATGCAATTTAGTGGTTACTACAGAAAAATTGTGTTTAATCTGAATATCTTTGCATATGAACAGGTATTTAACATCAGTTTAATAAATATTAATATTTGTTAATAAGAAACGTAATTATACCTAAATCAGATCAGATAATGACAGTATTGGTGTAATATGGTGAGTATAGGGTATAAGACATAAAAAGTATACCGGCTGAATTAACCCAGTCAGCAGTGTGTGACCATGGTCTCAGGATTTTGTTACATTGCAGCAATGGCGATAAGCGGATTGAAATCGTGGCGCCATATTTCTGGTCAGGGCTTGCTGATGCATCATATAGATTTTATATCATGAGTAAACATGTATTGCTTGGTATCAGTGGAGGTATTGCGGCTTATAAAAGCTGTGAATTGGTACGGTTATTAAAAAAGGCAGGCCACAAGGTCAGTATTGTGATGAGTCAGGCGGCCACTGATTTTATCAGCCCGACAACTTTTCAGGCTTTAAGTGGTGAGCCGGTATTACTGGATACGCATAATGGACAGCATGGCCATGGCATGGCGCATATTCAGCTCAGTCGCGAGGCTGATGTGATGCTGATTGCGCCAGCGTCTGCCAATACCGTGGCTAAAATTGCCCATGGCTTTGCCGATAACCTCCTGACCACGCTGGCTGCAGCGCGGGTCTGCCCTCTGGTGCTGGCGCCGGCCATGAATGTGGCCATGTGGCAGAATCCGGCCAATCTGCGCAATATTGAGCAGTTACAGAAGGATGGTGTGACTGTTTTCGGCCCGGCAGTGGGTGATCAGGCCTGTGGTGATGTGGGCAGCGGCCGTATGCTGGAAGCAACAGAATTGTTTGATCTCTTATTTGATGTGTGGACACTGCCATTATTGATGGGTAAGCGGGTGTTGATTACTGCAGGAGCGACTTATGAAGCCATCGATCCGGTTCGCGGTATCACCAATATTTCCAGCGGCCAGATGGGTATGGCACTGGCGCGTGCCTGTCGTGCTGCCGGCGCTCAGGTCAGCCTGATTTATGGCCAGGTACAAACACCCATACCGGCAGGGCTGGTATATACCGAAGAAGCCAGCAGTGCTGATGCTATGTATGCGGCGGTTCATCGGCAGCTGGCGAAGCAGGACGTGTTTATTTCTGTGGCGGCTGTGGCCGATTATAAGGTTAAAAACAGCAGTAGCCACAAATTGAAAAAACAGCATGGTCAGCCGCCAGTGATTGAACTGGTTGAAAATGCCGATATTCTGACATCGGTAGCTTTATTGGATCATGCGCCGTTTTGTGTGGGTTTTGCGGCCGAAAGTGAACAGCTACTTGAATTTGCCCGTAGTAAGCGCCTCAGGAAAAAGGTACCGCTCATGATTGCCAATCAGGTCAGTCAGGCCATGGGCAAAGCCACCAATCAGGTCACCTTACTGGACGATGAAGAGGAAACCATGCTGCCTGAAATGAATAAGGATCAGGTAGCGCGCATTATTGTGGAACGGCTGGCCACGTTATTGCAACGACGTGATTTGCCCAATGTCTGATGAGGCTATACATACCTGAACACCAGAGGCACCAAAATGCACATTTTTTAATGGTATGATGCCGGCCTTGATCATTATTTTTTAAGATAAGACACATGACTGCTTTACCAGTACAAATTAAAATTCTTAATCCTTTATTGAATCAGGCATCATTGCCTCAGTATGCCACGGCTGGTTCGGCCGGACTGGATTTGCGTGCCTGTATTGAAGCCCCCATCACTTTAAAGCCTGCTGAAACCTGTTTGTTGCCAACCGGCCTGGCGATTTATCTGGCCGATCCGGCATTTGCGGCAATGATTTTACCGCGTTCCGGGCTGGGGCATAAAAATGGTATTGTATTGGGTAATCTGGTGGGTTTGATTGATTCGGATTATCAGGGGGAATTAAAAGTATCGGTATGGAACCGTGGTCAGGATACTTTTGTTATTGAGCCTTTAATGCGTATTGCCCAGCTGGTGATTGTGCCTGTGGTGCAGGCTGATTTTAAACTGGTGGATGAATTTGCCCACAGCGAGCGCGGTGAGGGTGGTTTTGGCAGTACAGGCCAGCATTAAACCCTTATCTGTGACCGGAGATTGATTTGAAACCAGCCTGATCAGGCTGGTTTTAATATAAGGTCTGATATCGGTTGAATCAGATTGATCATCTGGTGAATCATTGCATGCGCATTGGCTGATTCAGGGTTTTAATCATCCCGTTTTCTATACCGGTCTTTCGAGCCAGACCAGAATAATAATTATTTCGCTGGCTATTTTCTGTTTTATTTAAATAAAATAATGACTTATTAAATTAAAGTTTTTTACAGGATTGTATAAATAAAGCCGCTGTTTATTATCTTATATGCTATATGCATTAATTTATATATGCTCAATCAATTGAGTTAAAACAATCGTCATGGTGGATTGAATGCCAGACAGCAAGATGTTTGATAAAGCAACATGATTTTATCATACCTGAATATTTTATAAATCATCAGGCATGTGATTGCTGATCGGTATAACTCGCTATTTATCTTCATCATAATAAATATAAAGACAGAGCAAATGGCTGATATCAGTCTGGTATGGATACGATCTTCTTTACTCAAAGACAGAGAATCTATTTAATTAAATTTAAATACAATAAATTAAATCATATCCGGCTGATTTATGCTGATGATTCGGGCAAGGCGGATTTTACTGTTTGTCATCATTGCAATGGATGATTTTCCATTTTCTGTGGATTTCTTAATACCGGGCTACTGAAACTGTAGAAATGCGTCTACTTATTCAGCCATTCAATTCGCGACATAATTTCGCCATCGAAACAGCAAAGGTGATGTGATGCCGGATTCTGAGGCTGTATCTGAAATGTATTGAAGGTACAGAGTCGAATGTGGCCACATAAGGGCAATGATCTTAGCCATGCGGCCGATGAGGTGTTGTGCATGGTGAGGGATGGATGAATAAAAAGCAATAGCTGATGGATTAGCCAATAATCAAAGCAGCCCAACAGGATAATAAATCATGATTTCTGATATTGAAAACGTCATTATTGAACGTTTACGTGCAGGCCTTGGCAAAATGGTTGGTGTGGTTAAGGCTTACCGTGGTGAATTTGATAACGCCCATGGCATGAATGCAACTTTGGATCTGCCCGCCGTCTGGGTGACGTATAAAAAAGCCAAAATCAAAACCCAGAATACTGCCCGGCAACGCTATCAGCAGATAGCAACATTCAATGTGATGTGTGTCACTCAACATGCCGTTGATGATGCTACCGGTCAAGAGCAGGCAATACAGCACATCAATAGTGATGACTTGGTTGATGCGGTGTTGCGGCTATTGGCTGGCCAGCGGCTGGACGGACGACTCAATAGCTTTGGCCTGGTTCCTAAGAAAGTACGCACGGTTTTAAAAGACATGATCGGACAAAACGGCATATTGGCCATTGATACAGTGAAATTCAAGGCAATCTGGGATTTTACTGCTTTTGAAGATGGCGGTTTTCCGGAATATACCGATGATCCCCGACATATTGACTGGGTATTCAGCCAGTATGAAGGTCAGCTTTCAGTACCTTATCCTGATCTGACTTGTATTAATAGCAGTATTTACGACCCGACCAACCATGCCATTATTCATAATGACATTAAATTAAACCAAGAGGATTAATATGACTGAACAAATCTCATTTGATACGATTTCGGCTGCCATTCGCGTGCCCGGACGTTATATCGAATTCAATACCCGTAATGCCGTACGCGGCTTACCTAATAATCCGCAGAAAATGCTGTTGATTGCGCCACAGACAGACGCCGCTAAACAACCGGCTCTGACACCAGTACAGTTATTCAGTGATGTGGATGCTGCTGAGTTATTCGGTGCCGGCAGCTGGGCGCATCGTTGTGTGACACAGGCGTTTACCAATAATCCCTATCTGGATTTAACCGTTATCGGCATCGCTGATGATTTGAATACCAGCGCCAGAGCCCGCGGCGGTATTGTACTTGATGGCGTGGCCTCAAGCACGGGATTACTGACGTTTACCATCGGTACAGAGCATTATCAGTTAAGCGTCAGTACCGGTGCTACTGTGGCTGATCTGGCCAGCCGTGCCGTTGATTTGATTAATCATAGTGGCAACAGTCAGGTTATCGCCACAGCAACATCCAATGGTATTGAACTTATCGCCGTCAATGCGGGCGAGATCGGTAATGAAATCAATATCACGGTAAACTGTACCGCAGCTGATGTTGTTGTATCTGCCAAAGACATGGCCGAGGGCGCTGGTAATGTAGACATTCAAGCCGCTTTAGATGTGGTGGCCGGTAAGCGCTATCATGTTATTTGCAGTGTTTTCAATGATGAGGCCAACGCTAAATTACTGGCCGAACATGTTGACCGTGTTTCCGATGCCACGGAAAAACGCGGCACCATCGGTGTACTGGGCTGTAACGGTACATTGGATGATGCTAAGGCGATTGCGGCTAAACTCAATAATGGCCGCATTACCCTGGCCTGGTATAAAAATGCATTTGAAGCCAGTGCCCTGATTGTGGCCGGTTATGCGGCGGTGATTGCTGGCGAAGAAGATCCGGCACGCCCGTTAAATACCCTGGAAATTAAAGGGTTGTCTATCACGCCTGATGCCGATTGGCCAATGTGGGCGGAATTCAATAACGCGCTATATAGTGGTGTGACACCGTTGCAGATCGTTTCCAATAAAGTCCAGATCATGCGCGCTGTCTCTACTTATACCACTAATGCTACCGGTACGGATGACCCGGCTTTACTGGACATTACCACCATCCGTACGCTGGATTATGTACGTGATGCGGTTGATCAGCGCATTGCCTTGCGTTTTCCGCGTGAAAAACTGTCAGATAAAACCCCGGCGCGGGTGCGTTCTGAAATTCTGGATGTATTGAATCAATGCGAACAGGCTGAAATTCTGGAAGAAGTGATGGCCAATAAAGACAAATTGATTGTACAGCGCAATGCCAGCGACCCAAACCGTCTGGACGTTGTGATTCCGGCTGATGTGGTCAATGGTCTGCATGTGTTTGCAGCGCGGATTGATTTATATCTGTAATTAACGGCATTAACAGCTTAAAGAATCTGTTAATCCATCCATACTGACATTTAATATTAATATAGAGGTTTGAATTTATGAGTGATGCAACTTACGCCGGTGCGGTGATTATGGAAGTCAACGGACAGGAAGTCGAAATCATCAGTGTGAAACCGACCACCACTACGGGTCGGAAAGTGGTTAAAACCATGAATCGCCGTGGCCGTGCCCGCGGTTATTCGGAAGGGGTGACTGAGTTTAAACTGAGTGTGACCGCCGCCATTCCGGTAGATGGTACCAAAGTGGACTGGGATAACATCACCAATGCCAAAATCACTATTTATCCGATCAGCAAAGAAAGTGCACGTGTCAGCTATATCGGTTGTTTCAGTTCTGAATGTTCCGAGCAGTACGAAGCGGAAAATGAAGCACGCATTGACATTGAAATGTTTGCCTTGGATAAGGTGATCGAATGATTACGGTCAAAGGTCAGTTAATCTATGGCATCGAATGTGATGGCCGGCTGTATCGCGATTATGTGGTTAAACCACTGACATTGGCGAATGAATTGGACGCGATTGAAATGCTGGAAGCAGACGAGCAGTATGCTGACTACGCACAAACGCGCCGTACCATTGTGGATACATTGGCTTTCTGGACGCAGCAGTTGTCTTTTGACGGTCTAAAAAAAGACAAACTGACGGTTGAATGGCTGATGAATGGTTTAACCTCGGAAGACTATCAGGCTATTTTAGCCAGCTTAGGTGAGTTACATGAAAAGTCGCTCGCCGCTGGCCGAACAAACGACACAGCGGCGCCAGGTCAGAGCAGCAGCGAAGCTACAGACGCAGTCACGAACACTACCGGCAAGCCTGTGTGATTCTGGCCAAGTCTATGCTGTCGCCTGAAATAGTCAGCAATATGTGTCATGCTGAAGTCGCGGCATGGCTGGATACAGTGCTGCAAAGTCTGGGTGTTAAAGACAATAATGAGGAGGGAACGATTTATTCCGCAAGACAAAATAAGCCAATGGATTAATTTAAGCATACATTAAGCAGATGACCCGGCCCTATTGATTCAATAGGGCTGTTTTTTTAATGCCGGTGACAAATAATCATGGTTTTAAAGCGGGAGTTATTTAAGGGAAGGATTGTTATAAAGCCAGGGCAATAATGGAACAGCAGGCAGAAAATTCACCGAATGAGCCTGAAGCCATAAATAATACCGCCATATCCATGCCGTTTCGGGCTAAGAAAAAATACGGTTTACTGTCTGCAAAAAATTTATGAATGCAGGCAGGGACTGGGATTTATGCAGCCGCAAATCAAGTATGGGTAAACGGGCTCGTATAATTAATGCGGGAATCAGGGTAACAGCACCATCTTGGCCATGCATTACCGTATAGAATAGCGCTTATATTAAGGTATTGATTTTATTTTTAAGTCTTCATTTATAAGATAATAATAGCCACTAAGTCAGTATGATCTGGCGCGATCAATGTCAATGATGGTTAACTGAACGCCGCTGAAACATAATCCAGCGTAAGGGTAATGCTGTCGCAAATCAGGCCATGGCCAATACTTTGAATTTATCAGCCGCTGAAACCCATGCCCTGATTTTTAAAATTCTTTTAAACGACAATAACCACTGTTAATCAGTATTTAAAAGGTTTTTATATGGCTGGCAATCTAACTTTACAGCTGATGATGACGGCAAACGATAGCGACATTCGTGAGGCATTACAGCAGCTGGAACAAAATATTAAGCGCATCAATGCCACCATAGTGCGCGAAAGCGAAAAGTCAGGCGATGCCCAGCAAAGCGTGGTACGCCAGATGCAACGAGAACAGGCACAGGCCAGCGCTGCCCGGACGCAACTGGGTATTCGTTCAGAACGGGAAATTCGAAGAGAGATCATACAAACCCAGCTTGCTTACCGTACTCTGGCTCGCAGCGGCATGGCCTCACAAAATGACTTGCAGCGGGCTGCTCAGGCCTCAAGGCAAAGAATACGTGAACTGAATCAGGAATTACATCAATCATCCAAATTACAAAAGGGTATTTCTTTTACCCAAAAAGCCTTTTCTACCGGTCAGAAGGTCATGGGCGCGCTGGAACCGGCGATGGACAAAGAGAAAAAGACCCAAACCAAAATTGCACAGACGGCATCGCAGCTTTACAGCGATGATAAAACCAAATCGGCAGAATGGATTAAAAATCAGGGTGAACAAGAAATACGTAGCCTGACTTACCGTCTGGTCAAAGAAAATGGCGGCAACAACGATATGGCGCTGGACTGGATACAAAGTTCAGCGCAACAAGGCATGAGTATGGAAAAGCTCAGGTCTGCGGAAGGCAGTGCCTCGTATGGTTTTATGCTGGCGACCGCTCAGGAGGGTGAATATGATGCTGCCGGTGTGGCTAAACTACACAGATACCTGAATATGAGTGGTATCCATGACGGCATGATGAATGTGGCTTACGAACAGATTTTAAAATCCGGCCATAAGGGCGACATGGGTACGGCCGAAATCATCCAAAAATTGCCGTCTCTGTTGCCGCTTGAGAGTATGCAGGGCTTAAATGACGCTGGCAAAATCAATATGCTCAATTCACTGCTGCAATCACTGCAAGAGACTACGGCGTCTAATCCAGCCAGTGGCAATGCGGCTTATCGGGTGCGTGTTAACGCCCAAGAAGTATTTACACCTCAGACCATGAGTCGGTTACAAAAAAGTGCACAAGCGTATGCAGAGGAGGCTCAGCTCAGTCTTGATCGGCATGAAGATCCGCTGGCGGTTGCTAATCGTACGGCAGACAAAGCCCTGAAAAATGATAAGCAATACCAGCAATATAAAGCACAGGCCGCGGCAGGAGATGATAACGCCAAAATCCGGATGAATTTAATGAAAGGCCAGATGACTTCAATACTGATGTCTGGCTTTCAGGCCAGCAGTGAAGCCAGCCAGCCGGCCAGTGGCGGGCAAAAACAAAATTTTGTCTATCAGGCTTACGATTTTCAGCCGGATAATTCCATGCTGGGCAAAATCCAGGCGGTGAAAAACAGTACGGCTGAAGCCCAGCAGCAGAAAAATGAAAGTCTGGCCACACTGGGTCGTTCGGACATGGTGACGCCTTTGGTGAGTATGCAAACCAAATTGTCTGAGATCAATGCTGAATTTCCCAAAACCACTCTGGCATTAACCGCTTTGGCTGCGGCTGCTGATCTGGCCACCTTAGGCCTGGGAATGATGTCGGTAGGCAAAGGGGGATTGAAGGCGCTGGGCGGCGTCGGTAAATGGGTGGGGCGTACCGGAAGCAAAATGGCTTCAGGGGCGTTCAATGCCGTTAAAAATACCGCTCCCCAACTGACTGCCAGATTGTCGTCTATGGCGCAAACTGGTGCCGATAGCGTACGTAAAGTGTTGCCCGCATTAAAAAGCGGTGGTTCCGGTTTATGGGAGAGTATCACCTCAAAAGCACCGTCGGTACTGAGTAAAGGCGGTAAAGTACTGGGCAATATTGCCCAAAAGGGCGGTAAATATCTGGGACGCGGTATGGCCGTGCTGGGCGTAGGAGCAGGCCTTTTCAGTGCTTATCAGATTGCGCATGATGACACATTAAGTCCGAAAGAAAAACGCGAAGCCCAGTTAAAAAATGCCGGCAGTACCGGCGGCGGTCTTGCCGGTGCCGCGGCGGGAGCTGTGGCCGGCGCTGCCATCGGTTCAGTGGTGCCGGTGATCGGTACGGCCATCGGCGGTCTGGTTGGTTCCATTATCGGTGGTTTTGGTGGCAGCTGGCTGGGGGAAAAAGCAGGGAAGAAAGTCTCTGATCTGGTGGATGACTCTAAAAAACAATATCCGCAAACCGCAGTTGAAGCCACTGAAGCGGCCAAAGAACAGGGCACAATCAGCCAGCCTGATGGCTGTTATCAGAAACAGCAGAATCCTGAGGCAGCCTTAACTGATCAGGCTGATGGCTATCAGGCACTGATTGCGGCGCTGGGTGATGCCGTTTGCAGCCGGCTGGATCAGATCAATACGGTTTTGTCCGATCAGAGCCAGCCTATTTCTACCACCGTTCAATTGATGATGGATGGTCGCATGATCACAGAGCACGTGGCACGACAACAACTGTTTATGTATAACCGGGGAGTGTGACAATGGCCGTTTGGGCAAATGATTTACAAAATGTATCTTATAAAAATGTGGCCTTTGAAATACTGAGTGTGACAGACAGTAATCAGAAAAGTCTGGCAGAACATGCGCGCCCGTTTGTCAACGGTATTGATCTGGAGGACATGGGCGCACAAGCGCGGCAAGTGCAGGTATCGGCCATTTTTTATGGTGCCCGTTTTGCTACTGACATGCAAAAACTGATGCAGGTACTGGAAGAGCAGGGCGCTGGTGTGCTGGTGCATCCGATTTTTGGCCGTATGCAGAATATGATTGCTTCATCATGGTCATTCAAGGTACAGGCTGAAAGCGTTAATTATGTGGCGATTGACATTACCTTCAGAGAGGCTACGGCGGCACAATCTATCTTTGTGTTTGAAAATCAATGGCTGATGGCATTAGAAACCGCACTGAATACCATTCGTGATCTGACCAATACCATTTTAAGCTATTCTGACAATATTCTGGCGGTGAAAAATGGTATATCGTCATTGTGGGGCAGTGCCAATGGCGTCTACGCGGCATTACAGGGCGTGGTGGGCTCAGTACGGCAGTTATTTGATCTGGATTCGGCCATGTTTCCAAAGAGTGGCAGTTATTCAGCCCGTACTTACAGTGCCAATGTCCAAAAGCAAGTGACACAATTGTCTGAGATGGTACGCATCGGGCTGAATAATGAAGCCAGTCAAAGCGCCGACACTTTACCGGCGCGCCAGCGTTATGATGCCACGGTGATTAAAAACAACCAGTTATTAACCTTGCCGGATCAAGTGCTGATCAGTCAGGATAGCGAAGACAAGGACGCTGTTGTGCGCCGGCTCAATAAAATGACGGCAGTACAAATGGCGCCTGTCAGTGAACTATTGAATCTGATCAGTGTGACCGTGCTGGTGCAGATTGTGGTTGATCTGATTGAACATGACAGTGAGGTGATCAGTGCCAATGATCTGATGCACATCAATAATGATATGCGCCAGCGCCTACAGGCGCGGATTGATGCTGTCCGGCAGACTTATCAGCGGGCATTACAGAATAAAAGTGAGTCCGCCAATGCATTGTATACCCAGTCTGAAGAGACCACCGAACAATTAAAACAGACAGCCTCACAGTTGAATCAATTGGTGCTGACGGTGATTAACCGAAAGCCACCCTTGCGGGTGATGCAAGCCCGGATCAGCGGCACCATTCACCAGTTTGCACATGATTTTTATCAGGATATCGGCAGGGCTGATGAATTGATGCGCTTAAACCCGCATTTAACCCATCCGTCTTTTATCAATCGCGGTGACTGGATTAATTATTATGCAAAATAATAACAAGCCTTATCCTTATGGTAATACGGTGGTGGTGCGTGTGGGCGGTAAAGAGCATAAAGACTGGATACAGTATGATATTGACAGTGATTTTCTGGTACCGGCCGATGCCTTCAGTTTCAATACCGGTCAGTCAGCCAGTCAGCCTTTATTGAGTGATTACAGTGGTGAGCAATGTGAAGTATTGATCAATGATCACTTGGTCATGACCGGTATTATCGGCCATCAGCATGAAAAGGTGACCCATGGCAGCCGTGATATTTCGTTCTCTGGTCGTGATCTGGCCGGATTGCTGGTGGATTGCTCGGCGCCACAATTGAATGTTCAAGGCATGAGTGTTTTTGAGGCCGCCAAGCAACTGGTGGCACCGTGGCCGCAAATCAAGGCCATTTTGCTACAGTCAGAAGAAAATCCGACGCTGGATAAAATTGATATTGAACCCGGCGAGACGGCCTGGCAGGCACTGATCAAAATCGCCAACAGTGTGGGGCTACATGTGTGGCTGAATCCGGATGGTACTTTGGTGGTGGGCGGACCGGATTACAGTCGTCCCCCTGTTGCTACTCTGTGCCATAGCCGCGATGATCAACGACATAATATTCAGAGTATTGATATTGAATACGATACAGAGAACCGTTATTCCGAGGTGACATTCTTAGGCCAGAGTCATGGCCGTGCCGCAAACAGTGCCAAACATGATTTAAAGTGGACCTATAAAGACAGCAGTATGACTTTATACAAACCCAGAACCATGGTGATGGGGGATGCCGATAATCTGGACATTCTGCGCAAAAAAGCCAAAAAACAACTGGCTGACTGGCGCCTGAACGGCTTTACCCTGACCATTACGGTACCTGATCATAAAACCAAAGACGGCGTGTTGTGGCAGCCGGGTCAGCGGGTGCATGTGATTGATGAAGAGCAAAACATTGATGCCATATTTTTCCTGATGGGGCGCCGCTTTACCTTGAATAGAGCCGCCGGTAGCTGTACCGAACTTCGGTTAAAAGAAGATGGCGTGTGGGTACCTGAGGCCTATCCTGATAAATCAGCCAGTGCCCGCCAACGTAAGGGCACGGGCAAGCGCGGCAGCAGTAAATCCTGATTAACTTCCTGACAGAATCATTGACGCGATGAATACATTATCTAAATTAGCACAAAAAGCCAGAGACAATATCAGTAGTGCCAATAATGCGGTACGGCGTGCGTTTCGTGGCCAGTTAACCGTCATCAACAGCAGCGAGCCGGTTCAGCGGGCACAGGTTGCCGGTCTGGCTGATGAGACCTTGCAAAATATTGAACACTTGCAACAATTCGGTTTTACCAGCAATCCACCGGCCGGCAGTGAGGCTATTGTATTGCCTCTGGGCGGCACCACCAGCCACAGTGTGATCGTAGCCACTGAGCACGCCAGCTATCGCATTAAGGCACTCAAAAGCGGCGAAGTGGCGATTTACAGCCAAAGCGGGGCATCAATCACGCTTAAAGACAATAAAATCATTGAGATTGACTGCGATAAACTGAATATTAAAGCAGCGCAAAGCGTGGACATTGACACACCACAGGTTACCTGTAGCCAGCAATTGATTGCCAATGGCCAGATCAGCGGCAATAGCGGTCTGAGCGTGCAAGGTGGTGGTGGCGCCGTGTTCAGCGGCAATATGAGCCAGACCAATGGCGGCTATACCACCACCGGTGATGTGGTGGCGCAAGGCAAATCACTGACTGGCCACACGCATACGGGTGACAGCGGCGGTACCACCAGCCCACCACTTTAGACTGGTTGGTGTCTGATATCCTGCCCGGCAAAAAGCCCGGGCATTTTTGTACGTGTTGAAATGTTTCTACTCATTTTGATGACAACCAGCAGGTACACTCTTTAACTATAGTCATAAAGTAAGTGGGCAATATGGACAGAGAACTTAACAGCAGCACCGGTGATTATGAAAACCGCACCATCGATACGTTGCAAAACGCCGTCTATATCCGTCTGATGACGCCTAAAGGCGAATACTGGGCCGATCCGGCATTGGGTTCTTTACTGCATACGTTACAGCGTGAAAAAGACCTGAATCAGGTGGGTATGCTGGCCAGACAGTATGCCGAAGAGGCATTACAGCCGATTCTGGACGATGGCCGCGCCACAGCGATCACGGTGAGTGCACAACAACCACACAATGGTGAACTTATTTTACTTATTCAGGTGGATACTGAAAACAATGGTGTGTTTGTTTATCAACACTCAATCCCTGTGATTTAAATTCAGTGTCAACCCTCTTTAAACAAGGCTCAATAAACAATGAATAATATGCCGACCTTTGACGAAATACGTCATGCAATATTACGCGATACACTGTCATTGAATCCTGAGGCAGATGTCAGTAGTGACAGCGATCACTACATCCGCGCCAGCAGTCTGGCCAGTTGCGCCGTAGGACAATACGCGCATCAGGCCTGGATTTTACGTCAGTTTTTCCCCGATACCGCCGATACGGCCTATTTAGAGCGCCATTGCAGCCTGCACGGGCTGAAACGTAAAAATGCCACCTATGCTACCGGTGTGGCCACAGTCAATGGTGTGGCTGATGCTCAGATCAAGGCTGGTTTGCAGATCAAATGTGATGAATTGTTTTTTACGGTAAGAGACGATGCCCGCATCGGTGCTGAAGGTACGGCACACATCCAAATCATCAGTAGCGAAGCTGGCACCAGATACGATGTGGCCGATATGGCCGCCCAATTCATGTCAGCGCCGGCAGGGGTGGCCAGTGAATTACAGATTATCAAAACCACTGGCGGCACTGATGCGGAAACCGATACCGAATTATTGCTGCGTTTACTGGAATTATTGCGCCGGCCACCGGCTGGCGGCAATCAGTATGATTACAAAAACTGGGCATTAAGTGTAGACGGAGTAACCAGCGCCTATGTTTATCCGCTGCGGCGTGGTCTGGGAACGGTTGACATCGTCATTACCAGTGCTGGTGATGTGCCCAGTGACGATATTGTGCAGAAAGTACAGGATTATATTGATGCGATGCGTCCGGTCACGGCCAAAAACAGTTTTGTGATCAAGCCCAATGTGACCTTGGTTGACATCAATGTGGCGGTTAAATTATCCGGCGTGACACTGATTACCGTCACCAACGATATTAAAACCGCATTAGCTGAATACTTTGATTCCATTCAGCCCGGTGATGCGGTGGTGATGTCGCAGATTGAAGCCGTGATCAGCAATATCGCCGGTGTTGTCGACAGAAAGCTGACCATTCCGAATGCCAATTTAATCCCTGATATGTTGCATAAGGTGGAATGGTTCCGTTTGGGTAAAGTAACCGTTACCGCAGGAGTAACTGAATGAATTATAAAAATACTTTACTGGGTCTCTTGCCGCCGGTGTCTTATAACCGCACAGGCTCTGGCATCCGGCAAGATGCTGAGATCAGCGGCCATGCTTTGGACGCAATACAGGAAAGCGCCACACGTTGTCTGAATGTGATCGACCCGCGTACAGCCGGTAATTATCTGCTGGACTGGGAGCGGGTCTATGGTCTGGATGGCAGTGGTAAAAATACCCAGCAGCGGGTACAGACGGTATTGGCCAAACTGAATGAAACCGGTGGTTTAAGTATTCCATATTTTATCAATCTGGCCGCCACCCTGGGCTATGTCATCACCATTACCGAGCCGCAGCCTTTTCGCGCCGGCATCAGCCGCTGTGGTGACCGGCTGGCCACAGAAGACATCATGTGGGTGTGGTGGGTTAATGTACAAAATGCCGTCAGTAACGCCAATTATTTTCGTACCGGTATCGCCGGTACGGGTGACCGCTTGTCCGATTACGGCAATGATGTGATTGAATCCGTGTTTCATGATTTAAAACCGGCTTTTACAGCCATTCGATTTACTTATCAGAAGGTGAAAAATGTATCCGATTAAGACCCAAGACAAATTGTTTCATGATGGTGATGGTGTTACTGAACTGGGCACCATAGTCACTGCCTTTTTTCTGAATACCTTGCAAGCTGAATTGATCAATGTGCTGACCGCTGCAGGCATGACGGTCGATGAAAATAATCAGAAACAAGTGGCTGAAGCCATTCAGACGCTGATTAAAAAGAATAAACCGGACAACGCCACTGCTACGGTAGCCGGTGTGGTTAAGGTTTTAAATACATTAGCGTCTGATGACACCTTAAATGCATTATCCGCGGCGATGGGTAAAAAGCTGGCAGATGGCAAGCTGGATAAAGAGGCTACGGCTGCTGCGGCCACCAAAATGGCAGTGCAGCATAAAATAGGTGGCATTCCGTTTGACGGAACACAAGATATTCATTTTCCGGTTTCTGCCGGTTATGATGCAGCTCAAATTTATCAGCCGGGTGATTTGGTCAAATTAGAGGGTCATTGGTATGAATGCTATCACCCTGATGGTTGCAAAGGCAAAGACCCGCGTGACAAAGCCAATCGCCCCGGCGGCTGGACCAACACTGATGAAACCAGACCTTACTACTGGATAGAAGTGGGTATTGGTTCGGCCTTGTCTTTACCAGAAATCGGTAGCCCGATTTACTTGCCTAGCACCAGTCTGCGTGAAGGGCTGATTAAATACCGGGGTGATGCCAACCTGCATAAAGATAAATTCTGGCGCCTGGCACAGCGCTATCCGAATCTGGTGCAGGGCAATTATATTCGGATTGCTGATTTGCGCGGTGAATTTTTAAGAGGGTGGGATGATCAGCGTGGAGTTGATGCGAATCGGGTGGTGAATAGTGGTCAGGGTGATGCTATTAGGGACATTACAGGAGGAACCACTCTAGATAATTACAACGGATGGCTGGCTAATGGTGAAATTAAACCCACTGATGGTGTTGGGGCTATAAAAATTAAAAGTGTTGGTGAACGGGTATGTGCGACTGGTACAGCATTTGGTGCAATTTCAGCAAACTGGTTTTACTGGGATTTTGCAGCGTCACGTATAGTGCCTACTGCACCAGAAAACCGCCCGCGTAACGTTGCGATGATGATCACTACCCGTTTCTAAACCATCAGGAGAAAAACATGCAAATCTATTCGTTGAATGAAAATACCTATGAAGTGTTGATTAATACTTTGCGTGAGGCAGACTATATTGATGCTTGTACTCCGGCGATTCCGGTTTATGCTGTGATTGCCGATGCAAAGTTACCGGAAATAACCGCCAAACAAGCATTAGTAGTTACTGGTGCCCGTAATGCAGAAGGTTATTTTACCGTTTCATCTCATGTACAGATTGTTGAAGACCATCGTGATGACATTGTTTACAGTACTAAAGATGGGCAGATGACAACAATACAGGCATTAGGTTCGTTACCCGATGATGTGACTACTTTACCACGACCAGATAAATACCATATTTTCGTGGCGGGTAACTGGGTGATGACAGCCGAAACTAAAGCACAGCAAGAGGCTGATGCAGAGCAGGTTAAGCAAGCAGAAATAACTAATTTACTGAATAATGCGGCTAAAAAAATTGGTGAATATCAGGATTTGATTGATTTTGCCGATACCGCTGAGGAGCAATCTACCGGTGAAGCAGGGCTGAACAGTTGGCGTCAATATCGTGCGGCCTTACTTAAATACCAAAAGGGTTTGATTACTGATATGCCTACTCTCCCTACTGTATAAATGTTTGCCTAAGAAAGATCAGGATATATTGATGGGTTCAATATATCTTATGATCTTTTAGCCGGGCATGGTTTATCAGCCGGAATAATCAGATATATCTTATATGCATAAAAAGGGATTGATATTGATAAAGTGTTTTATTTAACCCCTAACTGCCATTATAAAAACTCACTTGATGCCGATAAAACACCAGATTGATGTTATCCACAAAATCTGAGGATAATACTGTTTAAAACTGGCCAAATTTTCATAAAAACAAGATGATTATGTATGTGCTTAAAATTTAGGCAATCAGTGTGTTCCTGATGGGTAAGATTTAAGTGCTATGATGTTCGGATTCTAGGTAGGATTAGCTGAATGTATCTGTTTTTTAGATAAATTTATTTTTAAAATCAATGATTTTAAATAATCTTGATTTCAGCATATGATTATTCGCAATAAAACTGCCTCACGATCAATGATTTTTTATAGCAATTTTCAGCACGAATAAGGCAGATAGAGGCGTGCAGGCTGAATGCCCGGCATACAATCGGATTCAAGCTGATTGTATGCCAGACATCATTATTTTTCATACACAGCACCCTTCAGATCAGGACAGGATATTGCTGATATTTCTCAATCAACTCTTGTTGCATATTGATGATGGGCTCATCTTTGGCCGGCACAACATGTTGATAGTTGCCGTCTGGCTGCATCAGCCAGGCCGATTGATTGTCGGCTAAAGCCAGTGTAAACACTTCATCAATAATCCGCTGTTTAAACTGCGGGTTTTCAATGGGTGTGGCCACTTCCACGCGGCGAAACAGATTGCGTCCCATCCAGTCGGCACTGGCAATCCAGATATTGGGCTGACCTTTGTTTTCAAAGTAATAGACGCGGGCATGCTCAAGCAGCCGGCCGACAATCGAGCGGACACGAATGTTTTCCGATAAACCAGCGACACCCGGGCGTAACACACAGACACCGCGGACAATCAAATCAATCTGTACACCGGCCTGACTGGCGGCATACAAAGCTTCAACAATGATGGGTTCTACCAGAGCATTCATTTTAGCCATGATACGCGCCGGTTTACCGGCTTTGGCAGCCTCGATTTCACGGCTGATGCTCTCAAGTAACATGCTTTCCAGAGTAAACGGGCTTTGGGCGATTTTATGTAAATGGTTGGGCTGTCCCAGGCCGGTGATTTCCATAAACACGGTATTGATGTCTGCCGTGATATCGGTATTGCTGGTTATCAGGCCGATATCGGTATAAAAACGGCTGGTGCCCTGGTGGTAATTACCGGTGCTGACATGGGCATAACGTTTGAGTTCCCCTTCTTCACGCCGGACAATCAAGGCCATTTTGGCATGAACTTTATAACCGAAGACGCCATAAACCACATGTGCGCCGGCCGCTTCAAGCTGGCTGGCCCAGTTGACGTTGGTTTCTTCATCAAAGCGCGCCATTAATTCCACCACCACTGTGACCTGTTTGTCTGCCAGAGCGGCTTTCATCAGTGCCTTAACCAGATCGGAATTGCTACCGGTGCGGTAAATGGTCATTTTAATGGCGATAACCTGCGGATCATCGGCCGCCTGTTCCAGCAGACGTACGATGGCTTCAAAGGATTGATAGGGGTGATATAACAGAATATCCTGTTGACGGATAACATCAAATACCGAACGACTGTCATTTAAAACCGCCGGAATGGAAGGAATAAATGGCGTAAACTTCAAGTCAGGCCGGTTGACTCTGTCCGGTACCGACATTAGGCGCACCAGATTCACTGGTCCGTTAACACGGTAAAGCTCATCCTGACTGAGATGAAAGCGGTTGAGCAGAAAATCGGCTACCGGAGCCGGGCAGTTGTCGGCCACTTCAAGCCGCACACCTTCGCCGTATTGGCGATCGCGCAATTCATCCACAATGGCCAGGCGCAGATTTTCCAGTTCTTCCTCATCAACATTCAGATCACTGTTGCGGGTGAGCCTGAACTGATAGCAGCCTTTGATGTTCATACCGGTAAACAGCGTATGCACATGGGCGTGTAAAATAGACGACAAAAACACAAAACCATCTTGTCCGTCACACAGTTTTCTGGGCAGTTTGACAATGCGCGGTAATATTCTGGGTGCCTGTACAATGGCCATACCACCAGTACGTCCGAAAGCATCAGTACCTTCCAGTTCAATCACAAAATTCAGTGACTTATTTAATAGCCGCGGGAAGGGGTGGGACGGATCCAGGCCGATGGGCGTCAGAATCGGCAGGAGTTCACGATGAAAATAATCGGCAACCCATTGCTGCTGTGCCTGATTCCAATGAGTGCGCGGATAAAACACAATACCTTCCTGACGTAAGGCCGGAATCAGTACCTGATTGAATATCTGGTATTGTTTGGCAATAATCGCATGTGTTTCCCGGGTGACATTGGCGATGACTGTTTCAATGGATTCGCCATTGGCTAACACGGTATGTGGTGCCAGTTGTTGGGTGCGGCGCAACCATGCCATGCGGATTTCAAAAAATTCATCCAGATTAGAGGATACGATACACAGAAAACGCAGGCGTTCAAGCAAGGGAACGCGTGTGTCTTCCGCCTGAGCCAGTACCCGGCGATTGAAGGCCAGTAGACTTAATTCACGACAAAGTAAACGTGGTGTTGCATCAGACATGGTAGGTATCCCTTTAACGACAGCAAAACGGCAACAACCTCATCGGGCTGAACCAGTGGGGATACATTGGCACTAATTCTGGCAGAGGTCAAGAGTGCTATGGCCATATATTCCGGATATAACGGCCAGGCTGATGATAATTCAGTACTTTAGCATAATTGCCGGCTGCGGTGGCATTGGCCGGAATATCTTTGGTCACGACACTACCGGCGCCAATGGTGGCACCCTCACCAATACGGACGTGTTCCACAATACAACAATTGGGGCCGATATACACCCGATCACCAATGATGGCCGCTGTGCCATGATTGGCGCCAATCACGCAATAAGGCGAAAGATTGACATTATTGCCGATGATGGCACTGCGATTGACAATCACCGGGCCGCCATGACCAATATAAAGGCCGTGGCCGATGGAGGTTGAGGGGTGAATCAGAATACCACTGCGGCGTTTCTGACGGGCATACAAAGGATAGGCCAGTTTAGACCAGTAATGAGGTGTTGCGCACAGACGTAACCAGAAGGAAAACCGAAAACCCGGATTAAAACAATAATGCCTGATAAAAGAAAACCAGTCTGTACGACCGGCATAACGGTAAAGATCACTGCGAATCAGTTCAAGAAGCATCATGGTCGATGGTTGGTATAAACATAAAAATATTGAAGCCGGCAGCAGCCTTCATCATGACATAAAGCAGGCTGCCGGCCATCACATCAATTCAATCATTAACACTCAATGAAAGATTATTCTGTTGGCGCAGTATAGCCGCTGATTTCTTCAGCACCTTCACCAAAGAAATAGTTTTCTAGTTGCTGGGCAATATACTGACGGGCACGAGGATCGGCCAGGCTTAAACGGTTTTCATTGATCAGCATGGTCTGATAGCGCAGCCAGCCGTCCCACGCTTCCTGCGAAACATGGTCATAGATACGTTTACCGAGCGCATTGGGTAAAGGAGGGAATTTGAGTCCGGGCGCTTCCTTGCCCAATTTAACGCAGTGTACCATATGGGTCATGATCATTTCCTTTTTAATTACATCAAGATATATAATAAATGGGATGTGCCCATAGCCGTTTTAGTTTCTGGAGGCTATCTGACAACTGTAAATTTTAGATTGACGTTGATTTTGCTGATATTGTTGCTGGCGCACCGGCGGAAGATCGGCTAAAGAAGCATTAATAAATCCCCGCTCTAAAAACCAGTCGCCTGTCTGGGTACTCAGGGCAAACAAAGTATGTAACTGATGCTGTCTGGCTTTTTGGATCACATATTGCAGTAACTGTTCACCATAGCCTCTAGCACGGGCGTCCGGTGACACGATCAGACAGCCCAGTTCGCCAACCGCTTCATCTGCATAAATATGTAAGGCAATACAGCCATAAACCTGACAATCATGTTCCAATACGGCAAATTCATGGATATGGTTTTCCAGATATTCATGATCACGCGGCAATAGAATACCATTGGCTTCCAAAGGCGCAATCAATTGCAGAATGTCACCGATATCATGCTGATCGGCCGGGCGAATGCAGACAAACGCATTTTGTGCCAGTGCAGTACCACAACCTTCATGGGTAAACAGTTCCCGGATTAAGCTACCGCCAGCCAGACCTGAGATCATATGAACCCGTTGTACACCGTTTTCCAAAGTAATTTGGCTGGTGCGCAAAATGGCCTGAATTTCGGCAGACTGCCGGCTGTTTTGTAGTAAGGGTTCAATTTCAGCCACCGTCAGACAGTTGATCAATTGCTGCTGTGTATCTAAAAGACCGGTTTCTGAACCAAGAAAAATCAGTTTTTCTGCCTGCAATGAAGTAGCCAGTGTCTGCGCCACCTGATTGACGTCCAGTTGATAGGCCTGCCCGCTTAATGAATAGCCCATGGGGCGCACCATCACTACTTGATTATTGTCCAGTCTCTGAATGATGGCCGCAGTATCAGTTTTTCGTACTACGCCGGTGTACGCCATATCAACACCATTAATCACCCCGACGGGTCGAGCCATCAGAAAATTGCCGCTGGCTACCGTCAGCGGTAACACGTGATGATCAGGCGTCTGTAGCGGAGTAGCAGATAAAGCCGCTTCCAGATCACAGGCGATCATACCGCCGGCCTGTTTAGCCATGGTCAGAACGGTTTCATCAGTGATCAGTTGTTGCTGATGATAAGACAGCGGATATTGATGTTGCTGAGCCAGTTGCTGCAATTGCAGACGATAGTCATACACCAGTACCAATCGGATGCCCAGGCTGTGCAATAGCTGAATGTCTTTGGCCAGCGCTGATAAGGAATGAGCCATAAACACCGCACTGTCTAATACCAGTACCAGTGTTTTGCCGCGCAGATACTGGATATAGGGTGCTGCCTGATGGAAATGGTCAACAAAAGCATCGGCAGGGTTTGCAAAAGCATGAAAACGGGTCATTTTACCGCCATTAAATAAAATAATTGCATCATTAATGTGGTCAGTGCGACCAATGAAGCCAGTGTCCAGTTGAATTCTTTGGATAGTTTATCCTGCTGATCATGCAGATACTGGGTTTTGACATGTATGGCCTCAGTTTTTTCAATAGTATCATTCAATAATAAGGGTACATCTGCCTGCTTGTGTGCCTCGGCATTCGGCAGTAGGGTAAAAACCAGATTATTCAGATTATTGACAGTGGTGCTGTCCGGGTGGTCAGATTGACTGATTTCTGAGGCAACAATGGCCGCATGCATACCAGGACTTTCCACAGAAATCTTGTTTTCATGCAGATTATTGATGCTGTTGATTAAATCTGCACTGGTTTTAACTGTACTATGCTGATTGTTTTTGGTTTTTGCCGGTTCGCGTGTCAGTCTTTCAATATCCTGATTGACAGACTGGTTCAGTAAACTATTCAATACTGGAGGTTGGATTGAGGTTTTCTGTACCATTTCCAGCATCTGCGTTTTAACCAGTTTGCCGGCACTCACTCTGGATGACAGAGCTACTGACGGCTTGTCAGGCTGAGCCGGTGGTTCAGATCGGGATTTTGCCGCATTCCTTGGGACAATCTTAAATTGATGATGGCAATCCGTACACATGATCTGACTACCCGGAACAGGCGGCGGGGTAATCACATTTTTAGTACGACATTTAGGACAGTTGACCGTAATCTTTTTTTGCATCATTACTCCCAACAAACATATTTTCTGAATTATCGCATGAAGTCAGCCGGAATTTAACCTTTTAGGGTGATACCGCTTTTCTACAACCGCTGATACACACCCAGCCATCAATTATCTGCGGTTCATTCAAGTCAAACCATTGTTGATAAATGGCACTGAGTTCCGCTGTCTGCTCGCTTAAAATGCCGGACAGGACGATCTGGCCACCCTTTCTGGTACGTTCTGCCAGCATCTGTGCCAGTAAACGTAAAGGATTAGCCAGAATATTGGCGATGACTACATCAAACTGGCCTTCTGCGACTTCATCAGGCAGGCAGAATTGTGCCTCAACCTGATTCTGAATGGCATTCTGACGGCTGGCACGAATGGCCTGCGGGTCAATATCCACACCCACTACCGAGCCTGCACCCAGCTTTGCGGCGGCAATCGCCAGTATGCCGGAACCACAGCCATAATCCAATATTTTTTCATTGCCTTTGATATGGGTATCCAGCCATTGTAAACATAGCCGGGTGGTCGGATGACTGCCGGTACCAAATGCCAGACCTGGGTCAAGTTGCAGATTAATAATATCCTGCTGGGCTGGTTGCTGATGCCATGAAGGGGTAATCCATAATCGCGATGAAATCTGAATTGGTTCAAACTGCGATTGGGTTAAGCGTACCCAGTCTTGTTCTGGTATGGTTTCCAGTGTATAGGGCGGCACGGGTAAATCACAAGCTGCGGCGGCAGCGGTCAGAATCGATTTGATGTCGGCATTGGCTTCGAATAAGGCAATAATAACGCTGTTTTGCCAGACTTCTTCGGTAGGCATTCCCGGTTCACCAAAAATAGGCTGTTCACGTATAGTACCGGCATTGGCGTCTTCGATGGCCGTACTGAGTGCACCATGATTCATCAGGGCATCAGACAGCGGATCAGCCTGGGACTGCATGACGGTAATGGCGATTTGTTGATAGTGCATAACTTGTCTTTAAATAAAGTAAATAAGGTCGATCGACTCAATACAAATACAAAAATATTTCAGAGAAACATAAAATATTTCAGGTTTGTTATTATAAAACAAAAATAATTCGGGCAGCCTCACAGGCTGCCCGAAAGGTTGCTCATCTGGCGCTGTAAAGTCAATGCTGGGATTCTTTACGCTTCTGTAACCATTGTTCCAGATAATGAATGCTTTGTCCGCCCTGACAGAAGCCCGTATCGTTAAATAAATCACGATGCAGATTGGTATTGGTTTTAATCCCGTTAATGGCCAGTTCATTCAGCGCAACACGCATTTTGGCCATGGCTTCCTGCCGGTCACGGCCATAAGTACATACTTTACCGATCATGCTATCATAGTAGGGCGGTACAGTATAGCCTTGATAAATATGACTATCAATGCGAACGCCATTACCGCCCGGCTGATGACAGCTGGTGATCAGCCCCGGGCTCGGTACAAATGTATAAGGGTCTTCAGCGTTGATCCGGCATTCAAAAGCATGGCCTTTAAGTTCGATGTCTTTCTGGCTATAGGACAAAGGCAGGCCTGAAGCAACACGAATCTGTTCCTGTACAATGTCTACCCCGGTCACAAGTTCAGTAATGGGGTGTTCCACCTGTACGCGGGTATTCATTTCAATGAAGAAAAATTCGCCGTTTTCGTATAAAAATTCAAATGTACCGGCACCGCGGTAGCCGATACGCTGACAGGCAGCCACACACGCTTCACCGATTTTCTGCCGTTCAGCCGGTGTAATGAATGGCGCCGGTGCTTCTTCAATAACTTTCTGATGACGCCGCTGCATGGAGCAGTCACGTTCCCCCAGATAAATCGCATGGCCTTCTTCGTCACATAATACCTGAATTTCAATGTGACGTGGTTTTTGCAGATAGCGCTCCATGTATACTTCGGGATTACCAAAAGCGGCACCGGCCTCAGCGCGGGTCATTTCTACCGCTTTAATCAGTTCTTCAGCTTTTTCCACCACCCGCATACCACGACCGCCACCGCCGCCAGAGGCTTTGATGATCACCGGATAACCGACTTTTTCAGCAATCTGATAAATGGCATCCGGGTCGTTTTCCGGTAAAGCACCGTCTGAACCGGGTACACAAGGCACACCGGAAGCCTTCATGGCATTTTTGGCCGATACCTTATCACCCATCAGGCGGATGGTTTCGGCACGAGGGCCGATAAAAACAAAACCGGATTGTTCCACCTGCTCGGCAAAACCGTCATTTTCAGCCAGAAAACCATAGCCCGGGTGAATCGCATCAGCACCGGTAACCTCTGCTGCGGCAATAAGTGCGGGGATATTAAGATAACTTTGTGCTGAATTGGCCGGGCCAATACAGACTGATTCGTCAGCGAGCTTCACATGCAATGCATCACTGTCAGCCTCAGAGTGAACCGCCACAGTGGCAATACCCATCTCATGACAGGCACGCAAAATACGTAATGCAATTTCACCACGATTGGCAATGAGAATTTTTTTCAACATAAAACGGCACTTTCGTAATGGACGGGCAGCACAAGAATGTCAGACACCGCCACAAAGAAACAGAATTTAATGACGTTGTTTTATTATTCAATGATAAATAAGGGTTCGCCATACTCCACAGGCTCGCCATTGTTTATCAGGATTTGTTTGACCACGCCATTGCGGTCTGCCTCAATTTCATTCATCAGTTTCATGGCTTCAATGATACATAGGGTATCACCAGCACTCACGGTCTGACCGACTTCAACAAAAGCCGGTGTGGTTGGGCTGGCGGCGCGATAGAATGTACCCACCATGGGGGACAATACCGCTTTACTCAGATCGGGGCCGGCAGTTGCAATGACTTCATCGGCTACAGCGGCAGCCATGACCGGCGCAGCTGCGGCAGGCATGGGTGCTGGCGCATACATGGCTTGCGGCATGACTTGTGTGGCCAGAGCGGTTGTGCGGGTAATACGCACTTTCTCTTCGCCTTCGGTGACTTCAATTTCAGCAATACCGGATTCTTCTACCAAATCAATCAGTTTTTTTAATTTACGTAAGTCCATAGTATTAGGTTCCTATTTGTTATTCTCATTTAATGCTTGATGTGTTTCGGCTTTTCCTGGTTTATGATGGTCAAACCGAGAGAAATTTAACGGGTATTTTGTTGTGTTATGGTCTGGATGGCATAATGTAATGCTGCTTCATAGCCATAAATGCCCAGACCGCAAATCACTCCTTGGGCAAGATCAGATAAATAAGAGTGCCGGCGAAAGGGCTCACGCGCATGCACGTTGGAAATATGTATTTCAATAAAGGGTTTGGCAGCGGCGGCCAGAGCATCTCTGAGGGCAATACTGCTGTGGGTCAGGGCACCGGGATTGATGATGATGAAACCGGTATCGTCGTCCAGTGTTGCCTGAATACGATCAATTAAAACAGATTCAGCGTTGCTTTGCAGATTTTCCAGTGTCAGGCCTGCTTGCCTGGCCAGTGAAGTCAGGCGCTGGTTAATATCATTCAGGGTCGTATGACCATAGATATGGGGTTCACGCCGACCCAGAAGATTAAGATTAGGGCCGTTTAAAACCAGAATGGAAGCACTCATAAATGTGTAATTAAGGTGAATTAGCGCCATTTTGGCGAAAATAAAGACAGATGTCCAGTTATTTTGAATTTTATTTAATCGTACTCAGTAAAATACATCATTTGATGGCCGCATTGACCAGTATACTCCACTTAGTATTGATGCTCTATAAAAGAAACAGGTTACATAAGTCAGTCATAGGGTTTGAATCAAATAAACCGATTGGTTTATGGCTACGTAACCACGGTCTATAATACTTGTTTTGCCTTACTTTAAGAAATACCATGCATATTAATGATTTTGATTTTGATTTACCCGCTGAACTGATTGCCCAGCATCCGCCTGAAGTGCGCGGCAGCAGCCGTTTACTGGTATCGTTGCCGGATGCACCCATTGAAGACAGTCATTTCAGCCAGCTGGCCAGTTATGTAAGGCCGGGTGATGTATTGGTATTTAATAATACCCGGGTGATGAATGCGCGCTTATTCGGACAAAAAGCCAGCGGAGGTCAGATTGAGGCCTTGGTTGAAAGAGTGGTCAATGAACACACGGCATTAGCGCACATACGTGCCTCCAAGTCACCCAAAGCCGGTACAGAATTAATGTTTGAAGGCGGTATACGAGCCACCATGCAGGCGCGTCAGGGAGAATTGTTTGAGCTTTATTTTCACGGTGAACAAACGGTGTGGGCATTACTGGCGCAACATGGCCATCTGCCGTTACCACCCTATATCACCCGTGCTGCGGCTGAGGATGATGATGAGCGCTATCAGACCATTTATGCCAAACGTGAGGGCGCAGTGGCGGCACCTACCGCCGGGTTGCATTTTACGGAAACGATTTTGCAGCAATTAAAAGCGCAAGGCGTGCATCTGGCTGAAATTACCTTACATGTCGGCGCGGGTACATTTCAGCCGGTACGGGTAGAAGACATTAGTCAGCACCATATGCACAGTGAATGGTATGAAGTCAGCGAAGCGGTGGTTAACACCATACAAGCAGCTAAAGCGCGTGGCAATCATGTCTGGGCGATTGGCACTACTTCCATGAGAGCGCTGGAATCAGCAGCGCGTGGCGGCCATTTAGAGGCGGGACAGCGTGATACAGATATTTTTATTACCCCTGGTTTTGAATTTCAGGTTATCGATCGGTTAGTGACCAATTTTCATTTACCCAAGTCAACTTTATTGATGCTGGTGAGCGCCTTTCGTGGCTATGATGAAGTGCGAAAACTGTATCAGCATGCCATCAGTGAACGCTATCGCTTTTTCAGTTATGGTGATGCCATGCTGCTGGGCAGAAAATAATCATGGCCGATGGCTGGTTATTGGATATTTAAACAAAAAAAGGAGTTTGATATGCGAATGTTACATACTATGTTGCGTGTGGGTAATCTGGAAAAATCACTGGCTTTTTATCAGGATGTACTGGGTATGCAGCTATTGCGTCAGGAAGATTTTCCGGCAGGTAAATTTACCCTGGCGTTTGTGGGTTATGGGGCAGAGGCCAATACCACGGTATTGGAACTGACCTACAATTGGGATACAGATCATTATGATCTGGGCAATGGCTTTGGTCATATTGCCATTGAGGTGGATGATGCTTATCAGGCCTGTGATGCCGTACGAGCCAAAGGGGGCAAGGTGGTGCGGGAAGCAGGTCCGATGAAACATGGCACAACCGTGATCGCTTTTGTCGAAGACCCGGATGGATACAAAATTGAGCTGATTCAGAAAAGTGACGCTGCCTAGATCATCGTCAGCCTTGGATGAAAGCACACTTTGATTGAGCGCAGATGATAGTGATTAAAGTAGGTATTTTGTGTTCCTTCCTTTGCCGGATGTAGCTTCTAATGCACAAGCTGGTAATTAACGATTGTATTGTCGGCATAAATTGATTAAATTAATCAAAGTGATCGAATCGTTTTTTCTGAATTTTTGATGGCTTTTTGAAGAAAGGTATCACGATGAGAATAGGTATACCACGCGAAACGGCAACCGGTGAAACCCGTGTTGCAGCAACGCCCAAAACAGTAAGTGAGCTGATTAAACTTGGCTACGAGGTGATACTGGAGGCAGGCGCCGGAGTGGCGGCCAGTTTTCCGGATGAAGAATATCAGACAGCCGGGGCAACCGTGGCCGAGGGTGATGCTGTCTGGGCTTCTGGGCTGATTTTTAAAGTCAATCCGCCCAATGACGCTGAAATAGAGCGCATGCAGCCAGAAACCATTCTGATCAGTTTCATGCAGCCGGCACAGCATCCCAAACAGCTCGAAATGCTACAGCAGAAAAAAATAACCGTGCTGGCAATGGATATGGTACCGCGTATTTCACGCGCACAATCCATGGATGCTTTATCTTCAATGGCCAATATCAGCGGTTACCGGGCGGTAATTGAAGCGGCAGAACATTTTGGCCGTTTCTTTACCGGACAGATTACCGCTGCCGGTAAAGTACCGCCGGCTGAAGTATTGGTGATCGGTGCCGGTGTAGCAGGTCTTGCGGCCATTGGTACCTGTCGCCAATTGGGTGCCGTGGTCAGTGCGTTTGACACACGACCTGAAGTGGCCGATCAGATTGAATCCATGGGCGGACAGTTTCTGACGCTGGATATACCGCAGGAAAACAGCGACGGCGGCGATGGCTATGCCAAGACCATGAGCGAAGACTACCTTAAAGCCGAAATGCAGTTATTTGCCGATCAGGCCAGAAAGGTAGACATCATTATCACCACGGCGGCCATTCCCGGCCAGCCGGCGCCCAAATTGATCACTAAAGCCATGGTAGACAGCATGAAAGCCGGTTCGGTGATTGTGGATCTGGCAGCGGCTACCGGAGGTAATTGTGCCTATACCAAAAAAGGAAAGGTTTTTGTGACGCCCAACGGTGTCAAGGTGATTGGTTATACTGATATGGCCAATCGTCTGGCAGCACAGGCTTCCCAGCTTTATGGCACCAATCTGGTTAATCTGGCCAAATTACTCACTCCACAGAAAGACGGTCAGGTTGATCTGAATCTGGACGATGTGGTCATCAGAAACATGACCCTGACGCATAACGGCGAATGTCTCTATCCGCCACCGCCGGTTCAGGTATCAGCCAGACCAGCTGCCAAACCGCCCGCCGCGGTGTCATCACCACAGCCGGCAGATACGATGGCAACCCAAATCAGTCAGTCATCAGCACCGTATAAAAAAATCCTGCCGCTGGTGATCGCAGCGCTTTTGGTGCTGTGGGCGGGTGCGGTGGCGCCAGTAGCGTTTCTCAGACATTTTATGGTGTTTGTGCTGGCCTGTGTGGTGGGCTATTACGTAGTGTGGCGTGTGACTGCTTCATTGCATACGCCATTGATGGCGGTCACCAATGCCATTTCCGGTATTATTGTGGTGGGGGCGTTACTGCAAATCGGACAGGGACATGGGTTTGTGTCTTTATTGGCGTTTATTGCCATCGCCATTGCCAGTGTGAATATTTTCGGCGGTTTTTATGTGACACGCCGTATGCTCAATTTATTTCATAAATAATCAGGAGAAGCGATATGTCACAAGGATTAGTAACTACTGCGTATATCGTGGCCGCCATTTTATTTATTCTGAGTCTGGCGGGTTTGTCCCAACAGCAAACGGCTAAGAAAGGCTGTTATACCGGTATGGCAGGCATGGCCATTGCACTGGTCGCCACGGTATTCAGTCAGGATGCTCACGGATTGGGCTGGGTGATTATTGCCATGCTGATTGGTGCGATTATTGGTATTCAGCGTGCTAAAAAAGTGGAAATGACCCAGATGCCTGAATTGATTGCCATGTTGCACAGTTTTGTTGGCCTGGCGGCTGTGCTGGTGGGTTTTAACAGCTATATCTATCCCATGGATATTGATGCTGATATGCAGAGTATTCATCTGGTGGAAGTGTTTATCGGCATATTTATTGGCGCAGTCACCTTTACCGGCTCACTGGTGGCGTGGGCAAAGCTCAATGGCAAAATGTCGGGCAAGCCATTGCAACTACCGAATAAGCACCTGTTGAATATCACCGCGTTGGTGGTGTCATTTTTACTGTTACTGTGGTTTGTGGGTGCTGGTGGTTCCATATTTGCTTTATTATTGATGACACTGATTGCGCTGGCGTTTGGTTACCATTTGGTGGCTTCTATTGGTGGCGCTGATATGCCGGTAGTGATTTCTATGCTGAATTCTTATTCTGGCTGGGCGGCTGCGGCTGCCGGTTTTATGCTGGGTAATGATTTACTGATTGTCACCGGCGCTTTGGTCGGTTCATCTGGCGCGATTCTGTCTTACATCATGTGCCGTGCCATGAATCGTCAGTTTCTGTCTGTGATCAGTGGTGGTTTTGGCGGTGGTGTCAAACCATCATCAACCCATACCCAGCCACAAGGTCAGGTAGCAGAAATCACCCCGGCACAAGTGGCAGAAACTTTAAAACAGGCCGAATCAGTGATTATTACTCCTGGCTATGGTATGGCTGTGGCTCATGCCCAGAATGCCGTTGCCGATATTGCCGCCAAACTGCGCGCGCAGGGGGTTAAAGTACGTTTCGCCATTCATCCGGTGGCCGGACGTCTGCCCGGTCACATGAATGTATTGCTGGCAGAAGCCAGAGTACCTTACGATATTGTGCTGGAAATGGACGAAATCAATGATGATTTCAAACACACCGATGTGGTGCTGGTGATTGGTGCCAATGATACGGTCAATCCTTCAGCTGCCAATGATCCGGCCAGCCCGATTGCCGGTATGCCGGTATTGCATGTGTGGGAAGCAAAAGAAGTAATTGTGTTCAAGCGTTCCATGCAGGCGGGTTATGCCGGAGTGGATAATCCGTTATTTTTTATGGATAATGTGCGTATGTGTTTTGGTGATGCCAAAAATACCCTGGAGGCGGTGGATAAAGATCTCTGACACACGCTATGAACACAAACGGCCAGATTTTGTCTGGCCGTTTTTTATGATTGAATTTTCATTTTAAAATGCATTACAACAGATAGCCGCTACATAGGTAAACAGCCATACCCACCACCACCGTAAGAAACAGGCTGCGACTGAAATAACAGGCCATAAAGGAAACCAGCGTAGCGATCAGCATACACCAGATTTCTGTCTTTTGATGCAGATGACTGGCTATTTCGCTCATGATCAATGCAGTAATAATGGTTGACGGAATAAAGCTCAACCAGTTTTTCACCAAAGGCGGAAAACGCCGGTTGGCCAGCAGCATGAGCGGCGCTGCCCTGAGTATGAAGCTGATGCCACTACACAAAAGAATCACAAGTAATAAATGACGCTGTTCCATCATAAACGATTCTCCCGTGCCCGCAGCATAAAGAAATAAGTGGTGATGCTGGTGGCAATGATGGTCGCCAGCAGTAATGAAATATTGGCACTGAATAAGGTCAGGGCAAGCCAGAACAAAAGGGCAGCCAGAATGATGGCCATGATTTCATATTTTTTATACTGGCTACTGAAATAATTCAGTGTCAATAGGCCGATAAACATCGCTGTCAGGCTGAACATCAATCCTTGTGACAACGTCACCGGAATCAGTTTCGCAAACAGACAACCCATAAGATTGGCGATAATCCAGTTAAGATAAGCCGATAGATTCAGCCCGAACAACCACCAGAATTCCAGTTTACCCTCGGTCCTGGCGTGTTGTACCGCCACACCAAAAGTTTCATCAGTCAGCAATGAACCATGAATAAACCGCTGCCATAACGGTGAACCCTGACAGAATCCGGCCAGATAAGAACTCATCAATACATAGCGGATATTAATCAGAAAAACGCCGCTGACAATGGCCAAGGTTTCCGCACCAGCCAGCCAAAGCGAATAAAACAGAAAATGTGCTCCGCCGGCATATAATAAAACCGTGAGTGCCATTTCAGCTGTTAAGCTAAAACCACTGATGATGCCGATAGCGCCACAGGCAAAGCCAATACACCAATAGCCCAGAATAGTGGGCATACAGGCAATAAAACCATTCTTAAATGCCTGATAAGTGCCAGACTTAGCGCGTGGTAATGCTGAATCCATGATACAGATATCTCCTCCGATACGGTTTAAATCAATGGGTTTGAAATAGCCAGAATGATGGTGTTATTTTTTAGGCGCCACGGAAGGGGAAAACGTCTGATCAGTCTGTATTAAGGGGCCGCCCACGGCATCAACCGCAATCGGTACTGAGGCAAAAATACCCGCAATCACAGTATGACCCTCTTCATCCTTAACGCCGCCCAGTGTTTCTGCAATAGACGAGGGTTTGCCGGGCAGATTCAGAATCAGGCTGTGGCCACGCAAAACACCTACCTGACGCGATAAAATGGCCGTAGGGGTAAAGTGCAGGCTGATCTGGCGCATTAATTCACCAAACCCGGGGATCACCCGGTCAGCCACCGCCAGCGTGGCTTCGGGGGTCACATCGCGTAAGTAGGGGCCAGTGCCGCCGGTGGTCAGTATCAGCGGGCACTGATCAACATCTGCCAGTTGCTTTAATGTGCTTTCGATTAAGGGCTGTTCATCGGCAATCAGATGTTCATAATAGTCTAGCGGATTTAATACCGCCCGGCTTAACCAGTCTTTTAATCCCGGTAAGCCCAGATCCTGATAAATGCCCTTCGATGCCCGATCACTGATGGATACCAGACCTACTTTCAATGGCGCTAAGGCAGTCATTTATTGTCCTGTTTTTAGCAAAATAAAGACGGATATTGTAATATAGCTGTTTTATGCTGTCAGTGAAATACAATGAAACAATCAGAATTAACCCATTTTGATGCCCGTGGTCAGGCACACATGGTGGATGTCGGCGCCAAAGCCCATACCAAAAGAATCGCCGTGGCTAGAGGCAGTATCTGTGTCAATCAGCTTGCCTATGACAAAGTATTGTCTGGCTCTGGTAAAAAAGGCGATGTGCTGGCCGTGGCGCGTATTGCTGCCATTCAGGCATCAAAACAGACCAGTCAATTGATTCCGCTGTGCCATCTGGTGGCGCTCACCCATGTGTCCGTTGAATTTGCCACCGATGATGCTGAGCGACGCATTACGCTCACGGCACAGGCTGAAACTGTTGGTCAGACCGGCGTTGAAATGGAGGCGCTGACTGCGGTCAGCGTTGGACTACTGACCATTTACGATATGCTCAAGGCGGTAGATCGGGCGATGGTTATCGAAACGATTGAGCTTTTACGCAAAGAGGGTGGTCAGTCTGGTGTCTGGCAACGCTAAAACCGCAATGATGTTGTTACCAGATCGCTCTTCTTTGGATTATATTGATTTAAAGACGTCAGATCTGGTGACCTTGTTAACAATAGTGGTTGCAGTTGCTGACTGATACGATTATGCTTTTGAAATAAAGGTAAAGTCAGTTTTTTAAAATATTGAATAATAAATTGAATAACATAATCATGTTTAATGATTTGAATTGAAGATTTTTTTGGTGAAAATAAATATCATTACTATAAATTTCATAAATATCAATAATTTGAATATTTAGATAGAGATAAGATTTAAGTTGTTTTATACCAGCGATGATGAAGAGTCTGGTTAATAGTCCTATAATTTATTGTAAAATAATAATTTTATTATTCTGTTAAACCTATGACAGAATTTTGTGGTTTTGATTAAACCATAGATAACATTAAATATTCTAAAATCATAACAATAAATGATTTCATTTTATTAATTTTACATTATTTTTATTACATTTATGTTATTTGATGGTTATGATCAAAAATAAGACAATTTTTTATATTTTATATACCATTTGAATAAATGTATTGAATGTATAAATTTTCAATGAAAAAGACATTCCATTTTTTAATTTACCTGAAAACAGTTTCTGACATAATCATCTTATTTGGGTAAATTTCAATTTAAATCACACCCTTTAAATTTAAATAATTAATAAAACAAAGATATATATTTTTTATTGCACATTATCGCATTGAGAGTCATCCAATGATTTATTTCGTATGATAAAGAAATTTTATCTTTTTATTTTGCTGATCAAATCAGCAAAATATATTGTCTTATGAATTGTTAATATTTCCATAGATATATAAATTAGAAAAATTAGAGTGTTAATTATAATTTTTACTTGAATATAGTTGATATATTCAGTAAGATTAAATCTTGTTAAATATTGTTTTAATAAATGGGTAGTTGAACTTAATCATGCATCCTGAATTTCATTCAAATATAATATTTATATTAATCAATAATTAATATGATATAGAGGCTATAAGTCAATTGAAAACATTATGTTTTAATTGGTTTATGAATTACTTGATTGCCTGTGAGCATTCATCGGCACCGATAACAATATTAAGTATCGTACATCATGTCTATGGCATTACGTACTGTGGATTGAAACATATATCTATGATTCAGTAGGTCTCATTAATCACAGCTACCCCTGCGGGTGGCTGTGATTAATGTTTTAAAAATACCAAGTAGTAAATAAATAGCAACATTCCATGGTTTAAATGGTGAGAAAGGACTAATGAATGAGTAATATAGTGCGTCTGCATGTTGGTGGCGATTATGCCTGTTTTACCAGACCTGAAATGAAGGCTGAACGGGTATCCTATGATGTACTGACACCATCGGCAGCCAGAGGCATTTTAGAAGCCATACACTGGAAACCGGCCATTTTCTGGGTAGTGGATAAAATTCATGTTCTCAATCCTATCTGTTTTGAATCAATTAAGCGTAACGAACTGGGCAGTAAAATTTCTTATAGAAATGCAGCACAAAGCATCAGAAATCATCATCTGGATAATTTATGCACCCATATTGAAGATGACCGCCAGCAACGATACTCAATGGTTTTAAAAAATGTCAGTTATATTATTGAGGCTCATGTTCGTCTGACTGATAGGTTAGGGCCGGATGACAATATCAAAAAACATCTGGAGATTTTTAAACGCCGCGCCATGAAAGGACAGTGTTTTCATCAGCCATGCTTGGGCATGCGTGAATTTCCGGCCTGGTTTAACTGGCTGGATGAAGACAGCGTCTGGCCGATTTCCAATCTGTCCGCGCAAGAGGCTAATCAGGATCTGGGTTGGATGCTGCATGATATTGATTTTGCCAACGATGCAACCCCTCATTTTTATCATGCCAAATTACAGAACGGAATTATCAATGTTCCTTCAGGGTGGGTAGATGGGGATTTAACATGATATTGACCCGCCTGATTCAGTATTATCAATCTTTATTGCAAACGTCAGATGATGCGGTTGCTGCCCAGATACCTTTATACGGATTCAGTGAGGAAAATATCGGGGCGATTCTGGTTTTATCAGCTGAGGGAAAACTGGTTGATGTGCGCAGCCATATGTTAACCAACAATAAAAATCAATTAAAACCGAAACGACTGATTGTTCCGCAGCCGGTCAAACGTACTTCAGGGATTCAACCCAATTTTCTATGGGATAAATCGGTTTATGTATTGGGTGTAGAGGCGGTTAAAGATCCGGCCGATGAACATCAGCCCCGCTTTACCATTCAGTCAAAACCATTCAATGCGTTCAGACAATATCATATTGAATTATTAAAAGATGAAATAGATCAAGGTTTGCGCGCGGTTTATTTATTTCTGCAACAGTGGCAGCCGGCCATGTTTGCTGATCTGACTGAGCCGCAACAAAATTGTATTGTGTCAATGAATCTGGTGTTTATGCTGGATGAAGATCAAGGCTATATTCATCAGCGTCATGCGGCACGTGATCTCTGGCTGCGTTATCTGGCACGCCAGCAGCCGGTCAGGATAAATTGTCTGACCGATGGTTTGCCAAACCCTTTGGCCATGCTGCATCCACCCATAAAACATGTATATGGTGCTTCCAGTCTGGGTGTGTCCATGATTTCTTTCAATCAGAATGCTTTTGCTTCTTATGGTAAAAAACAGGGTCATAATGCCCCAGTGGCGATTGAATCGGCTTTTGCGTATACCACTGCACTGAATTATCTTTTGAACCAGACGGATAAACAATGTTGCCATTTCTCTGATCTGAATATTGTATTTTGGACACATGATACACGCAGCCAGTCAGTATCTAATGCAGAAATATTATTCAGACAGATCATGAATGTGGGTGAAGAAGAAATTTCTGATCAAGACAAAAAGACTGTTGAGAGCACAAAAAAACACAATATAACCCGTTTTTGTGTGCTTGGATTGGTACCTAATGCTGCCCGTCTGGCTGTCCGATTCTGGATTGATGAGCCGGCCAGTCAGATAGCAGAGCATTTGATGCAGTATAAACAAGAATTGGGTGGATTGGCGATGTCCAGAAAAACCAATTTTTATTTTGGACAGTTATTGTATGAAATTGCACCGTATGGTCAGATAGATTTGCTGTCGCCCAAATTCATTGGTGAGCTGATCACCGCCATACTGACTGATAAACCTTATCCGATGGAATTACTGTCTTTGTTAATGACGCGTATTGGTGCTGACCGGGGCAGAGGCAAAATGACTTTACTGCGCCTCTCTATGATTCAGGCTATTTTACAACGTCGCCATCGCCTGGGGCTGATGAAACAGAATACCACCATTAAACTGGATAAACGCAATCATCAATGTGCTTATCTCTTAGGGCGTTTGTTTGCGGTACTGGCACACATGCAGCATCAGTTAATAGAACCATTATATAGCGATATTGTAGACCGCTATTATGGCATGGCTTGTACCACACCCGCCCTGATTTTTCCCCGACTACTGAATATGTACGAGCAGCAATGGCTGGCCTTAACCTCTAATCGCTCAATAGTAAAAGCCAGCGAGCTATTATTAAAGCAACTGCTGGATCGTTTACCTGCTTCTTGTCCTTTTCCCTCCCATTTAAATCTGATTGAACAAGGGCAGTTTACCTTGGGTTATGGCCAGCAAAGACGAGCTTATGCGACTGCCGATTGACAAAGTCATCTTTCTATCAGTAATGAATTATTCTCAGGAGTAAGTTATGGCTATTAAAAATCGTTATGAATTTGTGTATTTTTTTGATGTAATCAATGGTAATCCCAATGGTGATCCGGATGCAGGCAATTTACCGCGGCGTGATCCTGAAACAGGCCATGGATTGGTAACAGATGTTTGTCTGAAGCGCAAAATCCGTAATTTTATTTCATTGTCATTCGAAAATGAAGAAGGATGCGATATCTATATTCGAGAGAAAAGTTTATTGAATGAGCAGAATCGTCGTGCTTATGACGCTTTAGGCATTAAACCTGAAGTAAAAAAACTGCCCAAAGACGAATTACAAGCGCAGCAAGTTACTGCCTGGATGTGCCGGCATTTTTTTGATGTGCGCTGCTTTGGTGCTGTCATGACGACAGGTATTAATAGTGGTCAGGTGCGCGGTCCGGTGCAATTGAATTTTGCCCGTTCTATTGATGTGGTGATGCCATTGGAAGTGACGATTGCCCGTATGGCTGTGACCAATGAGCGTGATCGGGAAAAAGAACAGACCATGGGGCGTAAATATATTATTCCGTATGCTTTGTATCGTGTGCACGGTTTTATTTCAGCCAAACTGGCGGAGAAAACCGGTTTCGATGCCACAGATTTAGGACGATTGAAGCAAGCGTTATGCCTGATGTTTGAACATGACCGGTCAGCCAGCAGGGGCGAAATGTCGGCACGCAGACTGATTGTATTCAAACATCAGCATATTTTGGGTGACCAGCCAGCGCATAAATTATTTGATGCGGTAAAGGTGACCAGAGTGAATGGTGTCAGTGGTACGCCGGCCACTGCCTTTAGTGATTATCAGATCAGTGTTGACCCGACAGGTTTGTCCGGTGTCAGTATCGAGGAATGGCTATAACCGGTCTGTAGCCGGTTAAACTGGCTACAGACCAGAAAAATCATCCAGTCCATTTCAGAGCATAGAAACCACTTTATATGCAAAACCCTGTCTACTATTGCTGCTGATGCTGATTTTGAATTGCTGGTAAAAGATACATGATGTTTACCCAATATTTGTCATAGGAGTGGCGTGTTATTTCAACCCCAGAACATCCTGCATATCAAATAACCCTGTACCACGATGGCGGTTCAACCATAAGGCAGACCGCACTGCGCCTTGAGCAAAGGTGGCGCGGTTAGATGCTTTATGCGTGATCTCAAGCTGTTCTCCTTCTGTAGCAAACATGGCGGTATGTTCACCCACAATATCACCGGCACGGATGGTTGAAAAACCGATGGTCTGGGCATCCCGTTCGCCAGTGTGTCCTTTACGGCCATAGACAGCACAACTTTTCAGATCGCGACCAAGTGCGTGGGCAATGACTTCTCCCATGTGTAAGGCAGTACCAGAAGGCGCATCGACTTTATGGCGATGATGAGCTTCAATAATTTCAATATCGTAATCATCACGCAATATCCGCGCAGCGGTATCCAATAGGGCAAAAGTCAGATTAACCCCCACGCTGAAATTGGGTGCAAACACAATTCCGATTTTTTCAGCGGCAGTATGCATCTGATTTATTTGCTCTTCATTCAGACCCGTAGTGCCGATCACACAATTAACACCCAGACGGGTACAGATATCCAGATAGGCTAGTGTGCTGTCTGGCCGGGTAAAATCAATCAGTATATCCGTGTTATCCAGCACTTTTTCCGGATCATGACAAATGCTGACACCGGTTTCAATGCCAGAGGTAAAACCGGCATCCAGCCCGATAGCGTCAGAACCTTCATGACTTAAAGCGCCGCTTAAAATACAGTCCTGACGCTGGCTGATGGCCTGAACCAATGCTCTGCCCATGCGCCCGTTGGCGCCCGCGATGGCAATTTTCAATTGTGCAACAGACATAAATATAAATGACTCCGCTTTTTATGGATTAACCTGCCATAAAGGCTGGGCGACAACTTTACCGGCCTCGTTCAGCGCATCTCCTTCAGTACGGATAAGCTGATCCTGATCATTGAAATATAAGGTTAATGATTTATTCTCTTGTGTCATGCCATCACGATTGACCACAAATATATAATCCCAGCGATTGGCATGAAACGGGTCTTGTAATAATGGTGTACCCAGCAGCATTTGTACTTGTTCCCGGCTCATTCCGGCCTGTAGCTGTCTGATGGCTTGTGCATCCAGATCATTGCCCTGAACAATTTCCAGTTTATAAGAGGGAATACGGGAAATGTCTGCAAAGGAGCAGGCGTTAAGACTTAATACGGCTGCTGCCAGTAAACAATAAAATTTTTTCATGCGGAAACCTCAAATTTTTTGGCCGAAATATCAATAAAACGGATACTAATTGTTATTTGATCCGGCCAGTGGGCAATTGCCGTAAAAATGCGTATTATAGCGATTATTAACCAACAGCGGTGAAACAACTATGGATAATAATGTAGCACAACTGAAGGATAACGGTCTGAAAGTGACTGGTCCGCGTTTAAAAATTCTGGAATTATTTGAAGCCCGCCCAGAGCAGCACCTGAGTGCTGAAGACGTCTACCGTCTGTTACTGGATGAGAATGTTGAAATCGGGGTAGCCACCATTTACCGGGTATTAACCCAGTTTGAGCAGGCCAATATTTTATTGCGCCATCATTTTGAGACAGGAAAAGCCGTATATGAATTAAATCGCGGCGGCCATCATGATCATATCGTCTGTATCAAGTGCGGGCGGGTGACTGAATTTTGCAGTGAACAGATTGAAGATTTGCAAAAAAGTATTGCCAAGGAAAATGGTTATCGCATTGTTGATCATGCTTTATACATGTATGGGGTGTGTACAGAATGTCAGCAATTTGAGCAGCATTAAAATCATGCTGATGGTATTGGCTGATGTTTTCATCATGGATAGACTATTTATTCAGTGAATCGGTGGTGATGTTGCAAAAAAGTGAATTCATTTCAGTAGAATATTGTTTTTATGCTTGATGTGAAGGTTAATCAGCCATCACTGATGTGGCCAGTTTGAATTTTATTTATCAAATATCAGGATATATCTTATGTCTTTACAGCAAATTATTGAAACGGCTTTTGAAACGCGTGCGGATATAACGCCGGCTTCCGTATCGCCTGAAGTCAAAGAAGCCATTTTGGAAACTTTGCATCAGCTTGATCAGGGACAATTGCGCGTAGCAGAAAAAAAAGCAGCACAATGGCAGGTCAATGAATGGATTAAAAAAGCAGTCTTGTTGTCTTTCCGGATTGAAGACAACGCATTGGCTGATGATGGCGTAAATCATTATTTTGATAAAGTGCCGACTAAATTTGCGCAATGGCAGGCTGCCGATTTTCAGGCTGCCGGTTTTCGCGCCGTTCCAGGCGCTGTGGTGCGGCGCGGCAGTTTTATCGACCGTAATGTAGTATTGATGCCATCATTCGTTAATATCGGTGCTTATGTGGGTGAAGGTACTATGGTGGATACCTGGGCAACCGTTGGTTCTTGTGCGCAGGTGGGTCGGCATGTGCATTTAAGCGGTGGCGTAGGTATTGGCGGGGTATTGGAACCTTTGCAGGCCGCACCAACCATCATTGAGGATCATTGCTTTATTGGTGCCCGTTCAGAAATCGTGGAAGGCGTGATTGTCGAAGAAGGCAGTGTGATTTCAATGGGAGTTTACATTGGCCAGTCTACCAAAATTTATGACCGGGAAACAGGAGAGATCAGCTATGGCCGTGTGCCAGCCGGCTCGGTGGTGGTATCGGGCAGTTTACCAGCCAAAGATGGCAGCCATAGTCTGTATTGTGCGGTGATTGTGAAAAAAGTGGACGCCAAAACCCGTGCCAAGACCAGTGTGAATGATTTATTGCGTGGCGTTTAAGACGCTTTTAAAAGATTAGTCTGGTTTAAATAAAATAAGGCGTTGATTTGATCAACGCCTTATTAGTTTAATATCAGCAAAGATATAAAAATGTTTTGTATTATGTATTATACCATCAGATTGATCGGACACGGTAGAGCGGTAATATATCAATCAGCGTTTGGTTGCGGGCGATTTAAATTTCTGTGTCAGCCACATCATTCCTAAAGACAAACCAGCCAGTAACAGCTTATTGCGTCCTTTTTTGGATTTGCGGCTTAATTTCATGACTAAGCCACTTAAAGGCAGCATGTCCAGTAACGCCAAAATTAAGCCCCAGTGTAATGAAGATGACTTCGGCGCAACATGACGGGCTTTCATCTGGGCGGCCATGATTTTCAGGCGCAGGCTGTCTGCATGCAAGTTAAGCAGCTCGCGTTGTTCTGCCAAAGAAGCGGCATGCTTGTCAGTCATGATGTTTCTCCCGTGGTAAAGGGCGTTGATGCAGATAACTGAAATCGTCATGCATGGCTTCCAGTGTTTCTTCCATAAAACGGCCTTGCTTACGCCATAGTTTGATCATACACACGATTAAAATCAATAAGACCAGTAAAAAGCCAATAGCCAGACCACTGAATGTCCAGATTCTGGCCGTCTCGGATAAGAGGCTATTGAGTGCAAACAATAGGCTGATGATGCCGAGAAAAAATACCATACATGCGCCGAGTGTGGCCGCTATCAATAATACAACACTGCGAATTTGTTCTACCACATCCAACCGTAGCAAGCGCACACGTATCCAGAGTAATTCAGCACCATAGCCAAACCAATGCCTGAGCTGACGTATTTCTGTAATAAAATTACCTATACTCATGTTTGAGTCCGTATGAAACCTGAGAAAGGCTGACAGATGGTCTCAGCTGAGGCCATCTGAGCAGGCAAGCGGATAAGAACCTACACCGGGATTTAACGGCGGCAATGACCAATCAGTAAGCCGGCAACCAGACCAGTGAGTGCAGCAATACCTACTGCATAGTAAGGTTTTTCGCGTACCAGTTCATCGGTGCGTTCTACTGTGGCGCGTGCGGTATCCACCACGCTGCTTTCCACTTCGCGCAATTTACCTTTGGTCTGATTCAATTTTTCCATAAAGCGTTCTTTTAATTCTTTGCTCTGTTCAGAACCATTATCAATTGAAGAAGAATAAAGGTCTTCAACTTCATTCAATACTGAACGGACTTCATTCATCAATTGTTTTTTCTGAGTATCATAATTAGCCATGTGAAGCTCCTTAATGTGAGATGAGAACGTTAAAGACATTGATTCAGGCAGAAAAGCATAACAGTGGTGTATTTTAATGACTAAACTGACTTTTACGGCTGAATATCAGTTAAAATAAAGCTTGCTATTCATTTCTGTCTCAAGTGAATACCTTATCACAGGTATTTGATTTTGCAAAATCGTAATGTGAAAGTAGCACCAGTCATCGAAAGAAAAGCATGAGCACGCAGACATTGAAGAAAATTTATTCTGGTAAAGTACGGGATTTATACGAACTGGATGCCAAACGCATGTTGATGGTTGCTTCAGATCGCCTATCAGCATTTGATGTGGTTCTCCCCGAGCCCATTGCCGATAAAGGCAAAATACTGACGCAGATGGCATTATTCTGGTTTCGGAAATTACAACACATCATGCCTAACCACCTTACCGGTGAGGAAGTCACCGATGTTTTACCTGAGACACAGGCCAGTATTTTTGCCGGCCGATCCATGGTGGTTAAAAAACTGGTACCGCTGAAAATCGAAGCGATTGTCAGAGGTTATCTGGCCGGTAGCGGCTGGCAGGATTATCAGCGTAGCGGGCAGATATGTGGCATCACTTTACCCAAAGGCATGCAACTGGCGCAGAAATTGCCGCAGGCTATTTTTACGCCGTCCAGTAAAGCCGCAGTGGGAGACCATGATGAAAACATTACTTTAACCCAGTGTGCTGAGCTGATCGGTACCGACATGTTGCAAGAAGTAGAGGCCAAAGCCATTCGTTTGTATCAGGAAGCGGCTGATTATGCCTATCAGAAGGGCATTATTATTGCCGATACCAAATTTGAATTCGGACTGGATGAAGACGGTACGCTGACATTGATGGATGAAGTGCTGACGCCGGATTCAAGTCGGTTCTGGGCATCAGACCAGTATCAGATCGGCCATAATCCGCCATCTTTTGATAAACAGTTTATCCGTGACTGGTTAAGTAGCAGCGGCTGGAATAAACAGCCTCCGGCGCCCGTTGTTCCTGCTGATGTATTGCGGCAGACACAAAATAAATATCGTGAAGCGCTAGCGCTTCTGACTGACCAGAATCAAGGATAAGTTATTTTGACTGCCGAGGCTCATCTTTTTGCGTCGTCAATGGCCATGTCGTTTATATTTAAAAAAACAGTCTGATCATTGGCACTGAAAATCAGTTCATCAGACTATGCGATGGAATCCCTATGCCTCAACATCCTTATCGTCGTTTGCGACCGGCTCGTTATGAATTACCCGAAGTAGGCTTGTCTGAATCAGGGAATATTCGTTCACTGCATTTGGGCAGCCCGACCATCCAAAGTTCCATGAATGTGGATGACCCGGCACAATTGGTATTGGCCTATAGTCGTGCCATGATGGCCTGGTTACTGTTTGTGGATGAATTGCCGCAGCACATTACCCAGATTGGTCTGGGCGGAGGATCATTTGCCCGCTGGATTGATTGTTATCTGCCTGAAACCAGACAGACAGCGGTGGAAATTAACCCGCAAGTTATCCATATTGCCCGCAGTATGTTTGAATTACCCTTTGAAAATGACCGTTTCGAAGTGATTGAAGATGATGGTGCAGAATACATCAAAGTCTTAAAAGAGCAGACCGACATTGTATTGGTCGATGGTTTTGATGGTGAACAGATTATTGACAGCATGGTCAATGAGCCCTTTTTCGCCGACTGCTATACTGCCCTGACTGAGCAAGGTATTTTTGTCACTAACTGGTGGCAGGGTGATAAACGGTTTCAAACTTTTGTGCGGCGTTTACGCCAAGTATTTCAGAATCGGGTAGTGATGGTACCGGCCGAAACCCATGGTAATGTCGCTGTTCTGGCTTTTCGGTGTATGCCACTTGTGCGAGACTGGGAAAAACTGAAACAACGGGCACAAAAGCGAGCCATACAGTTTGGTCTGGATCTGCCTGCCATGCTGGCAGCAATCAGAAAACAGCAGCACCATAATAAACACATGCTTGATTTTGGCTGAATGAACTAAATGGCCAATCAGGCCGTTATTCAGACAAAAAGCATTATTTGCAGGGAAAAAACATGTATTTTGCAAAACATTTATTTATCTGTACCAACCAGCGTAACAACCCCTGCCGCAAAAGTTGCGGCGATCATGATATGGGGGCACATGCACTGGATTATTTGAAAGGACATGCCAAGAAAATGGGCCTGATGGGCAAAGGTAAACTGCGCATCAGTCAGGCCGGTTGTCTGGGGCGCTGCGATGAAGGGCCTGTAATGGTGTTGTATCCGCAGGGGCGCTGGTATACCTATGCCAATGATGCCGATTTACAGGAAATTCTGGAAGAGGATTTGGCCAATGATCGGGTCGTAGCGCGATTATTAATCAAGCCATAACTGAGCTTTCGATACAGAAAGGATCATCATGCTGAATCACAAACAGACATTGGTCTGGATTAAAGGGCCGGTTGGTCAGTTGGAAACTTTGTATTATCCGCCACAAAGTCCGGCTTGCGGGGTGGCAGTGATCAATCATCCTAATCCATTGCAAGGTGGACTGAATACCAATAAAGTGGTGCAGATTGCAGCTAAGGCATTAGCTGATTTGGGCTTTCATTGTTATTTACCTAATCTGCGCGGCGTAGGGCACAGTGAAGGACAGCATGACTATGGACGGGGTGAAGTGGCCGATTGTCTGGCCGTGATTGATTTTGCCCGGCAGCAGCATCCGGATGCAGCTCAATTGGTTTTATCCGGTTTTTCCTTTGGCGGCTATGTGGCCTTATTCGCTGCCCGAACCTGCCGGCCAGATGTCTTACTGTTGATGGCACCTGCCTTGGGTAAATATAAAATAGCCGCACCTGAAGCCTATGATCCGGCCAATACCCTGGTGTTTCACGGCGAAAAAGATGAAATTATCCCGTTACACAATGCATTGGATTGGGCAACACCACAAGAATTGCCAATTATGGTGGTACCGGCCGCCAGTCATTTTTTTCATGGCAAACTGATGGTATTAAAGCAATGGATTGAGCGTCTGTTGCCTGCGTTATTGGCTAAGCCACCTAGATAAAATAAGCTGTCTGGTCTTGTATCTTTGTATATTCAGGTGCAAACACGAAATCAGCTGATTGATGGTAGCTGATAATAAATAAATAGTATTGTTTAAAAAATCAGTGCCAATGAATATTTTCCAGATATCTGGATATATTGATTGGCACCTTGATGATCAGTGAATTTGTGTCTGATGTTCGTCTGATTGGCGCTCGCGTATGTGCCCGAGCTGATAGACAGTCTCCCCTTGCTGCGTCAGTAAGGCGCTGATGGCCGCAACTTCTTTTGCCGCTACAATCACCACCATACCAATACCGCAATTGAAAGTACGATACATCTCGGGCATCGAAAGCTGGCCGGCATCACGCAGCCATTGAAAAAGCTCAGGTAATGGCCATGCCTGTGCACTTAGCTGGGCAACTGTATTTTGCGGTAAAATCCGCGGAATATTCTCAGTTAAACCGCCGCCAGTAATATGTGCCATGCCTTTAATCTGAAATTGTGCCAGTGTCGCTAGGATGGGTTTAACATAGAGCCGGGTAGGTGCCATGAGCGCTTCGCGCAATGTCTGGCTGGTGGTGAGTTTTTCGTCCAGATCAGGCTGTTGCTCTTCAATAATACGGCGTACCAAAGAATAACCATTGGAATGAATGCCATTGGAGGCTAAGCCCAGGATAACATCGCCTGCCTGAATATTTTGGCCGGTAATGATATGGTCTTTTTCCACCACACCCACAGCAAAGCCGGCCAGATCGTATTCACCTACCGGATACATGCCCGGCATCTCGGCCGTTTCACCGCCAATGAGGGCGCAACCGGATTGTTCGCAACCGGCGGCAATGCCTTTAATCACTTCAGTGGCCTGCTCGACATTGAGTTTGCCACAGGCAAAGTAATCCAGAAAAAACAGCGGTTCGGCACCTTGTACCAGAATATCATTCACGCTCATGGCCACCAGATCAATACCGATGGTATGGTGCCAGTTCCATTCGAAAGCCAGTTTTAATTTAGTACCTACACCATCTGTACCTGCAACCAAAACCGGATTCTGATACTTTTTACTGATTTCTACCAATGCACCAAATCCGCCCAGCTGTCCTAATACCTCCGGACGCATGGTTTTTTTAGCAAAAGGCTTAATGTTTTCAACCAATGCGTCACCAGCCTGAATATCCACACCGGCATCGCGATAACTTAGAGAGGGCTTCATTTCATGTCCTTGGATAAATGCAACTATGTTCAGAAGAGGGAAAACCGGCTGATTCTAACATTGTTATTGGTCATAATGAAAATGGCTGTAATAAAATCGCCGGATTTTATTATTTTATATAAACTCCAATAGCGTAAAGTAGATTTTGAGTACATGCAGGCAATGTGACAGAAGTCAGCCCTAGATGATTTAAAACCAGATTTATACTGTCTGGCTAAAGATATAAAAAAAGCCGAATCATCAGATTCGGCCAGGATTAATGGTTACAACAGTAATCAGGCTTTACGAGCCGGCAGTTTTTCACGAATACGTGCTGCTTTACCGGTCAGACCGCGTAAGTAGTACAATTTAGCACGGCGTACATCACCACGACGTTTTACTTCGATTTTTTCAACACTGGGTGAATACAATTGGAAAGTACGCTCTACGCCTTCACCGCTGGAAATTTTGCGTACGATGAAGTTACTGTTTAAACCACGGTTGCGGCGTGCAATCACGATGCCTTCATAAGCCTGCAAACGGGTACGGGTACCCTCTGTCACGCGAACAGAAACCACTACCGTGTCGCCAGGAGCAAATGACGGGATTTCTTTATTTAAACGAGCAATTTCTTCTTGCTCTAACTGTTGAATCAAATTCATGATTTATTCCTAAATTATAATGGGATATCCTGTTGCTCTTGCTGAATTTCCTGCAAGAGTCGGGATTCCTGTGGGGTAAATGCGTGTCCTTTGAGTAAATCAGGACGCCGCGTTAGTGTGCGCTTGAGCGATTGGGCTAACCGCCATTGCGCAATCAAAGCATGATGACCACTGCGCAATACTTCAGGGACCACCATCTGATTAAACTGTATCGGCCGGGTATAATGCGGGCAATCCAGTAAACCATCAACAAAAGAATCCTGCTGGGCAGACCGGTCATCACCAAGCACGTCTGGCAATAAACGCAATACTGCGTCGATTAACATCATGGCTGGCAATTCGCCACCGGAAACCACAAAGTCACCTATGCTGATTTCCTCAATGTCATTACCCATCAGGATACGTTCGTCAATCCCTTCATAACGGCCACACAAGACAATCAGTCCGGATTCCTGAGCCAGCTGGCTAACGCGTGTGTGCGTCAGCGGTGTACCTTGCGGACTCATGTAAATCAGACGACCATCAGGACAGGCCTTTTTGGCATTATCAATGGCTGCCTGTAAAGGCGGTGCCATCATGATCATGCCGGGGCCGCCGCCAAAAGGGCGATCATCAATATAGCCTAAGGGATTATCAGCAAACTCGCGCGGATTAAGCGCATCAAAACGCCATAAACCGTGTTGTCTGGCTCGGCCGGTAACGCCATATTCAGTCAGTGCCGCAAACATTTCCGGAAACAGGGTAATGGCCTGAATATACATCAGTAATCACTATCCCAGTCAACCAGAATCTGCTTTTGATCCAGACTGATTTCATGAATGAACGCAGCCACGAAAGGAATCAGTTTACGTCCGAAGGTTCCGTCTACCACCAGAATATCATGAGCACCACTTTCCATCAGCGAGCTGACCGTACCTAAATTGATCTGTTGTTGATTGACAACGTCTAAGCCGATAAGATCAGTCCAGTAATATTCGTTGTCTTCTGCTTTTGCAAATTCAGCCCGATCAATTTCTATGGTATAACCACGCAATAATGCGGCCTGATCACGGTCATCAATGCCTGCAAATCTGACCAGCAATTCATTGCCATTGATTTTGCTTTCTGCCACAGTCACCGTTTGTACATCTTTATCTTTACAAAGACGCCATTGCGGATAGTCCAGCAGACCATCAGTATATTCAGTGCTGGTATGGACTTTCACCCAGCCCTTAACACCGAATACACCTTTGATGTAGCCCATGCCCACCCATTGTGGTTGCGTTGTACTCATTGGTTTTGGTATCAGTCAGTGTAACGATCAGGCAGCAACTTTCTGCTCTTTGATCAGCTTATTTACCGCATCGCTGACTTGCGCACCTTTGCTTGTCCAATAGTTTAAGCGATCAGCATTCAGGCGGATACGTTCCTGTTTTTCATTGGCCACCGGATTGTAAAAGCCAACACGTTCAATAAAGCGGCCATCACGGCGATTGTGTGAATCAGTAACCACAACATGAAAAAAAGGACGATGTTTTGAACCACCGCGAGCCAAACGAATAACGACCATTATGTATTCCTTAAATTAAAATCGAAGTAATCTGTCTGTAATAGATAACAGAAAACCGCTAATTTTAGTAGGGAATTCGCTGTCTTGGCAAGTGATTCAGTGTGTTTTGTTGTGTATGTGCCATAATTCGGGCGGATTTATGGGTTAAAACAGAATGAAAAGCAGGAAAAACTGATCTGACATAGTGTGGAATAACGGTTTGAATCACTCCGGCATTTGATTCTGATTTCAGATACCTGTCGATATAAATAACAATAAATATTGTTGTGCAGGTCATGTCAACCCGACTATCCGTGATTGAATATGAATAGTGCCAAAGTCTTAAATGACGATGATGTGTTTTAATTCATTTTATTATGAAGTAATATATTTAAGACATTCAATATTCAGTAAAATCAACACTTACTCTTATCGCATAGATATTGTGCGGGAGCAGTAAAGAAATACATGAATTCAACCATTCTGGCCGGATTTTTTTACGGTTAATGCTGCATCAGGTCATTTCTTCGCGTATGATAGCTGCCACTGGCTTTTTTGGAAACCATACAATGAAACAGATTTTTTTGGATTTTGAACAACCTATTGCTGAATTAATACAGAAAATTGATGAATTACGTTTTGTGCAGGACGATTCAGCCGTGGATATTTCCGAAGAAATTACCCGCTTAAAAAAGAAAAGTGATGATTTAACTAAAAATCTTTTTTCTAAACTGACACCGGTACAGGTATCACAAGTGTCGCGGCATGCCCAGCGGCCTTATACCCTTGATTATATTGATGCACTGTGCACTGATTTTGAAGAGTTGCACGGTGATCGTGCCTTTGCTGATGATGCTGCTATCGTCGGCGGCCTGGCACGCTTTCATGGTGAAAGCGTCATGGTGATTGGTCACCAGAAAGGGCGCGATACCAAAGAAAAAATCCGCCGCAATTTTGGTATGCCCAAACCCGAAGGCTATCGTAAAGCCCTGCGTTTGATGAAACTGGCGGAAAAATTTCAGATTCCGTTATTAACTTTTATTGATACGCCGGGGGCTTATCCGGGCATTGGTGCGGAAGAGCGCGGCCAGTCTGAGGCCATTGGCTATAATTTATACGAACTGGCGCGGTTGCGGGTGCCGGTTATCTGTACGGTGATTGGTGAAGGCGGTTCCGGCGGAGCGCTGGCTATTGCAGTGGGTGACTATGTCAATATGCTGCAATATTCAACCTATTCAGTAATTTCTCCTGAGGGCTGTGCCTCCATTTTATGGAAAACTGCTGAGAAAGCACCGGAGGCGGCTCAGGCTTTGGGTATTACAGCCAAACGGCTGCACGATTTGAAATTGATTGATACCGTGATTGAGGAGCCTTTGGGCGGTGCACACCGTAATTATCCAGAAATCATGCAGCGGGTACAAACCGTTTTACAACGTCAGCTACATGAGGCGCAAAGTATGCCGCTGGCTGATTTACTGACCCGCCGCTTTGATCGTTTAATGAATTATGGTCAGTTCCACGATAAGTAATACCACTGCCGGCTTAATCGAGCAGGTGGCACAGCAATGGCCAGCCATGGGGGCTGGCCGTTGTCATTTATCGGTCGGTCTAAGCGGCGGACTGGATTCAGTGGTATTGCTGCATATTCTGGTTCAGTTGCGCAATCGTTTATCCATTCAATTATCGGCCATTCATGTGCATCATGGTTTAAGTCGCCATGCCGATACCTGGCTTAATTTCTGCCAGCAATTGTGCCAGCAATGGCAAGTACCGCTTCATGCGGAAAAGGTCAGTGTAGAGGCAAAAACTCAGGGCATCGAGGCTGCGGCGCGGACTGCGCGTTATCAGGTATATGCCCGCAGCCAGGCTGAGGTGATTGCCTTGGCGCATCATGCTGATGATCAGGTTGAAACATTTTTTCTGGCTGCTTTACGCGGTGGTGGCTTGCGGGCACTGGCTGCCATGCCTGTGCAGCGGCCTTTGAATGATCAGACCGTTTTATGGCGTCCGTTATTGCCTTTTTCGCGTCAGATATTACAAAATTATGCTGATCAATTTGACTTGAAACACATTGAAGACGACAGCAATGCCGATGGCTATTTTTTACGTAACTGGCTGCGTTTGTATGGTTTACCACCCTGGCGCGAACGGCAGCCGGCACTGGATCAGCATCTTCAAGCCACAGTAGCGCGTTTGCAGGATGAATTGAGCTTGCTGGATGAAGTGATTCTGGCAGACTGGCAGCAGATACATGCCGCTACCAGCCGGTTTCAAGTCAGTATCTGGCGTCAGCTGAGTCCGGCACGGCAACGGCAGCAATTACATCAGTTTGCCCGTCAGCATCAATTGGGCAGTCCGAGAAGTGTCTCTATTCAGGCATTTGCCGAGCAATTATTACTGGATCAGCCGGCACAATGGTCTTTACCTCAGGGTAAGGCCATTTATTATGATGATATTTTGTGGCCATGTTGGTCTGATCGGGTACGACAATGGCCGTGGCTGGCGCATATGCCCGCGGCGATCACTACCTTGGTGGCCAATCAAGAGATACGGTGGATTCGTCATGCATTGGGTCTGGCTGATCGTTTATCAGAGAAATATACGGTTCGTTGTGTCAAATCACAGGATCGTATCCGGTTGCAAGGTGGGCATAAAAACGTTAAAAAATTACTGCAAAGTTGTAAAATCCCTGCTTTTATGCGCCTGATCTGGCCCATTGTGTGTGATGAACATGACTGCTGTATTGCAGTGATTAATATTGCAGTAGATACAGATCTGGCCATCCCTGATGGCTGGTTGCCTTATATGGATGATCTGCCATTTAAAACCTGAATAGATAGGTTTGGTCTGGTTAAATGAACACTGTTGTCTGGGCGTGCGCAGCTTAATGTGTTACTTTGCTGGCATGAATACACTTTTTTGATGATCATGTTGATGATGGGTTTAAATCAATCAATCAATCATATAATCCATGATATTTTGATATTTATAAGTTGTTTAGATAGCTGATTAACGAGGTTTTGCTCATTCAGTCACAGGAATGTCTTTCTTTCTCCAGCAGATTATGGCCTCTTTTAAGCGATAGTCTGATTATTTTCACGGCAAAGTCATTATTTTAAATTATGGTTGATAGAGGCTTTTTATCACCGCGGATATTTTTAGAATAATTTACCGCATAGCCAATAAATGGTTTTCTGATGTCTCATGGCTGTATTTTTATTCCGGTCAGTATGGCTATAGGGCAGCAGCGATAAGAAATGGTATATGACAATCCTTGTATTTAAAATCGTATGATTGATGAATGTATTAAGCAGTTTAAATCTGATTTAATCAGAATGAATGATCTGTCCGGGGTGATGATGGCTTACATTCTGATGGTTGTTTCTTGGTTTTTATCCGACAAAATATGATGGCATTCAAGTGAAAAAATAGCCAGCCTGAATGCTAACTATTGAGGCCAATAAGTAAAAAAATTTGGTGCCCGCCTCTTGAATTGTAGCAGTACAGCCTTACATTAGCCTCGACAGAAGTTTACTTGTTCCGTTGCATTAACGGGATTGTGTTCAACCAACTTAAACGTGCACATGCACAATGATGTGGAGATAAAATATGGCTATTCGTCCTTTAAATGACCGTGTTGTCGTAAAACGTCTTGAAGCTGAGGAAAAAACAGCTTCTGGTATCGTATTGCCGGGTTCTGCTGCTGAAAAACCTGATATGGGTGAAGTGCTGGCGGTGGGTAAAGGTAAATTAATGGATAATGGTACCCGCCAGGAAGTGGATGTTAAAGTAGGTGACAAAGTCATCTTCGGTAAATACAGCGGTCAGACGGTTAAAGTAGACGGCGAAGAATTATTGGTTATGCGCGAAGAAGACATCTTCGGTATCGTTGAGTAATGTTATAGCCCTATCCGATCAGTGAAAACTGAAAATTTATTGTGTAGATAGTACAGAATTTAATCATTAGGAGTTTCAAATGACAGCAAAAGACGTGAAATTTGGTGATGACGCACGCCAGAAAATGGTGGCAGGTGTTAATGTACTGGCTGATGCCGTTAAAGTAACTTTGGGCCCTAAAGGCCGTAATGTCCTGCTGGATCGCTCTTTTGGCGGCCCGCAGATCACTAAAGATGGTGTATCTGTGGCCAAAGAAATCGAATTGAAAGACAAATTCGAAAACATGGGCGCGCAACTGGTTAAAGAAGTGGCTTCTAAAACCAATGATGTGGCCGGTGATGGTACCACCACAGCAACCGTGCTGGCACAGGCCATTGTGGCTGAAGGCATGAAATACGTGACTGCCGGCATGAATCCGATGGATCTGAAACGCGGTATTGATAAAGCCGTTGATGCTGTTGTGGCTGAATTGAAAAAAATCTCCAAACCAGTTCCGGAAAAATCCAAAGAAATTTCTCAGGTGGCTTCTATTTCAGCCAATGCCGATGAATCTATCGGTGAAATCATTGCCAAAGCCATGAATGAAGTAGGCAAAGAAGGCGTGATCACTGTTGAAGACGGTAAATCATTGGAAAATGAAGTTGAAGTAGTGAAAGGTATGCAGTTTGACCGCGGCTACCTGTCTCCTTACTTTGTGACTGATGCCGAAAAACAGATTGCCGGTATGGACAGCCCATACATTTTGTTGTTTGATAAAAAAATCAGCAATATCCGCGATTTGTTGCCTGTATTGGAACAAGTGGCTAAAACCAGCCGTCCGTTGCTGATCATCGCTGAAGATGTGGAAGGCGAAGCACTGGCTACTTTGGTAGTGAATAATATCCGCGGTATTCTGAAAACCGTTGCGGTTAAAGCGCCTGGTTTCGGTGATCGCCGTAAAGCCATGTTGCAGGATATTGCCATTCTGACCGGCGGTACTGTGATTGCCGAAGAAGTGGGCTTATCTTTGGAAAAAGTGACTCTGGAAGATCTGGGTCAGGCCAAACGTGTTGAAGTGGGTAAAGAAAATACCACCATTATTGATGGTTTGGGTGACAAAGCCAATGTTGAAGCCCGTGTTGCTGAAATCCGCAAACAGATTGATACTGCAACCAGCGACTACGACAAAGAAAAATTACAGGAACGCGTGGCCAAACTGGCCGGCGGTGTGGCTGTGATTAAGGTAGGTGCTGCGACTGAAGTTGAAATGAAAGAGAAAAAAGACCGTGTTGATGATGCATTGCATGCGACTCGTGCTGCGGTTGAAGAAGGTGTGGTTGCCGGCGGTGGCGTTGCCTTATTGCGTGCCCGTGCTTCTATCCAGTCTCTGAAAGGTGATAATGCCGATCAGGAAGCTGGTGTGAAGATCGTATTGAAAGCTGTTGAAGCACCTTTGCGCCAGATCGTAGCCAATGCCGGTGGTGAGCCAAGCGTGGTGATCAATAAAGTGCTGGAAGGCAAAGACAACTACGGTTACAACGCTGGTAGCGGTGAATATGGCGATATGATCGAAATGGGTGTATTGGATCCTGCTAAAGTAACCCGTACTGCTTTACAGCATGCGGCTTCTATTGCCGGTCTGATGCTGACCACCGATTGTATGGTTTCTGAATTGCCGGAAGACAAACCTGCTGCACCTGACATGGGCGGTATGGGTGGCATGGGCGGTATGGGCGGCATGATGTAATGTCGTTTTAAGCCTTAAGCTGAATGAACCAGATACGGTTTGCCGTATCTGGTTTTTTTATGTGTTACCTGTGATGGTACTGACGTTTATCTGAGTATGCAGCTAGCGGTATTTCGGGTAATAAAACAAATCATTCAATCACGCTGATAAAATTTCAATACAGTAGGGCAAGCGATGATTGGCAAAACTTACAGACAAGGCAGGCATAATCAAATCAATCTGGCAGGTGTTATGGCAGTGCCAGTTTTAATGAAAACTGCTTAATGTCTGGGTATGATTGATTTAATGCAATATCAATAAATCGACCATTTTTTTGATGGATATTGAGCCACCATGACGATGAATGAATTATGGTCAGCCAAAATCCATTCAAGTTTTAGCTGGTATAAATACGGGTTTATTGATGGTTGAATAATTTTATGGCGATAGTATTGTCTGGTTGGTTTTATGGATATGAAATGTAAATCAATTTCTGGCTGACTGAGATGTTTCAGCATGATTATACATAATTCATAATGCCTGTGGTACAAAGTAATGAGGCTTTGCCTGATGGCATAGCGGCAAATTAGGGATGTCTGATTCGGTTTTGTATGGTTTAGACAGAGATGATCTGCAAAACCGGCAAATTTTTGAAGGTATAAAAAAACCATACAAAATAATTGGCCTTACAATCATGGCAATCAGTCAGCAGACAGTTTGCTTGTATCATTTCTGTTTCTTAACCACTGCCTATACATCAACAACATGTTTCGGTCTGAATATAGCCAGATGGATTAAATCATCGTCAGCAGTAAGGCAGGGTGGTGCGGTGCTGGTTTGAGGTTATGTGGCGTACTGGATGATCTATTGAGCTAATTGTTGTCTGATCGAATCCACCCCCAGATTGGCCAGTGCATCGGCGCGTTCATTGCCTGCATCACCGGCATGGCCTTTAACCCAGTGCCATTGTATGTCATGCCGCTGGATTTCCTGATCCAATGCTTGCCACAGGTCAACATTTTTCACCGGTTTTCTGGCGGCGGTGTGCCAGTTATTCCGTTTCCAGCCTTCTATCCATTCGGTCATGCCTTGCATGACGTATTTTGAGTCAATATGTAACTGTACTTTGCAGGGGCGCTTTAGTGCAGCCAGACCTTTGATCACGGCGGTTAATTCCATGCGGTTATTGGTGGTATGTTGCTCACCGCCATACAATTCCTTGCGGTGCTGTCCCGACAGTAATAAGGCGCCCCAGCCACCCACGCCAGGATTGCCTTTACAAGCGCCGTCAGTGTATAGAATGACTTCGGTTTTATTCATTAATCATGGTTGGCCGATACAAAAGAGGGATAACTATATCATGATATGGCGGGCAGCACTTTACCGATATTGAGAATACCTTTGGGGTCTAATTGCTGCTTTTGTTGCTGCATCCACTGAAGTTCGGCCTTGCTGCGCAGTAATGGTAACCAATGGGTTTTTAACTGACCGATGCCATGTTCAGCGGCAATGGTGCCCTGATGGTTTAAAACTTGCTGATACACCAGTTGATTAATCGCCGCTTCATATTGATAGACGTCATTACTCAATACTGAACCCATAAATACGTTGTAATGCAGGCTGCCATCACCCAGATGGCCGAATACCACCAGTCTGGCTTCTGGAAAGGCTGCCGTCAGTTGTTGTTCGGTGACCGCCAGAAAGTCGGCAATATGGGTAATGGGCATGGCAATATCATGCTTAATACTGGCGCCAAGCTGACGCTGGGCAGCGGAAATGTTTTCTCGCAGTGTCCATAAATGTTGCCGGTCGGTTTCAGACTGGGCAATGACGGTATTCAGCCATTGGTGCTGATCCAGTAAGGCATACAAAGATTCGCTCAGATCAACCTTTGACATACTGTCAGTCAATTCCAGTAAGACATGCCATGCGGCCTGTGTGGGCAGAGTTTGCTGACTGTAACGGGCGGATAATTTTAATGCATCATCACTGATCAATTCAAAACTGGTCAAACGTTCGCCAAAGTGATTTTTTAATACCGATAGCGCTTCAATCGCAGTAGCAGGCTCGTTAAGACCAAGCCAGGCAGTCAGTACGCTTTGGGGCGGAGCAAATAATTTCAGGGTGGCGCCGGTAATGATGGCCAGTGTGCCCTCGCTGCCAATAATCTGTTGATAAAGTTCATAACCGGTGGTATTTTTATGCAGTGGTGATAAATGGCTGACCAGTTCACCGTTGGCCAGTACATATTCCAGCCCGGCCACCAGCTGACGCATGGGGCCATAACGCACCACATTCAGACCGCCGGCATTACAGGCGATGTTGCCCCCGATCTGACATGAGCCTTCACTGGCCAGACTGAGCGGAAAATAGCGATTGACACGCTGGGCCGCCTGCTGCACGTCAGCCAGTATCATGCCGGCATCGACTGTGATGGTGTTGTCAGCCAGATTAATGTGCCGCATCTGATTCAGTCTGGATAACGATACAATAATTCCCTGATCTTTAGTTATCGCATGTGGGGTGGCGCCACCACACAGACTGGTGTTACCGCCTTGAGGTGTAACGGCAATCTGATGTTGGTGACAGTAGCGCATGATGGCCTGAACAGCGGCTACTGATTGCGGCTGCAAAACGGCAAAGGCAGCACCTTGGTAACGTTTGCGCTGATCCAGACAAAAAGGCGCAATGTCGCTTGCTGCGGTGATGATTTCGTTGGGAGAAAGTATCTGACTAAATGCACGGATATGATGTTGTGTATTCTTCATAGTGTTTTTGACCTGGCAACTTACTGAAAAGGTGTCGGATAACGATGATTACAGTACAATGGGCACAGTATAAGGATTGAATGACATTAAAAGGAAGTCAATATGTATTTCGTTGATCGCAGTGCGGTGGTACTGAAGCCAACCCAGGTTTTTCTCGACTGGCTCAAAAGCAGTGATGAGGATATGCCGGACATCACGTTGGCACAGTTACAAAGCAATTGTACCACTTTACTGGTGCCTGAATTTGATACGCCGGAAGAAGTGATCGGTTATATCGGTGAGCATTTTCAGCCGGTGTTTGAGGCTGAACTGGCTGGCTGGGAAGTGGATAAAAAAGTCTGGCCGGCACTGGATTTAACTGAATTCTGGCGTTTTTTCACCGTAGAAGTGCATGATATGGTACTGGATATGGTGGATGCTGATATTCGCATTTCGGCCATTACCGGTAATGATGCTTAAATCCCCGAAAGACGAGTGTGCCGGCATTTAAAGTAGATATACAATCGTCAATAAAGCTGTTATGGCTGATGATTATTTTGCATGCACTGACTTTAGTAGCGGTAGTGCTGTACAGTCATGGGGGGTTATGTGTCTTATGGCTATTGTGCTGGCTGGGGTCGGCAGGATGGGCATGGTATGGTTATACCCATTTGAAAGTGCGTGCGATTGTGATTGATGCTCAGGGGCAGGCATGGCTGCGGCGGCAAGGGCAGCGGCGGTTGATTAAAGCAGAATTACATCATCACAGTCTGGCCAGAGCCTCGTTGCTATCGCTACGCTGGCAGACGGAACACGGTACAATATCGCAGTTATTGCTGTCTGATATGGTTGATAAACCGGCCTGGCGCTGTTTACAGGTATGGGTTCGCTGGTGTCAGCCAACGCCTCGGTCAGCCGGTCAATTGATGGGTAAATAACACACATTAAGAAAGAATAGGTAAGCCATGATCAGGCCGGTCATGGTTTCGCATAAAAAAATGATACAAAAAATGCAACATGCTGATTTAAAAACATGGTTACACCATCTGGAAGATGGGGTGGCCGGTGGTCGTATTGAGCTGGGTTTAACGCGGGTAAGGCAGGTCTGGCAGCAAATGGGGCTGATGCCGCATTGTCCTGTCATCATTGTGGGCGGCACCAATGGCAAAGGTTCAGTATGTGCCTATTTAACTCAGATCTATACCGAAGCGGGCTATCAGGTGGGTACTTTAACCAGCCCGCATCTGCTGCGCTTTAATGAGCGCATTGCCATTAATGGAGAGCCATTAAGCGATGCCGAAATTGTGACCGCATTTGAACAGATTGAGGCAGCACGGGCAGAAATACCTTTGTCTTATTTTGAATTTAATGCGCTGGCGGCGGTAGAGCGGTTTATTCATCATCAGGTGGATGTGATGATATTGGAAGTAGGCATGGGCGGGCGGTTTGATGCCATCAATATTTTTGATGCTGATGTGGCCGTCATTACCAATGTCGGACTGGATCATCAGGCTTATCTGGGAGATACGGTAGAAAAAATTGCTTATGAAAAAGCCGCCATTATGCGCCCCGGGCGGGTAGCCATTTGCGGACAGAAAATACCGCCACACAGTTTAAGTCAGTATGCCGGTAGTATCGGTGCGGATTTATTAAGCATAGACCATGATTTTTGCTGGCAAAAGCCACAACCGCAACAATGGTCATTTCAATTTCAGCCACAGCAGGGAGCTTTGGTGAACGAGCGCCATGCCTGCCATGCTTTACCGGTACCAGTATTGCGTGGCGGATTTCAGCTGAATAACGCTGCTTGTGCATTGGCGGTACTGGAATGTCTCAGGCAGCGTCTGCCGGTTGATTTGGGCGCCATTAAGCGCGGTCTGGTACGGGTATGTCATAAAGGTCGTTTTCAGGTATTACCCGGCCGGCCGTTAACGGTATTGGACGTTGGTCATAATGGTCATGCCGCCCATGTATTGCGTGCCAGTCTGATTGAATTGCCTTATGCACCCAGAAGAGTGGCTGTATTCAGTATGCTGGCAGATAAAGATATTGATCGCGTGCTGGATATTGTCAAAGATCAGTTTGATGAATGGCTGATTGCCCCGTTACCGGTGCCGAGGGGTATGGATATTGCTGCATTGCAAGAGAAACTGGCACAGCATGGCATTGAAAAAGTACGTGTTTACCCGGATATTCCGAAAGCTTATCAGGCCGCTTTATCAAGCGTGGATGAGAATGATAGAATCGTGGTCTTTGGTTCATTTCATACAGTTGCCGCTGTGATGGCTTTATTGCCTTAATCACGACAGCGTTATTTTGAACGATGTGTCTTTCGCAGGAGTTTGATTGCTGATGAATCCGCAAAATGATTATGAACAATTAAAACGCCGTAATCGTCGCCGGCTGGCCGGGGCGATTGTCATGGTAATTATTGCTGGTGTGGTATTGCTGACCGTCATAAACCGGCATTCGTCTGAGCCGATACCGGCGCCGGATGTGGCCATAACATCTGAATCTTCTGCTTCGGCAGTAGAAAATGAACCATCGGCACCTGTGGCCAGTGAGGCCGTACCGGCAGCATCTGCTGCTACTGCGTCTATACCGGCTAATACACCCGCCGCTTCAGCTGGTCATGATGATAAGAATATCACTACAAGGCAACAAACGTTGCCACAACCGGTACTTGTGCCGGCAGAGACTGGTAAACGTGATTTACCACAACAGCCTGTTACTGCTGAGCCCACAGTGGTGATTAAACCGGCTGAGCGGGCTTCCGTGGTACAGAGTTCTGCCGACAGACAGCCGGACAATACCCGCCGGCCGGCTATGTCAGTAACACCGACTGCACCTGTGAATGTCAGCTCCAAACCAGCTCTTGAAGTGAAAAAAGCCACAGTAACGGACAAAAATGTCGAGATGGCAACGGCTAAAAAAACACCCGTAAAACCGGCTACTCATGCGCCCGTACAAGCAAAGCCGGAGCAGACTACTTCTGTGACTAAACCGGCGGATACGGTTAAAACCCAGAATAAGGCAGCGCTGACGCCGCAACAGATACTGGATAATAATGCAGCAGCCATACTCCAGGCCAAAACAACGGCGCAAACAGAGCATAGTGCCGGAAATTCTACTCAATCCGCTGCGATGAATAATGCCAGAGTACTGATCCAGATCGGTGCGTATACCACTCAAATGCAGGCTCAGGCCATTCAGCAAAAATTAGCCTCAGCGGGTATAAAAGTGCAGGTAATCCCCAGTCAGACCAATCGCGGTACATTGTATCGGGTGCGTACCGGTGTATATGGCAGTCGCACTGAAGCACAGCAGCAGTTAAATAAAATTCATGCTGCCGGTGTTGATGGTTTGATCATGACACAGTAGGCAGACATGACGTTATTTGATCTTTTGGCTTTAGGTGTGATCGCTGTCTGTGTGATTATTTCCATGATGCGCGGGTTGGTGGCAGAGGTGGCCTCATTATTGTGCTGGGTAGCTGCTTTTATTCTTGGCCGGTTATTTGCCAATGATGTGGCTGATGTGGTATTTCGTACCATGCAGCCGCGTGCTCTGGCTGTTGGCCTGTCCTTTATGCTGATTTTTATCGCAGCATGGATCGGGCAGCGGTTATTGCGTTCATTGGTAACGTCGGTATTGAGTGCGATCGGACTGGGTGGCATCAATCGTGCGCTGGGGGCGTGTTTTGGTCTGATTAAAGGGACTTTAATCGTTACATTGGTGGTATTGGTCTGTTCATTTACCGATTTACCCCAGACCCAGCCATGGCGTGAATCACAGTCAGCAGTATGGTTTGAGAATCTGGCCAGACTGGCTCTGCCTTATTTACCATCATTTGTGGCCACCCAGTGGTCTGGCGGTTCTATGAATTAGTAAAAGCAGTATTTTGCGGTGATTGAAGTGTAGTACATAACTTTATGTTTAATGTGGAGTTCACATGTGTGGCGTATTGGGTATAGTAGGGCACGAACCGGTTAATCAGTCATTATATGATGGTTTGCAGCTATTACAACATCGCGGCCAGGATGCCGCAGGTATTGCAACGGCAACGGGCAATCTCTTTCATATGCATAAAGGTAAAGGCATGGTACGAGATGTGTTTCACACCCGGCACATGCGTGATTTACACGGCAATATAGGCATTGCCCATGTGCGTTATCCCACCGCTGGTCATCCAAGCAGCAGCGCTGAGGCGCAGCCCTTTTATGTGAATTCTCCTTTTGGTATTGTGCTGGTACACAATGGCAATTTAACCAATACGCAAGAATTGTATCAGGATGTCTGTTTTACCGATTTAAGACACATTAATACCGGTTCTGATTCTGAAGTTTTACTGAATGTACTGGCGCGGGCACTGGAAAATCAGGTGAATCACCATGTTCGCCTGAGTGCGAAAGACATTTTTACCGCTGTGTCGGCAGTTCACCGGCGCGTGCGCGGTGCGTATGCCGTGGTCAGTCTGATCGCTGGCCACGGACTGCTGGCCTTTCGCGATCCTTTTGGTATCCGGCCACTGTGTCTGGGTAAAAAGGAAACACAAGGGCAGACCGCTTATATGGTGGCTTCCGAATCAGTGGTGTTTGCCGGTTTAGGTTATGAATACGTGCGCGATATTCAACCGGGTGAAGCGGTATTCATTACCCTGCGCGGCCAATTGTTTCAGTCTCAATGTGCTGATCATGCTCAATTAAAACCCTGTTTATTTGAATACGTTTATTTTGCCCGGCCGGATTCGGTGATTGATGGTGTGTCTGTGTATCAGGCGCGCCTGAATATGGGGGTGATTCTGGCAGAAAAGGTCAGAGAAGCGCTGGATCTGAATGAAATTGATGTGGTGATGCCCATTCCGGATACCAGCCGTCCCAGTGCGATGGAACTGGCACAACACCTGAATAAACCTTATCGGGAGGGATTATTCAAAAATCGTTATATTGGCCGTACGTTCATTATGCCAGGACAAACCACCCGCACCAAATCGGTACGCCAGAAACTTAATCCGATGCAGTATGAATTCAAAGGCAAAAAAGTATTGCTGGTTGATGATTCAATTGTGCGTGGCACCACCAGCCGTGAAATTGTGGAAATGGCACGTGAAGCCGGCGCCAGCAAGGTGTTTGTGGCCTCAGCTGCGCCAGCGGTGCGGTTTCCCAATGTTTATGGTATTGATATGCCCACGCGGGAGGAGTTGATTTCATATCGGCGCAGTGCAGAAGAGGTGGCTGTTGAAATCGGTGCCGATGGCGTGGTGTTTCAGAATCTGACCGATTTAAAAAATATGATTACGGCTTTGAATCCGGCCATAGAAGATTTTGACGGTTCCTGTTTTGACGGGCATTATCTGACCAACGATATTGACGAAGCTTATCTGACCCGTTTGTCCGGATTAAAAGAAGCAGCCGCCCATGGTTTTGTTGCTCCCGGTATGTTGGAACAAAACATCAGTATTGGTGATGAAGACGATTCATGACCGGCCAATCCCAGCCATGTGTCTAAAAACAATCATGTCCGGTTGCTGAAAACAACCGGACATTTATACGTTACCCTATAGCGCTTTGAACGCTTATAAAATCTTATTGGAAACTGGTTTTCCGTCCAGGCCTTCCATCATGTCAGACAGGTCATCGGCATGGTCTTCTTCTTCGGCCAGAATTTTTTCCAGAATGCGTTTGGTGGTGGTATCGTAATCACCCACATATAAAATGGCTTCACGATAGGCATCAATCACAATGCGTTCAGCAATCAGATTGGCTTCTACCATATCACGTAAATCTTTACCTTCAATGTATTCGGTCGGAGAGCGATCAGTAAAGTGAGCCGGATTTAAATCGGGGGCGCCACCCAACTGGGTAATGCGTTCGGCCAGCCATTCGGCGTGCTTTTGTTCCTGTCGGGCATGCTCCATAAATTCTTCTTTAACCGCATCCATGAATAAACCTGAGGCCATGTAGTAATGACGCAGATAACGCAATACACAGATCCACTCCGAAGCGAGTGCTTCGTTTAAAAGACTGATGACTTTATCGACATCCAGTTCATAAGTCGAGGTAATGGCACCATCTGCATAATTCTTGCGGGCATTGGCACGTAATTCTTCTTTGGTACTGAATTTCACATTTCTGGTGAGTGGTTTGGTCATAAAATCCTCCTTATTATTCATCGTTAGTAAAAAATGCGCTTAATCTGCTGCATTTATATTTAATATAAACATAACAAGAAGATGATAGAGTAGTCCATGAAGATTGCTTTAATCTGGGTAACTTGATGTATCACATTGTTAACTTAATATCAACTGTCTGACATAATCATGTTTTAACGTTAATTTAGAAAAGTGCCATTAAATACCATTTTTATTTGTTAAACTGCGCTAGCGATTATTTTAAGAAAAATAAATAAATCAATATATTAATCATTTTTATTCTTATTAAGAAAATCCCGGTACTCTATAAAAGTCATGAGCTGTTTTTACATTCATGTCTGATCACAGAAATAAATACTTTAGTGAAAAAACCTATTGATTTATATTATTCACATAAATTTAATATCATCAATCAGGTGGATTTGTCTGATAATATGCGTTAAAAGTGCTAAGATAAAAAGGGATTATTTCATGACAATCCATTACCTGAATTTTGATTGTGCTGCATCATATTATTGATGATGTTTTCTTCGGACAAATAAAATGAATAAAATCAATCATACCGCTATTGAGGCATTACAAGCGGTAGTGGGTTCATCACATGTATTATTGAATGAACTGGATAAAATGCCGTATACCAAAGGTTTTCGAGTAGGGCATGGCAAGGCGCTGGCGGTGGTGTTGCCTCAAACCTTGTTGGCCATCTGGCAGGTGCTGGAAGTCTGTGTGTCTCATAACCTGATTATTCTGATGCAGGCGTCCAATACCGGCGTGACCGGGGGTTCAACGCCCGATGGGGATCAGTATGACCGTGATGTGGTGATCATTAGTACCCGTGCCGTAAAAGGTGTGCATGTTATTGATGAAGCCAGACAAGTGATTGCTTTTCCCGGCAGCACGCTGACCGAACTGGAAAACGCCCTCAAGCCTTACCAGCGTGAGCCTCATTCGGTGATCGGTTCTTCCTGTATTGGTGCTTCTGTTATTGGCGGTGTGTGTAATAATTCCGGTGGCTCCCTTATCCGCCGCGGGCCGGCTTTTACCGAAAAATCATTGTTTGCCCAGATTGATGCAGCCGGTCAACTGCAACTGGTCAACCATCTGGGCATAGCATTGGGGCAAACACCGGCCGAAATATTCACCCGGTTGGAATCAAAGCAATACACCACAGGTGATGCGCCTGATTGGCCGGGGCGTATCTGGGCCAGTGATTATGCTGAGCATTTGCGTGATACTTCTGCATCAACGCCTACCCGCTATAATGGCAATCCCGAATATTTGCATGACAGCGCCGGTAGTGCCGGCAAACTGGCGGTATTTGCGGTGCGGTTACCCACTTTTGCGGCCAGTGCCAGTAGTACTACCTTTTATATTGGCAGCCATCATGAGCGGGAATTGGTGCAATTGCGGCGGTTTTTATTGCAGCATTTAAGTGTATTACCGAGTCAGACTGAATATATTCACCGGCAGGCATTTGATCTAACTGTGCGCTATGCCAAGCATGTGTATAAAGCCATCGGTAACCGCGGGCCGGAAAAAATTCCTGAACTGTTTGCCTTAAAAAACCGTTGGGATAAATGGTTTAAGCGCTTACCGCTGTTTCCTGATAATACCGTAGACAAAGTCATTCAATGGTTTAATGCTATCACCCCCGATGCGGTAGAACCCCGTATTGCTGATTATCATCGCCGGTTTGAACACCATCTGATGATTAAAACCGACAGTGAGGCACAGGCAGAGCTGGATGGCTTATTACAACAGTTTTTTGCTGATAGCCAACAGCAAGGCAGTTATTTTAAATGTACCGCAGCAGAAGAAAAAAATGCGTTTCTGATTCGTTTTGGTGTCGGCGCCTGTACCATTTATTATTGTGGCGCCCATAATATTAATCCTGAAGAGCGGCTGATTGCGTTTGATGTGGCTTTACGCCGCAATGATGATGAATGGCGTATAAAACTGCCTGAAAAACTGCAACAGCAAGTGTTACTGGATTCTTGTTGTGGCCATTTTTTCTGTTTTGTGAATCATCAGGACTATATTCTGAAAGAAGGCGTTGACCCGCACCAGTTTAAACAAGAGGTATTGGATTACTTAAATGATCGTGGCGCCAGATACCCGGCTGAACATAATGTGGGTCATTTGTATACGGCTTCAGCAGAATATAGCCAATTCTGGCATGAGCTTGATCCAACCAATAGTTTTAATCCGGGCATTGGTAAAACCAGTAAATGCAAGCACTGGCATTGATGATCAGGGCTGATCAGTTGTTATGATCATTAAATCCTTGTATTGAGACTGGCGTGGATTCAGTTGGGTTTGGACTTTATAAAGTGGTTTACAGGCTGCTACTACGCTACTGGCCGTCAATGATGTATGTCTTGTCGAATCTCAATGGCGTGTCTGCGATGCCTTTCGTTTATCTCTGTAGTGCAGGAAAATAAACGGCAAGATAGACAACCTATCTTGCGAGCCAGCCATCTGATCACGATGAATCCGTGATTGATTAAGATTGCCCATATAGGATTCAGCAGTTTTTATGGGCCAAAAAGCTGGCTTTAATTGAGATTTAAACGGCTTTTAAATTATGGCAAATTATCATAGCTAGCCGATCATGATGTGTTCTGGCAGCATGGAAGGGCTAAAGTCAAAAATCAGAAACGGATTATGATTTTATCATCATACTGTTAATACTTAAGGCAGATAAAAACAGATTCTCCTTAATGATTACTTGATTCTTACTTTTACAAGGCGCAAAAGTAAGAATCACCTTTTCCTGTTTTACAGGTATTTCTAATACAGAAAAGCCGATTCTGGTCAGGATATTTTCTGATTACAGAACCATCATTTTCATTATTTAAAATAGCTGCAATTCATCCACTATGGCCGCGCTGATCTTAATGTGCTGATCATAACTGACTGGTGTGTTGTAACCATTCTTTTTGCAGGCGTTTGACGGAAACCGGATAGGGGGTTTTTAATTCCTGTGCAAATAATGATACCCGTAGCTCCTGAATTTTCCATTGAAATAAATCAACATATTCAGGGATGACCTGATTTTCATGTTGATATTGTTTGATTTTATTTTGCCACTGCTGGGTTAATTCCTCGATTTCGTGTTCCCGTGCCTGATCACGGACGGAATTGCTGCCATATTTTTCCATGCGTTTGATCATGGCTTGCAGGTACACGGGCAGGCGTGGCCATTGTGTCCAGGGAGTAGCAGTGATAAACCCTTCGAAAATCAGTTGGTTGAGTTGTTGGCGCAGTAGAGAAGTCAATGGGTGTTTACCCAGTTGATGATTGACGCTGCTATAGGCTTGTGCCACTTGCAACACATACTGATTCAGCGCGGTCTTTACTGCCGGTAAGCGGCTGCGGGCGCGTTTGATCTGTGCCTGAAAGGTTTTTTCATCTCGTGGTGCTTCGTCATCACCCAAAAGAGCGCGATTCAGGGCGGCTTGAGTTAAATCCTGACGCAGCTTGTCGGTACCCAGTTGTTTCAGTAGCATGGCGATCTGATTAAAGTCAGCCAGACCTTTATGTAAATCTTTCACTTGCTCCTTCATGTGTAGTGCCAGTAATGCCACCACACCTTGACGATGGGCTTGTCTGGCCGCGTCTTCAGTGTCAAATAAATGCAGGCTGATGCTGCCATCTTTTTGCTGTTGCAGACCCAGATAACCGGTGAGTTGTTGCTGGCCGCGAGCAAATTTGATTTTGTCCGGCAGGGTACCGAAATCCCAGCGAGTGATGTGATCGCGTTCAAATTCGTGGCTATTATCCCGAAAGGTAATGGCAGCTGCCTGCCCCAGCTCTTGTTGCAAGGATGATAGCTGTCGTCCCATCGCCAGTTCCTCTTGTCCGTCATCCACCACCTGAATATTAAAGTAGCAGTGATCAGGTAAGGCATGGTTTGCCCATGCGTCAAGGTCTATCTCTTCCAATAAGCGCATATCACCGGCATGTTTCGCAATGGCATGAGCCAGTTGCGGTAAAATCGGTGCTTCTTTGTCTGGCTGGCTGCTTAAAAAGGTGGTAATGAAATCCGGCACCGGCACGCAAATGCGGCGGATTTGTTTGGGCAGCGCTTTAATCAGTAATTGCAGTTTTTCCCTGATCATGCCGGGTACCAGCCATTCCAGCCGGGCGGCATTGATGCGGTTCAGTAATGGTAAAGGCAGGATCAGGGTAACGCCGTCCATGGGATGGTGTGGTTCAAAACGGTAATTTAAAGCGCACCGGCCATCTGTGGTGGCTAAAAATTCAGGAAACTGGGCTTCGGTAATGTGTTCAGCCGCGTGCTGCATCAAATCTTCACGATTTAAAAACAGATATTGAGGATGATGATATTCTGCCTCACGGCGCCAGCTTTCAAAGGTACGGATATCAGCTAAAGGCAGATCCTGCCCGTTTTTATGGACTGTTTGAGGCAGTTTCTGATCGTAAAAGGCAAACAGGGTTTCATCATCCACCAATACATCTTGCTTGCGGGCTTTATGTTCCAGTTCGGTAATTTCATGGATGAGTTGCTGATTGTGTTTAAAAAAGGGCGCGGTTAACTGGCATTCTTGTGCCACCAGAGCACCGCGGATAAAGAGTTCGCGTGCTTCTTTGGGGTTGATCCGGCCAAAAGCCACCGGTCTTCTGGGGAGAATGGTCAGGCCATACAGCGTAACGCGTTCATTGGCCATCACTTCGCCGCGTTTGCATGACCAATGAGGTTCAAAATAATGATAGCGCAACAAATGGGGAGCCTCGGCCTCAATCCATTCGGGTTCAATTTTGGCCACATCGCGGGCATACAGACGACTGGTTTCGGTCAATTCTGCTGCCATGACCCATTTGGGTTTGGATTTGAATAAGGCGGAAGCGGGAAATAAATGAAAATGACTGCCGCGAGCGCCAATGTAATCGTGTCCTTCCTGACTTTTGAGGCCGATATTGGCAATCAGACCACTCAGTAGAGCCCGGTGTATGCGTTCATAAAGTGTTTCTTTGCTGCCACGACGTTGATTACGTTGTTGCTTTTTAATGATTTGCTGTTGTTTGTATTGTGCCCGGACGTCTTGCTGTGTGCCCTCTGGCACGGAGATAAGGGCAGGCGTATCAGGTCTGGTCAGAAGTCTTTGGGTCTGTGTTTTATCAGCCAGTCCCATATCAATAACAATTTGTGCCAATTGATGGTGTAATTCGCGCCATTCACGCAGGCGTACATGAGACAGGAAATATTGATGACACCATTGCATCAGCTGACGATTGGATAATCCTTTATCGCGTTCGCGCTGAAATGAATCCCAGATATTCAGGTAAGCCAGAAAATCGGATTGTTTGTCCTGAAAACGTTCATGTGCTTTGGCTGCTGCTTCGCGTGCTTCCAATGGTCGTTCACGCGGATCCTGAATAGACAGCGCAGACACAATGATCAGCATTTCGGCCATGCAGTCCAGCCGGCTGGCCGCCAGTAACATGCGGCTGATGCGCGGGTCTACTGGCAAGCGTGCCATTTGCCGCCCTAAAGCGGTGAGCTGATGGTGTTCATCAACCGCGCCCAATTCCTCCAGAGCCTGATAGCCATCATTGATGTAGCGTTGTTCTGGTGCCTGCAAGAAAGGAAACTGTGCTACCTGACCTAAATTCAGGCTGACCATGCGTAGAATAACCGCGGCCAGATTGCTGCGGACAATTTCCGGGTCGGTAAATTCGGCTCGCTGGTTAAAATCATCCTCTGCATATAACCGAATACAGATACCGGCCGCCACACGACCACAACGACCAGCGCGCTGTCTGGCTGCGGCCTGACTGATGTTTTCAATCTGTAGTTGTTCTACTTTGGCACGGGCAGAATAGCGTTTCACCCGTGCCAGACCGGTATCAATAACATAGCGGATACCGGGTACCGTCAGCGAGGTTTCGGCCACATTGGTGGCAAGAATAATCCGGCGTTTCTGACTGGTGGGGTGAAAAATACGCTGTTGTTCTTCTGAAGACAGGCGGGCAAACAAAGGCAGGATATCATCATTGCGCCGTAGTGGCGATTGTTGCAGTGCATGGGCAGCTTCACGGATTTCGCGTTCACCGGGCAAAAACACCAGAATATCACCCTGACCTTCGCGCGCCAGTTCATCAGCGGCATCGACAATGGCATCGGTGATGGCGATTTCCGTTTCATCGGCATCACCTTTATGCAGTGGCCGATAACGGATTTCTACCGGATAGGTGCGGCCGGAAACCTCAATGACCGGTGCCGCTTGACCGTGTAATGTGAAATGCTGGCTGAATCGTTGTGCATCAATGGTGGCTGAGGTAATGATGACTTTTAAATCTGGTCTTCTGGGCAGAAGCTGCTTTAAATAACCGAGCAGAAAATCAATATTCAGGCTGCGTTCATGCGCTTCATCAATAATAATGGTGTCGTAAGCACTTAAGAAGCGGTCAGTCTGTGATTCGGCCAGCAAAATGCCATCGGTCATGAGTTTGATATGGCTGTCTGTGGTTGTCTGGTCATTAAAGCGGACTTTGTAACCCACTGCCTGCCCGATGTTACTGCCTAATTCTTCTGCGATCCGCTCGGCCACTGAACGCGCTGCCAGACGCCGTGGCTGGGTATGACCAATCAGTCCGGCCACGCCGCGTCCGAGTTCAAGACAGATTTTGGGTAATTGGGTGGTTTTACCTGAGCCGGTTTCACCACACACAATCACTACCTGATGGGTGCTGATGGCGGTTTTGATGTCGTCCAGCTTGTCATGTACTGGTAAGGTATGGTCATAATGCGGTTCGGGTTTGTGACTGAGTCGTTGCAAATATGCCTGATGTGATTTCTGGTAACGTGCACTGACTTTCTCCACGCCACCGAAGCGGCTTGGATTCTGATGGGCACGGTAGAGAAAATAACGGTCTTTACTGAGTACTTGATTAAGATTAAAAGCAGGCATAGATGACATAAAATAGGGATCTTAAAAAGGGATCTTAAAATAGTATGAAATAAATTTCAGTTTAACCGAATAATATCCGGCAGGGCAGGAATGGATTTTAAAACGACAGGTATTCATTCAGGGTCATCTGCCGCTAAAACCAGAGATTGAGACTATTTTTTATAAGACAAGATCTGATGCTATGCATACCTGAATTTTAATGATTGCTGCAGGCCATGATCGACAGAATATAAATGATATTAATGCCGCCGTCGCCAGATTTTTATGGTAATGGTCACGCCAACCACAAACAGAAACAAACTGATACAGCCGGTAAAAATCAGCACAATACGCGCCAGAAACAATGTCAGTGCCGGATTATCGGTTCTCAGTAACCAGCCACACCAGATGACCATGGCAACAAATACGGCAATGATCACACAAATAAGGGTGTTTCTGACACCATGATGGTTTGATTGAGTAGCAGGCATAGTATTCACCAGATTAAATATGATGGATCACCAAAGGTTTATCTTTATGGCGGATGACTTCGGCGTCCAGATCAAAGATTGTGTGCAGATGTTCAGCAGTAATAATGTCTTCTGCACGGCCTTGCATGGCAATATGACCATCTTTCATGGCCACAATATGATCGGCATAGGCTGCAGCCATATTGATGTCATGGACAACAACAATGGTAGTCAAACCTTGTTCTTGCGTCAATTGCCGCAATTCACCCATCAGCCGGCGCGCATGCAGCATATCCAGATTATTTAAAGGTTCATCTAAAATAACGTGACTGGTTTTCTGGCAGAACGTCATAGCCACCAGCGCCCTTTGACGCTGGCCACCTGAAAGAGCACTTAAATAACGGTGCTGAAACGGCATTAATTCAAAGCGGTTTAAGGTCTGATCAACAATGGCCTGATCTTCGGTACTGATGCGGCCATGATTATGCGGATAGCGGCCAAACAGCAATAAATCACGCACGGTAATCCGGCTCTGGATATTGTTTTCCTGGGATAAAATAGCCAGTTTGCGGGCAATATCGGCTGATTTACTGTGTGATACGTTCAAGTCATCAATATGAATCTCGCCACTTTGCAAGGGTTGCAAACGGGCAATCAGTGAGAAAAGCGTGGATTTGCCGGCACCATTGGGGCCGATCAGTGCAGTAATGCGCTGATCAGGAATATTCAGATTAATGTCGGTTAAAATCGGGGTGCCATTAATGTGATGACTGACGTGTTCAATACGAATCATAACGATAACCAGAAATAATAGAATAGACAGCTTAGCTGCGTTGCGGTTTCAATACCAGCCATAAAAACACCACTCCGCCCAGAAATTCAACCACAACACTTAATACGCCTTGCATACCCAGAAGGTGCTCAAATACTGTCTGTCCGAAAACCAGTACAATGGCGGCAGTAAGAAATACCGCCGGAATGCGAATGCGATGATGCAGATGAGGTGCACAGACATTCATCAAGGCGCATACCAATAGACCAAAAAAGCTGACCGGCCCGACAAGAGCGGTGGACACAGACACCAGTAACGCAATCCACAACAACACCTGACGGCTGAACGCCACATAGTCCAGACCAAGCGCAATAGCGGCATGGCGTCCCAGCATCAATATGTCTAAGCGGTAGCGCATACGCCAGATCCAGATGGCGCTTATGAGCATAACCACGATACCTACTATTAATAAGGGCACATTGACTGAAGTAAACTGAGCAAAATACTGAATCTGCGCTACCGTAAAAGCCGCAGGGTCAAGCATACGTTGTAATAAGCTGTTTAAACTGCGAAACATCACCCCGAAAATCATGCCCACCAGAATCAGTCTGGCCAGATCACCGCCACTTTGCTTATTCAATGTGCGAAACAGTAATATTGATGCAATCAGCATTAACGGGGTCTCAAGCGCGAATTTGCCCACTGTACCCAGCAGGGTAAAGCCGGTTGCACCCAGAAAAAATACCATCAGCGTCTGGAGTAACAGATACAACGAGTCGTAACCCATTAGTCCGGGCGTCAGAATATTATTGTTGGTCAGTGTCTGAAATAATAAGGTAGACACCCCTACGGCGTAGGCTACCGTCAGCAGCATCAGCAGTTTTTTACCCCTGAGCATCAGCACAAAATCCCAGCTGCCACGCACGCCATAGGTCATGAATAACACCGATGAAATCATTAACAGTAGTATCAGAATGCCCAGAAAACGTGTGCCTGAACGGGGTGACAAAGTATGTGATTGATCAGACAGCATGAGCGGGCGACTTTCTAAACAGCAGATATAAAAATAATACCGTTCCGACAATACCAAAAATCAGGGATACCGGAATCTCATAGGGCGGATCAATGGTGCGGCTGATGATGTCGCAAAAAAGCAGCGCATTGGCACCCAAAAGCGCCACAGACGGCAGATTCTGGCGTAGCCGGTCTCCCGCCAGGCGCGAGACAATATTGGGCACCACCAGCCCGATAAACGGAATCTGCCCTACGGTCACCACCACAATGGCGGTAATCATGGCCACCACAATCAGGGCAAACCACATCATTTGCATATAATTGATACCCAGACTGGTGCTGATGCTGTGACCCAGTCCGGCAATGGTGAGCCGGTCAGCCAGAAAATACACCATCAGTGCCATCAGGCCTGTCAGCCACAATAATTCGTATCGTCCGGATAAAACAGCAGAAAAATCGCCGGCAAACCAGACCGACAACATCTGCATGGTATCGGTTTCAATACCGATAAAATTAACCAGTGCTTCAATAATGCTGCCATAAATAATGCCGATTAACGGCATCATGATCTGTTTATGTGGCGGCAGCCGCCTGAATAACAATAAAAACACACTCATGCCCAATAGGGCAAACAGACTGGCCGCGCCCATTTTGAGCAGCATCGCCGCCTGTGGCCAGATCAGGGTAATCAGTAAAATGCCTAATCCTGCACTTTGAGTGGCACCCACCATATTCGGTTCAATAAAACGATTGCGTAATACAATCTGTAAAACCATACCTGCCACTGCCAGAGTGGCACCGGTCAGGACAATTGCTGCTGTGCGTGGAATCCGGCTGGTAAACAATAAGGAATCGGTATCCGCATGACTGAAGAGTGTCTGCCAGTGAAAAGTAGCCACACCAATACTCAGACTGATCACAATCAGTATTGGCAACAGCAGTAAATTGATTTTGGTGAGTGTCACAGAACGTAGCATAAATAATCACAAAGACAGGTAGCCATAAAGCACACATGACTACCTGTGATACAGACAAAATGAAACAACAGCATTAGTTGGTGAAGGCCGCTTTAATATTGGTTAAATCGGTTTTCATTTGTTGCACACCGCCGGCAGCCAGATAAGAAGCGGCACTCAGATACACCACATGACCGGCTTTCCAGGCTTTGGTCTGACGGACCAGATCGTTATTTAATACTGCCTGGGCAGATTTGCCTTCAGCCCCAATGGCAGAAGTACGGTCAATAATAAACAACCAGTCAGGATTTACTTTCTGTACATATTCAAAGGATACTGATTGTCCGTGCGGAGCAGCCTGAATCTGGGTATCTGCCGCTGGTATACCGACTTCATTGTGAATCCAGCCGAAACGGGAAGCCGGGCCGAAAGCCGATAATTTTCCACCATTCACCAGTAAAATCAGACCATTACCTTTACCTTTGACCGCATCCTGGGTTTCAGTGAATAATTTCTGAATCTGTTCATGTAAAGCGCGTGCCTTGGGCTCCTGTTGAAAGAGTTTACCGTAGCTGTCCAGAAGGTTTAAACCATCTTTGATTAAATCCTGACCACTGTCGGTCATGTCCAGTGTCGGCGCAATGCTGCTCAGTTCGTCATATTTGGGTGCAGTGCGATTGGACACAATGATTAATTGTGGTTTAAGCGCATTTAATGCTTCCAGATCAGGCTCAAATAATGTACCTATATTATTGGCGGTTTCCAGTGTCTGCTGTAAGTAAGGCACCAGTACTTTTTTGGGCGCGCCGATCACCGGTACCCCTAAAGCCTGTAAATCATCCAGCGAAGTCATATCAAAAACGGCCACTTTGGCAGGATTAAGCGGTACCGTCATCTCGCCCCGGGCGGTATGGATTGTGGTTGTCGCAGCAGGCGCCTGAGTGACTGCCTGACTGGCATCACTGGCCGGTGTTTCGGTTTTGCCATCATGACAGCCCATCAGAACAGATAAAACCAAGGCAGACAAGGCAACGGGTTTCCAGCGGAATGTAGCCATTTAATAGTTCCTATCATTATCATTAACCAGACTAAATTATACTGCCTATCAGTCACAGCGTCATCATTGATTTTGCCAGAGTCAATCAGCCATCGGATTAATGACCGACAGTAATTGTTTTTAACCTGCTGGTGTTATAAGCTCAGGGTGTATATTTGATAGCAGTTATTCGAGGGTATAGTGAAGTAGTCAATTCAGTCAGAGAAATATTTTAAAATATAGATATTAAAATAATTATGGGTTGGTTTATTCCGATGGGTCACTATGGTTTAGGGTTGATCAGGCGCTTATGGATACTGCTGTGGTTTGCGGCCAGTAGCTTGGTTTATGCGCAGACGGCGCCCCAGTTTCATCAGACTTCAAAACTGCATTTGCCCGTGGTCATCAGTTGTGGAGGACAACCCTGGTCACACATAGTCTGGCTACACCCGCACGCCAATGAAACCACCTCCGCTGATCTGGCCATACAGTTTTTAAGACAACAGCAACGCGGCTGTTTGTATCGTTTTTCGCAAAGCCATAGCCGGTATGTGACTTTTTTAGTACAAGGTAAATCCTATCGTTTCGACCCGAACCGAATTTTTACACCTAAAGGACGGGCACAGACGTTAAATTGTGGCGGCAGGGGGTGCAAAGAGGCACAGCAACAGCTCAGTCAGGCTGTTAATGAATTTATCCAGCAATACCTGACCCAGACCCGTTTGATGGTAGCGCTGCATAATAATCGCGTGGGTGGTCTGTCAGTAAAACATTATGCTGCCGGTGGCGATCTGGCTACCAATGTAGCGCGGTTATCTTTGTCTGATCAGGCCAATCGCGATGATTTTTTCTATGTCACCACGGATCGGGCTTTCGATTTTTTTGCCCGGCGTCATTTTAATGTGGTGTTACAGCATAACCGGCAAGTAAGAGATGATGGTTCATTATCAGTATGGGCAGCGGATCAGCAGATAGAATATATTAATGTTGAAGCTGGGATTCATCACGCCATGGCTCAGCAAGCGATGCTGGAAGCGGTGTGGACATATATGCAGTACTATTATCCCGAATCTGTAGCGGCTCATTAACCTCTATAAAATAAAGATTAGAATGAACCAAGTAGTGAATCCATCATCATGGCTAGCCTGATAAGCATTCAGGCGCAGTCAGAAAAGCAGTATGATGTGACGTACCGTATTGAGTCTGATTCAGACCAGGGCGATTTAAACCAACTTGCAACCCTGTTAATTTTGCTAAAAGGACATCACATCATGCAGCTGTTTCACTTGCATCTGAAGATATACCACGACCGGCTAACACACAGAATCAATTTTTACTGGCCTGATACAGAAGGCCATTTCACCATGCTGGCACAGTTTTGTTGCCGGCAGCAATTGTGGCATAGTGTGGCCGCTTTCCCAATCAGTAAACAACCCATGCTGATGCCTGATCCGCACGGTTATGCATTGCGTACCGTGTTATTTCTTCTGGGTATTGACGACACCAGACAGGCTTTTTTGTTGCTCAATCGGCAAATCCAGATACTGATGACCGGGCAGGCTTAGGTATTTAATATTTAAATCATTGTATTTTTTATATAAAGCCATCATTATTTAGCCGGGTTTTCAGAAATCAAACTCAATCAGGTAAGCCACAATAAAATTCATTATGATGTTCAAGGTCATTAATTGACAAAATTTGTCAGTTCAATGGCCATAAAACAGGTTATTTGGGTATTTGTTAATAAAATGAGCCCGAAAGACAACGAAAACAGTAGAAGAAGACGTTTTTTTACATATAAAACGTGCAATTCGGTAAAGTTTGTGTTTCAATAGCCTCCATCACAGTGAATTAGTGTGATGAAGACTGAAATTAAAGCGATTTTTGTTTTAATTTCGTGGATTTACAAAATTCCCTTTCTATATTAAGTAAGTTCTCTTTAATCAGGAGATTGACAGATGAAATCAATGCAAAAAGGTTTTACCTTGATCGAATTGATGATTGTAGTAGCAATCATCGGTATTCTGGCTGCCGTGGCTGTGCCGCAATATCAAAACTACATTGCCCGTTCACAAGTAGCCCGTGTGATGGCTGAAGCCGGTGAATTGAAAACAGCGGTTGAAACCTGTTTGCTGGAAGGTAAAACAGTATTGGGTCAGGGTAATGGCCAGTGTCAATTGGGTGCTACCGGCTCTAATTTGTTGACGGGTGCCATACAAGATGGGGGTACGGATATTCCTGCCGGTACCGGTGTACCACGAGTAAATGGTTCCAGCGGATTGTCCGCTACTACAAGAATTGTGGCTACGTTCGGTAATAATGCGGCTACAGCTTTAAAAGATAAAACATTAAACTGGGAACGTAATTCTGGTGGTTCTTGGATTTGTTATACTACTGTAGATGTTAAATATCGTCCAACCAGCTGTGCTGCTAGTAATGTGAATGGTACTACTACATCGGCTAACAATCCTTAATAGTTGTCAAATACAAAAAACGGAGCATGGGCTCCGTTTTTTGATTTGTATTTTATTAATGATATGTAAGTATATTGTTTTATTTTTATATTCCTCCGGCTTGGAATTATGCAAAAATTAAATAAATCACCCCTAGTCAGCCTAAGCTTTATGCTCCTGACGGTATTAGTGGTAAATGCCGTAATGGGGCTGGTGAGTCATTATACCGGTACCACGCGCGCCTGGCTGAATCTGGATTATTTCCTGCCGTTGTTGCTGTTGCTGTTTAGAAAAAAAATAACCACCTTATTGGCGCTGGTTTTATTTATTATTGTCTCTTGCATTGATTTTCTGGAATTATTCAAGCAGCTTTTCCCTTTTATGCGTTTGGGGGATATTCTGTATCTCAGTCAGTTTGCCTGGCTGTCTTCACATACTTATCAGCTTTATGCGCTGATTCTGGTGCTTGCACTAATAGCACAGGTGATTTTTCTGGGTGTATTTGGCCGCAAGTTACGCCTGGGTGCCTGGCTGGCAGTGCTCAATGTGGTACTTCTGGTCATGATTGTACAGATTTATGTATTGCCTGAAAAAAAACAAACCCATTTCTGGGTACCGGAGCAGCAAAACTGGGTGGCATCTTCCGCTTTAGATTTCTGGCAATATTATCATGACGGTTTTATCAGTACCTATCGCGCCAGTGGCGATGCATTTCAGCCAGTATTATTAAAAGGCGCCAGCGCCAGTGATGCCTTATTTCAACCAGGCGCAATTGATCAGCAGCATAAAGTATTGCTGATTGTGAATGAATCCTGGGGGATGCCGCATGATCAGGATATACAGGATGATGTGTTGGCATCTCTTTTAAATTCTGCCCATGTGAGCGATATTCAGCAGGGAAGTCTGCCGTTTGTGGGCTACACCATACAGGGTGAAATGCGCGAATTGTGTCAGAAGGCGCTCAATCACTTTAATTTAAAAGACCAGAAAACCGGCTTTGAGCAGTGTCTGCCCAATCAGTTTGCGCGTAAAGGTTTTCATACTGTAGCAGTACATGGAGCTTTGAGTGTGATGTATGACCGCCGTTACTGGTATCCGAGGGCTGGCTTTCAGACAACTTTATTTCGTGATGCCGGTCTGAATCTGCCACAATCGGTATGTTATTCCTTTCCCGGTAATTGTGACCGCGATATTGCCGGTCGGATTACCCAGCAGTTTCAGCAGCACGATAAATTGTTTTTATACTGGATGACCTTAAATACTCATGCCACTTATGATTTGCGTGATTTACACGATCAGCGCTTTCAATGCAGCCGCCACTCTATAGATCCGGCTTCAGATGCGTGTCGCAATTTACGTCTGCAGGCACAATTTTTTGATGATCTGGCTCAGATGCTGACAGATCCGGCGTTTAAAGGCACTCAGGTGATTGTGGTGGGAGACCATGAACCGCCCATCATTCATGCCGATGGACAAGCAGTGTTTCAAGCCAACACCATTGCTACACTCAAATTTAAGGTACAGTAATCATGAGGTTAAAAAACAGATTTTTAAATCGGGAGAATGCTGGAGTGATCTGGTGCTGGCTGCTTATCAGCATGATATTGCCCAATAGTGTTTTCTGGGTGGTGAGTCATTTCACCCATACACTCAGGCCATGGTTTAACCTGGATTATGTCTGGATAGCGATGTTGTTCTGTCTGCCACGCTGGTGGTGGCGTTTACTGGCGGTGGTTGCTTTATGCTGCACTTTTATTGCTGATTGTCTGCTTTTGGTTACACAATTGTTTCCGATCAACAGCTTTACAGGTGCCTTGCATTTATTGCCATCCGTGTTTAAGGGACCAGTACAATATCAGCTTTTACTGTTGCTGGCTTTGGTCTGGCTGGTTATTGTGCTGTTGATTGATCTTTATCAGCCCCGCCAGACATGGATTAAGCCGCGTCTATTATTCGGATTAGTGGTTTTATTTGTTGGTTTTATCGGTTCAGCGTTGGGCGGTGAGCGGGTAGTACAAAGTCAGCTCATTCACTATTATCAGGGTACTTATAATGGTTTTCTGGTTGGTGGCAATGATGATGCGCGCATGGCCGGGGCTGGTGCCAAGTCTTTAAGTCTGCAATTATTGCCTCATAGCCACAGTGATAAAATATTACTGGTAGTGGATGAATCGTGGGGATTTACGCAAGATCCACAACTGCAAGAAGCAGTATTAGAGCAGATTCTGGCCGAGCGTGGCCGGTTTGAATTTTTTGAACACGGTATGAAGCAATTCAATGGGCTGACTTTACAGGCGGAATTAAAAGAATTGTGTCAGATTCATTTGGAATCTTCGATCACCTCAGAATTAAAGACGTTAACTTCTCAGGATTTTGCCGATTGTCTGCCGCATCAATTGCAACAACGTGGCTATACTACTTATGGATTACACGGTTCGACCGGAAGTTTCTATGATCGGGCCGACTGGTATCCGAAGGCAGGTTTTCAGCACCGGCAATTTGTGGAAAACATGTCATCATTGCCTCGGTGTGGTGCTTTTAATGGCGTGTGTGATCATGCGTTGTTTGCTGAAGTGAAAAAAATGCTGCTGGCGCAGCCCAAAACCTTTGTTCACTGGATGACCCTGACCACGCATTTTCCTTATGAAGCCAAAGATATTACCGATAAGCGGTTACAATGTCGGCAGTTTGGATTAAAGCCGGACGGTAATCCTTGCCGTAATCTGATGTTACATGCACAGTTTTTTGATCAAATGGCCATCTGGTTACAAGACCCAGCATTGAAAGGGTTGGAAGTGGTGGTGATTGGTGACCATGAGCCACCGATGCTGGATCGTGACGAACGTGATAAAGTATTTCAACCGGCGGGCGTATCGTGGTTACATTTTAAAGTGAAATAATTAAAATGAAATAACAAAACCGGCTGACTGAATCAGCCGGTTTTGTTATGGCGCGTTCAGACTACAATCACCTACGGCATAAATATCGATTGGTGATGTGTTATCGGCCGGTGGGGTGATTTGGCAGGTCCAGTATCCGTTATTGCTGCGGGTTAAGGTCAGGCTGGTGCCTGCTAAATCTGGCGTAACATGACCATTGAGCTGTGCGCTGATACTGCGAAAATAGGCATCTTCCGTCTGTAGGGTGGCATGGCTGAGTAAATCCGAAGTTGCCCGCTGGTCATCCAGGCCGACGTATTCATAGGTAATGCTGTTGATGGTTTGGTTATTCTGGTTTTTGTCCAGTGTGGGCATGTGGCCGAATGCCAGTACAGTATCGATGGCAGTCGTGCTTGCACGCAATTCATAATAAGCACGGTTTAACTGTGCTTTCATGATGTAGCGTTGATATTGGGGAACGGCAAACACGGCCAGTAAGCCGATAATTGCCACTGCTATCATGAGTTCAATCAGCGTAAAGCCATGCTGGCGCGGTAATATGAAGCGATGATAGTTGTTTTTTAACATTAAATAGGTGTAATGGATTTAAATGTAATTAAATGATAGCATTGTTTTCCCATTGTGCATAATTCAATGTATTAATGGAGTATGAAATTATTTCTACTGGCAGAGAAGTATTGTCATACTGACTGAAGTTGATTAAAGATGGCCTGAGCCATGCGTTGGCCGGCGCCCTGATGTTGCTGAATCATACTGGCGGCTTGTGTGGCCATATGGGTGCGCTGTTGCGGCGCTTGCAGTAATTCAAGGGTAGTGTGTGCCCATTCATCCGCATTGGCTATCTGTCTGGCCGCACCATTTATTTGGGCACTGGCGGCGGTCTGGCTGAAATTATAGACAAAAGGGCCGAATAGTGTGGGCACACCACAAGCTAAGGGTTCAATCAGATTCTGACAGCCGGTATCGACCAGACTACCGCCAACAAAAGCCACATCGGCACATAAATAATAAGCGAATAATTCGCCCATGCTGTCGCCAATCCACACTTGGGTATCGGCGGCAATGGTTTGCTCATCACTGCGTTTTTGTACCTTGAAACCCATGGATCTGGCTAAAGCAGCGGTACGGTCAAAGCGTTCGGGGTGGCGTGGAATAATCACCAGTAATGTTGAAGCACTGGCTGCATGCTTTTGCCATGCCTGTAGCAGTAATGCTGCCTCATCCTGATTTTTATCCGCGCGGGTACTGGCGCAGACTACAACAGAGCGGGCGCCGATGCGTTGTTTGAATGTCTGTGCCAGTGTATGCATGGCGGCGGGTGGGGTGATGTCGTATTTGGTACTGCCGCAGACTTGAATGTGTGTGGCGCCAATGTTTTTCAGGCGTTGGGCATCTGCTTCGGTCTGGGCATAACAGCCTTGCAAGGTGGCCAGTGCCGGCGCGATAAGCGGACGGACTTTTAAATAACCGCGCTCGGATTTTGCCGACAGGCGGGCATTGACCAGAAATAATGGAATCTGTGCCTGGGCACATTGGTGCATCAGGTTTGGCCAGATCTCGGTTTCCATCAGTATGCCAAGATGGGGCTGATGATCCTGAATAAACTGTTGTACCCAGTTTTTTTTGTCATAGGGCAGATAACGGCATTGAGCCTCAGGATACAGTTGCTGTGCTGTCAGGCGGCCGGTAGGAGTCATTTGCGTGATCAAAAGCGGTTTATCGGGGAAATAATGTTTTAATGCTTCTATCAGAGGCGCTGCCGCGCGGGTTTCACCTACAGAGACGGCATGAATCCAAATGGCGTTTTTCAAGGGCTGGGGATAAGGTGCACCGAAACGTTCCGGCCAATGTTGTGCGTAGGCGGGCGATAGTCGAGCGCGACGGCGCAGGTAATGAGGTAAAAGCCGTGCGGCGAATGGCCAGAGCAGTTGATAGAAAAAGCCGATAAACATAGATTTATTCATGATGATGTAGGTGATCAATAGATGGTGATTTTAAAAACCAGATCAGCCATTGGCTGGTCTGGTTTTCTTGGTTGTCAGTCAAAACGATGGGTATAACGCAGGCCGCCGCCGATTGACTCAGTACTGAATTGAACAATACTTTGCAATGTACGACTGATCTGGTAGGCCAGACTGATGGTCTGTGTCGCACTTTCGATACCGTATAAATAGCTGATATACAGGTTATTGCTGATGTGCTTGCCAATGGTGATGGCTTGTTCGGCCGGATTCATTTCACCGGTCTGGCTGTTGCGGGTTTGCTGACTGGTGAGGCCGATTTCATCGAATAGTCCGAGCCGGTTGTTTAAGCCTCCGGCCAGCCACGCACTGGCCGCGGCCGCAATGGCTGCCTCATCACCGGCGCTGCCGCTGCTGGCACGGTTCAGAATAAGCCAAGAGAGTTTGTCTTTTTCACTCATCGGTTCGTTGGCAATCAGATTAATCCGCGGATTATTGAGGCTGCCCAGTGCTTCTACGCCGGCGCCAACCTGAGAATAACGCCGTTTGGCGCGGATTTTCAAATTGGGGGTATCAATCGGGCCGACAAAAGACACGGTACTGCCACGCTGGATAACCAGATCCTGTCCGTAGGCTTTATATTGTCCTTTAACCACATTAACTGTACCAATCACCTGAATGTTTTCACCCGGATTGGCTTTGGCATTAAGCTGGCCACCCAGAATGACGTCAATACCATCGGTATTGAAGCGGAAGGCATCATTCAGATTGAGTACCAGATCCATGCGTATGGGGGTAGGGCGTTGTTCGATCTGCGGATTTTCCCGACCCAGTACCACTACATCATCATCCAGCTTGGGCATGCCGGATTTCTGAAAGCCGAAGCTGCTTTGGTCTACCTGTAGCTGGCCGGTGAGGGCGATACCGTGGGCGATGGTATATAAAAGCTGGGCATTACCGCTTAAAGTCAGGCGGCTGTTGATTTTGTCCAGTACCATGTAATGATTAAAATGTGCGGTTACATTAACATCAGGGGTAAGCTTTGTCATGTCTACTACGCCCGTCAGGTTGATTTGTCCTTGCTGCCGGGTAAAGTTCAGCTGATCAATCACCCAGCGCCGGCCATCAAAATGACTGTTTAAACGGCCGTTTTCCAGAATGGCACCGGTAGACTGGTCACGATAATACAGATTATTTCCATTTAAGTGACCGCTTAAAAGAGGAGAGGATAAGCTGCCGCGAATATTGGCATCGGCTTTTAAGGCACCTTTAAGCTGCATACCGATGGGTAAGAGATTACGGGTATTACTCAGGTCGGTGCTGTTGATTTTAATATTGCCGCTGATGGGGGCATTGGCCATATTTTTGCCGTATTGCTGCATGATATTGAGGGTGGCATCAACATCACCATAGCGGGTATGGCCGCTTAGATGGTTGTTGATACGCCCTTGTTGAAAACGGGTTTCCAGTTTTACCTGACTCAGCCCTAACGGTTGCTGGTGCAGGGGCAGGATGATATCACCGGATTGCTGGTACATTTTTAAATAGCCTTGCATATTGTTGTTATAGGCAAAATTCCAGTCACCGCCCAGAATCAGGTTCTGTTCGATGGGCAGGGGAATGACGTGATGCAGTTCACGCAGATCCAGACGATCAGCCTGCCCCTGGCTGACGATGCCTTTGTCTTTAAGCCAGTTGAGGTGGTGGATGTTGAGACTGCCGCCCAGTGCAGCAAAGCGGGCACGATCCAGTAATATTTTCTGACTGCCGGCTTCAAGCTGAATCGGCGCCAATAATTGGATATTCAGGGCACCAGCAATATTCAGTACGTTGATGCGGCCGCGCCACTGGTATTGTGGATCCAGGCCACCTTGTGCCTGAATGTCCGTATGATAGGGTTTGCCGGCGGCGGTAATATCGCTGAGAAGTCGCAATTGATGCTGATTGCCATGACCATTCAGGTTGAGGCTGATTTGTTTGATGGTGGTGGCTGCTTTATCCTGCCCGATGCGAATATTCTGGCCTTTGATGTTCACTTTGAGGGGTTGCTTGACATCGGGCGAGGCCTCCAGATTAAAATCCAGATTATCTACATGTAATAATTGTTTCAGGCTGACCTGACGGGCGCTACCGGATAGATTGGCGGTGAGTTTTTGTGGTTCACCGGTCACAAATCCTTTGGCTGTCAATAAGCCGTGCAGACCAAAACCAAATAAATCCAGATTGGGCGCGTAAATATCCAGATTGAGCCGGTCTTTGGCCAGACCGAAACTTCCTTGGGTATTAATACGGTTTTTTCCCAGTAATACATGAATATCGGCTTGTTTGAGGTGATCATGCTGATAATGTAAAGTACTTTTACCCGTCAGCGGCTGGCCGGAAAGAATACTGTTTTTCCAGTCTATTTTTGCCTGAATATCCGGTTTATCGGCCAAGCGGCCGTTTAATTCAATATTGCTGTTGATTTTTCCGGCTGGAAATTGCTGGTTGAGTCTGGCCGGATTGAACTGATTGGCATTAATGCTTAATTGTAATGCTTTATCCTGATAGAGTGCCAGATGACCTGTTGCCTGAATGCTGCCGCCGTTATTGGGTTTGATGATCAGCTGATCCAGTGATAGGGTTTGCTGCCGGTTCTGCGGATCGGTATGGACACCAATCCGACCCTGACTATTCACTTCGCCGGTATTGAACAGCCAGTCGGTCTGTAATGCCTGAAATGAACCATGTACATGAATATTGCCATTGAGCTGACCGGCCAGTGGATCGCGCAATATATCCTGAGCGGCGATATGGGTTAATTGAGCGCTTAAATCCACCTGTTGCTGATTATTGTTGATGTGTCCGTTTAAGGTGATCTGGCCTTGTTTTAATAATCGGGCAGTCAGTCCGGAAATGAGCATCTGGCCGCTTTGATCGATCTGGATTTGTCCGTTAATGCTGCGCACGGGAATGCTGGTTTGGGTGTCGGCATTGTAGGCGCGTGCCTGATGGTTTTGCAGCTGAATCGTGCCAGTGAGGGCGTCCGGCTGATTTTTGGCAGCGGTCAGGTGGGCATGCAGACTGATGTCTGCCTGAGGCAGCGTCGGGGTAAATGCTGCCGGGTTGAGGTGCTCACTGTCCAAAAGCAGAAACACAATTTTCTGATTCAGTTGTTGAGCAAAGGGGCGTAATTCAGTCTGTAACTGTAGTGAGACATGCTCACCTTGCAATTTGGCTTTGATGGCTGGCTGTTTCAGGCTGCCGCCGAGAGTAATGTGACTTTCTGCCTGAGTCTTGTCCAGCTGCCCATGACCGCTTAATTGTCCCTGAAGGGTAAAGGGCGATTGAGTGTCCAGCCTAAGTGCACCAGTGACGGTATGCCAGGGCGTGGCCAGTTGAGTGACGTTTAACTGATGTTGCCGATGATCGTACACATAGCTGATCTGGCTGGGCAGCAAAATGGATTGATGGTCTTTACCAAGCGTGAGTGCCTCAATGCTTAAAGCATCCACGGTAATGCGAACCGGTAAACGGATACTTTTAGGTAAGGTAAGGGGAGGAGAAGTGGGTTTGGGTGCGGTATCCGTATTGATAAAATGTACCTGTCCCAGCTGTAAATCAGTGATGTGAAGGTGTCTGTGCCATAATTCCTGATGGCGCCAGTTGAAGCGAAGCCGGCTGATATCAAGCTGAAACTTTGGGTTTTTGAAGTGCCAGTTTTTGCCGGAAAACCCTTGCCAGATACTGCCTGAGAGATCATCAACCCGGCTTTGGATACCCAACCATCCGGGCACAGTCAGCACGCCAAAACGCAAACCGCTGTGTGTGCCGATCAGCCAGAAACTGAAAGTAACAGTCAGAGCCAGTATGATCACCATGCCCCAGAGTATTTTTTTGAGAATGCGCCACCAGCGCGATTGGGGTAGTGCAGGAGGCGGCGGCGCAGGAATATTGGCCGCTTTTTGCCGGGTCTGATCTTCAGCTGGTGTATGGGTATGTTGAGTCATCAGAATTTTGTTCCCAGACTAAGGTGCCAGCGCCATTTTTTGTCATGATGGCCATAGGCCATGTCAAAGGCAAACGGAGCTACCGGGCTGAACCAGCGCACTCCCAGACCGCTGCCATGTTCCCATTTCATGTCGCTGAAGCCTTTGGATACCGAGCCTGCATCATGAAATAAAGCCAGTGCAAAGCTTTTGTAAACCGGAATCTGATATTCCACACTGGCCACGGCCAGCGTGCGATTGGGCAGTACTGAATCATGCGATGCCTGAATACCGATGCTGTCTTGTTCATAACCGCGTACACTGGTGGCGCCACCGGTGCGGAACATAAGCGTAGAGGGAACATTCACGTCATCCTGTGTATGCACATAACCCATCTGACTGCGCATGACCCAGGTACCATATTTTTTATTTTCCGGCGTATAGTAATAGCCCCCTTGAGCAGTAACCCGCTGCATTGCCGCCGATGAGGCCACTTTGCCTAAGGTAGCGCCTACTTTGCCTTCCAGATAATAGCCATGCAGAGGATGCAACTGGGTTTCGATATTCTGGCGTCGCCATGAGGCAGTCAGCATGGTGGCATAAGCATGGCCGATATCGGGGCCGTGTTCGATGCTGTTACTTTCGGTAATGTATTCAACACCCAGCCGTGAGTCCATCTGATTGCGGTCACGCACATACCATACGCCGCTGGATAGGGCGCGGGTTTGTAAATGCTGTACAGTGGAATATTTGTAATTCAGACTGCTGGTCCAGTAATGGCCGCGGCTATTGCGTGGCTGACTCAGGCCAAAACCGAAATTGGTCTCATAACGGTCGCTATCCAGTAAGGTAGAGCCGATATAGCCGCGATTGAATAAATTATAATAATCATAACCTGTGCGTATGCCCGGGCCATTTTTGGAGTCGTAGCGCAGCCCCATGGTAAATTTTTGTTTTTTCATTTCACTGACTTTGACCAGCACAGGAACATGGTCGTTTTGCATATGGTCAAAATCGGCTTGTACAATGGCGCTGGCGTAATGGCCATCCTGTTCCAGTGCCTGCTGATAATCCAGCAGTTTATCCAGATCATAAGGCATGCCGGTAGAAAACTGTGCCATACCGGTGATGACATTTAAAGGGTAGCGCTGGTTGCCGGATACCTGAATATCACCAAAATAAACCGGTTGTTTGCTGTCTACCGTAACCGACAGATCAGCGCGATTACTGACAGGATTAATCGCGGCGCGGCTGGCGCTGATGCTGGCTAACGGATATTTTTCACGGACTACTGCGGCCAGTACAGATGATTTACTGGTTTTCCAGTGATTTTGGGTAAAAGGGTCGCCTACAGGCAAAGCCCAGCTATTGATGGCGTCTTTATAATATTCTGTCAGCTTGTCGTCCTGGCTGACCGGCCCGGTTAATGAAACGCTGACATTTTCAACATGGGTGCGCGGGCCGGGGGTAATGGTAATAGTGTACTGATGCGGCTGTTTTTGAATATCGACCTGACTATTGAAATAACCTTCGGTAGCCAGCATGGTTTTAATCTGTTCAGGCGCTTCGTCTGCCAGAAAACCAATTTGCTCATCATCCAGTTCTTCTACCTGCTGCTGGGTGATCAGGGGCAGATGCTGGGTGATCATTTTATGCAAGGTGAGGTTTTCAAGCTCAATGACAACAGGTATTCTGGGGGTTTTGGGTTGTTCTTTTTTAGGAAAAAGCCTGGCAAACCATCCTGGTTTGGCATCTTTTTTTGCTTTGATTTCATTGTTGTCCTGATCAATAGCCTCAGCCCATGCTGATAAGGATATTGTATGGAAAAGCACAATGAGGATAATGTGATGGAGGCGTTTAGTCATGAAAAAGTCAACGTCAAAGCCGTTTTCGTGAGTCACACAAGTTGAAAATGATTCAACACAAAGTATTTTCAGGAAAGCCAAAGAAAATGTGTGTACCTGTATATTTAAATATTCAAATTATCAGCCATTTAGGCCAATTGCCACACTTAAATGAATATAATTTATTGTATTATAGCGTAAAAAGAGTTACCAAGCCTAGTGTGATCTGATGAATGTGTTCTGATGTTGATCCGGTGGGTTTGATCGGTGGTGGTGCATGGACTGGCTCAGGTTATTAAACAGCGCATTATGACTGAATATCAGGCATAATTGCTGGTGTGAGCCAATGAATGAAAAAGCTGATTTAAGGAATAATGGTGGGACAAATAATTCGTATTAATGAAATTGAAGTGGCCAATGATTTACCCATGGTGTTGTTTGGTGGCCTCAATGTTCTGGAAGACCTGGATTTAACCTTAAAAACCTGTGCGCATTTTGTAGAGGTAACGCAGAAACTGGGTATTCCTCTGGTTTTTAAGGCATCTTTTGATAAAGCCAATCGTTCTTCCATACATTCATACCGAGGTGTGGGATTAGAAGCAGGTCTGGCAATTTTCCGGGCGGTAAAGCAGGAATTTGGGCTACCGTTGATCACGGATGTGCATGAGCCCTATCAGGCTGAGGCGGTGGCTGAAGTGGTGGATGTTTTGCAGTTGCCGGCTTTTCTGGCGCGACAGACCGATCTGGTGGTGGCTTTGGCGCGTACGGGTCGGGTGATCAATATTAAAAAACCACAATTTTTAAGTCCGTCACAGATGAAAAATATTGTGGAAAAATTTGATGAAGCAGGTAACCGGCAATTGATTTTATGTGAACGTGGCAGTAATTTCGGTTATGACAATCTGGTGGTGGACATGCTGGGTTTTGGGGTGATGAAAAAACAGTGTGATGATTTACCGGTTATTTTTGATGTTACCCATGCTTTACAACAGCGTGAAGCGGGTGCTGCTGCTTCTGGCGGCCGGCGCAGTCAGGTGCTGGATCTGGCTTTGGCCGGTATGGCCACGCGTCTGGCCGGATTGTTTCTGGAAGCACATCCTGATCCCTTGAAAGCGCGTTGTGATGGCCCCAGTGCATTGCCTTTGGCGATGTTGGAGCCTTTTCTGGCACAAGTGAAAATGATTGATCAGACGGTTAAATCCATGCCGGTATTGACCATTGATTAATGGTTTCTTATGAAACGATGTTCACGAGTAATCAAAAAATCCTGCTTATACTGATAAGCAGGATTTTTTTAATCTGTCTATTTAAAAAGATTCAATAGTCAGAGTTAAATCAAGGCTCAATGCTGCCGGAATTTTTATACAAAGTGAATAAAGGAACCCCTTTATCGCGAATCTGCTGACCACCGGGTAAATCAGTAAATTCGATAATGGCTGCTGCTTCCACAATTTCGGCACCCAGTTTATGAATCAGGCTGATGCCTGCGGTCATGGTGCCGCCGGTAGCCACCAGATCATCCACCAATAATACCCGCGTACCGGCCTTGACAGCATCGGTATGCATTTCAATGGTGGCCTGACCGTATTCTAGGGCGTAACTTTCGGCGATGGTGGTAAAAGGCAGTTTGCCTTTTTTGCGAATGGGCACGAAACCAACATTAAGCTGATAAGCCAGTGCCGCGCCGATAATAAAACCGCGTGCATCCAGACCAGCAACGACATCAATTTTCTGATCCATGTAGCGATATACCAACAGATCTACCAGCAGACGAAAATACTGGGGACTTTGCAGAATCGGCGTGATGTCGTGAAACAGAATGCCTTTTTGTGGCCAGTCGGGGATTTTACGGATTTTTGCAGCCAGTGCATCAACGCCCATGATTTCTGGGTGAGTGAGCATTGTGAATTCCTTTAATATATAAATCGGATATTGAAAATGGCATAGAAGGCAGGTGCATCGGGCAGAAACCAGCCGCCATTCAAACGAGGTGCATGATATCATTGTTCCGGTTTTATCACAGCCTGACTTTACATGGTTTAAGTTCAGATTTGATACAATAGCCACGAGCTTTCTGAAACAATAGGTTGATATCATGGTTACATTAGCACGCACCACAGCAGACACATATACTGACCAGGCTTCAGATTGGCTGGATGATTACAGCGCGAAATTGGCGCCTCAGTCCCAATCCATGTTACAGCAAGCTTATGAATTAATGCAACAATGTTATCCAGTTGATGCCAGAACCATGACAGGGGAACTGATCAGCCATAATGTATGTGCTTCGGCCAGAATGGTGGCAGAAATGGATTTACTGGCTGATGCTGTTGCGGCCACGTTACTGGTTTCCCTGCCGGATTATCTGCCTGACTGGGGTACTGTTGTGGATGAACGGTGTGGTCATATGGTGACCCAGCTGGTCACCGGTCTGGATCAGATACAGAAATTAACTCATTTTATCCGGGTGGATGTGCTGATTACGCCGGAGGAGCGGCATAAGCAGGCCGAGGCAATGCGGCAAATGCTGCTGGCGATGGTGTCGGATATCCGGGTAGTACTGATTAAACTGGCGTTGCGTACCCAGACCATGAATTATTTAAGTCAGGTGAGCGATGATGGTTTAAAAAAACGGATTGCCAAAGAAACCATGGCCATTTTTGCGCCATTGGCCAACCGTCTTGGTGTGTGGCAGTTAAAATGGCAGCTGGAAGATCTGGGCTTTCGTTACCAGCAGCCGCAGGAATATAAACGCATCGCCGGCTTACTGGATGAGAAACGGCTGGAACGGCTGGATTATATCAACCATTTTGTACACATCATTGAGCAGGAATTAAGCCAAACCAACAAACATTTTGAAGTGGCTGGCCGGCCTAAACACATTTATTCCATCTACCGCAAGATGGTGAAAAAAAAGATTGATTTTGAAGGACTTTATGATATCCGGGCGGTACGGATTCTGGTTGATACCGTGCCTGACTGCTATGCCACTTTAGGCATTGTTCACAGTTTATGGCAGCCGATACCAGGTGAATTTGATGATTATATTGCCCACCCTAAAGCCAATGATTATCAGAGTTTGCATACGGTGGTGATCGGCCCGGAAGATAAGGGCGTGGAAGTTCAGATCCGTACATTTGACATGCACCGCTATGCTGAATTCGGGGTGGCGGCACACTGGCGTTATAAAGAGGGCGGTAAAGGTGATACCGTTTACGAACAGAAAATTGCCTGGTTACGGCAATTACTCGACTGGCGCGAAAATCTGTCCAGTCAGGCGGCTAAAGAAGATGTACAGCATCTGAGCAGTGCGTTTCAGACCGAATTATTCAACGATACGATTTATGTATTAACGCCGCACGGTAAGGTATTGTCTTTACCTGCCGGTGCCACACCAATTGATTTTGCCTATGCGTTGCATACTGATGTGGGTAACCGTTGTCGTGGTGCCAAGGTAGACGGACAGATTGTGCCTTTATCCACGCCATTGGAAAATGGCCAGCGGGTGGAAATCATTACAGCAAAATCGGGGACGCCGTCTGTAAACTGGCTGCATGATGGCTGGGTCAAGAGTAATAAGGCCATCAGTAAAATCCGTGCATTTATACGTCAGCAGAACAGTGAAGCGGTGCGTGAATATGGACGTCATATTCTGGAAAAACAGCTGGTCAAAATGCAGTCTCAGCCCAATATTCACAAGCTGGCAGAAAATCTGGGCTATGATGGTCTGGATGAATTGTATATTGCTTTAGGGCAGGGTGAAGTTTCCAATCGAGTGATTCAGAAAGCCATTGGTGCACTTAATGTGCCTGAGCCTGAACCGATCAATGAGCAGATGCTGATCCGGCGCAGTAAAATCAAGGCACATCGGGGTGATGTGCTGGTTGATGGCGAAGATGGCCTGTTAACCACGCTGGCTAAATGCTGTAAACCAGCGCCGGGGGATGCAATTATCGGTTTTGTCACCCGTGACCGCGGTATCTCTGTCCACCGCAGTCATTGTAAGGCTTTGCTGCATCTGATGCAGACTTCTCCAGATAAAGTATTGCCGGTTTCATGGGCGCAGGATTCGGCGCAACAGGTTTTTGCCATTGACATTGAAATCCGCGCCCAGGATCGCAGTGGTTTATTGCGTGATGTGTCCGATACGCTGGCAAGGAATAAACTGAATGTAACGGCCGTGCAAACAGCCAGCAAAGATATGGAGGCAACCATGCGGTTTACGCTTGAAATACATCAGATTGATGATTTGCCGCGCGTTTTGTCCAGTCTGGGTGAGGTTAACGGTGTATCGAGCGTCAGCCGGCTCTGATAATTCATGGTTTCATTCAGGTATTTCTGTTATTTCTCGATATAAATGTTCTGCCATGGCATGGTAGAAAAATGCAGGGTAGATTGGTCGGGGAATCATGGCCGAACACACCGGTAGCCAGAATAATAATGTCTGGCTGGCGGTCAGCTGTAAAATCAGAAGATCATGGTACTGCACAAAACCTGTTAATTGACTGATCTCTATCCTGATCGCTGCATCAATAGCCGGGTAAAGCATAAAAATACCGCTATACATGTCTGTCCGATAAGGCATTACGGTAACCAGCTGTTTAGCGATGGTCAGACCAGACAATAATTGGGTATTTCCCTGAAGTTTTTGAGAAACAATGGCATAACCAGCTCCATTAATTTAAGTATCGTCTTGATATGAGGTACTCAATATGGCCAGAATTAATCCCAGAAAGCCAGCCATAGCCTCTCAGCTCACCATTCGCCGTGATAACGGAGAAGAATTTGTTGTGGTACAGAAATATGATCCACGCTTAACTACCGGCGCACGGGTGCGCATCGTGGGTACAGGCTCCAGCTTAAATATGACCCCCTATTAATGAATAGTGAATCATAAAACCCTAAGTAGCAGATTTTATTTTGTAGCCAATAAAAAATCAGCCTGAGACCGTAAACTTCAGGCTGATTTTTTTATTGATGCAACCGGCTGACTATCAATTTCAGCCCGATGAACCGGTGGATTTTCATCCTTTCCGATAACCATTATCCTTATAATGGCCTCAACACCGTTTCGGTTTAGTTCCCGACAAAACACCCAAAAAAATTATTATTGAACAATGAATAAAACCAGATGACATCATCTCTTTATTGACGAACACCGTATCTGATTGTATGTTACCAAACAGTAAACAGAAATAATCTGAGCGGCCACACCATGAAGCAGAAAGATCAGAATTTATCCCGTCACGATCAGGTGGTTTTGAAAGAGCATGAGAAACTCCCCCCTCGGCTTATGTATGAGATTGTGCGTCATCATGGCACGGCAGAATTAAACCGGCCGGCCAATGCGTTGATTTTTTCCGGTATCACTGCCGGCATCGTTATCACGTTCTCCTTTGTGTTTAAAGCCATACTCACCGCTTTATTGCCGGCCAATGCCATCTGGACGCCTCTGATTGCCAATATGGGTTATACCGTTGGTTTTTTACTGGTCATACTGGGTCATCTGCAACTTTTTACCGAAAATACCATTACCACTGTGGTGCCCTTATTTCATCCGCTCACGTTCGGAAAATTAAGAAAAGTGCTGCGTTTATGGGGCATTGTTTTTGTTTCCAATATCATCGGCACCGCCATTGCGGCCGCTTTTTTATTAAACAGCCATTTATTTTCAGTCGAATTTGTGGCGGCATTAAACCAGATTACCCGGCATGTTGCTTCATTAAGTGTCTCTGAAAACCTGATCCGTGGCATTCCGGCCGGCATTCTGATCGCTTCTCTGGTCTGGATGCTACCAACGGCGGGCAACAAATTTATTTTGATTTTTTTCTTTATTTATTTAATTTCATTAGGTGAATTCACCCATGTGGTTGTCGGTTCAGCCGAAATGCTATACGGCTTATATCAGGGACATGTTTCTTTAAGCCAGTATTTTTTCAGTTTTCTTATCCCTACCGGCCTTGGCAATATCATCGGTGGTACCGGTATTTTTACCTTATTGATCTACGGTCAGGTCAATGATGAATTGCCTGACACAGAATAGCCGCTATGCGCCAGTCGCGATTGCCGGCTGGCCGTTCATACCCTATTCTGCCATCAATCAAATACCAGTGCTGTCAGTATTCATTTATCTATATACAGTCAACGTCATTTGATTGATGGCAAATACTATCTGCCCACACGGATTTACCTGCCTATACAAACCAGATTCTGACTGGAACAGCAAGCCAACCTGACCAATAATAAGATAAGGTGTACAAACGGATGCCAGAGACCAGGCAAAACAGGAATGCCCTTACTCAGGCAACGGAAAAATCATTCATTTTTAATGCTCTGCATGGATGATTCAGAGATAAATCACCATTGATCCGAACACCGTTCGAACAATAAAAACATAGGGCTGATCATGCCGGCTGATGTAATGAAATTCAGAATATAAATGTTATCTTAAAAGAATGTATATGCACTTTAATCAGTTTATCTTCTTTAACCAAACCAGACCAATGAGAGTGGATTCATTCTCTGGACTAAAATCAAGAAAGACAAGACGGAATCAATGTCTGTTTGTCGCAATCATTTATTATTCATAATGAATGATTTTTGTATTGTTCGAATATTAGAATCGTGCTTTCAGAGAAAAATTGAGAAGGGTAACAAGATAAATAGAATTTAATAATAAATAATGTTTATGACATTCATTGAAAATATATTCAGTAATAAAAGCTGTTGCTTATGAGCATGACAATGAGCATCAATAAGTAAATAAATGTAAATAATTGGTGCATTCAATGATATGCTTTTGAGCTTATTGAGCCATCAGCTACCAGTCATCAGCTTCTATTTATATATTATTGAAAAAATAAATAAAATTTACATTATTGTCTGATTATTAATATTTGTTTACCATTTACTCCTTTAATCGACTAAAAATAACAGGAAATATATATTATGAGTAAACAAGATTTTTCTTATGACAAATTGGTAGAGATTAATCAACAGGCGAATGAAATAGGCAAAGCCATTGACCAATTTTCCACTGATCTTAGGCAAAAATACCACTTTTATCCTGAATTAACCGTCTGTGCCTGTAGTGCGGCTTTAGGTTACATCATCAATATAAATATGTTGATCCATAATTTATATTCTGATTTAACACCCTCTTATATACATGGATCGATAGAATCAGCCGCTGTCGTTGAAAAACTCAAACAGCAAAAACAAATGTTCGATAAGGTGATCGCGCAATATGAATAACAATAAGCTAAAAGATCTGCGTGAACAAGAGAGGGTGACTGAGATAGAGATCGTGTTACAGAAAGCTTTGGAAGATTTCGAACAAATGCGGCAACAACAGGCGCAACAAACCGTGGAGTCACTTAAAATACTGAATAATGAAATAATTGCATTAAGAAAGAAAGTAGATGAATTCAAAAACAGAATCCTGTTTTTAGCGGCCAGTAAAAGCCATTGGCCAAGACTTGTGTCGTCTTTAGAGCGGTTGTCACAATCTTTAAAGCATTGGCATATTAAAGATAACAAAGAAATATAGAACACATATCCGATAGTGTAACAGAGATGATAGTCAGTCCGGCAGTCAGATAAAAACACGGAAATACTTAAAAATCTCTGTTACTACATGTCTTATTAATCAGTTTGATTGTTTGTTGAAATTCAATGACTGTTCATTAATTTATTTATCCGCAAACTGTTACAGGAAAAACTGCCAAGCTTAAATTACCTGCTTTCTTTTTATTGTATGGGTTGTTTTAAATGTATCTATGATGGCCGTATTGGTTGCTGACCGGCGTGATTTTAGTGTATCAGGATGTTGAACATTAAGAAACCATAAAGAAGAGAATAATTATTATTGCGCCTGAAACCATGAAAACTTAAACATTGTACTACTCAATCTGAGCGATGTCAGGATGAGCTAGTTTTTATGCTTTTCAGATAATATCAAGGCCGAAACGGTGTTTTTGATTTATCTGACGCTGGCAATGCTGCTAATCATCATTGGTAATCAGGTGAGGGATATGAATAAATAAGAAACTTTACTGAGACCGCTGGCCGGCATTAAAAAACAGATAAAATAATTTGTGGAATAGATAAGCTCGCTTTAGATTTACGACATCAATATCATCAATATCATTTCTGTTCAGAGATCAGGGTGTTTTAATGTGTTTATACATGCATTATGTCTCTATGGCATAGCCTGAACTCTGGTTTACGAACATCATATATACAATCTATTGATTATTATAATTTTATATAGGAGATTAAGGTAAAGTTGGAAAATTGGAATTAAAAGTCTGGATTATTAGGGCATTATATTGCATGTGATGGAGTAAACAGTGAATAGAACCAATGAAGCCTCGGTTGAAACTGTTGAATATTTACTTGGTTTGTTGCTGGTATCGTATTTCAGCGATTTACTTGACTGAAATGTTACCAGATTGACAGGGCGTTATCGGTGCTACAGTAACTTGAGGTCTTGGCAGGGAAAACCAAAAACCCCCCGCCGTACAATAACGATGAGGGTGTTTTTATTCTATGACGGATGTCATAGAATGGTTTAAAGGCTCACTATTAAAAATTAATAGGGTGTTACGTTTAGTGATGAACCTGTGCCCACGATGCGCACCCGCGCACCTGTGGTTAAGCGTGGATCATATTTCTGTACCACAACAAATTCTTCTCCGTTATCACGGCGAATGGTGAGCTGGGAAGCTTTGGTCAGGTTGGCTTGCTGTTCCAGTTTGTTACCAAGAATCATGCCACCCACCGCACCAACGGCAGATATAATATTGGCGCCTTTGCCACCGCCGACACCTGAACCGGCAATGCCACCGATCACGCCACCGCCCAGACCACCAATACCGGTAGAATCGCTTTGGATTTTAGCTTCATTGACGGCAATGATGGTGCCATAAGAAACGGACTGAGCCGTTTTAGCCTGTCCCGGGGTATAGACATCACCCCGTAAGGTATTGGTATTGGCACAACCGGCCAGCCCGCTCAAACCAAAAATAACCGTCAGTACAATCGTTGATGTTTTAGTCATATTTATTTCCTTATTAATTATTGATATAGATATTTATCGTAATATTGATACACAGTGCAGTAAATCAGGGTTATTGAGCTGATCCGATCAATATTAACAGTTTGAGATCATCTATTCTGGGTATACACTTTTGAATCATAATAACATAAGATCAGTGATGCAATGTATCGTAGATTTTTTCAGCCAGGGCTTTACTGATGCCTTCTGTCTGGCTCAAGTCTTCAATACTGGCGGCGATGATGCCTCTTAAACCACCAAAGCGGGTCAGTAATGCCTGCCGGCGTTTGGCGCCGATGCCCGGAATATCGTTTAAGGATGAAGTCAGTCTTGCCTTACCCCGTTTCTGGCGATGGCCGGTAATGGCAAAACGGTGCGATTCATCCCGTATGGTCTGCAAAAGATGTAAAGCCGGGTTATGCGGGTCTACCCGGATCTGGCGTTTCTGGTGCGGAATGATCAGTTCTTCCATGCCGGCTTTGCGTTCAGGGCCTTTGGCAATGCCAACGATCGGAATCTGAATGCCTAAATCTGCCCAGACATCCAGTGCCATGTGTACCTGACCTTTACCACCGTCAATCAGCACCAGATCCGGCCAGGTGCCGATACTGTCATCGTCTTTGACCAGCCGGCCATAACGTCTGGTCAGTACTTCGCGCATGGCAGCATAATCGTCACCTGCCTTGGCCGTGGTGATGTTAAAGCGCCGGTATTTACTCGGTTGCATGGCTTCGTCTTCATAAACCACACAGGAAGCAATGGTGGCCTCTCCTTGGGTGTGACTGATATCAAAACATTCAATGCGATGTAATTGATCAACATCCATTGCCAGAAGTTCAGCCAACGCCTGCAAGCGTTGTTTCTGGCTGTGTTTTTGCAGTTGGTGCTGGGATATGGCTACTTCGGCATTGCGTTTGGCCATACGCAGCCATACCCGCCGCTCACCCGTGGTCTGACTGACAAACTGGATCTGTCGTCCCTGTTCTTCGATCAGTGCCTGGCGCAGATTATCGGGAATAGTAAAATTACTGATGATGATATCCGGCTTGGCTTTGCCCAGATAATGCTGAGCGACAAATGCTTCACCATATTGTGCTAGCGTTTCATCTATTCTGAAACGGGTATCGGGGAAAAAGCTTTTATCACCCACATGCCGGCCACCACGGATACTGACCCAGTTAATACACACGCAATGGTTTTGCTCTACCAGCGCCAGAATATCAATATCGGTTTTCTGCTGATTGGGGTTTTTACTGTCAATGAATTGCTGTGATTGCAGTAATCCCAGTGCCTGAATCTGATCGCGCAATTGTGCCGCGGTTTCAAAGTCCAGCTGACTGACGGCTTTTTGCATTTTATGATGCAAAGATTCAGTCACTTCGCTGGTTTTGCCATTTAAAAAGGCACTGGCTGCCTCTACGCGTTTTTGATAATCCTCGGCGCTGATGTGGCCGGCACAAGGGCCTGAGCAGCGTTTGATCTGATAAAGCAGACATGGCCGCTCACGGTTTTCCATCACGTTGTCTTCACAGGTGCGTAACTGAAAGGCTTTTTGCAGAATCTGCATGCTGTCACGCACAGCATAAGCATTGGGATAGGGGCCGAAATACTGATTGTTTTTTTTCAAGGGACCGCGATAATAACTCATCCGTGCAAAAGGGTGACCACTGAACATAAGATAGGGATAACCTTTATCATCGCGAAATAAAATGTTGTATTTAGGCGCCAGTGCTTTAATCAGATTATTTTCCAGAATCAACGCTTCTGCCTCTGAGCGGGTAACGGTAATTTCAATTCTGGCGATTTGTTTTACCATCAGCTGAATGCGGGGCGATAGATTGCTTTTTTGAAAATAACTGCTCACCCGTCTTTTCAGATTAACAGCTTTACCCACATATAAAACTTTACCGGCCTGATCCAGCATACGGTAAACGCCCGGCAATAATGGCAGGTTTTTCAGAAATAACGGGATATTGAATTCATGCTGACCATCATCAGCATAAGGTGGAGTGTGCGGTGTGGTATTCATGACGCCTGATTTCAGCAACCTGATTAATAAACATAAAAGCCATGGTCTGGTGTAACCAAACTATGGCTGATACAAGAATAATCAAGTACTGCGACAGGGTTTAATTGCAATAAGTATTGACATCCTGGTCATAACGTTTGATCAGGGCATCGCGATTATTGGCACGGACACTGTCCGCCATCTGACGATTGAGGCGAGCGGTTTTACAGGCTTCCTGACGCATATTCTGATTCTGCTCGGCTATTTTTTTGTTTTGTTCTTCAATTTTTTTATTGTCGTTACGGATTTTTTTATTCTGTTTGTCCACTGCTGATTCTTCCGGTTCGGAAGCCGATGCCGCCTGAGCAGTCGATACAGTCTGGGTACGGACATTGAACGTGTCTGACTCAACCGGCGTCAGCCGGTTTGGCGTATCAGAATAGGCACTGTGTCCGCGTTCCTGCCAGCGAAATACCTCTTTGGCACCGGCAGTACAAACACTGCTGAATAATGCAATCAATATTAATGTTTTTAGTATGTTATTGCGCATGTCAGAAGGCTCTCTTTCATTTAAAAACCAGATGAGGGAGATATTGTACGATAATTCATTTAGATAGGCATCTGTTAATTGATTTGCTGTTATTTATGCAAAAATCATTAATTTGCCATGTAGTCAAAATTTTGCTAAAATTTACCGCCAATATCTCAACCTGTCTCATTAATCAATCCCAGTAAAGAAGTCAAACATGCATATAGTCGAAAAAGCATACACTTTTGACGACGTGTTGCTCGTACCTGCTCATTCTGAAGTACTGCCGCGCGACGTTGTTTTGAAAACCCATCTTACCCGCAACATCACTTTGAATCTGCCTCTGGTTTCTGCTGCCATGGATACGGTTACTGAAGCCAAACTGGCCATTTCCATGGCGCAGGAGGGCGGTATTGGCATTATCCATAAAAACATGAGTATTGAACGCCAGGCGCGCGCCGTTTCCAAGGTGAAGCGGCATGAAAGCGGCATTGTCAAAGACCCGGTGACGATTACGCCTGATACGCTGGTGGCCGATCTGATCGGGCCGGCACGTAAATACAAGGTATCCAGTTTGCCGGTATTGCAGGATGGAAAAGTAGTGGGGCTGGTAACCAATCGTGATTTGCGCTTTGAAAGCAATCTGAACCAGAAAGTGGCTAATATCATGACACCGCGTGAGCGTCTGGTGACGGTACCGGAAGGTACCAGCATCACTGAAGCACGCGAAATCATGCATAAACATAAAATTGAGCGTGTGTTGGTGGTCAATCAGAACTGGGATCTGAAAGGATTGATTACAGTTAAAGACATTCTGAAAACCACGGCGTTTCCGAATGCCAATAAAGATGAAGATGGCCGCTTGCGGGTAGGTGCTGCCGTGGGGGTAGGGCATGATACCGATGAGCGCGTTGCCGCTTTGGTGGCCGCCGGGGTTGATGTGCTGGTGGTGGATACAGCTCATGGCCATAGTCAGGGCGTGATTGATCGTGTGCGCTGGGTAAAACAGCATTTTCCACAAGTGGATGTGATCGGTGGCAATATTGCCACTGCTGCGGCTGCGCGTGACCTGGTGGCGGCCGGCGCCGATGCGGTTAAGGTTGGTATCGGGCCAGGCTCGATCTGTACCACCCGTATTGTGGCCGGCGTGGGTGTGCCGCAGCTGACTGCGATTCATAATGTGGCGACTGAATTGCAAAAAACCGGTGTGCCTCTGATCGCGGATGGGGGTATCCGTTTTTCCGGTGATCTGGCCAAGGCGCTGGCTGCGGGTGCATCTACTGTAATGCTGGGTGGCATGTTCGCCGGTACCGAAGAAGCACCGGGAGAAATTGAGCTTTATCAGGGGCGCTCATACAAGTCTTACCGCGGTATGGGTTCGCTGGGTGCCATGAGTCAGGGTTCATCTGATCGTTATTTTCAGGATAATGTGGCCAGTGCCGATAAATATGTACCCGAAGGCATTGAAGGGCGGGTACCGTATAAAGGACCGATCAGCCAGATCATTCATCAATTGGTCGGTGGTCTGCGCTCCAGCATGGGTTACCTTGGCTGTGCCAATATTGCCGACATGCACGAAAAAGCCTGTTTTGTGGAAATTACCGCTGCCGGCATGAATGAATCTCATGTACATGATGTTCAGATTACCAAAGAAGCACCGAACTATCATGTACGTTAAAGCATCGGATAAATAACCGGTTATGCAGGGCAGATCATGGGTATCTGCCCGTTTTTCAGGGTAATGAGATATTTTGTTGTAGCGTGATACGATATTGGATATTGCGCAAATCCCCGCTTTTCGCTAAAATAACTTGCTTCTGTGGCAGGTTTCAGCTGAAATTGCCATTAAAAAAGCACGTAACACGCATTGGGAAAATGCAGTGGCGTGTTTTTTTTTAGCCTGAATTTGCTGGCCGGAAGCGTGAAAGTTTCATTGTAATTTATGTGAATGTCAGTCATATGACAGTCATCCCTAACCACAGAGGACATATTCATGACAACAAGCGCAATTCTGGTTTTGGCGGATGGTTCAGTATTTCGCGGTACCAGTATCGGAGCCAGTGGTCAGGCTGTTGGTGAAGTGGTATTCAATACCAGCATGACAGGTTATCAGGAAATACTGACGGACCCATCTTATACCAAACAAATGGTCACGCTGACCTATCCTCACATCGGCAACACCGGCGTTAATCATGAAGATACAGAAAGCCGGCAGGTTTTTGCCAATGGTCTGATTATCCGGGATTTGCCGGTTTCTCACAGTAATTTCCGTGCCCAAATGAGTCTGCAAGACTACTTACAACAACATAATACTGTCGCCATTGCCGATATTGATACCCGCCGGCTGACACGTTTATTGCGCGATAAAGGCGCACAGGCCGGTTGTATCATGACTGGTGAAGAAGCTGATGTGGCAAAGGCACAACAATTGGCACAGCAATTTGGCAGTATGGCCGGACAGGATCTGGCTAAAGCCGTGACCTGTAGCGCGCCTTATACCTTTATTCAAGGCCAATGGCAGTTGGGGCAGGGATTTAGTCAGCCAACCTCATTTCCTTATCATGTGGTGGCTTATGATTTCGGGGTGAAAACCAATATTCTGCGTATGCTGGCCGAGCGCGGCTGCCGTTTAACCGTGGTACCGGCCACTACGCCGGCCAAAGACGTTCTGGCACTGAATCCGGACGGCGTATTTCTATCCAATGGGCCGGGCGACCCGGAGCCTTGTCAGTATGCGATTGAGGCGATTCAAACCATTCTAGCCACCAGAAAACCCCTGTTCGGCATTTGTCTGGGACATCAGCTCTTGGGGCTGGCTGTCGGCGCCAAGACCCGCAAAATGTCATTCGGCCATCATGGTGCCAATCATCCTGTGCGGGATTTAGACAGCGGCAAAGTCATGATTACCAGCCAGAACCATGGCTTTGAAGTTGATGCGGACACCCTGCCGGAATATGTGGAAGTGACCCATCGCTCTTTATTTGATGGTTCATTACAGGGCATGCGATTAACCAATCAGCCGGCATTTTCTTTTCAGGGACATCCGGAAGCCAGCCCGGGACCGCAGGATATTGCCTATCTGTTTGACCGCTTTATTGAACAGATGCGTCAGGCACAGTCTTGTTGATGCCATTTAAACCATAAATAGCTTTGTGTGAAGGCGGCGAATGATTTTGGGGATAACGAATTTAGGGACTTATGTACTGGGTGCAGCAGGCATCATATTGGTGCCGGGGCCTAATTCTATCTATTGCCTGACGGTTGCCGCACGGCATGGCATCAAGCCGGCTTACTGTGCGCTGGCAGGTATTCTGGTGGGTGACAGCACACTCATGCTGTTATCGGCCTTAGGCGCAGCCTCAATACTTCAGACCATGCCACTATTGTTTAACGTGATTAAGCTGATCGGCGGCGCTTATCTGGTGTATCTGGGTTGGCGTTTATGCCGTGATGCATACATAACCTGGCAGTCGGCTGGCGTGTCATCGGCATTTAAACTGCAACCGGCCGGCGAGCAATCTTTCAGGCCGCCTGAAATATCTGCCGGTCATGTTTTCCGGCATGCCTGTTTACTGAGTTTATCCAATCCAAAGGGCATATTGTTTTTTCTGGCTTTTTTCGTCCAGTTTATTAATCCGCAATATGCCCATCCGATGATCAGTTTTTTATTGCTGGCACTGATTTTACTGATATTGAGTAGTAGCTATTTGAGTGTGTTGATCTGGGGCGGCCGGATGCTGGTGGGCTGGTTTGGCCGTTATCGCCGTATCGCCGCGGTGGCCATGGCCGCGATTGGTCTGTTGTTTATGAGTTTTGCAGCAACATTGTGGGTTGCTGTCGTGTCCTGAACCCTGCCATCGTGATGAATGAATCCATACCAGCAGGCAAATGGTGGCCATTTGTCGGTACAACACAATGAACGATCTATATTTGAAAAGAGAACACAATGCCTAAACGTACGGATTTGAAATCTATTTTGATTATTGGTGCTGGTCCGATTATTATCGGACAGGCGTGTGAATTTGACTATTCCGGAGCGCAGGCCTGTAAAGCGTTACGGGAAGAGGGCTATAAAGTCATTCTGGTGAATTCGAATCCGGCCACCATTATGACTGACCCCGATATGGCCGATGTGACCTACATCGAGCCCATCATGTGGCAGACGCTGGAAAAAATCATTGAGAAAGAACGCCCGGACGCAATTTTGCCCACCATGGGCGGCCAAACGGCGCTCAATTGTGCTTTAGATCTGGCCAGAGAAGGCATACTGGCCAAATATCAGGTTGAATTAATTGGCGCTTCTGAAGACGCCATTGATAAAGCGGAAGATCGTGGCCGGTTTAAAGAAGCCATGAGTAAAATCGGTTTGCAGACACCAAAATCCTTTGTCTGCCACAGTATGCCAGAGGCTTTAAAAGCGCAGGCCGAGGTAGGATTTCCGGCATTGATCCGTCCTTCATTTACCATGGGCGGCAGTGGTGGTGGTATTGCTTATAATAAAGATGAATTTGTCACCATCTGTAATCGTGGTTTTGATGCGTCACCAACGCATGAATTACTGGTGGAGCAATCGGTATTGGGCTGGAAAGAATACGAAATGGAAGTGGTCAGGGATAAAGCGGATAATTGTATTATTGTCTGCTCGATTGAGAATTTTGACCCTTGCGGTGTGCATACAGGTGACTCGATTACGGTGGCACCGGCGCAGACGCTGACGGATAAAGAATATCAGCTCATGCGCAATGCCTCTTTGGCGGTATTACGTGAAATCGGTGTGGATACCGGTGGCTCCAACGTACAGTTTGCCGTTAATCCTGCCAACGGCGAAATGATTGTGATTGAAATGAATCCGCGCGTCAGCCGCTCTTCTGCGCTGGCTTCCAAAGCCACGGGTTTTCCGATTGCCAAAATCGCCGCCAAACTGGCGGTAGGTTATACGCTGGATGAATTGCAGAACGACATCACCGGTGGCCGCACGCCGGCGTCTTTTGAACCTACCATTGATTATGTGGTCACCAAAGTTCCGCGTTTTGCCTTCGAAAAATTTGCCGCAGCCGATGACCGGCTGACTACACAAATGAAATCAGTGGGCGAAGTGATGGCCATTGGCCGCAGTTTTCAGGAATCATTGCAAAAAGCCTTACGCGGCCTGGAAACCGGCCTGTGCGGCCTGAATGAACGTAGCGAAGATCAGGCAGTATTGCAGCGTGAATTGGCCAATCCGGGACCAGAACGAATTTTGTATGTGGCCGATGCTTTTCGTGCCGGCCTGTCGCTGGCGGATATCCATGCCATTTGCGCGATTGATCCTTGGTTTCTGGCACAGATTGAAGATTTGGTATCCGAAGAAAAAGCCGTGGCGGCCGGTGGGTTGGCACAGTTGGATTATGCGCGCTTGCGTACCTTGAAACGGAAAGGTTTTGCTGATCAGCGTCTGGCACAATTATTGCAGAGTGATGAAAAAAGCGTGCGTGAACACCGTCACGGGCTTGGATTGCATCCCGTGTATAAACGGGTTGATACCTGTGCGGCTGAATTTGCCACCGATACCGCTTATCTGTATTCCACTTATGAGGAAGAATGCGAAGCCAGACCGAGCGAGCGTAAAAAAATCATGATTCTTGGTGGCGGGCCTAACCGCATCGGGCAGGGCATTGAGTTTGATTATTGCTGTGTGCATGCCGCGCTGGCCTTGCGTGAATCAGGGTTTGAAACCATCATGGTCAATTGCAATCCTGAAACCGTTTCTACCGATTACGATACTTCTGATCGTTTGTATTTTGAGCCGCTGACACTGGAAGATGTGCTGGAAATTGTGCATACCGAAAAACCAGACGGCCTGATTGTGCAATATGGTGGTCAGACACCGCTGAAACTGGCCAATGCATTGGTAAAAAACCAGATTCCGATCATTGGCACTTCAGCCGATGCGATTGACGCAGCCGAAGACCGTGAACGTTTTCAGCAGATTCTGCGTGATCTGGGCTTGCGTCAGCCAGAAAACCGGACAGCACGCACCGAAGAGCAGGCCTTGGCACTGGCCGAAGAGGTTGGTTATCCGCTGGTGGTACGTCCGTCTTATGTTTTGGGTGGTCGTGCAATGCAGGTTGTGCACACCACAGATGAATTAAAAACCTATATGCGTGAAGCGGTGCAGGTATCCAATGACAGCCCGGTACTGCTGGACTATTTTCTGAGTCATGCTATCGAGGTAGACGTGGATTGTGTGTCCGATGGCGAAGAAGTGGTGATCGGCGGCATTATGCAGCACGTAGAACAAGCCGGTGTACACAGTGGTGATTCGGCTTGTTCTATTCCGCCTTATTCACTCAGTGCCACCATTCAGGATGAAATCCGCCGTCAGACCAAAGCTATGGCTAAGGCGTTGAATGTAGTCGGGTTGATGAATGTTCAATTTGCGGTACAAGACGGTGTGGTCTATGTGCTGGAAGTCAATCCGCGCGCCTCACGCACGGTGCCGTTTGTCTCCAAAGCCACGAGCGTACCGCTGGCCAAGATCGGCGCCCGGGTCATGGCCGGTATCTCTTTAAAAGATCAGGGTGTTACCACAGAAGTCATTCCCGATTTTTATGCCGTTAAAGAAGCGGTTTTCCCCTTTATCAAATTTCCCGGGGTAGACACTATTCTGGGGCCGGAAATGCGTTCTACCGGTGAAGTGATGGGTGTCGGTGACAGCTTTGCCAAAGCCTACATGAAAGCACAGCTTGGCGCCGGTGAGCGCATGCCGGCTGTAGGTAAAATCTTTTTAGCGGTACGTGATGAAGATAAACCGGCCGTGGTGGAAGTGGCCAGAAATTTTCAGTCCTTAGGCTATGGTTTATGCGCCACCCGCGGCACAGCGGAATATCTGGCCAGTCAGGGCATTGGTGTGCAGGTAGTCAATAAAGTGACTGAAGGGCGGCCGCATGTTGTCGACGCCATTAAAAATGGCGACATAGCCCTGGTGGTCAATACCGTCAGCGGTGATATACAGGCGATTAAAGACAGCCATTCCATCCGGCGCAGTGCACTGAATATGCGTGTACCCCTCTATACCACTGTTGCGGGCGGCGTGGCCATGAGTGAGGCTGTACGCAGTCTGGCTGTGACTGATGTGCACAGCATTCAGGATTTGCATCAGTCTATTCTGACTCAATAGCTCTGATTAAATTCTGATGGTTCTGATCAATCAGGCTACTGTTTTGCAGTAGCCTGATTGATTTGAGACGATTTATAATGATGTTTTAATAAGGAATCACCTTATGGCACAACGAACCGCCATTGTGGACTGGTGCGCGCAGCAGCTGGCCGTACATCAGTTCCGGGATTATTGTCCGAATGGTTTACAGGTTGAAGGGCGTCAGGAAATTCAGCAACTGGTGTGTGCCGTGACCGCCAGTCAGGCAGCCATCGACTTTGCGGTGGCGCAAAAGGCCGATATGCTGCTGGTGCATCATGGTTTATTCTGGAAAAGTGAAGCAGCGCCCATCACTGGTTGGAAGCAGAAACGCATACACACCTTATTGACGCATGATATCAATCTGGTGGGTTATCATCTGCCTCTGGATGCGCATCCTGAATGGGGCAATAATGCTCAATTGGCCAGACAACTGAATTGGCAGATTATAGAGCAAACCGGCGAGCAGGCATTATTGACTTTAGGCCAGCCGGCCAGTGCCATGTCTGCCCTTCAACTGGCTGAAGAAATTGAACAGGTTCTACAGCGTAAGCCCACCCTGATTACTGCCAATCCGCACAAGCCGATTCAGCGGCTTGGCTGGTGTACCGGCGGTGGTCAGCATTTTTTTCAGGCTGCTATTGATGCTGGTGTGGATGCCTATATTACCGGCGAGATCTCCGAACCACAATATCATCTGGCACATGAAACCGGTGTTGGCTTTATTGCTGCCGGCCATCATGCAACGGAACGCTATGGTGTACAGGCTCTGGCCAATGCCATTGCCGATGCCTTTTCCGTGACGGTACAATTTTTTGATGAGGCCAATCCGGCCTGAATGGGCTCTGATTTGAAATTCAATTAATATTGTTTCTATACAATAATTTATGTTATTTTTCTGGTCAAAATTCAGTAAAATCACTATAATTACATGATTTACGATTAAATATTATTGTCTGTTTTCTGACAGACACAGAAACTGGAGTCCTGACTATGATGACCCTGTATGCAGGGATTACCTGCCCTTTCAGTCAACGTTGTTGCTTTGTTTTGTATGAAAAAGGCATGGACTTTGAAATTAAAGATGTTGATATCTTTAATAAACCTGAAGATTTAGCCATCATGAATCCATACAATCAGGTTCCGGTACTGGTTGAGCGGGACTTGATTCTGTATGAGTCTAACATCATTAATGAATACATTGATGAAAGGTTCCCGCATCCGCAGCTGATGCCGGCTGATCCGATCATGCGCGGCCGTGGCCGTCTGGTGTTATACCGGTTGGAAAAAGAATTGTTCAGCCATGTGCAGGTATTAGAAAACCCTGAATCTACCAATAAAGAAATGAATAAAGCCCGAGAAGCCATTGCGCAGGGACTGATTATGCTGGCACCGGCGTTTAGTAAAAATAAATATGTGATTGGTGATGAATTTTCCATGATTGATGTGGCACTGGCACCTTTATTATGGCGTCTGGATCACTATGATATCAAACTACCCAAGACGGCAGCACCCTTGTTAAAATATGCCGAACGTATTTTCCAGCGTGAAGCCTTTATCGCCGCTTTAACCCCGGCGGAAAAAGCCATGCGTCGTTAATATCAATAGCTGTTAATATCAATACATCACGAAGGGATAAACATGAGTCAGTTAAATACCAAACCCTATATTCTGCGTGCACTTTATGAATGGTGTACGGATAGTGGTTATACACCGCATATCGCGGTATGGGTGAATGAGCAGACTCAGGTACCCATGCAGTATGTACATGATAATGAAATTGTGCTGAATGTCGGTGCCAATGCATCACACAATCTGACCATTGATAATGAATGGATTCATTTTTCCGCCCGATTCAATGGTCAGGCTGAGGAAATATGGATACCTGTGGGTCATGTCAAAAGTCTGTTTGCGCGTGAAACAGGTGAGGGCATGGCTTTTGAAGTTGTCCCACTGGAAAAAGCTTCTGATCATACTGAAGACACAGCCGATACCGAGAAGCCGGCCGGTGTGAGCCATAGCTCAAAAGATAAGGCAGCCCCTAAAAAAGGGCTGAAGATTATTAAATAGCCGATCAGCCAGCCAGATAAAAAATAAGACTGGGAAGACAATCTTCCCAGTCTTATTTTAAATAAAGATCAGTGCTTTGATTCAGTATTTAAATCGATGACCATGCGTCCGGTAAATTTGCCTGCAAGCATTTCATCAAAAATAGCGTTGATGTCTTCAATCGGCCGCAGGGCAACTTTAGGCACTACTTTACCTTCAGCGCCAAACTGAAACGCCTCTTTCAAATCTTCTCGGGTACCCACCAGTGAGCCCACCACTTCAATACCATCCAGAACCAGCCGTGGAATACTTAAATCCATGCTGTCATTAGGCAGCGCAATGGCCACAATCCGGCCACCTGCGCGAACACAGGCTACCGCGGAATTAAACGCTGATTTGGCCACAGCAGTTACCACAGCAGCATGAGCACCTCCGGTTTTTTCCTGAATAATGTCTTCAACCTTATCACGGGCAGAATTAAGCACGAGATCGGCTCCCATTGATTCAGCCAGTTTTAGCTGATCATCGTTGATATCAACCGCAATCACTTTGGCGTTAAAAACATTTTTTGCGTATTGTAGTGCCAGATTGCCCAGACCGCCCAGACCATAAATGGCAATCCATTGCCCGGGCTGAATTTTGGAAACCTTAATGGCTTTATAAGTGGTCACTCCGGCACAGGTAATGCTGCTGGCCGCAGCCGAATCCAGACCATCCGGTACTTTAACAGCATAATCTGCCGTCACAATGCATTCTTCTGCCATGCCACCATCAACGGTATAACCGGCATTTTTGACTTCGCGACAAAAAGTTTCCCGCCCGCTGTTACAGTATTCACAATGTCCGCAACCTTCAAAAAACCAGGCCACGCTGGCGCGATCCCCCACCTTTAAAGACGTCACATCATCGGCCACTTCTGTCACCACACCAATACCTTCATGACCTAAAGTAACGCCACTGACATCGCCGAAATCACCATTTTTAACATGCAGATCAGTATGACATACCCCGCAACAGATCATTTTCAATTTTGCTTCACCTGATTTTAACGGACGCAATGTTTTATCCTGAATGGCGACATCTTTATTTTTGGTAACGGTTGCTGCTTTCATGGCATATTCCTTTTATCCTGATATGGAAAATAAATAAAAATGAATCAATGCAACTACTGCAATAACGGGCTGACTACACAATTGAATCTGTGTAACCGTATCAGACTGGCCTTATATCAACGATTGACCTGACAGCATGGACTAAACCATATGAATAAAGCGATCAGGAACAAATGTTTTCTTTAGCCGGCTAATACTTAACTACCATAAAACAAAAATATAAAATAGTAAACAAAAATAATCAATTCATAAATATTGAAACCAAAAGCATGGGGCATAATCAACAGAAAGTGGTGTAAGCCATGTTATCATCTTTGCTGCTTATTAAATTGTTTGACTGGCATGACACAACACACCCATTCTCCACGTCCCAAACGTCTGCTCAATGGCGTATTACTGTTAGATAAAGATCGGGGATTAAGCAGCAACAGCGCGCTACAACGAAGCCGGTTTTTATATAGAGCAGCAAAAGCCGGACATACCGGCATACTCGACCCACTGGCTACCGGTTTATTGCCTGTTTGCTTTGGCGAAGCCACCAAATTCAGTCAGTATTTACTGAATGCGGATAAAGCTTATTTAGCAACCTTGCATATCGGTGCGGCTACCACCACAGGAGACGCAGAAGGAGACATCATTGCCCGTGCAACTGAGGTAGTCAGTCTGGCGCAATTAGAAGCAGCCATTGCTGCCTTTACTGGTACTATTACTCAGACACCGCCCATGTATTCCGCCTTAAAATATCAGGGCAAACCATTATACGAATATGCCCGTGCAGGGATAACCATTGAGCGTAACACACGTGAAGTCACCATCTATCAGATTGAACTGGTGAAATTTGATTTACCTGAGATCGTATTAAAGGTGACATGCAGTAAAGGCACTTATATCCGGACCTTGGCCGAAGACATCGCAAAATATATGGGGACTTTAGCCCATTTAACCGGTTTGCGGCGCATGGCCACGGCCGGGTTTCATCTTGATGACGCTTATACATTAGCGGCGCTGACTCAGATGGATAGCGAAAAACGTGATCAGTTATTGCTTTCGTGTGATGTGCTGGTGCAACATTTACCCCAGTTAACCCTGGATGATAACGATATTTTGCGCTTACAACACGGCCAGCACGTGCATGTTAGCGAAAATTATGGCACAATGTCGCCCTTACGCATTTATACGCAAACCAACCGCTTTATTGGTCTGGCCTGTTATCAGCCTGAAGCATCTTGCCTGCGGGCACTGAGACTGATGAATACAGCCACAGACAGGGTTAATGAATGCGTTTGATCGGAGTCAGTTTTGTTATTTATCCATAATAAATAGCTCGACTGGCTTGTCTGCCGTAAGGCATGATTTTTATTAAGAGTATAAGCTATATGTTAACTGTTGCACAAAAAGCAGAGATTATTAAAGATTTTCAACGTACCGAAGGTGATACCGGTTCTTCTGAAGTACAGATTGCGTTATTGACTTTCCGTATCAATGATCTGACAGGTCACTTTAAAGCCAATCCTAAAGATCATCACAGCCGTCGTGGTCTTTTGAAAATGGTGAGCGCCCGTCGTCGTCTTTTGGCGTATATCCGCCGCACCAAACCCGACACTTACCGTGAACTGATCGGTCGTCTGGGTCTGCGTAAATAAAAGCATGATGTGACTTTTGTCTGACTGTGTTAAACAAACCCAGTAAAGGCAGAAAACATATTAAAGACAGAATAAATATTTATATTCTGTCTTTTTTATTGCCAAAGATTTTTAATCTGCTTTTATCAGGCTGTATAACGCCGGATTTAAACGGGCGTTTTGTGTCTGACACCAATCCAGATGTTCTTTATTCAGTGAAAATGTCTGTGCCTGAAAATTTTTCAGATTTTGTTGCTGTTTCATTTTACGGGTATAAGAGCGTACAAAACGGCGTACTTCATCGCTGGTTTCCAACTGTAATCCGGGTACGGTGGTCGGTTTTTTGGTCACGTGATCAATGGCAACCATGGTAAAGTAACTGGAATTACTGTGGCGCAATTCACCGGTAATCAGATTTTCCGCTTCGACACGGATACCCACCATCATGGAAGACTGGCCGACATAATTAACCCGTGCTTTGATTGACACCAGGTCTCCCACATAAATCGGCGTCAGAAAATTAACCGTATTGATAGAGGCGGTGACTGTCACTGCCCGGGCATGTTTACAGGCACAGGCATAAGCGGCCTGATCCATCAGCGCCAGAATACGCCCGCCGAAAATGGTATTATTCGCGTTGGTATCTTCCGGATGCATCACAACAGACAACAGAACATCGCTGTCTGTTGGTTTCTTAAATAATAATTCAGACATGTATAACCTCTTGATCGTTTGTTTTCCAAACAATGGTCTGTTCAGATCATTATTGTATGTGTCAGTAAAGTTAGTTTAACACATATAATATATATAAAATATTGATTCTATCGATACATCAACATAAACATAAATTCTCAATTTCAAATTGATGTCGTGTTCTGATTCTGTCTTTCTCTGGCTTTCACGCAGGCATATTGCCGGTCTGAATTCATTCATATTCAGACAATGTATGATAGAATTGGGCTCGAAATACAGCAAGTGAAAACCTGATGATGGTGCTGGCTTATAACAGATCATCATCAGCATAACAGCCTGTATGTCAAAGTGAAGCCTTTGCCGGCCAGAAACCCTAATCATGGATATGATTTCGTCTGCATGATTAGGTTTTTTAGCAGGTAAGGTTTCGTTCATCATCTGTATCTGCAATAAGGAACAAAGTAATATGTTTAACAAACACGTTAAAACTTTTCAGTATGGTAACCAGACAGTCACACTGGAAACCGGGGAGATCGCACGTCAGGCAGCCGGGGCAGTCAAAGTATCTATGGGTGAAACCGTGGTGGTGGTGGCCGTTACTGCCGCCAAAGAAGTGAAACCCGGTCAGGATTTTTTCCCGTTAACAGTGGATTATCTGGAACGTACTTATGCTGCCGGTAAAATCCCGGGCGGTTTTTTCAAACGTGAAGGCAAACAAAGTGAAAAAGAAATTCTCACCAGCCGATTGATTGACCGACCTATCCGGCCTTTATTTCCGGAAGGTTTTTTCAATGATATTCAAATCGTGGCCATGGTAGTGTCAGTGGATCCGGAAATTGATTCAGACATTCCGGCCATGCTGGGCGCTTCAGCGGCTTTATTATTGGCCGGTGTGCCTTTTGCAGGCCCCATTGGTGCTGCCCGCGTAGGCTTTGTCAATGATCAGTATATTCTGAACCCGACCAAAACCGAGCTGGCTCAATCGCGCCTGGATCTAGTGGTGGCCGGTACCGAAAAAGCGGTGCTGATGGTGGAATCAGAAGCCGATGTATTGCCTGAAGACGTGATGCTGGGGGCAGTGGTGTTTGGTCATGAGCAAATGCAAACCGCCATTACCGCCATCAATGAATTTGCCGATGAAGTCAATCCGGAAGTGTGGGACTGGCAGCCGCCAAAAGCCGATGCGGCACTGGCAGACAAAGTACGTGAACTGGTAGGTACTGCCATTAGCGATGCTTTTAAAATTAAAGAAAAACAGGCGCGTACAGCCAAACTGGATGAAGCATGGAATAAAGTTGCTGAAGCTTTGATTGATGAAAATACCGATACACTGACGGCCAATCAGATTCGTGGCTTGTTTAAGGATCTGGAAAAAGATGTGGTACGTGGTCAGATTCTGGAAGGTCAGCCGCGCATTGATGGCCGCGATACCCGTACCGTGCGCCCGATCAGCATCAGTACCGGCGTTTTGCCCCGTACGCATGGCTCTGCCTTGTTTACTCGTGGTGAAACCCAGTCACTGGCTGTGGCCACTTTAGGAACTCAGCGCGATGAGCAGATCATCGATGCTTTAAGCGGTGAATATACAGATCGCTTTATGCTGCATTATAATTTTCCGCCATATTCTACTGGCGAAGTAGGTCGTATGGGTGCACCCAAACGGCGTGAAATCGGTCATGGTCGTCTGGCAAAGCGTGCACTTTTGGCTGTGCTGCCTGAACCGGAAGATTTTAGCTATACCATGCGTGTGGTATCTGAAATTACAGAATCCAATGGTTCTTCCTCTATGGCCAGCGTCTGCGCCGGTTGTCTGAGTCTTTTAAATGCAGGTGTGCCTTTAAAATCACATGTAGCAGGTATTGCCATGGGATTGATTCTGGAAGGCAACAAATTCGCGGTTTTAACCGATATTCTGGGTGATGAAGATCACTTGGGCGATATGGACTTTAAAGTGGCCGGAACTACTGCCGGTGTGACTGCATTGCAGATGGACATCAAAATCCAAGGTATCACCAAAGAGATCATGCAGATTGCTTTGGCTCAGGCCAAAGAAGCGCGTCTGAATATTCTGGGTCAGATGAAAGAGGCAGTGGATGGCCCGCAACAGTTATCCACCCATGCGCCACGTTTATTTACCTTGAAAATCAATCAGGATAAAATCCGTGACGTCATCGGTAAAGGCGGCGAAACCATTCGCGCGCTGACTGCTGAAACCGGAACTGAAATCAATATCGCCGAAGACGGCACCATCACCATTGCTGCCAGCACCAGCGAAGCAGGGGAAGCTGCCAAACGCCGTATTGAGGAAATTACGGCCGAAGTTGAAGTCGGAAAAACTTATGAAGGTACTGTGATTAAAGTACTGGATAATAATGTCGGTGCGATTGTCTCTGTCATGCCCGGCAAGGATGGTCTGGTACACATCAGTCAGATTGCCCATGAGCGCGTTAAAAATGTCTCTGACTACTTGCAGGTAGGTCAGCAGGTGAAAGTAAAAGCGCTGGAAGTGGATGATCGTGGTCGTGTGCGTTTATCCATCAAGGCGTTGCTGGAAAAACCGCAGCATGAACCTAAAACAGCTGAATATGACCCTCAGTAAATAAATTATTATTATGTCAACCACGATGCTGCTTAAATAGCATCGTGGTTTTATTTTGTCTGGCTTAATAAGATGTGAAATTTAAACCGATAAATGATTTATCTGACATGAATCCAGCTTGTTTCTGACTGGCTGGCAAAATACGTTATCTAGTCATACAGAATCAGCATAGCCATTGCATCAGGAAAATCACCCATAAAATAATATCCAGCGCCTGATAAGGTTCGAAAACGGATTACATCATGCAGAAGTTTCTGTCATCTGAAAATCTGCCCCAATCCCAGCCCCATCAATATGCTTTGCCGCTGATGGGTTGAATCATAAAAAATATGAAATACCCAGCCTGAATCACTGCTAAAGCTGTTCTCCGATAGGTACAAACACTCAGACTTTTCTGTGATGATCAGCCAAATTCAACTCAAATAACACAAGGGGCGCGTTATAATAGGCCATTTTTAAGTGAACGAGTATTAAAATGACGCAACACATCCACATCATTGGTATTGGTGGTACCTTTATGGGCGGTATTGCTGCCATTGCCCAACAAGCAGGTTATCGGGTCACCGGTTGCGACGCCAGAATGTATCCACCCATGAGCACTCAGCTGGCTGAGCTGGGCATTGATGTGGTAGAGGGTTTTGAGGCAGACCAGCTGGATCAATATCCGGCCGATGTGTATGTGATTGGTAATGTAGCGCGCCGTGGCCTACCGGTTATTGAGGCCATTTTGAATCGTGGCTTAACCTATACCTCTGGCCCGCAATGGTTATCAGAAAAAGTGTTACGCCATCATTGGGTGCTGGCCGTAGCCGGTACGCATGGCAAAACCACCACCGCTAGTATGCTGGCCTGGGTATTGGAAGACGCCGGTCTGGCGCCCGGGTTTCTGATCGGCGGCATTCCGCGGAATTTTGCTGTTTCTGCCCGTTTACCCCAGATACCGGAATCAGAGCATAATCCGCTTGATGTACCCTCACAGCGCAGCCCGTTTTTTGTCATTGAGGCCGATGAATACGATACGGCCTTTTTTGATAAGCGCAGTAAATTTGTCCATTATCATCCGCGTACGGCGATTTTAAATAATTTAGAATACGACCACGCCGATATTTTCCCTGATCTGGCTGCTATTCAAACCCAGTTTCATCATCTGGTGCGCACCATTCCTTCAGAGGGATTAATTGTTTGCCATGATCAATGTGAGGCTTTGACTCAGGTTTTGCAGCAAGGTTGCTGGACACCGGTGCAGGGTTTTGCTGGCAGGGGAGATTGGCAGATAGGGAAGGTCAGCCAGAATGGTGAATTTGATGTGTTGTATCAGGATAAAGTGGTGGGGCATATCGCATGGGATTTGCTGGGTGATCACAATCGATTGAATGCTTTGGCGGTGATTGCGGCGGCCCGGCATGTGGGCGTTAGCATTAGTCAGGCATGCGCAGCGCTTGGGCGGTTCAAAAATGTTAAAAGACGTATGGAAATCAAAGGTACAGTAGGGCAGATTACGGTATACGATGACTTTGCCCACCATCCTACTGCCATTGCCACCACCATTCATGGGTTACGGCAGAAAGTGGGTAACCATCGCATTCTGGCGGTCTTGGAACCTCGATCCAATACCATGAAAATGGGCAGCATGAAAGCTGCGCTGGCAGCCAGTCTGCAAGAAGCAGATGAAGTATTCTGTTATGCACAGGGTCTGGATTGGGACGTCAATCAGGCATTAAGTCCTTTGGCCGCTAAAGCCCATGTTCATGATGATTTTGATCAGCTCTTGACGGATATTGTTGCCAGTGCCCGCTCAGGCGATCATATTCTGGTAATGAGTAATGGTGGCTTTGGTCAGATTCATCAGCAAATACTGGCCAGACTGACACCATAAACACACATCTCTTTGGCGTCAGAGTCCTCATTCTATCGGCTGAAAGGTCATGTAGCTACAAGGGCTCATAGACCGTTGCCCTGAATCTGTCCTGAAGCGACAATTTACCATAGACAGACTGCCACTGTTTTGCTGCCTGTTGCTGATCACACAGATTGGCTTTTTGTTGCTGTATCGCTGACATCTCATTATAAGTCAGCTCCGTCAGATGCTGACAGCTCAGTTCGGCAGGGTATCCGGCCGATTGAGCAAGCGTCTGTGTCACCGGATGATTGATACACATAAATAGCAACATAAGTATGAGTAAAGCCATTATGCCCATTGGGAAATAATATTTCATTTTAAACGCCAGATTAGATAAATCTAAATAAAAATTTAATTTTTACTATATTAATTAGATAAATCTTATAAAGCAAGCTTATTTTCGCTTCATGGTCAGATTTATGTTTATTTTTTTCAGAAAACCAGTAAAATAAATGATGTTTATATTCTGGTTATTTAGCAACACTTTTGAGAGCAGCAATATGCATACATTTAAAGAGCGCTTGGCATGGCTATGGCAAGGTGAGCGGCAAGCCAAAATTGCGGCTGATATTGATATGACTATGGCTGGGTTCAGTCGGATATGGCATGAAGGCGGTCTGCCCAAAGCGGAAACATTAAAAAAAATTAAGCAATTAAAAAATTGTAGTATTGACTGGTTGCTCACTGGTGAAGGAGAGCCTTTTCCTGCAACACATGCAGTGGCTGTGCGGGATACTCTGGGGCAGCTGGTTGATGTGGAAGATTTTATCTATGTCCCTAAATATGATATCGAAGCCGCTGCCGGTGCCGGTCAGCTGGTGAATGATGAACAGCCGGTGTTTACCATGGCTTTTCGTAAAGACTGGATTCATCAGTTGGTAGATTCGGCCGTAGATGGCTTGTCTGTGATTTCCGTTAAAGGAGATTCTATGGCCGGTGTGCTGAATGATGGCGACAGTATTCTGGTGCAGCACATGAATACCATCCGGCGCGATGGTTTATATGTATTGAGAATGAATGAAAGTTTGCTGGTTAAGCGATTGCAATTAATGCCGGGTAATGTGATTAATGTGATTTCTGCCAATGATGCTTATCCCAGTTTTGAGATTCATCTGGATAAAGACAGCGATAATGTGCAAGTGATTGGTAAAGTAGTCTGGTTTGGGCGTTATTTGTAATCAAAAGTTTAAACCAGATAGCAAGATTGCCCATCCGAAAAATAACCGCCCCATCAGGTGCATGGAGCGGTTGTTTTTCAAAATAAAATTTGAAATAGTGTGATCACTGATCTGGTGTTGCCGCACACTGATGATATTCCTGACCATCTTCCAGTAACCATTGAGGTTCTGCACCTTTTTCGATTACCGCCGCATCCACCACGACTTTTTTAACGCCCTCCAGATCGGGCAGAGCATACATGGTATTCAATAAGGCTTTTTCAACGATCGAACGTAAGCCGCGCGCACCGGTACGGCGTGTCATGGCCAGTTTGGCGATGGCATGCAATGCTGAGGGTTGTACCTGTAATTGCACGCCTTCCATGGCAAACAGGGCTTCAAACTGCTTGATCAGGGCGTTTTTGGGTTCCGTCAGAATATTGATCAGTGCATCTTCATCCAGTTCCGTCAGGGTGGTGATGACCGGTAACCGGCCGATCAATTCAGGAATCAGCCCGAATTTAATCAGGTCTTCAGGTTCTACGGTCTGAAATAATTCACTGACATTGGTATTTTCATCTTTACTGTGTACTGCTGCGCCAAAACCAATGCCACCCTTTTCGGTACGCTGTCTGATGACTTTTTCCAGACCGGCAAACGCGCCACCACAAATAAACAGGATATTGGTGGTATCAACATTGATAAATTCCTGATTCGGGTGTTTACGTCCACCCTGAGGCGGTACGGAAGCAATCGTTCCTTCAACCAATTTAAGCAGCGCCTGCTGTACCCCTTCGCCGGAAACATCACGCGTAATAGAAGGGTTGTCACTTTTGCGTGAAATTTTATCAATTTCATCAATATAGACAATGCCTTTTTGCGCTTTTTCTACATCAAAATTACATTTGGCCAGTAATTTGGTGATGATTTGTTCCACGTCTTCGCCCACATAGCCGGCTTCAGTCAGGGTAGTGGCATCGGCCATCACAAACGGTACATCAAGTTTACGAGCCAGTGTCTGTGCCAGTAATGTTTTACCCGAGCCGGTAGGGCCGATCAGTAAGATATTTGATTTGGATAATTCTACCTGTCCTTCTTTCGGTTCCTGACGCAGACGTTTATAGTGGTTATAAACGGCTACGGCCAAAGCTTTTTTGGCTTCTGGCTGACCAATAACATATTGATCCAGATTGGCAACAATTTCAGCCGGTGTAGGTAAACGCTGGTCTTTTGTGTCCGCAGCAAAATCAGCGGCTTCTTCTGAGTTGTGCAACATATCACTGCAAGTGTCAACACACTCATTACAGATAAGCGCCTGCTCACCTTCAATCAGGTTGTTGACTTCGTCTTCGGCTTTACCGCAAAACGAACAATAACGGGTATCTTTACTCATAAACGGGATTTCATTGAAAATAGAGCATATGTAAAAAATCTGTCGTTTCAGACGAATCAGTCTGAGAAAAGACAAACAATGCGTCAGTATATAGGCTTATAGGTGTGATTTCAAACTGCAAATCACCGTTGATTATGATGATTTTCATTTGCCCGCGTTATGGTTTGCATACGGAATAAACATTGAAGCCAGAAGTAATATAGAACTTAATAAAATTTACAAAAACAGTATTTTCTCCAAAAATAAATTATAACTTAACTAGTTATCATGAAATCGGAATAACAACAGCACTGGGCGATCGCGTCAAGTAGTGTTAAAATCAGAATGCTTCATATGAATGCTGTTTATTGCCTTGTTTCCTGAAATGAGCCTCTGAGTGCTCACGCTCGATATTTGTCTGGCAATAAAACAACATGAAAACAGAATGGATAAGGAAACCATTATGATAAATTTACTGCCTTTGCGGCAATGGCACTGGGTCAGTATTCTTGGTGCCAGTTTATTTTTTGCCATGCCTACCGTTGCTGGTGACCTGGATGTTCTGGGTCAGTTTATTAAACAACAGCAAAATCAGAATGGGCAGGAAAGTGCATTAACTTCATTTATCAGTAATCATCCTGATGCCAATCTGGAAACACAGGCGCAGATAGCCGGCCCCTTACTCAATTCTCAGTCTGCCCTGATTATGAACAGCAATAGCGGCGAAATACTGTATCAGAAAAACATTCATCAGATTCGTTCTATTGCCTCTATTTCCAAACTGGTATCGGCCATGGTCATTCTGGATGCCAATCTGGACATGAATGAACCAATTACCATTACCGAAGACGAAGTTGATCGCATCAAAAACACCACCAGCCGCTTGTCGATAGGTACTACCATGACACGGCGGGAATTATTGCATATTGGCCTGATGAGCAGTGAAAATCGTGCCATTCATGCATTGGCACGTACCTATCCGGGCGGAATGGCGAATTTTGTTATGGACATGAACCGTAAAGCAGCCCAGCTGGGCATGACCAATGCCCAATTTTATGAGCCTACAGGATTGGATCCGCGCAACATGGCAACCGCACGTGATCTGGCATTACTGGTGCGTGGTGCCAGTCAGTATCCGTTGATTCGTGAATTTACCACCGATAACTACGGGTCAGTATATACCAGTACCGGTAAAACCCAGATATACCACAATTCCAATGCTTTGGTGCGAGAAGGCAGCTGGCCGATTCTGTTACAGAAAACCGGCTATATCCGCGAAGCCGGGCGTTCTATGGTGGTACAGACCAGTATTCAGAATCAGCCGGTGATTATTGTGCTATTGAATTCGGCCAGCTCATCAACCCGTGTCAGCGATGCCCGCGCATTACGCAGCTGGATGATGCAGCAAACCCTGTAATTTGCTGGATGGCGGTTTTAAACCGGATAAAACCACATCAAAGAGACTGATGTGGTTTTATTTTTAAATGTTTATTGGCCTGTACCCTGAAAATATAATGTAGTTAATGGCTTTTTATGCTGATATGATATAAAAAGCGACAAGCTTTTATGGCGCATAACCGCAGTAGCAGATTATCCACAGGATAAAATTGCCCTGAATGATTAATCAAAAATAATCCCGTTTATCAGACGAGAGACAAAGATGAAATCGCCGTGTGGATAAGGATAAAACACCATGATGGCAATATCACCCATTGGCCGGATAATTGATTGCATGAATTTATGTCAGTAGGCAGCTACTGATCATACCGATGACAGAAACCAAGCTTAAAATAATCATTATAAGCAATGCATACCATTTTTGATTAAAGTAATAGTTTGGTTCAAAATGAAATAATAGCAATCAATACCATCATTTCGAAAATTAAATATTCATATCCAATTCATTTGAATAGCATCCATAAAGATGGTTCAGATAATACAAAACCGGTTCAGTCACTTTAATAAAAGCAAACCGTTTATGATAGAATATCTTATTATGTTCTGGCATCATTTTTTACTCCAAATTCCTGATGAAGAACGAATATCTCCAAAGGACAGCAGCCATCATAAGCAGGCACTGACAAAGGTGTTAATGATTTGTTGCTGAAGTTGTGAGATGATGTAAATCCAGATATAGAATATTTTTATGTCAATAGATTCATTAATCAAATAAGAGGTAAATCATGGCCATATTAATCACCGGTGCTTCCGCCGGCTTTGGTGCCGCAATGTGTCAGATTTTGGTGAATGCCGGCTATGATGTGATTGGTGCTGCCAGACGCAGCGATAAGCTGACTCGGCTCCATGAAACGCTGGGAGAGCGGTTTTTACCTTTGTCTATGGATGTAGGACAGAAAGACAGTGTGGATAAAGCCCTTGCTTCATTAGAAGGCAAGTGGGCAGAGATTGATTTACTGGTCAACAATGCCGGTCTGGCACTGGGTCTTGAACGAGCCGCCGAAGCAAATTACGCTGATTGGGAAAATATGATTCAGACCAATATCCTGGGCCTGACTTATGTTACCCGTCAGATTCTGCCAGACATGGTTGCCCGTGATCATGGATACATCATTAATCTGGGTTCTACCGCCGGCACATGGCCTTATCAGGGCGGTAATGTTTACGGCGCGACCAAGGCTTTTGTGCATCAGTTCAGTTTGAATTTACGGACAGATCTCATCGGTACCCGGATACGGGTCACCAATATTGAGCCGGGGCTTTGTGGTGATACTGAATTTTCAACAGTACGTTTTAAAGGCGATGAGGCTCGCGCGCGGGAGGTCTATCGGCAAGTCAGTTATCTCACGCCTGAAGACATTGCTAAAACCGTATTGTGGCTGTATCAGACGCCAGAACACATGAATGTCAATTATCTTGAAATCATGCCGGTATCACAGGCTTATGGTGGTTTGAATGTGACCCGTACTCCGGGTTGATGAAAGAAACAATGAACGTGAATACAGATAATGCCATATTGCTGTCCAATGCTGCTGAAAAAAGCCGTATTTTAAAGCAATGTCGCCAGAATAATGTTACGGTTACCGCACTGCGTATTCAGGTACTGGATATTGTCTTGCGGATGACTGGTGTGATTAAAGCCTATCAGGTTTTATCGCAAATGCAGCAAGACAATAATAATACTGTAGCACCGCCTACAGCCTACCGTACTTTGGATTTCTGGGCTGAGCATGGCGTGTTGCATAAAATTCCAGCTGTCAATGGCTATATCCTTTGTCGCCATGTACAACATGAATGTAACAGCCATTGTCACAATACAGGCGCGCACCACAGTGCTTTTATTTTAGTCTGTACCGGTTGTGGCCGGGTGGATGAGCAAAGCATGAGTCAGGAATGGGTGGCATTGCGTCAGCGGCTGGCCGATAGTGGATTCTCACTGAATGAAGAACATATTGTCCTGACCGGTCTGTGCCGGCATTGTCAGCAACCATTGTCTGCCGGGATCGGCAGCAATCATTAATACTGCAATACAGATCATATGTCTGATGAATTGCATTAATCACATAATAATGGAGTGTAAATGGAGAATATTCAGGCAGCGGTCATACAAATGGTCTCAGGTACGGATGTATCGGCCAATATCGACACCATGCAACACCGGGTAGAGGAAGCGGCCAGACAAGGCGCAGAATGGATTGTATTACCGGAATACTGGCCCATCATGGGGCAGCGTGATACCGATAAACTGAAGTATGCCGAAACTCTGGGCGATGGCCGTTTGCAAAACATCATGTCCTCATTGGCAGCTAAGCTAGACATTGTTTTATTTGGCGGCACCATTCCTCTGCGTAGTTGTGAACCCGATAAGGTATTGAATACCCAGCTCGTGTATGGCCGGCAAGGGCAATTATTGGGTCACTATGACAAAATGCATCTTTTTGGTTACCATGGACTGGGTGAACGTTATGCTGAAGCGGATACCATTATCCCGGGTCAAAGCGTGCCGCAATTGCAGGTAGATAATACCTCAGTGGCACAGGCAATCTGTTATGACTTACGGTTTCCTGAATTTTTTCGTGCACAACTGCCGTTTGAGGTATTGGTGTTGCCCGCCGCATTCACGTATACCACCGGTAAGGCGCATTGGCAGACGTTATTGTGTGCCCGCGCCATTGAAAATCAGTGTTTTGTGCTGGCTGCTGCTCAGGGTGGCTGGCATCAGAATGGCCGCCAAACGTTTGGTCACAGTATGATCATTAATCCCTGGGGTGAAATTATGGCCTGTCTGCCAGAGGGCGAAGGAGTGGTTATGGTTGAATTAAATGCCGATATGCTGGCATCAGTACGGCGTAAATTACCGGCACTCAAACACCGTATTTTGTGATGTATCATATCAATCCTATATGAATTATAAAAATATTATTGAATTATTCATATTTTCTGATATTTTAATACCTGATCATTTATTAATGCATCATGACATAGTGTTAAGTTGATTTAATGTTTTCTTGTTTGCCTGCGTATTTCATGGCATGATATTTCTGTTTCGAAATCTGACGGGACAGTGAATTCATTGTCGATAAAATAGAGCAGTCAGTGATCACAGACAATATTTATTTTAAGGGAAAGCAAATATGAGTAGTGGTACGATGAAAGAATCTCACTCGCAGTGGAGTTCTCGGATGGGATTTATGCTGGCAGCGGCAGGCTCTGCCGTGGGGCTGGGTAATATCTGGAAATTTCCGTATATGGCTGGTGAGATGGGTGGTTCTGCCTTTGTACTGACCTATCTTATTTGTATGTTTCTGATTGGCTTGCCGATTTTGGTAATGGAGTGGTTGATTGGCCGCCGTGGTCAGAAAAACCCGATCCATACCATGGAGGATGTGGCCAAGGCCGAAGGGCGTTCACCTGAATGGCGCTGGGTAGGCATTATCGGTGTTTTGGGTTCATTTCTGATTCTGTCGTTTTACAGCGTGATTGGTGGCTGGGCAACCGATTATATTGTTCTGGCCGGTAAAGGCGCATTTTTGCATGCCAATGCCCATGACACAGAACAGATTTTCAATAGCTTTCTGGGTAATGTCAATCACCTTCTGACCTGGCATACTGTATTTATGGCGGCTACAGCTTTTATTGTAGCGCTGGGCGTGGGGTCGGGGCTGGAGCGTGCCTGTAAAGTGATGATGCCTGGTCTGGGCGTTCTGTTACTGGGATTGGTGGCTTATGCCTATTGGGTCAGCGGGCCTGCTTTTGGGGAGGCTTTCCGGTTTTTATTTACACCCAATTGGTCTGCCCTGAGCAGCACCGCCATACTCGCTGCACTGGGACACGCTTTTTTTAGTCTGTCATTGGGTATGGGCATTATGATGGCTTACGGTTCCTATCTGGGTAAAGAGGTGAATTTATTGTCTACCGCCCGCACAGTAGTGATTCTGGACGTGCTGGTAGCCACCTTATCCGGTATGGCCATTTTTCCGCTGGTGTTTGCCAATGGATTGCAACCAGGTTCCGGCCCCGGGCTGATTTTTGTTACTTTGCCGATTGCATTTGGCAGTATGACCGGCGGTACTATTCTGGGGGTATTGTTTTTTATCTTCCTGACTTTTGCTGCGCTGACTTCATCCATCTCATTACTTGAGCCAACAGTCGAATTACTTGAGGAAAAAACCCGTTTAGGCCGTAAATCAGCCACTTTTCTGAGTAGTCTGTTGATCTGGGTACTGGGTATTGCCTGTCTGTTGTCATTCAATGCATGGGCAGACGTTAAGTTGTTTGATAAGAATATTTTTGATTTATTGGATTATGTCACCAGTAAATTATTGTTGCCGGTTACCGGTCTGGGCACCATTATTTTTGGTGCCTGGATGATGAAGCAACGTGTTATTCAGCAAGAATTGAATTTAAATAATTTTTGGTTTGCGATCTGGGAAGGGCTGACTAAACTGGTCATTCCGGTGGCTGTGGTGGCCATTCTGATCTATGGTTTCTGGCCAGAGAAATAACACCGTATCAGTATCCTGACATAAGAAAGTCCTGATCATGATCAGGACTTTCCTCTATTTGTTTAGGGCACAATGCGGTTTATCCAAATCGTTGATTTTACGTAATGCCAGTGCCAATATACTACGGATTTGCCAGAAAGCCGGTCTATGGATACAGAAACAGAAAAAATAGGGTTAATCAAACACATCAATCATGAACATATCGACGCCGTCAATAGAATAGGCCGCTATTTTGATGCGGATAATTCAGATGAAAAAACCATTGGTTATCAATTACTGGATTATGATGCGCAGGCTTGCTATTTAGCAAAAAGTATTCACGGACAAAAGCAGGGTAGCTTACGTATTGCCTTTAAATGCAGTGGTGATGTTGAAGCACAGATACTGTATTTGTCTTATGCGGCCAAACATCAGCAAGGGCAGTTTCCACTGATTCGCAATCTGCGCCGGTTTCGCTGTTTATCCAAAAAATTAGTCAGCCCGCATATTTGTCGTTTACACTGGTCTGCGTACGAACCTTTAGGTTCGTTTCCTGCCGGCTATGCCTTTTATGTGTCTTTACAGCGTCATTTTATAGCCAAACCTGAGGCAGCTCTGGATCAAAAACAGATGGCCGTCAGCCGTTATTACACTTTACGGCGTAGCTATCCGGCCACACACAATCAGCCAGCACAGATGCAAATGGATATTTATATCCATGGTGATTCATATGGCAGTCAATGGGTTAAGGCTCTACAAGAAGGTGAAGTCATGTCCACCATTGGTGAATATGATGAGCAACTGAACATCATTAATGTCGATTATCCTTATGTATTGGTGGGCGATGAAACCGCTTATCCGGCCATTGCCGCTTTTATGGAGCGATTGCCTGATCATCAGCGCCGTCAGGCGTTATTGCTGTTATTTGCCCACGATGCAAGTGAAATAAGTTATTTTGACGATATTGACGGCTTTAAAGACATCAGACAATTGCTGATGGTTTATCCGGCCAGTGATTTACAACCGGCACAGCAAGCCATCTGGCAGCATGTTAAAAATCACATGGCCAAAGCCACCATCTGGGGTGCTCTGGAAATCAAACGCTCGCAAGTATTAAATCAATGGCTTAGCCGTCATACGGATATTGCGCCGCATCAGATACGACTTAAAGGCTACTGGCGACAAAAATAAATATTATTTTGCCAGATTGGAAGTATTAAGCATGGCTATTGTATTTAGCGTGCCCCCGCCTGACGCGCCAGCATTAGCCCTTGCTCAATAGACATATAATAAGAATCAGGCTGCTTCTGGCGTTTAACGGCATTACCATTTTCAAATAAAATCAGTTCATTGGTTGCCAGTTGCTGCCAGTGCTCATTGCTGGTTAAAGGCAGGGTGGTAATGACGGATACACGGTCATTGGGTGTGGTTACAGCAGAAAAATCAATACTCATGTTGTCGTCTATCAATGCCGCCTCACCAAAAGGCGCCTGACGAATAACATAAAACAATAAAGTACTGGCATGGGCAATCATCCACTGGCCATTAGACAGAATAAAATTGAATAAGCCGTATTGGCGAATGTGTGTACAGATGGTAGCAATGGCATTGAATAATTCATCTGATGCCGGCTTTTGCGAAAAACGTTGTCTTAATTCTTCCAGTAAAAAACAGAAAGCCCATTCTGAATCGGTATTGCCAACGGCACAAAAATAATGATTAGCTGTATCAGGGTAATGATGTAGATGGCCATTGTGGGCAAAAACCCAGTATTCGCCCCATAATTCGCGTACGAAAGGATGGGTATTGACCAGCGCCACCTGCCCCTGAGAAGCTTTACGAATATGCGCAATCACGTTTTCTGATTTGATTTCGTATTGCTGTATCAGATCAGCCAGAGGAGAGCTGGCACAGGGTTTATTGTCTTTTAGCATGCGCACCCCTTTGCCTTCAAAAAAAGCAATGCCGAATCCATCGGTATGATGATCAGTAAGACCACCGCGACGGCGAAAACCTTCAAAAGAAAAAGCTATATCGGTAGGCGTATTGCAATTCATGCCTAATAATTGACACATGGCTGCATTCCTCTATGAAAAGCCATCAGGCAATCAGCTTAATGATTGCTAACAGGGACGTAATGTATTTTAAAATAAAATTAACGCTTCAGCCTAATAAAAATTACCATTGACTGCTGATATTGGCCTGATATCAGGGTTATCTTTGGTGGCCAGAGAATCATTTTCTCATGAATAATGCCATTTATATTAAATTATTGGGTTTTAAACCGTAAAAATGTCTGAGTTATTGAAACAAAATATAAATGATTGCATGATACTGAATCATTACTTGATATTTGCTAGGCCATGCCCATATAGCGCCTATTCATTTACAGGAAAAAATATTATGGAAACAATCTCCGGCAATCATCATGATCAGCTGACCCGTTTTGTCTTTGATCAATGTCCGGTGCGTGGTTTACATGTCAATTTAACTCAGGTCTGGCAGCACATTGTAGATCGTAAGACTTATCCGGTGGCCATTCGTCATGCCTTGGGCGAACTGACAGCCGCGGCTGTTTTACTGGCCAGTAATCTGAAATTTGAAGGTAGCCTGATTGTTCAGGTGCAAGGTCAGGGCATATTAAAAATGCTGGTAGCAGAGGCCACTTCTGCCGGTACTTGTCGCGCCACTGCCCGCTGGAATGAAGAGGCTGATCTTGATGCACACATGAGTCTGACAGAATTACTGGGTGAGGGTGGGGTATTTGTCATGACCTTGCAACCGCTACAGGGTGAAGCCTGGCAAGGCATTGTTGAATTGACCGGTGACAGCATTGCCCGGATGCTGATGAATTATATGGCGCAATCCGAACAGCTGGATACGCATATTGAGTTGGCTTCAGATGAACACCATGCCGCCGGTCTCTTGTTGCAACGCTTACCCAGTCAGGACATAGAACCCAATGACTGGCAAACCCTGACTGCTTTAACAGAAACTTTAAGCAGTGAAGAACTTAACCAGCTGGATGCTGCTACAGTTCTGTATCGTTTGTTTCATGAACAGCCGGTACGGGTATTTGAACCGCGGCGGATCGAATTTGCCTGTAGCTGCTCTCGCGGCAAAGTCAGCGATATGTTGTTACTGCTGGGTGCTAAAGAAGTGGGTGAGGCAGTGGCTGAAGAAGGCAGTATTGAGGTTAATTGCGATTTCTGTCATGAGCGCTATGTATTTGACGATACGGATGTTAATACATTATTCGGCCAGGACGTGGTTAAACTGGCCAAAGAGACGGCGACTGAAGAAATACGTAATCATTAATTTAAATAATTAATGGTTTATATCCCCGTGATTGATGAGCCATCACGGGGATATTGTTTTTTAATGATGCATCAATGCTTCAATGGCATCAATATCTTTGGGTACAGAGGCGGTTAATACTTCATTGCCGCTTTCTTTTACCAATACATTGTCTTCAATACGTACGCCGATATGATGAAATTCCGGCGGAATATCATCGGCTGCGGCAATATATAGCCCCGGTTCAACCGTGGTAACCATGCCTGGCTGTAATAATAGTGGTTCTCCCTGGCCGTTAAAGCGTCCGCCAACATCGTGTACATCCAATCCCAGCCAATGGCCTAAGCCATGCATATAAAAACGGCGGTAGGCGTTGGTTTCAATATTGCGTTCCACGCTGCCTTGCAGTAAGCCCAGATCAATCAGCCCCTGAGTGAGCTGGTGTATGGCCTGCTGGCTGATCTGCTGCCAGTCTGCACCGGTGACCGTAGCGGTAATACTGGTCTGATTGACCGCCAGTACAATCTCATAAACGGCTTTTTGTGCCGGTGTAAACCGGCCATTGACCGGAAAAGTCCGGCTGATGTCACCAGCATACATCTGGTATTCGGCGCCGGCATCAATCATGAGTAAATCACCACTATTTAATCGGGCAGCATTATCCACATAATGCAGACAGCAGGCATTTTTACCGCCGGCCACAATACTGTTATAGGAAGGAAAGCGTGCCCCGCGCATCATAAATTCATGCAGAATTTCTGCTTCAACCTGATATTCAAATTGTCCCGGACGCGTGGTCTGCATCGCGCGGATATGTGCCTGAGCGCTGATTTCAGCAGCTGTGCGCATGAGTGATTGTTCGTATTCATCTTTGTATAGCCGCATCTGATCCAGCATCGGTGCCAGATTGACCAGTTCAGAAGGCGCAATAGTGCCTTTTGAGGCGGCACGATAACCGCTTTGCTGTACCATCGTATGCCACAGTGGCATAATTTGGCGGTCATGTTCCGGATACAGACCCCACAAGGCCAATAATTGCCGGTGGCCGGGCAATGCTTTACTGAGTTGTTGTGGCCACTGATCAATGCTATCTGCGGCATCAAAACCGAATAAGTCGCGGGCAGCTGCCGGCCCGTAACGAAAGCCTGTCCAGATTTCGCGTTCAGCATCCTTATCGCGACACAATAACAGCGCACTTTGTTCCCGTCCGTTTAAAATCAGCGCTGATTCGGGCTCCGGAAAACCAGTCAGATAATAAAAATAGCTGTCCTGGCGAAACGGGAATTCGGTATCATTACTGCGGCGCTGCTCGGGTGCGGCAAAAATAATGGCTATGCCATCTTGACCCAGTTGTTGTAAAACGCGTTGGCGTCTTTGCTGATAAATACAGTAGTCCGGATTCATGCTGAGTTACTCCTGTAGCTAAGTCGTGCTTTTTGTATACGCCAGCCTAACGCTGAAGCAATGATCATGCCCAATAAATTCAGCATTATGTCTGACAGAAAATGAGCGTGAACCGGCAAAAAAAGCAGGATGGTTTCACTGATGAGCGCCCACATGGTCATCAATATCATTAAGTGCAGCAACACAATAGGCTGGCTACGGCTGAGATAAAATTTAATGATCAGCCATGTTTGTCCGAAAAATAAACCAAAATGACATATCTTGTCAAAGTGCTGAAAAGGCGGCCGGGTAGGGTTGTGATGAAAAAATAAGCCATAAATACTGGCGCCAAACCAGATCAGCGCCAAAAACAGCCATTTATAACCCTGGGTCTGATCAGTCATGAGTTTTCATCCAGCCATTGGCCACATAGATTGGCAAGCCGGATAAATTTACCCTGACGTGTGGTAAAAATCTCTTGCCAGTGTTGTACCGTTGCTGCCTCTGGTGCCTGATCAAGGCTGCATTCATTCAGCCAGAAATCAAGCAAAGCATCACATTCACTGACCGGTTCTGTTTCAAAAAAATGGGTAACGGCTTGCATCATATCATTATTAACGTTTCAGGCAGAATAAGGTTGGTTTAAAGGCAATATAAACCGATTCACAGTATTTTTCTCATCACTATAAGAAAATAGGTTTATTCAGGATTGAAAATCATGCAGTCTGATGAGCATGATTAAGATCACTGAAAATGTCTTGAACAGTCAGAAATAGCTGACGTTTGTTTTGTCTGAACAACGTGGCCAATAAAAAATGAACCAGAATGATTCTGGTTCATTTCAGATCAGTTGATGTCATTAAAAACAGCGGTGGTGTACACATTCTGTACATCGTCCAAGTCTTCCAATGCATCCAGTAGACGCTGCATTTTTTCAGCATCGGCACCACTGAGTTCGGTTTCATTCACCGGACGCATGGTTACTTCACCATCGTCTGCCTTAAAACCTTTAGCCTCCAGCGTTTCTTTAACACCGCTGTGGGCAAATGGTTCGGTAATAACTTCAATAGAACCATCGTCCTGAGTGAGCACATCTTCAGCTCCCGCTTCCAAAGCCGCTTCCATTAAGGCATCTTCATCAACGCCCGGCGCAAATAATAAATAACCCTGATGCTGAAACTGAAAAGCCACCGAGCCATCGGTGCCCAGATTACCGCCATGTTTGGTAAACGCATGGCGTACATCGGCCACGGTACGGGTTTTATTATCGGTCAGACAATCCACCATTACCGCAGCGCCGCCGATACCATAACCTTCATAGCGTAATTCCACATATTCTACCCCTTCCAGATTACCAGTACCTTTATCAATGGCACGCTGGATATTGTCTTTGGGCATGTTGGCTTCAGTGGCCTTATCCATGGCCAGACGTAAGCGTGGATTCGCATTCGGATCACCACCACCCAGCCGGGCAGCAATAGTGATTTCTTTGATTAACCGAGTAAAGATTTTGCCGCGTTTGGCGTCCTGGCGGCCTTTTCTATGCTGAATATTGGCCCATTTACTGTGTCCTGCCATGAAAAATCCTTGTTTTTAATGTTTATCCTAAAAGATCAAAACGGGTGATCGCAAATTTAATATTCAATGGCCTATTATAATACCATTACCGGCCATTGTTGATGCCGGGTAGTGCTAAACACATCAGAACGGCAGCATAATACCAACTGCTGATGGGGGAACCCGCATTCATTGTCTTGCATCGATATTGCTAATCGCCAGACCATTGGATTGCTTCAGGCATATCATCCGGCACGATGCCCTATGTTTGATGCGGCTTTCTTCGTGCCCTATCTACTGATCGGGTTAACCATTCTGAATGTACATGTATGCCGGCCAATATGTCTATGCTGTGGCACACCAAAGGTACAGATACATCTGCCTGTATCAATGCCAATGTGTTTTATTGGTGTTGCTGCTGCCATTGTCTGAGCCAGGCAGTACAACCCTGAAAAATCAGATCATAGGTTTGCTGGAAATCACCGGTTAAATAAGGGTCTGGTACTTCATTCATATCGCTTTGCGGGATTAAATCGGTGATTTTATATACCTTGTTGCTTGGTAATTGCTGAAATAAGGTGTGTAAAGCAGTCAGATTCTGGTCATCCATGGCGATAATAAAGTCATAATGATTCAGATCATCGGCGTGAACCTGACTACTGTGAAAGCGGGCAGGATCAATCTGATGTGCTAGCAGCATTTTTTGGGTGCCGGCATGCATGTTTTCGCCATTATGCCAGCCAGAGGTGCCGGCGCTATCTACGGTAATCATACCGCCCAGATGTGCCTTTTGCACCAGATCACGTAACACATATTCTGCCATGGGCGAACGGCAGATATTACCTAAGCAGACAAATAAAACCCGGGTAAGCATAATCAGTGACTCATGTTAAACAAAGGATTATGACCAGCCATATTGATGGCGCGCGCATAGTTGGGCAGCAGGCTGATGTTGTCTACCGGCTCATGCAATAGGCGAATGTTTTCAACCTGACATTCAGCCAGAAGATCAATAAAATTCTGCACAATCACATCCAGATCATCGGCGGGCGTAAGCGGCCAGGTGAAAACCTGTTGTTGTAATTCAAACGCACTGTCTGTGGCATTAAAGCCAAATAATAATTGTCCATGTGCCGTAGTGGCAATCACCACCCCCACACGCGGACTTTGCAGCCGGATAGCGCGAATGGCATTGGCGGTAAAAACATCACACGCCATTCTGAGCCGCATGGCATTGCCTTCATGCATCGCTGCTAATGGCGGCAATGGCGGCAGTGGGTTGGTAAATAAAGTTGCGCCCTTGACGGCCAGCTTTTCCTGCCATACCTGCATCAATGGTAAAGCCATTGCGCCTAATGGTGCACCCAGAGCCGGCTGAATGCTGCTGTCAGCAAAACCCAACGCATAAAACACTTGTACAGACTGGCCGCTTGCCAATGTTAATGCCGGTGTGGCCAAAGCATCCAGTAATTGTTGTGCTTTTGTCATACTTTGTTTGGCTTTAAACCACTGACTGGCCTTAATGTCCGTAAGCGTATCGGCATCAATCAGTTGCTTTGCCCATGTAATGCTTTTCCAGGCATCAATCCAGCTTTGCTGCCGGAAAACATGACTGATGGCATCCGCAGGGATATCTGCCGGTAATACTATATACTGTTGGCTTCCACCCACCACAATCACCGGCAAGGCCAGCCATTGCACTTCACTGGATTTTTGTGCCTGTAAAACCTCAATCAGGCTTTGCCATAACGTATTATATATGCTGGCAGTCGATGCCATGGATAAAGCCACACTTAAAGCCGTATAGTGATTTTGTGCCAGCATCTGGGCAATACTGCTGTGCAGGCTTTCCTGTGCCAGTGTGGTTTGCGCTTTTGAAGTAGATTCAGTCAGATGGCGGGCATGGATTAATAATTCGTTCTTAACCGCATCAGTAGGATAAGGGCGGGTATCAGGTAGACGATGGTGTGTGTCCATGATGAATTTCAGGTCATTTTCAAGGGGGATATTGTAACAAATTCTGACATCAGCCTATATCCTGGGCGGCCTTTCCATCAACAAAAAATAATTCTGATTAAAGATCATTGCATTAATAGACACATATCTGAAATTAATTTTGGCTTGAAAGCCTGTCGCCATGCCCTTATCTATTAGGGCAGTATTCATTTAATTAATGATTGGTTTGACAACCGGTTGAATTTATCCAGTGAGGACAAAAATGAAACAAACGCACAGTTTTCAGACTGAAGTAAAGCAATTATTGCAATTGATGATTCATTCTTTATACAGTAATAAAGAAATTTTTTTGCGTGAATTGATTTCCAATGCAGCCGATGCCTGCGACAAACTGCGTTTTGAAGCACTCAATCAGCCTGATTTACTCGGTGATGACCCTGATTTGAAAATCACCGTTACCGCCAATACTGAAGCCAGAACCATTACTGTATCCGATAATGGTATCGGTATGGACGAAAAAGATGTGATTGAGCATCTGGGTACCATTGCCAAATCAGGCACCAAAGCCTTTTTTGAGAATTTAACGGGTGACGCCAAAAAAGATGCCAACCTGATCGGCCAGTTTGGTGTTGGCTTTTATTCTGCCTTTATTGTGGCCGACAGCGTTACTGTAGAAAGCCGCAAAGCCGGACAGGCCGAAGATGAGGCCGTGCGCTGGGTCAGCAGCGGTAATGGTGAATTCACCGTGGAAAAAATCACCAAAGCCAGCCGTGGTACCGATGTGATTCTGCATCTTAAAGAAGATGAGAACGATCTGTTATCAGACTGGACGTTGCGCCGTATCGTCAATACCTACAGTGATCATATTTCCGTACCGATATACATGAAAAAAGCACCGGAATATGATGAAGAGGGCAATCCGAAACCTTCAGATGAACTGGAAGTAGTCAATCAGGCTCAGGCTTTGTGGTTGCGTCCCAAAAATGAAATCACTGATGAACAATATCAGTCTTTTTACCGGCATATGTCACATGACTTTGATGACGCGCTGGCATGGACGCATTTCCGTGTAGAAGGACGGCATGAATACACCGGTTTATTATATATTCCCAAACATGCCCCTTACGACCTTTATGATCGTGAGCCGAAACACGGCATACAATTGTTTGTCAAACGCGTATTCATCATGGATGACGCCAAAAAACTCATGCCGATGTATTTACGTTTCATGCGTGGTGTAATTGACAGCAGCGATCTGCCTTTGAATGTATCACGTGAAATTCTTCAGGAAAGCCGTGATTTGGATGCCATTCGTTCTGGCAGCGTAAAAAAAGTATTGGCATTGTTAGACGACCTGAAGAAAAACCAGCCAGAAAAATATGCCGAATTCTGGTCAGTTTTTGGTAATACCTTTAAAGAAGGCATTGGCGAAGACTTCAGTAATAAAGAAAAAATCGCCGGCTTATGTCTGTTTGCCTCTACCCATAACGATAGCGGCATACAAAATGTGTCTCTGGCAGACTACATCAGTCGCATGAAAGAAGGTCAGGACAAAATCTACTACATTACCGCCGATGGTTATGAAGCAGCCAAAAACAGCCCGCATTTAGAAATTTTTGCTAAAAAAGGCGTGGAAGTACTATTGCTGACTGATCGTGTAGACGAATGGGCAGTAGGTTATCTGACCGAATTTGACGGTAAAAAACTGGTGAGCGTGGCTAAAGGTGCACTGGATTTAGGTGGTATGGCTGATGAAGCTGAAAAGGCCGAACAGGCCAAAGCCGAAGAAGACAATAAAGAAGTGATTGACCATATCAAAGCTGCTTTGGGTGATCAGGTGGCCGATGTCCGCGTTACCACCCGCCTGACCGAAAGCCCGGCTTGTCTGGTGGTCGGTGAACACGACATGAGCCCGCATCTGGCGCGCATGCTGGAAGCCGCCGGCGCCAAGGATCAGATGCCGGTAACCAAGCCTACGCTGGAAATCAATCCGGAGCACCCTCTGATTAAGAAAATTGCTGAAGACAAAGACACTCATCAGCGTAATGAGCTGGCAGAATTGGTGTATGAGCAGGCTTTACTGGCTGAGGGCGGCAAACTCAATAATCCCGCTGCCTTTGTAAAACGCATGAATCATTTATTGCTGAGTATGAAACAGTAATTCAGATCATGCCCTGATCTACAGGATAAACCATCTGAATCATTGATTCGGGTGGTTTTTTAATGCTTTTTTCTTAGGGATGATTAAACTGCGATCAAAAATGTACATACTATTCAGATTATTTTATTTAGATAGCTGAGACCTTGATATTCATTTTTATGCAAATTAAATTATCTGATATTCATGTTAAACAGAATGGATTAAAAATGCAGATATAATGATAAAAAATACTGAAAAATATATTTTTAATGAGATCAATGGTCTGAAGAATACCAAAACCAGACCATCAGCAGAATAAATTAGTTAAAGACCGATGATGATTCTGTGTGTCAGCAATGTAAACATCATCGGTCAATATCAAGTTAATGTTTATTATGGTAGCGGTGTTTTATGCCATAAATCCCTATAAGCAATAGGATAAACGGTAAGCCAAATAATAAAGTGGCGTGAAACTGCGGTTCATACCAGGTGGAGATGAGGATGGCGATAATGGCCAGCAGACCGGCGAGGCTGGTGAGTGGAAAGCCGGGCAGGCGGAATTTAACGGCGATATTTTGCTGATGCAATCTGAAGCGGAAAAACAAATGACTGACAAAAATCATGCCCCAGCTGAATAATGCCCCGAACATGGCCAAGGCCATCATGACCGGAAACGCGGTTTCTGGTTTGGCCAGATGCACCATCACTGCTACGGCAATACCGGCTGAAGAGAGCAGTAGCGCATAAACAGGTACCCCGCGCGGATTAACCTGACCAAAGAAAGCAGGTGCCTGTCTGGCGCGTGACAGACTGAATAACATGCGGGTTGTGATGTACAACATGCTATTCATGGCCGAAAGTGCGGCAATAATCACAATAAAATTCAGTATGCTGGCAGCAAAGGGAATATTCAGGCTTTGCATAACGCTGACAAAGGGGCTATTGCTTTGCTGCACCAGTTGCGGCCAGGGTACCAAAGCCACGATAAGTGCTAATGTCAGTAGATAAAATAGAAATAATCGAACCAAAGTGGCTTTAAAGGCATATTTGATGGCTTTTTCCGGTTCTTTGGCTTCACCGGCGGCAATGGCAATCATTTCTATGCCTAAAAAACTGAAAATGGAAATAATCACGCCCATCCAGATGCCATTAAAACCATGAGGTGCAAAGCCACCGAAGTCAAATAAATGATGGCGGATTTGTGCCGGATGAGAATGAGTGAAGAGTAAACAACTGGTTAGAATGATAAAAGCGATGATGGCAAAAATCTTAATCGCGGAAAACCAGTATTCGATAGAGCCGAATGTGTTCACACTATAAGCATTGATACATACCAGGATGGCTGGAAACAGGATAATCCATAACCAGGTGCTGATGTCGGGAAACCAGAATTTCATATAGTCAGCAATGGCCAATACTTCGGTACCAATGGCCAATACATTGCAGATCCAGTAGCAATAGCGCACCAGAAAACCGGCCAGTGGATGGATATAGTATTCTGCATAAGTGGCAAATGAGCCGGTAGTGGGGTGCTGAATGGTCATTTCAGTCAGGCAGGCAATCAGAATCAGAGTGATGAGAGCACCGATGGCGTAGCTGATGACTACCGCAGGGCCGGCAAAGCCGATGGCAAATTTGCTGCCCAGAAATAAACCGGTACCCATGGCGCTGCCGATGGCAATCATGCTCATCTGGCGCGAGGATAATTTTTTGTGCAGACCGGTTTCACGGCATTGAAGTTGCTCAAATGACTTCATGAGTATCCTTGAATGAGCGAATAGATGTTGATCAGACTGAGGTATTACTCAGTCTGTTTCAGGAGATCATGCTGACAGATTCAGGTAACCTGCCCGCGGGTATGGTATTGTGGCTGATCCCATTCTTTATGCTGTAATACTTCTTTCAGGTGTTGTACCGCATGCCAGACATCGCTGTGGCTCAGGTAAAGCGGGGTGATGCCCAGACGGATGACTTCGGGTTCGCGATAGTCACCAATCACGCCGCGCTGAATCAATGCTTGTACTATGGCATAGCCTTCCTGATGGCGCAGGCTGACATGACTGCCACGATGCTGATGTTCTCTCGGGGTAATGATTTCCAGGCCATAACCGGCGCATTCCTGCTGAATAAGCTGAATCAGTAAATCGGTCAGTTGCAATGATTTGGTGCGGATGGTCTGCATATTGGTTTGTAAAAACAGGTCTACTCCGCATTCAATCAGTTTCATGGAGACAATGGGCTGAGTGCCGCATAAATAGCGGCGAATATTATCCGCAGGGGTGTAGCTTGTGGCCATATCGAAAGGGCGCTGATGTCCCCACCAGCCGGATAAGGGTTGCATGCTTTGAGTCTGATGTCTGGCTGCTGCCCACAACATGGCCGGGGCACCCGGGCCGCCGTTTAAATATTTGTAAGTACAACCAACCGCAAAATCAGCGCCATCATGGTTCAGATCAATGGGCAAAGCACCGATGGAATGGCATAAATCCCAGATGGCCAGGGCGCCATGCTGGTGAATCAGATCATTGGTCTGATGCATGTTATACAGGTAGCCAGTGCGATAGTTAACGTGTGACAGCACCACCGCGGCCGTGTGCTCATTGAGTACATGCGCCAAGTCTTCAGGCCCGTCAATCAATCGGAGCTGATACGCTTTGCCCATGATGCTGATCAGGCCTTGGATCATGTAAATATCAGTCGGGAAAACATCTTTTTCCGCAATAATCAGCTGACGCTCTGGTGCTTTCTGTTGAATCTGTAAAGCAGTTGACAGTACTTTGAATAGATTCAGGCTGGTGGTGTCGGTCACGATGGTTTCACCAGTCTTGGCACCGATGAGCTGGCCGATTTTATCGCCCAGTTTTACCGGCAGATCCCACCAGCCGGCACTGTTCCAGCTACCAATCAGTCCTTGCGCCCATTCTTTTTGTAAAACGTGCTGACTACAGCTAAGGGCTTCTTTGGGCTGGGCACCCAGTGAATTGCCATCCAGATAAATAATATGGTCTGGCAGATTGAATTGTGGTTTAAAATGAGCCAGAGGGTCTTGCTGATCCCATTGTTGACATTGTGATAAGGTGATCATGACAGGTTTTCTATAGGGATAACTAAAACGGAACGGCTATTATAGGCTGAATTGATGGATTGGCGGCGGGAGAAGCATCATTTTTATATATATGGTTTATTAAACTTGCTGAGACCAGAAAAAAGCCGGATAAAATATCCGGCTTTTATGATCAGTATGTGACTGATTTTTAATGTGGGGTTTTGTTTTTTCCTGTGTGCAGCTTTTGCGCCACAAACCCCATGCAGACAATAATGGCGGCCAATAAAGAGGTATAGCATACTTCTTTACGGTAGGTGCCTTCAAAAATCATGATGATGATGGCGCCCACGATGGTGGCGATGACCAGATAAGTCAGCCAGGGAAAACACCACATTTTAAAACTGAGGGTCTGACCCTGCGCTTCCATCTTTTTGCGCAGACACAGTTGCGAGCAGCTGATGGCCAGATAAACGTACAATGCTACTGTACCGGTTGCTGTCATTAAAACATCATAGACATTCATCTTGGCGGTGGCGGTCAGGTAGACGGCCAGCAGGGCAAATAAACATGAAATCACTACGCCGATTTGCGGGCTGCCGTTTTTGCCGGTGCGTGCCATGATGGCATGGGCATCGCCTCGGTTTGCCAGTGAGAATAGCATGCGCGAGCAGGTATAGAGGGCAGAATTAAAACAGCTTAATACTGAAGTCAGTACTACAAAATTCACAATATGTCTGGCTTGTGGAATGCCCAGATTGGTCAGTACCACGCTGTATGTGCCCCAGGTAGGATCTTTCAGATGAGGATCATTATAGGGAATCAGACAAACCGTGATGAAAATGGAACCGACATAAAACAGAATGATACGCCAGACCACTGATTTGGTGGCTTTCTGGATTTCTTTGGCGGGATTGGCGGATTCTGCTGCGGCCACGGTAACGATTTCTGCGCCGATATAGGCAAACATGACGCCGAGTAAGGCGGTGACGGCAGCAGGAAAACCATGAGGTAAAAAGCCCTGACTGGTCAGATGCTTTAAGCCTTGCGTATCGGCATTGCCCCAAGGCCAAAGATGCATGATGGCCAGACTGCCGATAATGAGAAAGAGCACAATGGCCACTACTTTAATCAGGGCAAACCAGAATTCAAATTCGCCATAATTTTTAACGTCAAGCATATTGACGATAACCAATGAGATGATCACCACCAGCATATAACCCCAGATCGGGATCATCGGAAACCATTCATTGAGAATTTTTCCGGCTACATAGGCTTCCCAGCCCATCAGCAAAGCCCAGAAATACCAGTAAAGCCAGCCAACGGTAAAGCCGGCCCAGCGACCAATGGCTACATCGGCATAGGTGGAGAAAGAGCCGCTGTCCGGATGGGCTACGGCCATTTCACCCAGCATACGCATGATGAGCATGACCAGAAAACCGCCCACGGCATAGGCTAAAAAGGCAGCAGGGCCGGTATTGTAAATCACGCTACCAGAACCAATAAACAGTGCGCCGCCGATCACGCCGGCGATGGAAATCATGGTTAAATGACGTGATTTGAGTCCATGTTTCAATTCATTTGATGATGTGGTGCTCAAGCAGGTGCCTCCTTGGTTAATACAAAGACCAGATACTTTGACGATAATGCCAAAGAACGGCAAAAAATCATACTATTCATTTTTTATCAGCTATTGTTATCAGACACATAAAAAACGGCAGCACCAGAAAGCGGGTTGCCGTTTGGTTGATGAAGCATTTACTGATTCAGGCCGGCCAGTAACAGATATTTGATTTCCAGATAATCTTCAATGCCGTATCTGGAACCTTCACGACCCAAGCCGGATTGTTTTACGCCGCCAAAAGGTGCGGCTTCGTTAGACAGTAAACCGGTGTTGATGGCCACCATGCCATATTCCAGTTGTTCGCTGGTGCGGACAATACGGCCAATATCACGACTATAGAAGTAAGCGGCAAGACCAAATTCGGTGTCATTGGCCCATTGAATCACTTCTTCTTCATTGTCAAACCGGAATACCGGTGCCAGCGGGCCAAAAGTTTCTTCTTTGGCTACGTGCATCTCTTGGGTGACATTTTTAAGGACAGTCGGCTGGAAAAACAGATCACCCTGTGCTGCCACAGCGCCACCGGTCACAATTTCGGCACCTTTGCTGACGGCGTCATTGATGTGCTGCTGTACTTTACTGATGGCACTGGCATCAATTAAAGGGCCAACGGTGGTCTGCTGATCCAGACCATTACCAATATGCAGCTGTTGTACTGCCTGCGACAATTTCTGTACAAATTGATCATACACGCCGGATTGTACATAAAAGCGATTGGTGCAGACACAGGTCTGACCGGCATTACGGAATTTGGAAATCATGGCGCCTTCAACTGCGGCATCAATATCCGCATCATTGAAAACGATAAAGGGAGCATTGCCGCCCAGTTCCATGGAGACTTTTTTAACTGTGCCGGCACATTGGGCAATCAGCTGACGGCCAACTTCGGTAGAACCAGTAAAACTGAATTTTTTCACGCGGTCGTCTTCGGTCAGCACTTTACCGATGGCGGTTGAGCTGCCGGTGATGACGTTGACTACACCGGCTGGAATACCGGCTTCTTCAGCCAGCTGTGCAATGGCCAGGGCAGACAGCGGCGTTTGTGAGGCCGGACGAATAACAAAGGTACAGCCTGCCGCCAGAGCAGGGGCGATTTTACGCGTGATCATGGCATTGGGGAAATTCCATGGGGTAATCGCTGCACACACACCAATGGGCTGTTTTAATACCACAATGCGTTTATCGTTGGCAGGCGCCGGTATGGTGTCGCCATAAATCCGTTTGGCTTCTTCGGCATACCATTCCAGATAAGAAGCGCCATAGGCAATTTCGCCTTTGGCTTCAGCCAGTGGTTTACCTTGTTCTAACGTCAGAATTTTAGCCAGATCATCCTGATGTTGCATCATCAGGTCAAACCAGCGGCGCAATAATACACTGCGTTCTTTCGCGGTTTTGGCTTGCCAGGGTTTGAGAGCAGCCTGTGCTGCGGCTACGGCGCGGGTAGCTTCAGCGCTATTCATATTGGGGACATCGGCAATGTGTTCGCCGGTGGCCGGGTTGGTGACCGCGATCACACCTTTATTATCGGCATCAAGCCATGTGCCGTTAATGTAACATTGTGTTTTAAGCAGGTTGGGATGATTCAATTGCATTCCGGATTCCTTGCGGGATGAAAACAATAAACAGCAGATCATTCTGATGATTAAAATTAATGATGGAATGATCTGCCCGATCAGTTTTATTGTGCCTGACGCAAAGCAGCTTCAAGAATATCCAGTGCTTCATCAAAAACGGCGTCTTCAATGGTCAGCGGATAGAGGAAACGAATCACGTTGTAATACTGACCACAGGTGAGGAACATCAGACCATTTTCCAGAGCAATCTGCTGCACTTTTTTAGTCAGTTCGGCATTAGGTTCGCCGGTGCCGGGTTGGGTTAATTCAATCGCTACCATAGAGCCCAGACCGCGGATATCGGCAATGGCCGGGATATCGGCTTTCAATTGGCTGAAGCGCTCTTTGAGGCGTTCCCCCAGTGTATTGGCGCGCTCACACAGTTTTTCTTCTTCAATAACGTCGATAACGGCATTGGCTGCGGCCAGACCCAGAGGACTGCCGGCATAAGTGCCGCCCAGACCGCCGACTACAGGCGCATTCATAATGGCTTCTTTACCCACAACGCCAGACAAGGGGAAACCGCCGGCCAGTGATTTGGCCATGGTGATCAGGTCAGGCTTAACCGACATGTGTTCGGTGGCAAACATTTTGCCGGTACGGGCAAAGCCGGATTGTACTTCGTCAAAAATCAATACAATACCGTGTTCGTCTGCAATCTGACGCAAAGCTTTCAGGAATGCATCGGGTGTGACATTGAAACCACCTTCACCCTGAATCACTTCAATGATGATGGCGGCGATATCGGTAGGCTGGATATGGCATTTAAATATCTGTTTCAGGCCTTCCAATGCGGCTTCGATGCTGACACCATGCAATTCATTCGGATAAGGGGCATGAATGATGTCGGCTGGGAAAGGTCCGAAATCAATTTTATAAGGAGCTACTTTACCAGTGAGCGCCATGGTCAGGTTGGTACGACCATGAAAGGCGCCATTAAATGCAATCACGCCACGGCGTTTGGTATAGGCGCGGGCGATTTTAACCGCATTCTCAACCGCTTCGGCACCTGAGGTAACAAACATGGTGCGTTTGTCGCCTTCGATGGGGGCGCGGGCATTGATTTTTTCAGCTACCGCGGCATATAGTTCATAAGGTACTGTATTGAAACAGGTATGAGAGAATTTTTGTAATTGTTCAGCTACCGCTGCCTGAACTTTGGGATGCAGATGTCCGGTGTTCAGTACGCCGATACCACCAGCAAAATCGATGTATCGTTTGCCCTCTGTGCTCCAGAATTCAGCGTTTTTGGCATGATCGATATAAAAATCACACATGAAGCCCACACCGCGCGGTGCAGCAGCTAATTGACGTTGACGTACTTTACTTAAATCACTCATAAAAATTCCTTGATGAGGGAGCCTGTAGGGCAATGTTTTACCTATTATTCAGATATATATCTGATTGTTTATTTTTTCGGAAACAGTATAGAATCCTTTTTAATGCAACCTTATAAATTACGTGGTTATATTCATGCTGTCAATCACGTGATGCAAAGAGGTGTATATTAATTTTTCTGGCACAAAAAAGCGATATAAAAAGTGACTGATTGATATTATCAATACAGATGTTTGCACCAGATGGTGCAGTGTATTGAAATGTAAATAATTTATACGCTATTGGCATTATTTATGGATTTAATGATATCTATTTAAATATAATGAATAATACCAATCACCAATGATATTGGCATTAATCAAATCAGCTGATGTTGTTGCAGACACTGGATGATTTTTTGTCTGGGCCAGTGATTGCTGGCGGCAAGCGTAAGTAAAGCCTGCGCTGTTTCCAGATTGCATTGGCCGGCATTAATCACACCAGAAGACTGGAGTGCCTGTCCTTGGGCGTAGGTATCGGAAACCTGCCCTTGTAATACCTGACTGATATTCAATACAGGAATGTTTTGCTTATTTAATTGTTTGAGCGCCTGTAACAATGCGGCATTGTCAGGGGCATTACCGTTGCCATAGGTTTGCAGGACAACGCCATCCGGTGTGTGCTGATTCAGGCTGGCGGTGATCATGTCGATATTGGCGCCCGGTGTGAGGGTAAAGCAATGGATTTTTACTTCGGGATGAAGATTGCAGGCTTGGCAGGATGGTTGCTCAGGCTTGATTTGGGCAGGCAGTTGCTGGTTGTACCAGCCTTTTTTGGCTGACCAGTGGGCTAATGGCGCAAAATGAGGCGTTTGAAAGCCATCGGCGCATTGGGTGCTGATTTTGGTGCTGCCTACTGCGCGCCATAATTTGCCATTAAAAGCAATGGCCGTCTGATCAAATGAAAGAGCAAAGGCGGCCAGTGCGGTGCGTAAATTCAGCGGTGCATCACTGTCAGGCTGACTGAAAGGCCATAAAGCACCCGTTAATATGATGGGTTTAGCAAAGTCGGGTCTGGCCAAAGCAATGATATTGGCGCTATAGGCCAAGGTATCGGTACCATGCAGAATCAGAAAACCGTCATAATGATTTTGCTGCTGGTCCAGCCAGTTAAGCCAGTGTTGCCAGTTTTCCAGTGTGACGGAGGAAGAATCAATCAAGGGGGTACTGACAAACCAGTCACAGTGTAGTTGATGGCTGAATTCCTGAAAAAGCGGGGCGGCCAGATCATGTAAATCAGTGGCTGGCGCCAGACCCTCGGCAGTGGGTTTCATGCCAATGGTGCCCCCAGTATAAAAAACGGCGATATTGCGGATAGTATTCATGGCGGAATGGAAAATAACAAAATGTATCCATAAGCATAGCACAGGGGTGGGTTTTGTTCAGTCAGGGATACGCGTACAATACCGGTTTTTGATGATTTGAGTTTAACCATGGTACGTACCCGTTTTGCGCCCAGCCCCACTGGTTATTTACATATTGGTGGTGTCCGGACTGCTCTGTTTTCCTGGGCTTATGCCAGAAAAAATCAGGGTCAGTTTGTATTGAGAATTGAAGATACCGATCTGGCACGCTCTACAGAAGCTTCGGTAAAGGCCATTTTAGATGGTATGCACTGGGTTGGTATGGATTATGATGAAGGTCCTTTTTATCAGACCCGGCGGTTTGATCGCTATAAAGAAGTATTGCAAGAATTGATTGCCGCCGGCCATGCCTATTATGACTATACCAGTAAGGAAGAACTGGAAGCCATGCGCCAAGAGGCGGAGGCCAAGGGCGAACATTTCTGGTATGACCGCCGCTGGCGCCCTGAAGAAGGTAAGGTATTGCCCGCAGTGCCTGAAGGCATAGCGCCGGTAGTGCGTTTTAAAATGCCGCTTGAAGGCGAAACTGTCTGGCATGATCTGGTTAAAGGGCGGATTGCCATCGCCAATCATGATCTGGACGATTTGATTCTGGCGCGTGCCGATGGTACGCCTACTTATAATTTCTGTGTGGTGGTGGATGACTTTGATATGGGCATTACCCAAGTGATTCGCGGTGATGATCATGTGAATAATACCCCCAAACAGATCAATATTCTGAAAGCCATGGGGGCGGTGGTGCCCGAATATGCTCATCTGCCGATGATTCTGAATGAAAAAGGCGCCAAGATGAGTAAGCGGCGCGATGCGGTCAGTGTGGTGGATTATGATCGTCAGGGTATTCTGCCTGAGGCATTACTGAATTATCTGGCTCGTCTGGGCTGGGGGCATGGCGATGATGAATTTTTTACCATGCAGCAGTTTATTGAGTGGTTTGATCTGAAAGATGTCAGCCCGTCAGCCAGCCGCTTTGATCATGAAAAATTATTGTGGCTGAATGCGCAGCATATTAAGGCGGCAGATCTGAATCGTCTGGCCGACAGTGTCCGTGATCGTTTGCAGCAAAAAGGTATTGTAGTTACGGATCAGCCTGTGTTGACCGAGGTGATTGATCTGGTGCGGGAACGGGTGCAGGATTTGAATCAGCTGGCGGATGAGTGTGTTTATTTTTATCAGAAGACCACGCCGACTGAAAAAGAATTAAGCAAACACTGGGATGAAGAGGCGCCGGCCAGAATGCAGCGCTTTGCTGTGCGGTTAGGCACGTTGTCTCAATGGGACGCTGAATCCATTCATGCGTTATTTAAACCGTTTTGTGATGCCGAGGGCATCAAAATGGGTAAACTGGGGATGCCGTTACGCCTGGCTGTGTGTGGTACGGCCAAAACGCCGTCTATTGATGCTGTCTTGGCATTGATTGGCCGTGATGAGGTTTTGCGTCGTCTGGCAGAATCCAACTAAACCCTATTGTCTATTGATCATGCAGAGCATACATATTGGTGAATATTATGCTCTGCTTTTTGATGATATTTGTGGTTTATTCAAACTTATTTTACTCATGTCTATGTTAATATGACAATCAAGGCTTTACGGCGTTACAGTGACTGCGGATATGGGGTCATTCAGGCCATATGATTGATTTTTGGATTAGGTGAATGAATATAGATAATCAGGAATCCGCACGCGTGATTGTGGGTATGTCTGGTGGTGTGGATTCGTCTGTAACTGCATGGCTATTAAAGAAGGCCGGTCATGATGTGCGCGGCATCTTTATGCAAAACTGGCAGGACGATGATAATGATGAATATTGTTCCATTAAACAGGATTCTCTGGATGCGGTGATGGTGGCTGATCTGATTGGCATGGATATCGATATTGTCAATTTTGCCGCAGAATACAAGGATAAGGTATTCAAGTATTTTTTACAGGAATATCAGGCCGGCCGAACGCCTAATCCGGATGTATTGTGTAACGCTGAAATTAAATTCAAGGCTTTTCTGGATTATGCCCTGAATAAAGGTGCTGATGTGATTGCCACCGGACATTATGCCCGTAAACAAGTACGTGATGGTATTCATTATCTGCTGAAAGGGCTGGACGGTAATAAAGATCAAAGTTACTTTTTGTATCGCCTCCAACCTTATCAATTGCAACGTGCCTGGTTTCCATTGGGTGAATTGGAAAAAACCACCGTGCGGCAGCTGGCACAAGAGGCAAGACTGCCTACGGCAGCCAAAAAAGACAGTACTGGTATCTGTTTTATTGGAGAGCGGCCATTTCGCCAGTTTTTACAACAGTATTTACCGACCAATCCCGGCAATATGGTTGATGTGGATGGCCGGGTGGTGGGGCGGCATGAAGGCCTGATGTATTATACGCTGGGGCAGCGTAAAGGCCTCGGTATAGGCGGTGATGGTGAACCGTGGTTTGTGGCGGGCAAGAATTTGAGCGCCAATGAATTGTGTGTGGTGCAAGGGCATGATCACCCTTTATTATTCAGTCGTCAGCTAATCATGCATGATTTGAGTTTTACCTTGCCAGAAAGACCGGCAGCCGGCCGATACGGCGTGAAAACCCGTTATCGTATGCCCGATGCTATGGCAACATTAAGTTATCTGGATGATGATCGCGCCCAATTGACGTTTGATGAACCGCAATGGGCAGTTACACCCGGGCAATCGGCAGTCTTGTATGCGGGTGATGTTTGTCTGGGTGGTGGCATCATTCATGATACAGATAATCACAGTATTCAATCACGCATCTCATGAAAAGTAAATAAGATAAATTTGTTTTATGTCTGGTGACTTGCGGTTAAACAATGCCATTGCAATTTATAATACTTATGGCATAATTGCTTATGCTGGTGCCGTTTGTTGATCATTCTGGATTTTGCACCGGACTCTGAGGGTTTTAGCCAATTATTTGCTGGTTGAAACGATGTAGTGATCAGGTGTTGTCAGGTTTGATTGATATATTGATTTTAATCCATATATTAAACCAGATCAGAAAGCGGTAAAGAGATAAGGGGATTGGTAGTATTCAATAGAGCCTCATGATTTGTTTGTTTTCTGTGTCTGTCTGATTATCAAAATGGATGAATTGAATCGTCATTTGTGTTTGCTGTCTGGTGTTGGTTTCTGACTTTGGTTGTATTTTAGTCAATAACCAGAATAATGAAACCGAATGTTTGTATGTGTCTGGCTGAAAGTGAAGGGTTTTTTGATAGCTAAGACCATAAATCTTATTGCGAGATATACCGGGCTGGTCGGGGTTGTGATTAAAACCATCATGGCTGAATAGTGACGTTTTTTTCAGACTGTGTATTAATGATAAAGATATAAAATGGCTATAGAGAAAATCTGGTTATCCAGTTATCAGCCCGGGGTGCGCGCTGATATTGATGTGCGTGCCTGCGGTTCTATTATTGATGTATTTCAACAAAGTGTGCGTCAGTTTGGTTCACGTCCCGGTTTTTCCAATTTCGGGGTGACGCAGACCTATGCGCAGACGGCCAGCTATGTTAATCAGTTATCCGCTTTTCTACAGCACCAGTTCGGACTGAAAAAAGGTGATCGCGTTGCCATCATGATGCCGAATGTATTGCAATATCCGGTGGCTGTTTTTGCCATTTTGCAGGCAGGTGGCGTGATTGTGAATGTCAATCCCATGTATACGCCCAGAGAGCTGGTTCATCAGCTCAATGATTCTGGCGCAAAGGCCATTATTGTGCTGGAAAATTTTGCCGCTACGTTACAAAAGGCGTTACCGGCTACCCAGATCAGGCAGGTGATTGTGGCCAGTATGGGGGATATGCTGGGTTCAATCAAAGGCCGTATGATCAATTTTATGCTGCGCCGGGTTAAAAAAGCGGTGCCGGCTTATCATTTGCCGCATGCGATAACATTTAAACAAGCACTCAAGCGGGGCAAGCGTCAGCCTTTTGTGCCTGTGCCGCTATCACAGGATGATCTGGCTTTATTGCAATATACTGGCGGTACTACCGGTGTGCCCAAGGGCGCTAAGCTCACCCATGGCAATATCGTGGCCAATATGGCACAGGCGGGGGAATGGATTAAATCAGAATTGGTTGAGGGGCAGGAAGTGGTGGTTTCACCTTTGCCCTTGTATCATATTTTTTCGCTGACGGTAAATATTATGATTTTTACCAAGGTGGGTGCCAAAAATATTCTGATTACCAATCCGCGGGATATTGCCGGATTGGTGAAAACCTTACGTCATAATCGTATCAGTGTGATGGGCGGGGTCAATACGCTGTTTAATGCGTTATTACATCATCCCGATTTTGCGAAACTGGATTTTTCTTCCTGGAAACTGACTCTGGGCGGTGGCATGGCGCTCCAGCAATCGGTGGCAGATGAATGGCAGAAGGTAACGCATATTCCGATTATTGAAGCCTATGGCATGACAGAAACCAGCCCGGGGGTGTGTGCCAATCCATTAAATATCCGGCAGCATAGCGGTACGGCGGGTTTACCGATTCCCAATACGGATGTTGAAATCCGTGCCGAAGATGGCCATGTTGTAGCAGTCGGCCAGGCAGGGGAATTGTGGGTTAAAGGCCCGCAGGTGATGCAGGGTTATTGGAACCGGCCGGACGAAACCGCCAAGGTCATGGATGAGCGCGGTTATTTTGCCACGGGTGATATTGGCAAGATGGACGAGAAAGGATTTATACAGCTGGTTGATCGCAAAAAAGACATGATTGTGGTTTCTGGCTTTAATGTTTATCCGAATGAGGTAGAAGAAGTGATTGCCATGATGCCGCAAGTGCTTGAGGTTGGCTGTATTGGTGTGCCGAGTGAGAAAAGCGGTGAGGCCATTAAGCTGTTTGTGGTTAAAAAAGATCCGGCTTTAACGCGCGAAGACATTATTACCCATGCCCGCCAGTATCTGACAGCCTATAAGGTGCCTAAAGATATTGAATTCCGGGATGAATTACCCAAATCGAATGTGGGTAAGATTCTGCGTAAGGAATTGCGCTAGCCGGATTGATACAAATTCGCATCATGATCGGTTAATCGTGGGTTAATGTCATATTCAGTACGGTTTGTTGTTGCTCCTGGCGAAATTGCTGCAATTGTTGTTGTAATGCCGGTTGTTGATTACTTAAAAGCGCAATGGCGAATAAAGCGGCGTTGACTGCACCGGCTTCACCAATGGCAAAGGTGGCTACCGGTACGCCTTTGGGCATTTGCACAATAGACAATAAAGAATCTTCGCCGCGCAGATAATGACTCGGTATGGGTACACCCAGTACGGGCACAATGGTTTTGGCTGCCACCATACCCGGTAAATGAGCCGCACCACCAGCACCGGCAATAATGGCCTTGAGTCCTCGTTGTTGTGCACTACTGGCATATTCAAACATTAAATCAGGTGTTCGATGAGCTGAAATAACCTGTACTTCATGCGCCACATTAAATTGATTGAGGGTCTTAGCGGCCAATTGCATGATGGGCCAGTCGCTGTTACTGCCCATGATGATGCCAATAAGGGGCTGATCTGACATGAGTAAAGATTCCTAGGTTAAAAATACAAAAATATTTTTGCCGGCAACCTTCATGAAGATAATTTCTGTCGGGCTTTTTTAGCAAAAACACTGTGTGGATAATGGCTGATAATACGCTGATAAGTGGTACGGGCAATGTCTTCCTGCTGCATTCGTTGCTGACACTGTGCCATCAGATACAGTGCATGGGGTGCTTCCGGATGGCGGCCAAACTGGCTGGTGAAACGCTGGCTCATGTTGATGACCGATTCGCAGTTATTCAGTCGCGCATGGCTTTGCAGCAATAACCACATTTGTTCCTGCGCGCTGGCGGAATTATCAGCCGGATGATCGGCTTTTTTGAGTAATTTGATGACCTGGCTATACAATCCGGCGCGATACAGTTGTCTGGCCTGTTCGGTTTTATTGTCTTTGCTGTTTGTTTTGCCATCAGACAATCCGGTTAATTTGCTGGTGGTCTGGAGGTTGAAAAGCTGGGTGAGTGCAATTTGCTGATGATCAATATGATCAACCTGATTTTGTAAATTGTTCAGCTGGGTTTCAAGCATGATCAGCTGTTTTTCCAGTAAGGCAATGTGTTCATTGACCGGCATGGTTCTTGTCTGGCTGATGGTCTGGTAGGTTGTGGGCGCCGAGGCAGGCTGGTTAAAGGCATAGCAGCCAGACAAGAAAAATCCACTGATGATCATCAGACTGAAACCACCATAATGTTGAACAGCCGTCATGACTTTGCTCCGGTAGAAAAAGGTTATTTTTTTTGTATCAGGGTCAGGCCGTCACCCAAGGGTAATGTCAGTACCTGTATGCGTTCGTCCTGTTTTAAGGAGGCATTAAACTGACGCATCATGTATAAACTGTCTGTTTCCCGGGTGGATGTTGGTTCCTGAGTAATGCGGCCTTGCAGTAATACGTTATCAATGGCAATGATGCCGCCGGGTCGTACCAGTTTTAAGCAGTATTCAAAATAGTGGGCGGTAGGGGGCTTGTCTGCGTCAATCAGCGCCAGATCATAATGACCGGCATGGCCTTCGGCCAATAATTGCTTTAAGGTAATCAGTGCCGGTTGCAAATGTAAACTGATTTTATGGTCTACGCCGGCCAGGCGCCAATAATGTTGTGCAATGTCGGTATAGGTAACATTGATATCACAGGCCGTAATATGACCATTATCGGGTAATGCCATGGCCATTGCCGTGCTGCTGTGGCCGGTAAAAACGCCAATTTCCAGATAAAACCGTGCCTGTATCAGCCTGGCCAGCCAGACCAGTAGCTGGACTTGCTGGGTGGCAATGGTCATGTGGCCTTTGCGGTGTTGTGCTGTTTCATGCCCTAATTGTGCCAAAAGCGGGTGCTCTGGCGGATTAATGCTATCCAGATAGGTGGATAGCTCAGCAGAAAAAACCGATGCCTGCGTACTCATTAGTGGTATTACTCGGATTCGTACGGGTAACCTTTTTTGGGTAAGGCTGCTGCGGCAAAGCCGGCTTCATCTTCCGGATTGAGTTCAACGTCCCATAAGAGGTTGCGATGCTGAAGGCGTGCTTTGGCTTCTTCGGGATTCTTTTCCAGATACTGATTCAGAAACTGGGTGGCATCAGATTGATAATTGTACATGGTCTCTTCTTTAAGAATGATGGAAAATGACGCTAACTAAATATGAGTCAGTATTATATACGCAGCCATGTGAATGGTGAAGATAAAAGCGGTATGAGGTGGTGCTTTGGTGTTTATGTGCTGTTGTAGGCAGTGAATGATTTTAATTGGGCATTCAAACAGATATTATCAGTTGCATGAAACATTTATTCTAAAATCATATATATGGCATTTACGCTAGAGGAAATGCTTCAGAATCATTCAATTGTCTACAGATATGATCAAATACAGACAGATAAGCTATACTATGGCTCTTCATTTGATCGTTTTTATACGGTATATCGGATATTTTTGAATAGTAATAAATTGATTATGTTAAAAAAATGGTTAAAAAAAGTGTTGCCAAGAAAAGCAGCAGACACCTCGAAACAGTGTGTTTTGCCATTTAGTGAGCACCGCATTAAGCCGGAGAAATTGAGTTTTGCGGCAGAAAAAGTCATTAAACGTTTGCAGAATGCTGATTTTCAGGCTTATGTGGTCGGTGGTGCTGTGCGGGATTTACTTTTGGGCGTTACCCCGAAAGATTTTGATGTAGCCACCAATGCCACACCGGAACAGGTGCGTAAGCTGTTTCGCCGCAGTCGTATTATCGGGCGCAGGTTTCCCATTGTGCATGTGATGGTAGGCCCTGAAACCATTGAAGTAACTACTTTTCGCGGCGGTGAATTGCACTGTCAGAATGAGCTTGGCCGCATCATGAAAGACACCAGTTTCGGCACCTTGGTACAAGATGCCATGCGGCGTGATTTTACTGCCAATGCCTTGTATTACGATCCGTTTAAACAGCAAGTACTGGATTACCATCATGGGGTGGAGGATATTCGCGCCCGGCGGCTGGTGATGATTGGTGAACCATTGGCGCGCTATCAGGAAGATCCGGTCAGAATGTTGCGGGCAGTCAGGTTGTCCGGCAAACTGGGATTCAGCGTTGAGGCGGCTACGGCAGAACCAATTATGCAATGCGCTCCATTATTGCAGCGTGAACCTTCCGCACGCTTATTTGATGAAATCCTGAAAATACTGTTTTGTGGTCATGCCAGTGCCTGTCTACATCAATTACGTGATTTGGGACTAGCAGGCGCACATCCGTTACTGGATGCGCTGATGCCGGCCATGGCAACAGAACAGAATATTGTGGCGCTGACACTACATAATACCGATGAAAGATTGCGACAGGATAAGTCGGTTTCGGTAGGATTTGTGCTGGCGGCAGTATTGTGGCCGCGGGTACAGAAGGCATGGCAGCAATATCTGGACAGTGGCATGAGTGCCAGTGGCGCCATGAATACTGCCATTGCCGATGAGCGCACACATCTGGATAAAAGCTGGGGCATACCGCAGCGTTATACGGTAATGATGCGTGAAATCTGGACGTTACAGCCTCAGTTTGAGGCGCGCCGTGGCGCCAGACCCTTTCGGCTGGTGACTCAGAAACGCTTCAGAGCCGCGTTTGATTTTCTGTGTCTGCGCGCTCAGCTGGGCGAGGTACAACAGGAAAAAGCAGAATGGTGGCAGCAATTCCAACAGGCTACCGAAGCGGAGCGGCAAAAGATGATTCACCGTGTTCCTGCCAGTGAGTCTCTTGCCAGTACGCGTAAACGCAGACGCAAACCAAAAGCGAAAGACAGTACGCATGAAAAAACCTCATGAGGTAACTGCTGTTATCGCGCTGGGCGCCAATCTGAATCAGCCGGCCGAGCAGATTCAGGCGGCTTTAACCTTACTGGATCAGACAGATGCAGTCACGGTATTGCAGGCTTCACCATTATACTGTACCCGTCCGGTGGGCTATGTGGATCAACCGGATTTTGTGAATGCAGTGGCGCTGATTCAGACGGATTTATCCGCGCAGGCATTATTAAGATTATTGCATGAAATTGAGCAGCATTTTGGCCGGCAACGTACCTTTCGCAATGCCCCGCGCACGCTGGATCTGGACATCATCGATTATGCTCACCAGCTCATCAATGAAACCGATTTGCAGCTACCGCATCCGCGGGCACATGAACGCGCTTTTGTCATGGTACCCTTGGCTGCCATTGCGCCGGATTATTGTATTGGCCAATCATCCTTGACTGCGGCTGAAATGGCCAGACAGCTTACCGAGGCTGATCCTGACGGGATCATCACCAGACTATAGGATATTGTTTGCTTTCATAAGGGAAGGAGTGATACATGGATTATCGTTATATTGTGGTGGAAGGTTCGATTGGCAGTGGTAAGGCCGCATTAAGCCGAATGCTGGCCGAACATTTTGATGCATTTTTATTGTCTGAGTCGCCGCAGAGTAATCCGTTTCTGGAGCAATTTTACCTGAATGCAGCTCATCATGGTCTGGCATTGGAAATGTATTTTTTAATGCGTCATGCGGAAGCGGTCGATATTATCCATGTAGAAGATGAGCGGCGCAGTCGCATTATTGCGGATTTTTTACTGGAGCGGGATCAGATTTATGCGCCGGTTATTTTACGCGATGATGAACAGGCTTTGTATTGGCAGATTAAACAAAGAGTGATGCCACAATATCCGGTGCCTGATCTGGTGATTTATCTGGAGGCCAGCAATGACATGCTGACCAAACGCCTGCACCAGCATAATGATCAGAATATCAATTTATTTCCTGCCGGTTATTTGCCGCAAATACATCAGCAGTATCGTCATTTTTTCCATTTGTATCAGAATGCGCCTTTACTGATCGCCAATACCAATGAGCTGGATTTTCTTCATAATGAAGATCACTTTGCATTATTGCTGGACACCATTGCCAATATGCAGGGCAGCCGACATTATTTAAATTTGAGTGAGTAATTTTTTATATTCAAATAGGCAGGTAATTTATTTTATTAACTTTGGTTTTGTGGTTAACAATGACAGAATTGTCTTGATGACCTGCCTGAAGTGCAAGAAACGAATATAACAAAAGGTATTATTAGGACAACAGCGTACTGGACTAAATGAATATTCCCCGCTATATTATCTGTGTTATTGTTTTTTTAGTAATCAGCTTTGAAATGCTGAAACAAAACGGCATATACCGTCAATCAAGTATTGATGGCTTTATGCCTATGCTTTATCTATGGTAGACAGTGGCAAGGAGGCTTATGCCTACTGGTTAATTGCGCCAGCGTTTCAACCTTGTCACTTGTCTGCCTCCTGCTTTATCAGCAGAATCGGCATAAAATGAGGTACATCAATGTACTCATATACTCAAAAATTCTGAATCTTGTTAAAATTAAATAAAATAAAGCAGAAAAATACAGTTAAGCCAGGACATTCATCAGGCGATTTGTGAGCTGTCTTACAGCCTGCAAAGCATCAGCCATGGTGCTTTGCCGCTGCTTATGCAGTAGATGCAGAAGATCAAAACTGGCATGAAACCAAAGCTTTGGAAAAACTACAGGCTATCTGTATCTGGCTGAACTGTTAAATTTCATGGTACATGCACAAGTGCGGTTAAATCTGAATAAGGGATTTATTTTATTAACCTTAGGCTTTGTGTTTAACGATAACAGAATCGCCCTGACAATCCTCTTGAAGCGCAAGAAACAAACATAATAAGAGATATTATCAGGACAACAGCGTACTGGACTAAATGAATATTCCCCGCTATATTATCTGTGTTACTGTTTTTTAGTAATCAGCTTTGAAATGCTGAAAAAAAACGGCATATACCGTCAATCAAGTATTGACGGCTTTATGCCTATGCCTTATCTATGGTAGACAGTGGCGAGGAGGCCTATGCCTACTGGTTAGTTTTGTCCAGCTGTTCAACCTTGTCACTTGTCTGCCTCCTGTCTTATCAGCAGAATCGGCATAAAATGAGGTACATCAATGTACTCATACACTCAAAAAATTCTGAATCTTGTTGAAATTAAATAAAATAAAGCAGAAAAATACAGTTAAGTCAGGACATTCATCAGGCGATTTGTGAGCTGTCTTACAGCGCCATGGTGCTTTGCCGCTGCTTATGCAGTAGATGCGGAAGATCAAAACTGGCATGAAACCAAAGCTTTGGAAAAACTACAGGCTATCTGTATCTGGCTGAACTGTTAAATTTCATGGTACATGCACAAGTGCGGTTAAATCTGAATAAGGGATTTATTTTATTAACCTTAGGCTTTGTGTTTAACGATAACAGAATCGCCCTGACAATCCTCTTGAAGCGCAAGAAACAAACATAATAAGAGATATTATCAGGACAACAGCGTACTGGACTAAATGAATATTCACCGCTATAATATCTACGTTACTGTTTTTTAGTAACCAGCTTTGAAACGCTGAAACAAAACGGCATATACCGTCAATCTAAGATTGGCGGTTTTATGTCTATGCCTTGTCTATGGTAGACGGTGGCAAGGAGGCTTATGCCTACTGGTTAGTTTTGTCCAGCGTTTCAACCTTGTCACTTGTCTGCCTCCTGCTTATATCAGCAGAATCGGCATAAAATGAGGTACATCGATGTACTCATACACTCAAAAAATTCTGAATCTTGTTGAAATTAAAACAAATAAAGCGGAAAAAATACAATTAAGCCAAGACATTCATCAGGCGATTTGTGAGCTGTCTTACAGTTTGCAAGGCATCAGCCATGGTGCTTATGCTGCTGCTTGTGCAGTACATGCAGAAGATAAAACTTGGTATGAAGCTAAAGCTTTGGAAAAACTACAGGCTGTCTGTATTCTGGCCGAACTGTTAAATTTCATGGTACATGCACAAGCACGGTTAAATCTGAATAGTGATATAAAACCGTAGAAATGCTGAAAAATGAACCTGCTAAAGCTTGATTCCATCAGGCCGATGACGATGGCCAATGGCTAATTAAAAAAGCTGAAACTGCACTAAAAAGCAAAACTTGGCATATGTGTGATGCAGTAATGACCATTTTTGCGTTACCGAGCCGTGTTACTAACTGAAAATACAAATTAAATGGATAGATGAGGCATTAGCTGACTAAGCATTATTAGTACGCTCATCGTGCAGGAAAAGCCAGCAACGACATTTGTTTTTGAACGGTGTTCAAAATTATCCTCATTTCCCTATTTAGGCCGTACCGAACTGGTGTTTGTGAATTGAGGGTAGCAATGATTCTGTAAACACTCTTCAAAAATACTTGGTCAGATGTTTTTCTATTGTGGCCATTTTATAAGCAATTGTTCAGTGAATTCGGTATTTATGGCTGATGCAAGAGTCTTTTAAGGCTTTACTGAAATGATGCAAATCATCTCCGGTTTTGAGATTTCGGACGAACCCTTTGACCTGTATAAGGATTAATTTTCATGGTAAACGTTTTGTTTTAATGACCATAACCTTGGAAAAGTATTTAGGCTGTGTCTGCATTTTGCCGTGCACTGAATAAACAGGCATGCAATACGCAACATTGATTGATTATTGCATGCCAATTTTTCAATCGCTATTTCACCCAACTGTTTCAAACGTGCAAAGATATTTTCAACCAAATGTTTTAATTGATATAAATAGTCATCAAACTTAGGATTTGTTTTCTTGTCATTGATTTTCCTGGTATTACCGGAAAATAGACCAGCGATTAAATTGATGAAAAGCTGTTTTCTACAGGTATAAATCAGCAGAAATAGCCCGCCAAGGCGCTTCTATTCGCAACTTCTATAAAATGACTTTCATCTATTGTGGCTATTTGGATAGCTGAAGGTTAAGACAGAGATTGCTATAATGACCGCTGATTCTGGCGCCTCGGGAAACTGTATTTTCGGGGCAACAACATAAATACCATTGAGCCGGCCTGACCGGCTTTTTTATACTTTAAAACCTAGGTAAATAAATACCGGATTGGAGAATGCATGAATACTGTTAATACACTGAGAAAAATGAAAGCACAGGGTGAAAAGATTGCCATGCTGACTTGCTATGATGCCAGCTTTGCCGGATTAATGAATGCAGCGGGTGTGGATGTATTGCTGGTGGGAGATTCATTGGGTATGGTGATTCAGGGCGAGCAATCCACGCTACCGGTAACATTAACGGATATGTGTTATCACACCCGCATGGTGGCGCGTGGCAATCGGCAGGCTTTGCTGGTGGCTGATCTGCCTTTTGGTGCCTATCAGCGTGATAAAGAGCAGGCATTTGATGCGGCGGTGCGGCTTATGGCAGCCGGCGCGCATATGGTGAAAATTGAGGGCGGTGCGTGGCTGGCGCAAACCACGCAGTTTTTACAGCAAAGAGGTATACCGGTGTGTGCCCATCTTGGGTTGACACCCCAGTCGGTCAATACGCTGGGAGGCTATCGGGTACAGGGGCGAGGTGAGGCAGCGGATCAGTTATTACAGGATGCCAGAGCGCATGATCTGGCTGGTGCTGATCTGATTGTGCTGGAATGTGTGCCCAGTGAGGTGGCCAGATCGGTTGCCGCAGCGGTTTCATGCCCTGTTATTGGTATTGGCGCCGGTGTGGATTGTGATGGGCAGGTGCTGGTGGTATACGATATGCTGGGTATTTTTCCTGGTAAAACCGCTAGATTCGTGCGCAATTTCATGGAGGGTCAAAGCAGTATTGCTGAGGCTATTCAGGCTTATGTTAACGCGGTTAAAGGGCAGACATTTCCCGCCGCAGAACACAGTTTTGAATAGGTAGGTTAATGAGCGCCAAACTAAATTCTTTTAACTGTAAAGCTCTTATATTAATCTAAATTAATTTTTCTTGTTCATATAACTATTATTGTATTTTTATGTTAAAATGCGATCCATAAATGATTTTACGCAGTTAACTTTTTGTGGATATGGGTAATATGAATCACACTAATATTTCTTCTCTGAAGGCCGGAAGATTCTGGGGTTGTTTCGCTCAGTTGATTACTAAACTGGACGAAATTGATCAAAGAGAACAAGAATTATTATCTTTAATGACCACTTTACTGAAAAAATACAGTTGTCGATGCAGAAAGTGCCATCAATTGGCGTTGCCCAATATTGCTACGGTGAATAAATACGTATGTTCCCAATGTAAGCAGCGTATGATTGATTTATCACACCGTATTAAAGAAAAAATATCGGCTCAGGCGATATTTAACCATGACGATGATAAAATTATGCATTATTATCAGTTGGCTTGTCGGAGAATAGCCAGTCAGTATCATCAGTCATAGTAAGATAGTTCCATACTCACCCTCAGTCAGAACGGAAATGATTTCGGCATTCTGACTGAGGGTATTTTTATGTTTTAATAGGTAAAGATAAATGCATTAATGACTTTGGTTTGTTTATCGTAAAGTCATGCTCAGAAGATGCATAAACAGGTGCGCCTCTGGGGTGATCTGTTTTAAAATAATCCCGTAATAACCGTGATTATTTTCTTAATACAGAGGTCGGCATGCATCAGATTAAACCTTTTCCCCGTGTGCTTACCATTGCCGGATCAGATTCTGGTGGTGGGGCAGGTATTCAGGCTGATTTAAAAACATTTGCTGCACTTAAAGCCTATGGCGCCAGTGTGATTACCGCCATAACCGCCCAGAATACTTTGGGAGTACAACAAATCAGTGTCACTCCTCATGCATTGATTGAGGCACAATGCGATTCGGTGTTATCAGATATCCACATAGACGCGGTAAAAATCGGCATGCTGGCAGATGTAGCCAGTATTGAAGCGGTGGCTAGGGCGTTGTCACGCTATCGTATTCCTTTTATTGTGCTGGATCCGGTCATGGTTGCTACCTCAGGTGACAGACTGGCTACGGAAGAGACAGTCGAGGCACTCAGACAAACATTATTGCCTTTGGCGCAGGTGCTGACGCCTAATTTATTTGAGCTGGCGGTCTTGACTGATCAGCCTGTGGCTGTAAACGAGGCTCAGATGCTGGCGCAGGGGCAGTGGTTATTGCAACACGGATATCAGGGGGCGCTGTTACTGAAAGGCGGCCATTTGTATGAAAGTGATGAATCTGCTGACTGGTTGCTTGAACCGGCAAAAGAACCGGTTTGTTTTCGTCAGAAGAGAATACAGACGGAAAATACCCACGGTACCGGCTGTACATTGTCTTCAGCCATTGCTGCATTAAGACCACAGCATGACTCACTGGCTCAAACCGTGGCTGCTGCCAAAGCATATGTCCATGGCGCCATTGAAGCGGGCCAGGACTGGCAGCTGGGGCATGGTCATGGACCATTGGCACATTTCTGGCAGACAACATCATAATTTGTTTATATCATATTCATGATTTTTTGTTTTAATCAGCTTGTGTTCGGGTGAGCAGATGAAATGATAAAATATTGTCTTTACTGGCATGATTAAGATAGATCAGACCGCAGAACAAGGAGAGGATTCATGCAGATGCAAACCTGGCATCAGGCGATTGGCGCAGAAAAACAGCAGGCCTATTTTCAGCAGATACTGCAAACAGTCAGAGCCGAACGACAGGCCGGCGAAATCATTTACCCGCCGGCGCCAGACGTATTCAATGCATTCAAAGCTACTGAATTTGATCAGGTTAAGGTGGTGATTCTGGGGCAGGATCCTTACCATGGCGCCAATCAGGCACATGGTTTGTCTTTTTCAGTGCGTGAAGGGGTGGCCATACCGCCTTCTTTAGTGAATATTTATAAAGAATTGGCGGATGACATTGAGGGTTTCCGCATTCCTCAGCATGGTTATTTACAGGCCTGGGCGCAGCAAGGGGTTTTATTGTTGAATACGGTATTGACGGTACGGGCCGGACGGGCGCATTCTCATGCAGAACTGGGCTGGGAGACATTTACCGATCATGTGATTAATGCCTTGAATCATCAGCGTGAACACATTGTATTTTTGTTATGGGGTAGTCATGCGCAAAAAAAAGGCGCCATGATTAACCGCCAGAAACATCTGGTGCTGACTGCGCCCCATCCGTCGCCTTTGTCTGCCTATCGCGGTTTTTTGGGTTGCCGGCATTTTTCCAAAGCCAATACCTATCTTAAAGAAAACGGCCTGACGCCGATCAACTGGCAGATTTAATATCATCAAAAAATACGGCAATGAGGCTGCATGCAGATAATGCAGCTGTCGGTAATGTCAGATACGATGATGTTATCTAAATATTCTGTTGGCTGTTTAGCCGCTACGGTGCAGGCATGGTAAAACTCAATCCTCAGCAACATCAGGCCATTACTTATCTGGATGGGCCATTACTGGTTTTGGCCGGTGCCGGTAGTGGTAAAACCCGGGTGATCACGGAAAAAATTGCTTACCTGATTACCCGTGCCGGTTATCCGGCCAGTCAGATTGCAGCCATCACATTTACCAATAAGGCTGCGCGTGAAATGCAGGAGCGCATTAGCCTATTGTTATCCAAACCACAGACCAAAGGACTGACGGTCAGTACCTTTCATTCCCTAGGTATGCGTATTTTGCGTGAGGAAGCATTGGCCGCCGGCTATAAAAAACAATTTTCCATTCTTGATGCCACCGATACAGCCAAAATCATGGCTGAATTGTTGGGCAGTAGTGGCCGCGAAGCGGTATTTAAAGCACAGCACCAGATTTCATTGTGGAAAAACGATTTAAAAACGCCTGAAGAAGTGTTGGCAGAGGCCGACCATATCTGGTTACGGCAAATGGCACAGCTTTATGCCTCTTATCAGGAGACGTTGGTCAGTTATCAGGCGGTGGATTTTGATGATCTGATCCGTCTGCCGGTGCAGCTTTTACAACAGGTTCCTGAGATTCGTTATAAATGGCAGTTGCGTTTACGTTATCTTTTAGTGGATGAGTGTCAGGATACCAATACCTGTCAGTATGCATTGATGCGGTTACTGACCGGCAGTGAAGGTAAATTCACGGCGGTAGGTGATGATGATCAGAGTATTTATGCCTGGCGGGGCGCCAATATGGAAAATCTGCGCCTGCTGCAACAAGATTATCCACGGCTGCAAATTATTAAGCTCGAGCAGAATTACCGTTCCACCGCACGTATTTTGCGTGTGGCCAATCAGGTGATTGCCCATAATCCCAAATTGTTTGCCAAAACCTTGTGGAGTGAATATGGTCTGGGTGACATGATTGATGTGATTGCCTGTAAAAATGAAACCCATGAGGCTGAGGTGGTGGTCAGTCGTATCATGCATCGCAAAATGATGGGCGCTGAGGCGGTACGCTATCGTGATTTTGCCATTTTGTATCGTGGTAATCATCAGGCCAGGGTATTTGAGGAGGTTTTGCGCAGTCATCGCATTCCGTACCGTTTGTCTGGCGGTCAGAGTTTTTTTGACAAGGCCGAAATTAAGGATGTGCTGGCGTATGTGCGCTTACTGGCTAATCCTGATGATGAACCGGCCTTTTTGCGGGCGGTGATCACCCCCAGACGCGGCATTGGTGAGGCCACACTGGCTAGACTGAATGATTATGCCAAAGTCGCCCATTGCAGTCTCTTTCAGGCTGCCGGCAGTATGACTGCTTTATCACTGCTGTCCGTGCAAAGCCACCAGCAGGTACAACAGTTTATGGCATTACTGGCGGATTATCAGCAACGTATTTTTTCTGAACCGGCCGGAAAATTATTGCAGGAATTGTTAGAAGACATCGCCTATGAGGCGTATTTACTTAATACAGAAGAAGGTCGTGCCGGGGAAATTAAATGGCGTAATGTGCAGGATTTATTGCGCTGGATTACCAAAAAAGCCGAAGAAGACGGTAAAAACCTCCTGGATATTGCTCAGACCATTGCTTTAATGACTTTGCTGGAAGGCAAGGACGATGAAGAGGCCGATATGGTCAGTATGTCTACTTTACACGCTGCCAAAGGTCTGGAATATCCGCATGTTTTTCTGGTGGGCTGTGAAGAAGGGGTATTTCCGCATGCCGACAGTGTGGAAAATGATTATCTGGATGAAGAGCGGCGCTTGATGTATGTGGGCATCACCCGGGCGCAGAAAACACTGACACTGAGCCATTGTCATAAACGTAAACGGGCGGGTAACTGGGAATTTCATGAACCCAGCCGTTTCATTAATGAAATGCCCGCCGATGATATTCGGCTGCTCGGACGCAAAGACACACAGCCGATCATCAGCCAGAGTGAAGGTAAAAGTATGCTGGCTCAGATGATGGCGCATATTGACCAGAAGCAAAACTGAACAGGTTTGCTTCTGTTGGCCGGCTTAATCCATGTTACACTAGAGCCAGTCCGGCGTTTTGCCACTTTACTGTAATGAAGAAAGAATACGATGAATATCGCTAAAAACCACGTTGTCAGCCTGCAATATGAAATGTTTGATGACAATAATCAGCTGATTGATAAAACGGAAGAACCCATTAGCTATCTGCATGGTGGCTATGATGGTATTTTCCCTCTGGTAGAAGAACAGTTACAGGATAAAACCGTCGGTGATGTGGTTGATGTGACGCTGGCGCCTGATGATGCCTTTGGTGAACAAGACGAAACCCTGATCCGGATTGAACCTTTGGACGTGTTTCCGGTAGAGGTTGAAGTAGGCATGATGTTTGAGGCAGATGATCCGGAAACAGGGGATACCATGGTTTACCGTATTACCGATGTTGCCGATGGTAAGGCCGTGGTGGATGGCAATCACCCGCTGGCTGGTCAGCGCATCCGCTTTAAAGCCACAGTGACGGATGTACGCGATGCTACCGCCGAAGAGCTGAAACATGGTCATGTGCATGGTGCCCATGATCACCACCATCATTAATTCCGGCGTTTGATTGATTTAATCAATAACGCATGGTATCAGATGCAATCTGAATGGCCGTAATCCGATCATGGTTTACGGCTTTTTTGTATATTGGATAGCAAATGTTGTGATCACTCTATTTGAAACCATACTGTTGGCCGGAATAAGGATTAATCAGGATAATGCGGATATTGTCGGGTCGGAACAATAGCAGTATTTGATTTATAATCAATGCATGGTTTCGATTGTATCTGGTGAGGATAATATGTGTACCAATTATGAAGTTACCTCAAACAAAGTGCGGTTACAGCAATTTGGCCTGTCTCTGGCCTCAGACTGGCACAGCCCTGTTGGCAAATATCACGTTTTTAATCATTATCCGGCGCCGATCATTCGTTTAAACCCACAGCATGATTCTGATCTGGAATTGATCAGTGCGGAATTTGGCTTACTGCCGGCGTGGTCAAAAGAACGCAAAATCAAATTTGCAACCATGAATGCGCGCGTTGAGCGGGTGGCACAGGCGCCGGCTTATCGTCAGGCCTGGGCACGCCGGCAAAAATGTATTATTCCCGCCGACTGGATTGTAGAACCAGACTGGCGCAGCGGTCACTATCAGCCTGCGCGTATTGCCCGTGCCGATGGTCAGCCTATCGGTATTGCCGGTTTATGGGATCGATGGGTAGATAAAATCAGTACTGAAGTGGTGGTGAGTTTTACCATGCTGACGGTCAGTGCTGCCGATGATGTTTTCATGTCTCAGTTTCATAAGCCCGGCCAGCCAAAGCGCACAGTAGTGATGTTAAAGCCTGAAGATTACTCCGTCTGGCTGGAATGTCCTACCGAGATGAACACCACTATTGTGCAGTCGTCCGGTCTGGCTGATCTGACGGTATTGTCTTAGTCATGGGCGAAAACGGTTGTGTCTGCCATCACTGCTGTTTTGCTTTAGTAGGTTCTCATTCAACCATAAAGCGACTATTTTAGTCTTATTTTCTGATTATGGTGCTGTAATCGTTCACATTCGAAACAAATAACGCTATGATGGCTTGTGTTTTTTAATGATGTGCCATCATGATGCCTGAACAACTATTAAATACAGCCCGTGTCTATTCGCCTTATCTTGCGCGTCAATTGGACAATGGCCTACTGGATATAAACCGATTATCTGATGGGTTACAAAAAAGTTTAAGCTATAATGATTTTTTGGTTTTTACCGACTGGACGCGCTGGCAGCAAGAGCAGAATGAAACAGAAATTGCGCGGCAACTGCGGTTATTGCGTCGCCATGTGATGGCACACATCATGACCCGCGATCTGGCGCGGGTCAGTACTCTGGCGGAGGTGACCACCACCATTACGCTCTTTGCCGATTTTGCGATCAGAATCGCTGAAGCATTTGCCCATCAGTATTATGCTGATTTATATGGTCAGCCCCACGGTGATGATTCTGGCCTGCCGCAACGCCTGAGTGTGGTTGCCATGGGCAAGATGGGTGGCTATGAATTGAATGTCTCTTCAGATATTGACCTGATTTTTGTCTTCCCAGAGGCCGGTGAAACCGATGGCCGGCGCCAGAAAAGTAATCAGGAATTTTTTACCAAAGTCGGACAGAAAATCATTGCGTTATTAAATAATATAACCGGTGATGGACAGGTATTCCGGGTCGATATGCGCCTGCGCCCTGATGGTGATGCCGGTGCACTGGTGATCAATGAAGCGGCTTTGGAGCAGTATCTGATTACCCAGGGGCGCGAATGGGAGCGCTATGCCTGGATTAAAGCGCGGGTGGTCACCGATCATTCGAATGACATCAGTGCATTGGTGCGGCCGTTTGTGTTTCGCAAATATCTGGATTTCAACGCCTATGAGGCCATGCGCCGTCTGCATGAACAGATTCAGACAGAAGTCAGCCGCAAGGGCATGACCGATAATATCAAGTTGGGCGCCGGCGGTATCCGCGAAGTGGAATTTGTGGCGCAGATCTTTCAGTTGATACGTGGCGGGCAGTTACGCAGTTTACAAAATCAGGGCACACAAGACACATTAAAAGAGCTGGCCAAACTGAATATACTGCCGCCTGAAACGGTTAAGACACTACTGGCCGCGTATGTATTTTTGCGCGATACCGAACATCGGCTTCAGTATTGGGAAGATCAGCAAACGCAAACATTACCGCTGGAATTAGAGCAGCAGCAACGACTGGCGCAAAGCATGGGTTTTGATACCTATGCTGCCTTTTTGGCACAATTAAACCAGCATCGTCAGGCAGTGAATCAGATTTTCGGTGACCTGATCAATCAGTCATCGCCCCGACAGCAGCCATACGATGCCGATCTGATGGAAATTTGTCAGGGTGAAGATGCCACACGCCAGCAGGCTTTATTGCAGCAGCGTGGTTTTGAAGTGCCCTATAGCTGGCAGCGCCTGAATCAATTACATCAGAGCAGCCAGTATCGGCAATTATCGGCCACGGCACGTCAGCATCTGGATGAAATGAAACCATTGATTCTGAATGCAGCCGCCAAATGCACCCATCCCACCCAGACTTTAAGCCGGATACTGGATTTTCTGGAAGCCATCGGGCGCAGAAGTGCCTATCTGGCCTTTTTGCATGAACATCCAGAAACATTGGATAAACTGGCTGGTTTCATGAGCCAAAGCAGTTGGGCGGCTTCTTATTTGTGTCGTCATCCGGTGCTATTGGATGAGCTATTGAGTAATGAATTGTTACACCCCGAAGAGGATACAGCCTGCTGGTCACAGCAATTAATCCAGGCCTTGGATGAATGTGGCGATGATGTTGAGGCGCAGATGGATGCCTTGCGCCGCTTTCAGCATGCACAGATTTTCCGCCTGACGGTGCAGGATCTGGCCGGATTATGGTCGATTGAGTCACTGTCAGATCAATTGTCGGCGCTGGCCGATGTTATCATTCAGACCGCTTTAAGGCAGGTATGGCAGCAATTACCCCACAAACATACTGATCAACCCCGGTTTGCTGTGATTGGTTATGGCAAATTAGGCGGTAAAGAGCTGGGCTATGCCTCTGATCTGGATCTGGTGTATGTTTTTGATGACGATCATCCTGATGCGGCCGATACATATACCCGTCTGGCACGCCGGCTGACTTCGTGGCTAACGGTACCTACCGGCGCCGGTTTATTGTATGACATTGATCTTAGGTTACGCCCGAATGGTGAAGCCGGCTTTACTGCCATTCATATTCAGGCTTTTAGCCGTTATCAGCGCCAACAGGCCTGGACATGGGAACATCAGGCGCTGACACGGGCACGTTTTATTGGCGGTCATCAGGATACAGGTGTTGCGTTTGAAGCGATTCGGCAGGAAATTCTGTGCCGGCCACGGGATCTTTTGCCGTTACAGCAGGACATTATTGCCATGCGGGAAAAAATGTTCCCCACCCATCCCCCTGTGGAGAATGATGTTAAATACATGCGGGGTGGGGTGGTCGATGTGGAATTTGTTGTGCAGTATCTGATTTTGGCGCATGCGCACCAGTATCCGCAGCTATTACACAATTATGGCAATATTGCTTTATTAAATATGGCGGCTGATCTTGGGCTGATTGATGATCGTCTGGCCAAAGCCAGTGGTCAGGCTTATCGCTATTATCGTCAGCAACAGCACAATACCCGGTTGCGTGATGCACTCAAGGTACAGGTCAATGAGGTTTTACTGGATCATTGTCAGGCGGTAAGCAATTTATGGACGCAAGTATTTGGTCAGATTCCGCAGCGAAGCTGATACCCGGCCATCGTCACCACCAACAATGCTTGCTGCCAGTCAGTCTGGCAGCGTACAATTGATTTTTATTCAGCTTAAGTCCTTCTTGTTGTGAACCAACTGATTTTTGATTTTGATGATCGCAGCTATCCTGGTTTCGATAAATTTCTGGGTCATGCCAATGCCGGCCTGATTCATGTATTACAAAGTCAGCATGAACCGTTTATCTTCGTCTGGGGAGAAGAAGGCAGCGGTAAAAGCCACTTATTACAGGCATGGGTTGCCCAGGCGCAGGCGCGCGGTCAGCGTGCTGAATATGTGGATGCAGCCCGTGAAGGATTGGGCAACTGGCTATTGGAAATGGATTGTGTCGCCGTCGATCAGATCGAATTTCTCAATACCACTGAACAACAACAACTGTTTGCATTGTTTAATGATTTCCATAACCGCCGCCAGGGCAGTCTGCTGCTCAGCTCTACCTTGCCGCCTCATCAGTTAATGATACGTGAGGATTTGCGTACCCGGATGGCGTATTGTCTGGTGTATGAAATCAAACCACTGAGCGATGAAGAAAAATTTGATGCGCTCATGAGCATGGCCAAAGCGCGCCAGATACCGGTTGACGCGGAAGTGGTGCATTATTTGCTGGCTCACTGGCGTCGCGATCTGGACAGTCTGTTACTGATGCTGAATACCCTGAATGAATATTCGCTGGTACAACGGCGCCGGATTACCTTACCTTTATTACGTCAATTATTAAAACAACAGGAGCATGCATGAATCTGGTGATTTTTGACCTGGATCACACATTGATAAACTGCGATTCGGATAACGAATGGCCTAAATACCTCATGAAAAAAGGCATCGTTGACCAGCAGTTTGTGGACATGAAAAATCATAAATTCTATCAGGATTATCTGAATGGTTGTCTGGATATTGATGAATTTCTGGCTTTTCAGCTGGCGCCCTTAAGTCGTTTCAGTCGGGCAGAACTCAATGCCATGCATCAGGAATTCATGCAAGCCTATATTTTACCGCACATCACCAGTATGGCTCGATTGCTGGTACAAAGCCATCGTGATGCCGGTGATGAATTATTGATGATTTCCGCCACCAATGAATTTTTAATTACTCCGATTGCCCAGGAATTCGGAATTCAGAATATTATCGGTGTTTCGTTACAGACCGATGAGGCCGGTAATTATACTGGCCGCTATGTGGGCGTGCCCAGCTTCAAAGAAGGCAAAATTACCCGCTTGCATCAATGGCTGGCTGAACGTCAGGCACAATTGAGCGACTACGATAAAGTCTATTTTTACAGTGATTCTTTCAATGATCTGCCATTACTGCAATTGGTGGATGAACCTGTAGCTGTGAATCCGGATGAAAAACTGAGTCAGTATGCGCGTTCACATGGCTGGCCGATTCTGAATTTTGTTTAAAATACCCGATGGAGATACTGGAATGCGTATGAGTCAAGGCATTTAAGCACTGCCGCTCTCTGATTCATCAGATCAAATCAGCCTCATGAATAAATCCCGACTTTGGTTATAGAAACTTTCGGGTTTGCATTCATGGATAAAGGCGTAAAATATGCTTCTCTGATGGACGACGGACTCAATACGGTTGTGGTATCGTCTGATTAGCAGTCAATAAAACCATTCATGCTCAAGGATAACCTAATGTCATTGAATACCCAAACCAAATTGGATCTATTCTGTGTTGCTGTATTTTCGATATTTTTTATTATTTTAATGCAAGTACACCTCATGGCAGCGGTGATCACCGGTTTACTCACCTATACGCTGGTGTTGAAGCTCGATCACTTTTTATCTTGCCGCATGCAGCGGTTTGGTCATAAATCCCGCCTGGTTTCAGTATTGTTACTGACCAGTATCATCGTGGTGATTTTTATTGGTGGTTTTGGCTATATATTCAGTTATTTTCTTGATCTTGCCAAGCATCCTACTGAAACCATGGAGAATATCCAGTCGGTTATAGATAAAGTATCGCATACTTTACCGGCCAGTATCGGTAATTATCTGCCTGATAATATTGATCAGATTCAGGCCACGATTGTAGACTACCTTAAAGAGCATGTTTTTTATCTGCAATCGATTGTTAAAAACGTTTTTCATCTGTTGATCATCATTGTTGTTGGCATGATCATTGGCCTGATTCTCGGTTTTCAGCAGAAAAAACGCACTAAAAATGGCGTAGCTCAGCAACCGGCGCTCAAAATAGCTTTGGAGCATTGTCTGGATCGGCTGGTACTGGTTTTTCAGTATGTGGCTTTTTCGCAGGTGATTATTGCATTATTCAATGCGGTAATGACGCTGATTTTCCTGTTTGTTGTTTTACCGATTTTTGGTATTGATCTGCCTTTCCGAAAAACCCTGGTGATTGCGACTTTTGTTTTTGGTCTGATTCCGATCATCGGCAATCTGGTGGTCAACGTCATCATGTTTTTTATCGGTTTATCCATTTCCTTTAAAGTGGCTATTGTCGTAACTATTTATCTGATCTTTATTCATAAATTTGAATATGTACTCAATGCCAAAATTGTGGGTGGTAAAATCCATGCCGGTATCTGTGAATTACTGATTGCCATGTTGTTTCTGGAAACCTTGTTTGGTGTCATCGGGCTGGTTTTTGCGCCCATCTTTTATGCTTTTTTAAAACTGTCTTTAAAAGAAATGAAGCTGATTTAAATTATCCGGGCAGTCTATTGATCTGGTGTTGTCTGGTCTGATGAATGATCAGACTGCACCAGATCGCGAATACATTCGTGATGTATCTGGCGGACAAACCGGTATAACTGTTCTGATTGCTGCGAAGCGGGTACCTTGGGTTGCTGAAATGCTTTAGTGGCAATCTGATCCAGATAAGCCATGATTGAAGCTGAATCAGCGTAGGGTTTTAATGAGGTCTGGCGCCATGAAGATAATGTCTGGTGCTGCCAATGAGCATTTAGTGACTGTTCTGCGTAATAATCCGGAATCAGACAGGTGCTGTCATCTGCCCAGACCATATTACTCCAAAATAGCATCAGCCATAAAAATGATTTTCTTATCATATCGTGCTCGCTATAATATTGTTTACTTTAATAGATTCATATTCAGAAAATAAATACCTAGATATCAATGAAATCTGTCTTTCATCATGGTTTTAAATTCTGGTCATAAAAACACAATAATGGTGTTGCCAACTATATAAAATAGAAAGCTCTATTAGAATTTAGCTAATTAAATCATATTACTTCAGATTTATGATGAGTTAAAAGAAGAAATGTAAAACTAGGATATAATCGCATTGAACTATGATTTAATGATGAATTAGTTATACGGTTTTGGATAATTAAAATATTATTAAAGATTTGATTTAATAAAAAACAGACCCTAGGTGAGAAGATATAAAATTAAGAGCCGCCATGGGTACTTGATGGTGCCATTATTATTAATCTGAGTTATTAATATTTATTTGTTGTGTAGCAATGATGTAATGTTACAGGATTTATATTATGGCCAGATAACCGGTAAAATGATTTCATTGGGTTTACTTTGATTAATTCCTGTCTGGCGGTTTTATATTAAGCGGCATGATGTTGTTATATCATTATTTATAATAATTCAGTCATTTTTAATAAATGATTATCATCATATAACTAAAATAACTGTCGTATAGTCTGAATTACTATTTAGAAAACAAAGGGTTTTGTATTATAGTTGGTGTAATAGCAAGGTGATACTAAACTTAACCGGTTGAAAGGGCAAGTGATGGGTAAAATTTCTGATTTAAAGCAAGAAATGACGGCATGGCGGCATTATCTGCATGCGCATCCGGAAACTGCGTTTGAAGAGCACAATACGACTGAATTCATTATTGATAAGCTGAAATCTTTTGGTATCACCGAATTATATACCGATTTTGCGCCCACAGGCGTAGTGGCCATTATTCAAGGTGATCAGAAAGGGCGCTGGATTGGTTTACGCGCGGATATCGATGCGCTTGATATTCTTGAAGACAATGACATTAATTATCGCTCAATCATTCAAGGCAAAATGCATGCATGTGGTCATGATGGACATACAGCGATGTTATTGGGTACCGCCAAATATCTTGCCGAAAACCGTCATTTTGCCGGAACGGTGGTTTTAATATTCCAGCCTGCCGAAGAAAATGAAGGCGGAGGAAGAGTGATGGTTGAAAACGGCTTATTTGATCGTTTTCCCATTGAAGCGGTATATGGTCTGCACAATCAGTCTAATATGCAGTTAGGTTACTTTTATATCGCGCATGGCGAACTAATGGCATCTTATGATGTATTTGAAATAACAGTCAAAGGATTGGGTGGCCATGCGGCATCACCTCAAAAGGGTAAAGATGCCATTGTTACTGCAAGCCAAATTGTAACCAGCCTGCAAACCATTGTCAGCCGGAATACCAATCCGATAGATTCATTAGTGATCAGTGTGACCCAAATACATAGCGGTGATACCTGGAATGTGTTGCCGCAAGAGGCCATTATTCGCGGCACAGTGAGAACATTTAATGCACAAATCCAGGATATGGCCGAAAAACGGATTAAAGAGATCTCGCAAGGCATTGCCATGGCTTATGGCGCAAAGGCTGATATTACCTATCAGCGCAGATATCCTGCAACCATCAATCACCCTAGTCAGGCAGAAATAGCCATTAAGGCGGCTACTCATATTGTTGGCGAAGACAAAGTGATCATTGATCCGAAACCATCAATGGGGTCAGAAGATTTTGCTTTTATGCTGCAAAAAACACCCGGCGCTTATGTCTGGCTAGGATCAGGCCAGGGTGCCAATCTTCATAATCCCGCTTTTGATTTTAATGATGAGATATTAACAACAGGCGTAAAATATTTTGCAGAGCTGGTCAGACAAGAGCTGGGGAAATAAATTAAGGTTATCTGGCCTTCCATGGGATTGCTTACTCTCTGACCAGAGTTATTTGTTCACCAGAAAAATAAACTTTTTCGTGGCTGACTATTTTTATTGCTGGTCTTTTTAATTTGTGATTCAGTACAGCATAACCCATAAATAGAATTTTATTCATCAAAGTTTAACAAGCTGTTAGTTTTATCTTTGAACCTAAATAAATTTTATCAGCTCATACAATCTGAAGGTAAATTCGATGATGATTTAAATTGATCATGGCCAGTGTTTGGTCACTTTTATACCGGTTTCACTAATTCATGGTAAATAGGTCAATGTAGATTTATGAATTAATAAAGCCTGGGTTTATTTGTGCCTCAGAATCCAATGTTTATGAACACCTTTTGTCTGCAATCATAGTATTATTCAAACCTGACTATCTCAGGTATATTTCTACACTCATTGGGTCAGAGATATCCGGATTATCGGCTGGATCGCTGGAGGCTTTTGCAAAATTCTATATTTCTTTCATTTGGCAATCTGTTGCTGCCATGTTTTTACAGATAATATGGTCAATGATTATTCTCATTTAAATAACAATACATTAGCCTGAATTTTCTCTTTTGCATCACTGTAAGTCATGTTATTTTGTTCGTGAATAAATTCAGACTAATGGTTTGATGGTCTTGTTCATATTTCAGTTTACTTTCTTCCGGATTACTGCAACAAGGCAATTAAAGCATGGCGGTAGCTATTAAAAATGCTTAGCCTTGAGCAAAATTAAAGTCCAGAATAATAATTAGGAATTAAATAACAAAACAAGCGATGATATTAAATAGGCACAAAAAAAGCTGCATCAGGCAGCGATTATTGTAATCATTGGCGGAGAGGAAGGGATTCGAACCCTCGATACGCTATTCACGTATACACGCTTTCCAGGCGTGCGACTTCAACCACTCATCCACCTCTCCATAAGGTGTCAGTAAAGCGGAGGCCATTATAGTGGGGTACTACAGGTTTGACAAGTCTTAATCAGTCTATATTGCTTTCACCATAATAATAAAGACAACAGACCCGCGGCAATTAAAGGACCTACCGGCACACCTTTAAGAAAGGCCACGCCGAAAATTGTACCTACCATCAGGCCGGTAACTACTGTAGGGTCAGCGCGCATTAGTGTTACGCCGCGACCGCCCAGCCAGGCCACCAGTAAACCAATCAGTACTGCGGCAATGGTACGCCAGCTGGATAATAACTGAGCAATCTCTGTTGCCTGAATTTTGCCGGTAATTAAAGGCGCTAATACGCCGATGGTCAGCAGCATAATGCCCAGTTTTAAACCATATTGTTCCAGTAGCGGGGCAAATTTTAATAAAGGTGTTTGCTGTACCAGTAATAACATCAGCGAGGCCACCGTCACCGAGGGGTTCTGGCCGACAATACCTAAGCCGACAAAAAACAGCAATAATAATGCGCTGGCGTTATTGGTAATAAAGTGCATAATAATCAGATAGAATCATTGAATATGGTTTAAAGTAGTCTGAAATGCTGACGACCTTAGATTAAGGTGTATTAGCTTAATCAGCATTGACTTCGTGTGGATTAATCCGGGCTTTTTCTTCCTGGCCGATACCGAGTAAACGGCGTAGACGGGTCATATACGCGTTAACATCTAATCCCTGCCGGTTTCTTTGTGCCGTCCAGATGGTTTCGGCCAAGGCTTCCATCATCTCATGCTCTGCCTGTACCCAGTCATCATTGTATTTGGCACACAATTGCTGGTGTATGGCGGCAATACCAAATGGCTGATCAATCGCTACTTGTTCCTGTATCGATAAATGTAATGACAAATGCAGATACGGGTTGGTCTGACCGGCTTCGGGTGTCCAGGTATGATGCAGATAACGCTCTACCGAGGCCAGATAAGGTTCATATTCAGGGTGAGCTGCAATAATGCGCCACGCTTTTTTTTGCAAAGCGTCCAGTTGTTCCGGTTGCTGTCGTTTTTGCCAGACATCGGCGAAGAAATGGCGCACATCAGTAGTGTTGACATCATACATGGCTTAGGTTTTAAGAGTAATGGAGAATTGATAAAAGATTATACGATATCTGCGATGATTAAGATATTTTCCGTTTCAAAGGGCAGACAGGTTGATGAATACTGGCTTTTTATGAAAAATAAAAGTATAATGAAAGTCAGTTCTATGTATCTGGGGGCGACCTTGGTTTCGACGGGGGTTGCAAAGCAGATGCGGGCATACCGGGATCTCAGTTTCCCGTTAAACACTGAATTTATATAGTCGCAAACGACGAATCTTACGCTTTAGCCGCTTAAGGCTAAACGTTGCAACGGTTGGCCGATGGGCCGTGTGGGGCAACCCACCGCAACGACATTTACATTGGCTGGTTTAGTGCAGGGTTGCTGGGTACTGAACGAGATTAACAGCAACTGGTTTTTAAATAGCCCGTCTACCGGCGATTTGAAAATAAGATTTTAAGTTGGTAAGACTAAGTATGTAGAACGCTCTGTAGAGGATTTCCGGACGGGGGTTCGATTCCCCCCGCCTCCACCAAATATACCCATCAAGGCTTTTCAGTAAATCTGGAAAGCCTTTATTTTTATCTTTATTTTTATATATTCCAGACATTTTCATTCTCTCAAGTATTCAGCACAATTCAAGAATTTTAGAGTAATACCCAAGATAGCAATACAAAAATGGTGAATGAATTACCATATATTTAAATGAAATAAAGGTATCCGTTGAGGGCTGTATTCAGCCAATGTTACTTTACCGGTCAGTCTTTATACTAAACCTATCTCTCCACCGCCACCTGATTAAGGTTTCTAATAATGGGATTGAATGCATTATAAAATCCATTGTCTGCGATGGCAGCTAGCTGGTTTTTATGGTTCTATGGATAAAATGGCGTTGGCCAGTGTTTCGCCTAGGCGTTGATAACCTGCCTGAGTGAAATGAACGCCGTCTTTACGCGCCAGACCGGCATTAATCCATTGCTTCATACTGCATTCTCCTCCCATGGCAGATTGCCAGTCCCAGTAAAAAGTATGTTCTGAAGCGGCTACGTGGCGCTGCATGTTTTGAAAATCAGTCAGCATGGTGGGGCGGCTACCGCAGTCACCGGCAGTATTTTGCAGACTTTCAGGTGCGCCGATGATCATGATGGCGCTATAGGGTGAGGCAATGCGAATCTGATGGATTTTTTCAACTAAGGTTTTTTGGGTGGCGTTAACGTCCACATCGTTGTTGTAGGCTTCATTGGTACCATAGGCCAGTATGATCAGATCAGGAGCGATATGATTTAAAGCTTGCTGCCAGGCGGTCTGATGCCAACGATCCCATTGATCCAGTTTGGCGCCATTGATGCCTAAGGCAGAGTAAACGGCGCCTTCTTCGTTTTCGTTGTGTATCCACCAGCCGCCAATGGCGGTTTGAAAATTCAATCCTGCTTTGATTTGAATGGGCAGGCGTGCCTGAAACTGAGTAAATTGCCACTGGTTATTTTTATGAGGTGCGCCTACGTTGATTTGTTGCCCATCGGCATCAGTAATAATCAGATCATCATCATTAGGCCCTTGTTTTAAATTAACATCAATGGTTTGCAGTTTTTCGGGTTGGCGGCTGCTGAGCGTCAGTGTGGCACCTGCATGAGGTTGGGCGATGAGGCCGCCCAGCGTGTAGTCCTGATCGGGTTGGCTGCGGCTTGAAAATGTCTGCCAGCCTTGCTGCTGATAAGTGAAACGTGCCAGTCTCATGCCACTGAATCTGGCCGGCATTGCCCAGCCGGGGCCGCCGTTACCCAGTTTCTGTTGTAATCTAGTGCGCACGGCATCGGTCAGAAAGTCAGCGGCAGTGTGTGAATCACCCAATTGTACAATATGGATATTTTTGTTTTTTAATGCTTTGATGACTTGCTGGCTTTGCGGATCCTGATGGTTCTGGACAGGAATGTCGTTTGTGGTCTGGGCTGCACAGGACAAGGCGAAGAGGGAAGACACAATACACACTAAATAGAGTTTATACATAATTGTTTTTCTTTATGGGTTCGGACTGAAATGCAGGCGCGCCAGAATGGCTCTGGCCAGAATTTTTTGTCCCTGAATGGAGAAATGAATACCATCCGCACTTCTGGTCTTTATTTTACGTCCATCGGCAGCGGTGATGCTATCGCTAAACTGATCTGATTGACCATCACTCAATAATGATTGTGTATCCATCACATAACCTTGATTGCGGTTTACTTCATCTTGCATGAGGTTGCGTAAGTAAATCATGTGCTGATTGAGTTTGATTCGGCCAACATCGGGTGGCAGAAGCCATAATACGGTGACTTGGTGCTGATGGGCTTCTTGCATGATACGCCGGATGTGACTGCGGTAAACGGCTTCCCATGCATCAGATTGGAAACGCAGAAATTTACCTCCGGCAGGGTTAGGCATATCCCAGGGGTCATTGGGTCCGAGATATATGACCAGAATTTTGATCTGCGGATTGCTTTTCAGTGTATCGGCAATGGTTTGCGGCCAATCGAAAAATCCGGGGTAACTCAGGCCTGTGCTTTGCTTACTCAGGTTGATGGATTTGATGTGGTGTTGTTCGTTTAACCATTTTTGTGCATAAGGCGCTATGCCTTGCATGAGTGAATCACCCGCAAAAAAAACCTGATCATCGTTGGTGAGGGTAAAGGCTTTTCTGATGCGCGTTTCTTTATTGAGGCGGCGTTCTGTGGCTGCTTGTCTGGCTTGTTCTGCCAGATGTTGTTGCTGTTGCCGCTGCTGTTGTTGCCGATGGGCAGGGGTATAGGCATATTGATGATTAAAATGATTGATGACACGTTGATTGAGGTCATCAATAGCATGTTGTAGTGCCTCAATGTGTTGATTAATCTGGGTAGTTACCGTATTAGGGTGAAATAAAACAGGTGATAAGTCTTTATGATAGGTTTGCTGATAATATATCTGAATGGAATTTTGCATGAGCCAGCCACCAGAGAATAAGGCCAAAAGCAGTGTCAGTACCACAAAATTGCGCTGGCGCCTGTTGCTGATGATCCCATGCGTAGTGGTTGATGCAGTCTCAGATTGTTTGGGCGGTGATGGCAGCGGTAAGGGAAATGCTGCACCGACTCGCTGAGGGTGTTGTTTATGCTGATCAGTAGCGGTACTGATGGCTGGTAAGTTTGCTTTGATACTGTGATGAGGCTGTGGTCTGATCTCTTGGGTTGGAGTGTCGGTTGCCTGTTTGTGGCTGGTGGTTGGCAGGCTCGGTTGAGGCTGGCTGTGTTCAGGGGTAGTGGGGTTACTATTGGGCGTGTGATGAGGGTTAATAGGTAAATTCTCACTATTAACTAACTGATTTTTATGTTCAGATTTAATCTGTTTCAGTAGCTGGTATGAGTATTCATTCACGACGGCTGTATAGTGACCAGATGATTTGACCGCGGTTGTTGACCTGTCTGCTAAAGACGCTGGTTTTGAAGCTGCCTTGGTTTTATACGATGGCTGCTTTTGTTTATATTTTGCTGTCTGCCGTTTGCTGGCTTTTGATTTGCGGCGTTTAGAATTTGGCATAAATAAACCCCGGAATTCCAGATGGTGCACAAATTAATGTCAGTAAAAACAGCATGATTAACGGAACCATCAATCGGTAACGTGGCAGGGTGGGGGCATGGCGATATAAATGATTCATGCCTTTACTAAGATAGGGATAGCAAGCCCAGGCAATGGCCAGTAGCAGCAGAAAGTAAAATGGATTGGTGCTTAATGATATGTTAATGGTGTTATGCCAGAGTGCCTGTAGCAGGCTGATGGCATCATTAAAGGTTGCTGCCCGGAAAAAGACAAAACAAAAAGCGACAAAATTAATGGTACAGACAATGGCAATGAAGCGGCCAAACCAGCCTGTCTGGCTTAAGTAATCACGGGTAACCGGCTTATTGGGACAACAATACCGCATAGCGGCATCACCCATATTCAGACAGGCCATGCCAGTACCATGCAATAATCCCCAGATCAGGAAATGCCAGCCGGAGCCATGCCAGAGGCCAGATAAAGCCATGGCTATAATCAGGTTTATTTGTGTGCGCCCGAATCCTTTGCGACTGCCGCCCAGTGGAATGTAAATATAATCCCTTATCCAGGTAGAAAGGCTGATGTGCCATCTGTTCCAGAATTCACGGATATTGTGCGCCAGTAAGGGGGCACGGAAATTGATGGGCAGACGAAAGCCGAGTAATAAACCTAACGCCACCATTAAATCGCTGTAGCCGGAAAAATCCAGAAATAATTGCACGGTATAGCCATAGATGGCGGCCAGGATTTCAAGGCTGTGATACTGGGTTGGATTAGTGAATACCGGATCAACCCATTGCTCACCAATCCAGCCGGATAACCACCAGTTTTTAATCAGTGCCATGAGAATCAGGATAAACGCCAGTGTAGGTGCCTGAATGTGTCTTGGTTGTATCGTACTGAGTTGCTCTCTCATGCTGACCGGCTGACCGGCAAAGTCGGTTAAATGGCTGGCTGCATGTGTTCTGGCAATCGGGCCGGCGGTAACGGTGGTAAAAAATGACAGATGTAATGCCAGGGTGGATAATCCTAAACGTGCTGGCGTGCGGGTAGACGTATGAGTTGTTTTTTCTAATGAAACCAGATAACTGATGGATTGGAACGTATAATAAGAGATACCCAAAGGGAGAATAATGGCCGTCAGCCAGCTACTGTTGATGTGTAAAAATTGCAGGCTCTGGCTGACATGCGGACGGAAAAAATCAAAATATTTCCATAAAATCAGATTAATAATAGCCAGTGCAATACCTGTATACAGCCAGCGTCGGGGATGGCGACCCTGATCGATACCGATGGAGATGATGTAAATAAAAACGGTATATATCAGTAAGGTATTTAATGCCAGTGTTCCGGCCATAAGAAATATGATGCTGTAACTGGCCAATAATAACAGCAGATTCTGAATTCTGGGGGAATTTGAGCATAACCAGTAAATACAGAAAAAGACGATAAACAGTAAACCGAACTCAATGGATATAAAACTAAACATGATGGATCACGATGGGCGGATTAAAATAAATTCGCCACAGTAACGATGAATATTTCTGTAATACAGTAATAACGCTACAAACAAATAAGCTTTAAGAGAATGCTTATGGTTTTGTGTTATCCGCTGAATAATTCTGTAACGATAAAGAAACGATATTTTACATAGATACAGTTTCAGTCACCAGCATGGTTATTGGGTTTTTGCTTATCTTTATGTATAAAAACACTTTATTTTTAATTATTAGGTATCAACCTGTCCATAGAGCCGCTTTTGTCTGACAAACACAATGTATCAGCGATTATGACAAAAATATAAAATGTATCAATCATATTAATTTTACATTGATGCTCATTTTTTAATATAAATTTATTTAAAAATAAATCAAATATGCTTTTGTGTTTAAATGAAAAATGTGGAAATTCTGACATTATGGAGTAAAAATGCATAGATATAATTTTAATTTCCATAAAATCAATATCATAAATCAAATAAAGAGGGCGGTTTTTTATAATTTCCGACTGAATCTTTTTGTGATGATGATTATTTTTTCTTTAGACGAGTGATTTTTTGAAATCATATAACATCATGCATTGATACTGGATATTTACGTTATGGCATTAAATGGCTTATCGATGTCATGCGCAACATGCGCTGTGAAATATGAACGTTTATACTTGATCTATTCGATCAATTGTCTGCCTTGCAGCAGGATTATTCTTTATTTGTAGATGGGGGTCTACCATGTCACATAATCATCATACCCATACTCATTCTTTACCGGACGCTTCGGGCAAAAATAAAAAAGTATTGTTTGTTTCGCTATTGATCATCGGTGTGTATATGGTGGTTGAGCTGGTGGGTGGGGTGCTTACCCATAGCCTGGCTTTATTGTCTGATGCAGGTCATATGTTTTCTGATGCACTGGCATTGTTGCTGTCGCTGATTGCCTTTCATCTGAGCACCCAGCCATTCAGTCAGCAGCGGACTTATGGCTATCAGCGGTTTGAAGTCATTGCAGCTGCGATTAACGGGCTTGCTTTAGTGGGTATTGCCGTACTGATTATTTATGAAGCCGTAGACCGATTGATGGCGCCGCCAAAGATTGCCACAACCGGCATGCTGGTGATCAGTATTTTGGGTTTGCTGGTCAATGTGGTGGTGGCGCGATATATGCATCAGCACAGTGAAACCGAACACAATATCAATATGCGTGGTGCTTATTTGCATGTACTGGGTGATTTACTCGGTTCGGTGGGGGCGATTATTGCCGCATTATTGATGATGATTTTTGGCTGGTGGTGGGCTGATCCGGTGGTAAGCATCATTGTGGCATTGCTGATTGCCTTTAGTGCTTATGGTATTTTAAAAACAACTTTACAGGTATTGATGGAAGGTGTGCCGGCGGTGGTGACACTGGATGATTTGAACCAAGTAATGTTGTCTGTGCCTGAAGTAAAGGCAGTACATGACTTGCATGTTTGGACCATTACCAGTGGTTGGAATGCGCTGTCCTGTCATATTGTGGTTGAGGGTACGTTAACGGTCAGTCAGGCAGAACAATTGGTATTGCTATTGGAACAGAAACTATTAAATCACGAGATACATCATGTGACGATTCAGGTGGAAACAGATCAGCATCATCATGCTGAGGCATTGCTGTGCCATCTTCAGCATCGGTATGATGAAGGACACCATCATTAATATATGATTAATAATCCTATATTAAGGTATTATGGCGTAATGACATTGATAGAAGGCAGATTTTAATGATTCAGGCAGTATTGTTTGATTTGGATGGAACGCTGGCCGATACAGCCCGCGATCTGGGCGGGGCGCTTAACCGTTTGTTGCAGCAGCATCATTTACCGCCAAAAACGATGGCAGCTATTCGTGAGGTAGCCAGTCGTGGTGCGGCCGCATTGATTGAACTGGGTACGGGAATAACATCAGACAATAAGGATTATGGCTATTGGCGCGAGGCTTTTCTGGCTGAATATGACCGGCACCTGGCTGAGGAAACGGTATTGTTTGATGGGATTAATGAGGTAATCCATGCGTTGCAACAGCAATGCATTCAATGGGGCATTGTAACCAATAAGCCACGTCGGTTTACTGACCGGCTGGTGCCTGAACTGGGTTTTGTGCATGCGCCGGCAGTGGTGGTCAGCGGTGATACCACTGATGAAGCCAAACCCAGTGTCAAGCCGATGCTTCATGCCTGTCAATCCATGCATGTTAAGCCAGAACAATGTGTGTATGTGGGTGATGCACTGCGCGATATTCAGGCAGGGAAAAATGCGGGCATGAAAACCATACTGGCCAATTGGGGTTACATCGGTAAAACAGAATGTATTGATGCATGGGGAGCGGATCATCTTGCTGCCCGGCCACAGGATATTTTGTCTTTAATTTCCATGTAGAGGTGTGAGTGAAAACGATTGGCCTGATTGGTGGCATGAGTTGGGAAAGTTCAGCTGAATATTACCGCATGATTAATGAAGAAGTGAACCGTCGCTTAGGCGGGCTGCATTCAGCCCGCAGTCTGATGTGGTCCATGGATTTTGCTGAAATTGAACACTGCCAGCATCAGAACCAATGGTCAGCATTGACACAAAAAATGTGTCAGGCGGCGCAGAATCTGCAACGTGGCGGGGCAGAAGGGATTGTGATTTGTACCAATACCATGCACCGTATGGCTGATGCAGTAGCGCAATCTGTCTCTATTCCTTTATTGCATATTGCCGATGCTACGGCCAGAAAAATTCAGGCACAAGGCATCAGAAAAGTTGGATTACTGGGTACTGCCTTTACGATGGAGCAGGATTTTTATAAGAGGCGGCTGACCGATCAATTTGATCTGGAGGTTTACATTCCTGATGGAACAGATCGTCAGACAGTGCATCATATTATTTATACTGAATTGGTAAAAGGCATTATCCGTGACTCATCACGGCAGCAATATCGGCAAATCATGCAACGGCTGGTAGAAAAAGGGGCAGAGGCCATTATTCTGGGTTGTACTGAAATCATGTTGCTGGTTTCAGAGCAGGACAGTTGTGTGCCCGTTTTTGATACTACTCGGATTCATGCATTATCAGCCGTAGATTGGGCATTGGAAAATCAGTAATCAGCAAGGAAATAAATAATGGATGTTAAAGTACAATGGTTGGACGATTTGTGTTTTGTGGGTTCTACTGAAGACGGCCATAGTGTGGTGATGGACGGCGCTTTGGTTGAAGGCGGGAAAAAAGGCGTTAGCCCACTGGCGATGCTGCTATTGGGGGTGGGTGGTTGTGCCAGTATTAATGTCATGACCATTGCACGCAAACAACAGCAGAAAGTATACAATTGTGTCTGTCATATAACGAGTGAGCGAGCCAAAGTAGTACCGCATGTATTTACCCAGATTCATTTACATTTTGAAATTTCCGGTTATCAGCTGGATAAAATCGCCATTGGCCGGGCAGTACAGTTATCGGCAGATAAATATTGTTCGGCCGCGATTATGCTGGGAAAAGCCGTAGAAATCAGTCATGATTTTGAATGTATTGAAGTCGCGCCTATCTGAAAACCAGCAATGCCATAATCAGATTATGACTGATGCTCAGTGAGCTGGTTGCGCAGCCAGCGGATGGCGTCAGCCAGTTCATGCGCACATAAGCCAATGGGGCCAATTCCGTGAGCAACCAAGACATCCGCTGCCGCACCATGCAGCCATACGCCGGCATAAATGGCTTGTTGTATAGGAATGCCCTGCGCCAGCAAGCTACCAATGACGCCCGATAACACATCCCCGCTACCGGCTGTGGCCAGTCCGGCATTGCCGCTGGTGTTGTGATGAATGTGGCCTTCAGGTGAGGCAATCAGACTTTCATGTCCTTTTAAAACTACCCAGGTACCATAGCGTTGGGCTAATTGTAAAACAGCGGCGGTTCGGTTGTGCTGAATTTCGGCTGTGGTGCTATGCAATAGCCGGGCAGCTTCGGCCGGATGGGGCGTCAGTACCCATGGGTAGGTTTTGATACACTGATCTGGCCATAATTCGGGTTGCCGGGCAATCAGATTCAAAGCATCGGCATCTAAAAGCAGCGGTTTGGTCAGCGATAAATCCAGAAAATGCCTGAGAGCGGTCAGCGCACTGTGATCAGTACCTAGGCCACAACCCATCACATAAGCGCTGCTGGTTTGCTTTGAGAGTGCGGTGAGGGTGGTCAGCATGATTTCAGGACGATCAGTAATAACGGGCAGGGGTATACGGGGTTGATTAAAGCCAAGCCAGACTTTACCGCAGCCGGTTTTTAAAGCCGCACAACCTGCCAGAATCAGCGCGCCACTCATACCGGTATGGCCGCCCAGTATAGCCAGAGTGCCAAAAGTCCCCTTATGGCTATCTATGGGTCTGGGCTGGCACAGTAGCGGGAAATAGCGTCGGGCATAAGCCTGATATTGGCGCAGAGTCTGCTGATCGAGCTGATAAATCATAATAATAAGCCTTTAAATAAATAGCTTAATTGCTGATCTGGTCAAGAAGGGCGGTTTTGAGTTTAAGCTGCTGATGGGTATGGATCAGCTCAGGCGCATAGATCAGAAAACTGTCTTCTACCCGTTCGTCCAGCGTGGTAATTTTGGCGTAACGGATACTGATGTCAAAATCGGATAATACCTGAGCGATATTGGCCAGTAAATAATGACGGTTAAAGGTAATGATATTGAGGCTATACCAGCCTTCGGCATCATCTTCACAAATACTGATGCGCGGAGCAATCGGCTGATAGCGGCTGCGCCGTCCCAGTGGCTGGGTAGCGGCGATGGTGTGGGATTCAAGCTGATTGTGTACAAATCTATCCAGTGATGTCTGAATTTTTTTCTGAAGCCGGCGGTGATCGGCTGATAAGGTCGTGGCGGGAAATTGTAAAATAAAGGTGTCCAGAATATAGTTGTGTTCAGTCACATAAGCACGCGCAGCCAGAATATTCAGTTTATGCTGGCTGAAGAGATAACTTAACTGGGCAAATAATTTGGGACGATTGGGCATATATACCATGATCTGCATGGTATGGTTTTTCGGTGACAGACGGACATGTGCCTGCGCTTCATATTCATGGCCGATGATTTCTGGCAAATGCCAGAGAATCTCACCGGTTTCGTAGCGAACAAAATAAGCCTGCCCCAGAAGCTGCCACAAATGCTGTTGTGCCTCTGGCGTATGCTGAAGCTGGGTTAATTCATGCATGGCGCGTTGCTGGCGCTTATTGATCAATACACTGTGATTGGGTTGATTGCCTTGCAGGTGATTTAAAGCGGCCTTAAACAGCATTTCCAGTAAACTGGCTTTCCATGAATTCCAGATTTTAGGATTGGTGCCGCGAATATCAGCCACCGTCAGTAAATAGAGTGCCTTTAATCGTTCCGGTGTTTGTATGTGCTGTGCGAATTTCGATACTACGTCCGGATTCTGAATGTCCTGTTTCTGCGCTGTGGCAGACAGATACAAATGATTTTCAACCAGCCAGACCAGTAAATCGTGTTCATGCTTATTCAGGCCGTGGTCTTGGGCAAAGGTATGGGCATCTGCCATACCCTCAAGTGCATGATCACCACCACGCCCTTTGGCGATATCATGGAATAAAGCCGCCAGATACAAAATATGTTTGGGTTTAAAGGTGCGCATCAGATCAGACGCCAGTGGAAATTCATGGCTGTGTTCTTCCATGGCCAGACGCCGCAGATTACCCAATACCATTAAAATGTGGTCGTCAACAGGATAAATATGGAAGAGATCGTGTTGCAACAGGCCAACAATTTTGCCCCAGTTGGGCAGATAGCGCTCCAGAAGACCATATAAATTACTGAAACGCAATAAATGCGTCAAACCGCGCCCATGTTTGAAAAAATTCAGAAAACGGCGACGATTGGCCGGGTCATGATAAAAGTCTGCATTGATATTATGTACGGCCGCCCACCATGCGCGTAGTGTTTTAGGTGCCATACCCATCAGGTCGTTGTGTTTCTGAATGATTTCCAGTGCCTGAAAAATATGGCCGGGGTCTTGTCGGAATAATTCAAGATCGCGAACGGCAAGCAGATTACCCAGCTGGTAATAATGCTCATCTAAATTCACAATAATTCGGGGCAGGGCACAGGAAACCCGACCACGCAGCATGGGTAATAAAATATCGCTGAGCTGATTAATGCCTTTAATCGAGCGGTAAAATGTCCGCATCAGTTTTTCGCTGGCATAACTGTGTTCGTCATCGGTATAGCCCATGTTACGCGCTACTTTGGTTTGCAGATCAAACAATAGCCGCTCTTCCGGGCGGTCTGCGGCCAGATGAAGATCAATGCGGATTTTGGCCAGTTCTTTCTGACAGCTGAGCAATAGGCGTGCTTCCTGACGGTTCAGAATACCGTTTTTGATCAGACTGTCGATACGCGGCGGTAAACCTTGTACTTTGGCCAGCCACAATAAAGTATGAATATTACGCATTCCGCCCGGCACAGTTTTAATATTGGCTTCCAGCATGCTGTCATGGCGGCTGACTTTCAGTTCTCGTTGTTGTTGTTCTAATAGCTTACTGTCAATAAATACGCTGGTGTTGCGTTGTAAATCCAATTGTTGCAGTAATTTTTGTGCCAGTTGATGCCGGCCACAAATAAACCGACCTTCTAAAAATGCGGTATCGCTGGTCAGATCCTGACGGGCACTGTCACATAACTGCTCCACACTGCCGACTTTGGCTGCCGGCATTAAATGAACGTCCCATAAATCCTGAATGAAAGCCGATATTTTGTCTTGTAGTTCGGGGATGGTTTCTTTTTCGGTGATGATGGCAATATCCATGTCTGAATAAGGATACATTTCGCCGCGGCCAAAACCACCAATGGCCATTAAACACATGTTCTGATGAGCGAAATATTCCTGCCATAATCTTGATAATGCTCGCTCCAGAAGCTGTGTGTGCTGTTGAAAATATATTCTGGGCTGTCTGTTGGATAAATATTGTTGTTGAAGATCAAGTTTTTGTCGCTGTAATTCCTGTTTTAGTGTGGTCAGCAATGTTGAATGAGACATAATATTTACCCGAATCCCTTTATTACCGGCCTGAAGAGCGGTGAATGGCTTTAATGTTCAGTAGGCGCGCCCGGTCAATGGCGTCAGCGATTCTGGTCGGTTCAGTTTGCTGGCGGGCAATGGCGGCCGCATCAATATTGCTGGCCGCATCAAGTAATTTTAACCAGTAATCCTGTTGCGGATAAGGACTATTTTCCAGACCAAGGCGGCCGCGGCTATCAGCCAGACATATTTTTAAGAGTGATAGAAACCGCTCTGGCCGTCTGAATGCATCGGTTTGGTGCAGTAGTTTTAAAATGGTGCGCGATCGCAACTGGCTGACACTGTGTATGCGCGTATGATAAGTACAGGCTAAAGCGGCCAATTCAGCACAATCTTTGGGTATGCGTAGTTTTTGCCGGATTTCGGCCAGCGGTTTGAGCCCGCCCACATCGTGCCCATAATGGTGTGGCCAGTCTTCAGGCGGAGTGCGGGCTTTACCTAAATCATGCATTAATGAAGCAAACCGTTCGGCCAGAGTGTAATCCTGTTGTGCCGCATATTGTAACGTGAGCAGGGTATGTTCGCCGCTGTCGATCTCGGGGTGATGTTTTGTCGGTTGGGGTACGCCGAAAAGGGCATCCAGTTGTGGCAGCAATACCCGTAAAGCACCGCAGGCACGTAATACTTCCAGCATGATGCGTGGTCTGGATTCCATTAAGCCTTTGGCCAGTTCCTGCCATACGCGTTCTGCCACCAAGGCGTTGACCTCGCCCTGAGTCACCATGTGTTGCATTAAGGCAAGAGTTTCCGGTGCAATTTCAAAATTATAACGAGCAGCAAAACGGGCAATTCGCAGAATACGGACAGGGTCTTCAGCAAAAGCCGGACTGACATGGCGTAAAATACCCGCCCTCAGATCGGCCAGGCCGTGATAAGGGTCAATGAGCTGACCTTCGGCATCTTCTGCCATGGCGTTTATGGTCAGATCACGCCGTTGCAGATCCTGCTCCAGTGAGACATCAGGGGTGGCATAAAACTGAAAACCGGTATAACCGGCAGCAATTTTACGCTCAGTTCTGGCCAGGGCATATTCTTCATGTGTCTTCGGATGTAAAAACACCGGAAAATCCTTACCCACGGGTTTATAACCGGCATCGAGCATTTTTTCTACAGTAGCACCAACCACCACCCAGTCACGATCTTTTACTGGCCGGTTTAAATATTTGTCACGGACAGCACCACCTACGAGGTAAATTTGCATAGTCATTCATTCTGAAGTACAGAGACTTATTGTGTCATATCCGGCAAATGTTGTTAACACCTCTATGCTGCCAGGTAGATCAGAGGCGCTATTTCACATTTGATATTTCAGGACTGACATAAGGTGAATTTAAATTCACAAATACAAAAATATCCTGTTTAAGTCAATTAAACAGGATATTTTTAGCGAGTTAATCCGCGTTATTTACAGCATGAATGCCGGCAAAATACACACTATGCCAGGAACCAGCACAACGGTACTGCCGGCAATACTGACCAGGCGCCGGAATAGTTTGTCCTGCTGTCTTTCTTCAGTAAACCCGATCACCAGAGTACCCGCGGCATGAATCGGATTGACAACGCTTAAAGTTGCCGGTACCAAAATGGCCGCTATGATGATGGAAATATGAGGCGATGCGCCGAAAATGGTCATAACCATCGGTGCCATTAAGCTGATCACCCCCATGGTTGAAGCTTCAACATTACTCAGGAATGTGGTCAGATAGGCAATCATGAAGAGCAGAATAATATGACTGCTGGTCATGCTGATCAGACCTTCTTCAATCACCTGCATGGTGTGCAGTTCCTGCATGGCACCAATAAACATCAGTAAACCAGACAATACCACGATGGCACCCCAGGGAATTTTACGGAAGAAGTTTTTATTGTTGCCTGGGAAAATGAGCATCAACAAAACGGCCAGTGAAATGGAGGTTAAGCCCACATCGGCTTTGGCAAATACAACCAGAAATACAAAGGCCAGTACGCCAATAAAAGAACACATGGCATAAAAGGGTTGCATGGTTGTATTGTCTTCGTTTTCGGAATAAGCTGGCCGCATCAGGATAAAGCCGCGTTGTTGGGTCGTATTCAGTACCGTATCGTCAATCAGCCTGCTGGGGCGGAATAGAATCTGGAGTACCAGTACAGTTGCGGCGGCCACAATCACGCCAAAAAACCAAACTTCCCAGCTATTAAAGACAACCTGGGCACTGTCTGCCGCTTTTCGTACCACAATACCGACAGGATTGATGGGGGACAAACCGGCACCATTGGCACCAATAATGGCTGCCATTTCACTGATAAAAAAGATTTTAGGGTGGCGCCGGCATAAAGCGGCAATAACAGGTACCAATAATGCAATGGTTGCCGTGGCAAAAGCCCCCGCAGTTGTGATGGTAATACCCAGTAAAAAACCAACCCACGGTATGATATTGGTACGGTCTCCGATGGTACCATAAACTTTATTGGTAAACCAATTCAGACCACCACTTTTTTCCAGATGGGCAAAAAGCAGTGAAACGCCGACCAGAAGTGTAAAGATAGAGCCGGGAAAGTGGCTGAAAAGTGTCTTGGCGTTAAGTGAACGTACCATTTCGCCCGCGACTTCATGCATTGGCGAAACCACAACCAACAGGGCTGCGGCTGCAAAACCCAATAAACCGATATTAATATTACGCCACATCGCTAAAACCAATATCAGTATCAGTAATGCTAATGAAGCAATTTGGGCAAAATCCATTTTAGTTCCTCGTTTTTATCAAGGTTTGGTTATAATTACTTGAATTATAATTTAAATCATTATTTATGTATTGGATTGTGTTTTAAAGTGCCATGCACTCGTAATAGATCACAAGCAAAATGATCATAACATAATCGAAATACAAATGTGCTTAGGTGAGTTTTTAAGGCATTTAATACTGTTTGTAAAGTAGTAATTTGTCGCATAAAAAAATTTTAAAGATAGATATAATTCATTATATTGTGCTAAAGAGCGACAAGTATCCATGTCAATATATATCAGTAAATTAATAATTAATAAGTTAAAAAATTTTTGTTTATATATAATTAATAATCTACTTTATGCTTAATTGATATGATTTAATATAAGCTTGGTTAGGTCATGAGATAAAATCATCACACACTATATAATTATTATCTATAAAATGCGGATGGGGTGAAATGGACAGACACACCGGATTCAGTTTTTTGCTGTCGCAGGGTATAAAAGTTCGAGTCTCTTTATCTGCACCATGTAATATAGTAACTTCAATAAGTTACAAAATGTTTGTTCCAATTTTGTGACACTTTGATTTACAAGATCAACTGGATTGGGTTATTGTGTAGTATAAAAGGATACCTTGAATTTCAAGGTGTCCTTTTATTTGTCTGATTTGTCAGAAAAGTAAGGTTGGCTATCATTGTGTGAACCGATATCTGCGCTAAATGCCCGATCCGGTATCTTAATGTTTTACTGGTGGTATTGTATGATGAATATGCCTTGCAATAGTTTTGCCATTATGGCTCTGGATTGATGCATAATGACCCTGATTATCCAAGGCTGAATTATCTTGGTTGTTTATTAATCCACAGGCTATGCTACGATAGATTTATGCGTAAATGCTGAGTTTGGTGGTCTGATTTTCTATAAGATGACTATAATTGTGTCCGATATTTATTCAGAGCCGGTGTGGCGCAATAAAGAATCAGCAAAATAATCATGGAAAGATTAATAAATAGCAATCAAACGGTTAAATGATAATAGATAAATACAGGAAACCATTAAATAAGATGACGTTAAATACAGATATTCAATCAGATAGTCCTTTACGTTTTGTGGCTCAATGCCGTTTGCCAACGCAATGGGGCGAATTTACCATGTATGGTTTTGAAGATACGCGTACAGGTCAGGAACATGCGGCTTTAAGTGTGGGGGATCTAGCTCAAGGGCAGGATGTACTGACGCGGATTCATTCGGAATGTCTGACTGGTGATGCTTTATTTTCTAAGCGGTGTGATTGTGGTCCTCAATTGAAAGCTGCCATGCAGGCGGTGCAAAAAGCAGGTCGCGGTGTCATTGTTTATCTGCGACAGGAAGGGCGGGGCATTGGCCTTCTGAATAAAATCCGTGCTTACAAATTACAAGACCAAGGTCTGGATACGGTAGAGGCTAATCTGGCGCTGGGGCTGCCCATTGATGCGCGGGATTTTGTCTTGGCTAAATACATATTGGATCATTTAGGGGTTAAGTCGTTACATCTGATGACCAATAATCCCCAAAAAGTGGATACTTTAAATAAAGCCGGTATTGTTGTGACTGAACGGATTCCTTTGCATGTCGGTGAGAATGCCGAAAACGAACATTATTTACAAACGAAAATGCATAAACTGGGGCATTTTTCTGATTGAGTAAGTATGTTTAATTCATTATTGATTGTTGGCAGACGATCGATAAGAAGAGATATTCAAACAATATTCCAGTCATGAATATTTTGGATTTAAATGGCGCCAGGCGTGTTTGGTGTCTTGATGATGTATATATTATTGATGATGGCAGGCAAACCAATTCAGTGATTCTATAGCTTAAAATATTTAAGTAGTCATGTTTGTAATGATGCGGGTTGTTGTGAGTTTAAATGAAACAGGGTAAATTAAAAATTATTTAAAATAATCGTTTAAAAAAATTTAATCGCTCAGTGATAAAAAAACTTGCCGATAAGGCTGTAATGTGGTTAAATACGCGCCTTAACAGCGATGGGTGATTAGCTCAGTTGGTAGAGCGTCTGCCTTACAAGCAGAATGTCGGCGGTTCGACTCCGTCATCACCCACCA
>JAQTIE010000007.1 GCA_029433475.1 Neisseriaceae bacterium ESL0693 | reverse complement strand
TGGCAGCGTTGACGTTGATCTGTTCGGCATTGATGCTGATATTACCTTGTGGTGCCAGTACGCTGCTGCCGGTCTGGGTATAGTTGTGACCGGCCACGATGGTGGTATCCCCGCCAAGACTGCCGACCATACTGCCTGTATGGATATGGGTGGTGTCTTTGTTGTCGGTGGTGTCCTTTTCTTTGCCGACACTGAAACCGATGCCGCCGGAGCCCATCAGGCCGGATTTTTTCTCTTCATGATAACTGTGGTCGTAATAGCTGTTGTCGGTAGCGTTGATATTGATGTCGTTACCGGCCATGAGCTGGGTGCCGTTGTCTGAGATGATGTTGCTGCCGCTGACATTGATGTCGTGGCCGCTCAGGAGGCTGATCTGGCTTGCGCCAAGGCTGCTGCCGATCGCTTCATCATACTGTGCCTGGTATTGGTCTAGCTGGGTCTTTTTGCTGGTGATATTGTTGGTTTTGATATAGACAGAATGATCTAGCTCTGTCTGCTGGCGGCCGGCTTCAATATTGATGTTATTGCTGGCGGCAAGGTTCAGTCTGCCCTGATCGCTGTTAATGTCGCCCTGGCGGATATTGATATCGTGGCCACTGATCAAATTAATGTCGCCATGGGTATCAATACTCGTGCCTGTTTCACCTTGATAGTGGTTTATCCAGTGATTTTTGTCGCTGCTGTTGCCGCTGGCCATGTTTTGGCTCTGGCTGACGGTGCCAAGGTTAATATCGCCTTGGTGGCTGATCAGCTGGGTGGTGCCGCTCTGGCTTTGGTTACTAATCTGGGCACCGTGGGTGGTAAGGTCGTGGTTGGCTTCGAGGCTTAAAAGGCCATGGGTGCCTTTCTCTGAAGTATCGGCCTCACCAGTAACGTACACACCGGCGACACGATCAATCAGCTGGCCACCGTTGCGGTCATCGCCATAATTGATGGTGGTACTGGTCAGGTTGATCTGGTCGGCTTTAAGGCTGAGGTTATCTTTGGCCACTGCTACGCCGCCGTTAAAGTTGATCGCATCAGTGGCGTTAAGGATAACGTTGTTGCCGCTGATGAGACCGCTGTTGTCGATCTGGTGCGCGCCGAGGCTGAGGTTATTACTGGCGCTGATGCTGCCCTGGTTAGCAATATTGCCGGCGTTACTGAGATTAATGTTGTTGGCGCTGATTAAAGCACCATCGGGGGTTATCTGGGTATTGGCGGCCACCAGGTAAACCTTGGGCACCAGTACGGTTTGGCTGCTGCCATCGGCCAGGGTGACGGTCTGGTTTTCCAGCCATACTATGTTGCTGGTCAGTTGTTGCATTTGTTCGGCGCTGAGGGCAACGCCAGGCGTCAGGTTGTATTTTTGGGCATATTCTATGCCGGCGTTCATCAGTGCTTGGTATTGTTCCAGGTCATTGTCGTGGCCGTCCAGATAGCGGTTGCCGGTGATCTGCATAATCTGGTTTTGTATCAGTTGCTGTTCGTAATAACCGTCGCCGAGGCGTTTTTGCATTTTCTGCGGGTCTTGGCCTAAGGCGCTAAGCATGTAGTCACTGCCGAGCCACTGTTTCTGGTTGGTAAAGGCTGAATCAGTTTCAATCAGGTAGCCCGGGTTATCGGGTTTAATCGCATAAAGGCTGTTGTCTGGCAGGGTGATGGGTTTGGGTTGCAGGGTGCTGACAAGTGATGGCCGGCTATTCTGGCCGGTCTGGGCACCCTGACCATTTTGCTGCACGTTCTGGATACTGGCGGCCTGTGTCTGGCCTTGGTGGTCAGTAGCGGTGTGTTGCTGAATCACGCTGACCGGGCTGTCAAAGTCGTGTGTGGTGGTGATGCTCTGCTGGTATTTCTTCTCATTGGTGGTTTTAATTTTGCCCTTGCCGAGTTTGGGGTTTTTGTATTTGTAGCCGCCTTGTTTGCCTTTGTCTTCTTGCCGTTGTTCGCCTTTGGTTTCGCGGTTCTCCAGATTCAGACCCTCACCAGCGGTCAGATCACCGCCGACAATAATCTGGCTGTTGTGATTGAGCCAGTCGGTGCCTTCAATGCTGAGATTACCGCCAATAATGATTTGTCCCGGGTCGCTTTCAGTCACGCGCTGGCGGTAGGTGGTGCGGTCAAAGTCCCACCAATGCACATTGCTGACATTGTATTTACTCCAGGTCTTTTTACTGCCATCGTTAAAGGTGAAGGTCAGTTTTTTACGCTCTTTTTTGAATTTACCGTCTTTGCCATTAACCCAGATTTCAGGATTGCCACTTTCCTGATACTGCTGTATATGCTCTTTACTGGCGAGGTATTCCTCAACACTGAAATGGTTGTTGAGGTTCTGCAATTGGTTTACAGCAATATGGCCGTTGCCGCTGGCTTCGATGCGGGCGCTGCCATTGATGAGACTGTCCGCCCTGCCAGTGGCGTGGTGGTCTTTATCCAAGGCACCGCCGATGGCCAGATCACCGCTGCTGCTGATCAGGGCATGTTCCTGGTTGGTGATGTGCTTGGCGCCGATATCGAGGCGCTGACGGGCGGCAATGGTGGCGGCTTTGGTCTCGCCGTTGAGGGTTTCTTCGCGGTTGGTCAGGCTATCGGCTTGTAAGGCGATATGGTCGCCATAGATGCGACCACTGCCGATGTTGGTAAGGTTGTGGCTGGCCTCAATCAGGGTCAGGCCGTTACTGTTAATCAGGCCGCGGTTGGTAAGGTTGTCGGCACTAAGCCAAGTCTGGTTATTGCTCTGGATAGTGCCTTCGGCTTTATTGTCGATGTTCGCGGCCTGAAGGCTGACATTGTGGTTGGCGCTGATGTTTTTATGATTGGTGATATTGCCCTGGCTACTTAGATTCAGATCATGGCCAGCGGTAAGATCAGCGTCAACGCTGAAGTCATCAATCAGGGCAATGGTGGCATCCTGGCCAGCGCTGATGCTGCCCTGATTGGTGAGGTGTTTGGCGTTTAAATTCAGGTTCTGGCCAGCCAGTATTTTGCCCTCGTGGCTGTTGTCGATATTAAGGGAATTGCTGCCATTGATGCTGAGGTCTTTGGCTGAGCTAATCTGTCCTGCCTGATTGTTGAGGCTCTGGCCAATGTTGGCGCTGAGTGTCTGGTTGGTGCGGATAAAACCCTGACTGTTATTGACGTTGTCGGCAGTTAACCGGAGGCTGTCGGCATCAATGGCACCGCTTTGGTTGTTGAGATTATCGACCGTTAGTGTGAGTTGGCCACCTGCCCACAATTGGCCTGTCTGGTTATTCAGCTGGTTGCTGTTGAGGGTCAGATGCTGATTACTGCTGATCAGACCCTGATTACTGTTGTCTGTCCGCTCTGATTGCAGACTGACGTTACCGCCGGCCTGTAGTTTACCTTGTTGGTTATTCAGCTGCTCTACATTCAGATGAGTGTTGCCAGCTGCCCACATCTGGCCTTCTTGGTTATTCAGCTGGCTACTGTTAAGGATCAGATTCTGATTGCTGCTGATCACGCCCTGGTTGCTGTTGTCAATGCTGTCTGCTTCGAGACTCAGGTCACCCCCGGCCTGTAATTTGCCCTCTTGGTTATTAATCTTCTGGCCGTTGATGTGCAGCTGGTTATTGGCGCTGATCTGGCCGTGCTGATTATTTACCTCCCGGCTGTTGATCTCAATCTTGCCGGCATTGATCTGGCCATGTTGATTGTTCAGCTCGTCACCGCTCAGGCTGAGGCTGGCCAGATTAAGCTTGCCCTGATTGATCAGGTTGGTACTGCTTAGACTGATGTCACCGCTGGCTTCGATCTGGCCACTGTTGTCGATGTTTCGGGCATTGATGTGGCCATCTGCAAAGATAACGGGGGTAGAACTGGCTGTTGTGCTAGTGGTGCTGTTGTCTGTGGCTGGCTTATTACTACTGCTATTACTGCTGTTGTTATTGGTATTATCATTATTGCTATTGCCATTACCGGCGCTGCTGTTACTGGCGTTGTTATCACTGCTATTGTTGTTGGTATTGCTGTTATTATTGCCATCACTGCTATTGTGGCCATTATCTGCCACCATTGCCTGGCCAATGCGGCCGCTTTGCTGATTGATCAGCTGATCGCTATTAATGTTTAAGTCTTGCTGGCCGCTTTGGCTGATGTGGCCGCTATTATTCAGACTGTCGCCATCGATGCTTAAACGGCCGGCATTGATATTGCCCTGATTGGTGAGTTGCTGCTGATTCAGGTTCAGTTCACCAGCACTGGTGATCAATCCCTGATTGTTTAAGCTGTTGCTGTGTATGTCGGCTGTGCCCTGGCTGCTGATGTTGCCGCTGTTGTTAACCCCTTGTGCGTTGATATTCAGGCTGGTATTGGTCGGGTCGGTGTCGCTGCTGGCGACGATGTCGCCGCTGGTGGTCAGCATACCATCAGCGCTGAGGTGAAACTTACTGCTGTATATCTTGCCGTCAATGTTGACGCTGTCGCCTTTATCGGTGACGATCAGATAGATTTTACCGGCATACATGCCACCCAATAACGCTGTATCAATCGCCACGCCTGGCTGGCGCGGCTGGTCGCCATTCTCTAATGTCTGTCTTTGGCCATCGGCGTCAAACTGGTTATGGCCAGCCACAATATTTAAATCATTCGCCCACAATTTAGCATTGATTTCAGCGGCAGTGGTCAGTATGCGGGTATAGTCAGCCTGGCTTGTATCAAGACCATTACCCTCAATAGTGATGCGGCCGCGGTTAACATCAAGCCCTTGTAATCTGCCCTGATCATAATTGACTTTACCAGTGGCCAAAGTCACACCGGCGGCATTGATAAAGCCGCCGCCATTGATATTAATCCCGCTGGGATTGGCAATGATCAGCTCTGCCCGCCGGCCGGCAACCTCAAGATGGCCATTGAGCTGACTGGGATTATTGCTGTTGATCTGGTTGACGATTACCCGCGCTTCACCACCTGCAAGATATGGATTGCCCTGTACCATGCCGGCTAACTGGGTCTGGGTATTTTTACGGCTGTTGTTGAGTATGGCGCCATGGCGGTCAATATCCATCTGCTGGTATTGATTCATGGAGACGCCGTGTTTACTGGGCGTCTGGATATTGACTTGTGGTAAACCGTTGGCGGTTTGGAGAATGCTCGGGCGCTGGTTTTTAGGGGCGTTGGGGTCAGCATGAATGGCACTGGCTTGAACATTAGCCAGACCTAAAGCCCATAATACTGAGAAAGACAGGATATTAACCACAACGCTTTTACATCGGTTGCCCAAGCCTTGATGGGTGCCGGCTGGCTGATTCTGGCTGTGTTTGCCTTCGGCGGTAGCGATCTCGGCTACGGCCATCATTTGATTACGTTTTTTATTGAAGATAATTTTATAACACTGTTTATTCATGATTATTCTTCTCTGTAATTTAACAATCTAAAAATTAAAAAGCATAGTTCAGACTAAAGCCGACATGAGTGTTGGCGGTTTTAAAGTATTGCGGTTTGTAGATCGGTTTACCGGCAAACAAATCATAGCTGAGCATTCCGCCGGCTTTGAATTGGCCACGGGTGCCGATCACCGCCCCGGCCAGGGTTTTGCCTAGCTGCGGATTAACGCTATTAGTACCGATATGGCCAACGTCCAGACCTGCATATAATTGGTGTTGTGGCTGGTATGCCCAGTTAAGGTTGTTCTGCCAGTACCAGCCGCGTGGTGCCATGAGAGAGAGCTCACCATCAAAGCCGCGTACGGTGTAGCGGCTGCCGATGGATAGCTGGTCTTGGGTAATCAGGGGGGTTTTGTTCCACTGGCCATGGAAACTGCTGTCATAGCTGAATGTCTGCTGTCCCAGTCTGAATGGCCAATACACGCTGGCGTCTGCGGTGATGATCTTCATGCGCGAAGTGCCTTCGTTAAACGCTTCTTCCGGCGCACGCTGACTGTGGCCGGCACCGGTGCCACGTTTGTAACCCAGATCAAAGTCTAGTGTGGCTTTGCCGAGGTACTCGCGATGGGACAGATTGGCCTGCCAGCCAGCCGTGTGCCGTTGCTGTACTTCAATCTCGGCATCTTCAATAAAGTTATGTGATTCACGCCGCCACAGTTTCAGCCCCAGCGTGGTTTTACGTTTGGCATTGCGCTGAATAATGCGGCTTAAACCAATGTCGGTGGTGTCACTGTTGCCGTTGTAGTCATAGTTTTCAGCATAGCCGGCCACTGCCTGATGATAGCGGTAGTGACTGCGGTTAAAGGCCAGTAGCCAGTAACCCACCGGAACTGAATAATGCAGCATATAACCATTGGTACCGCTGCCGGTTTTATGGCCGTCACTGTCGGTATAGCTGTGTTTACCACCCAGATCATGGTTGTAGTTGGCGTAAAACAGATCACTCAGGCCTAAAGGGTTGTCTAGCGCTACGGTAACACCGCCCTGATAGCGTCCGGTAGAATGGCTGCCGGAATCGTCCAGATTAACGGCCATTCTGACCGGTATGGTACGCTGGCGCCATTTGACCGCCAGATCGCTCTGACTGCCGTCACCGGCGGCATCCTGCGCAGGTTCAATACTCATGTCTGCCTCAACCGTGGGCAGACGGCGCAGGTTTTCCAGTCCTTGTTCCAGATCATACAAATTGAGGATTTTGCCCTGATGCAGCGGGAATTTATTCGGTATGTGTTTAATCCGGCCGGTATGGGTATTCGGGTCGCTGTCGTCATAGCGTACCTGACGGATATGTCCGGGCATCACGGTTAATATCAGCCTGCCACTATTTAGGTCTTGCTGACCTAAGAGAATGCGACTGGTGGTGTAGCCATGCTGGATTAAGGCATTCTGTGCCAGAGTGGTGAGGTATTCCAACCCTTGCTGCCCAATGCACTGACCCGCTTTAAAACCGGATTGTCTGATTGCCTGACGGCGCGCAAACTGAAACCGTGCGGCGGCTTCGCCGGTCACTTCAATACTGTTGATGACAAAACAGGGGGTCTCATCGGCAGGTAAGGCTTTAAGGGGAGTGGCCTTGGGTGTTTCAGTCGGTGGTAGTCTGACATCAACATCGGGTTGCATCTGTTGCTGAAATTGCTGCTGTCGTTGCTGTTCGCGATTGATTTCGCGCTGGTCAATCTGATTGCTGACCGGATTCAGGCCGGCAGCCTGTACAAACGAAAAGCTGCTGTATAGCAAAGCTAATAAAATATGGATACTGCTTTGAGATCTTTTGAACATGGATTGGGTAAATAAATAGCATTTTATGTTAATTAATGTTTTTTATTATACGATATTTTGCTTTTTTTATGTGTTTTATGCTTGTTTTTTGTTAAGTATGCGCATTATTAATCATGATGATATTGATTAATAATGCGTATGGTCTTGATTGAGGATGACAATAAATTTAGTTTATATGCGCATAATCTATTGATTTGCTGGTTTATTCGGCTTCATCTTTGAAATGTTTAAATATGAATTATCAGCCGGCGGGATTGATGTGCATGTGTCTGTATGATTGATAATTGTGTGGTTTAACGGCAACATATTTATGTTGCTGCCAATTCAGCAACCAGCTTTAGAAGGCTGTTTTCAGAAAGACAGATAACCCACCTTATTTGAATAAGAGTGGTATTTTTCTATATGCCATTGGTTCACTTTAGTATGGAGGACAATGGCAGGGAGGCCTTGCGCCTACTGGTTTCTTTCTGCCAGCCTTCTAACCTTGCCATTTGTCCATCTCTATTATTGTTTAGAAGCAAGAAGGAGACTAATTGAACCAGAAAGAAGGCATTATTACTATGACATAATGTCAAAGCAATTTACGTCTGTATTTTATGCAATCTGTGCATAGTTCATTTTATTTTATGGCTGAATACTTCATTGTTTAATGGTGGGGGTAAATCATGCATAAACTCACCTTTGATATCCAATACTACGCTGCTACCGCCAGCCGACTTCAATCAAGTTGGTTCAGAAGGCCAAAAGTTGCGTGAATAATATTGGTATTACTGTCGCTATCAAGTTAAGATAAATTCAAGATAAAGCGAGTATTTTAATATAGTCTTTTAGAATAAATATTGACAATATTGTGATTTAACGGCAAGATTCCGCCACCACGTTCAATAGCGTGCCCAGTCGTGAGACACTGGTGTGAAACGGCAGATATATTTTCCTGTAAGGGATATTTATATCTGTATAACCCTTTCTATCCCTATTTTTCTCACGAGGCTCGTCATGCATAAACTTACCTTTGATACTCAATATTATGATGCTATCGCCAGTCTGCTGTACAATCATCAGCTGATCTCCTTTATACTTAATACCGATTTATTGCCACATGAAAAGCGCCAGTGTTTAGATATGCATGATCTAAATCTGGTCATTGGTGACTGCTTTCAGGCGAGTGTTGTGTTTAATCAGATGGCTGAAACCATGGGTAAATTGTTGCTGGAACGACAAACCATACAGCAACAGGAAATAGACACCAATCCTCTGGTTGATCATGAAGAGATGCTGCAATTGGCGGGTTATCTATTAACCATGATGGGTGGTGTGCGCGCCAGTGTTGACCGGATTCTGCATCAGGCAGTTGATATCCGGCTGAGTGAGGTGGGGTAGGTTAGATTTTATATAAAACAGGCTGTTATTATTTATAGTAACAGCCTGTATGTACCATTAATCAGAGGGAATAATGATGTTTGTGCTGAATCATATTCTAAAATGGGGTTAATTTGTTTGCCAACTGGGGTAAATGGTCTTGGTTTATCTGTTTTCAGTCGGTATATCTCAATATTTTTTAAATAAATCATTAACAATAGTGTCAGCAGGCATATCAGACAGCGCTTATTTTTACTTATATGCTCTATGGTTTTTCAGATTCATGGTTTTGTGCCAGTGTCAGTAAACTTTCCAGTAAAACGGTGGCGCCGGCGTGTGCCCATTCATCGGTGATGGCTTCGGCTTCATTATGGCTAATGCCTTTGATGCATGGAATAAAAATCATGGCAGTCGGGGCGATGGTGCTGAGGTGGCAGGCATCATGGCCGGCGCCGGAAATCATGGATTTATAGGCATAATGATGTTTTCTGGCAGCATCTTCAATCACGCGGCAGCATTCAGGGGAGAAGTGAATGGCGGGCATGTTCAGGCAAGGGTCAATGTGGATGGTAAGGGCGTATTTTTGGGCGATGTGCTGTAATTCGGTATTGATGGCCAATGTCAGCCGATCAAGCAAAGCGTCATCATGGTGGCGAACATCAATGGTAAACAGGGCTTTATCAGCCACCACATTGCGTGAATTGGGCTGTACCTGAACCATACCGACTGTCAGGCGCACGTCTTGATTTTCGGGTTGTAAGGCCAGTTGGTTGAGTGCACTGATGCAATGTGCCATGCCCAGTACGGCGTCCTGGCGTAAATGCAGCGGGGTGGTGCCGGCATGTGCGGCCATGCCGGTTAATTCGATGTTAAACCAGCGCTGGGCAAAGGCGCCGTGTACCACGCCGATGGGGTATTGTTCCTGTTCCAGAATCGGGCCTTGTTCAATATGGGCTTCGATATAGGCTTTAATGGGCTGGCCTGCCACTTGATCATGGCCTAAATAATGAATGTCCTGCAAGGCTTCTTTGACGCTGATACCGGCCTGATCGTGTATGGCATAGGCGGTTTCAAGTTTAAGCTGGCCGGTATACACGGCCGAACCCATCATGGCTGGCGCAAAACGGGCACCTTCTTCATTGGTCCACATGACAAGCTCAATCGGATGGAGGGTAGTGATGTTGGCATCATTCAGGCTCAGTAATGCTTCCAGTCCGGCCAGTACGCCGTAAATGCCATCATAACGCCCGCCTTGTGGCTGGCTATCGCCATGAGAGCCGGTCATGACCACGGGCAGATCATGGCTGCCATGACGGCGGATAAAAATATTGCCGATGGCATCAATCCGCACCTGAAAACCGGCGGCCTGACTCAATTCAATCAGATAATTGCGTGCGGCACGGTCAATCTGGGTTAAGGCCAGCCGGCTGACGCCATGACGAGCGGTCAGGCCGAACTGGGCAAAGTCATGCAGTAGCTGGATAAGGCGCTGGCGGTTGATGCGTGGCGTTGTAGAGGCGGTGATATCAGGATTGGTCATTTTGTTTTGCCTGTCGTTGATAGCGAAAATCGCACAATCCGTCACCCATCATGACTGTATGCTGGCGCTCAAGCGTGATGTGGGGGGCGTAGCCTTCAATAAATTTGCTGTCGCGATGGCAGGACAACAAAAAACCAATGTCTTCCAACCCCATTTCCTGATACATCTGGGCATAACGACACTGGTGAACGTTATAGTGATAGTGATCGGCGTCATTTTTAAGAATGGTGATGTCTAAAGCATCATCTTGTTCCCACAGGTGTTGCAGGGCAACAAAGCTTTCCATGCTGGTGGCTTTGGCTTCTTTGGCGGCAAAGGATTTGCCTGCATTGACGGCGGCGGTGGCAATGGCTTCGGCAATAATGGCTTTGGCCTCTTGTTTGCCATAATTGTGCACCAGAATATCGTAAATGGGCTTGATGATTTCAGCCTCGATTTTACGTTGGTGCAAAATGCCGATTTCGGGAAAGGTAGGCATGTGTTGGGCTCCTTTTAGGGGTTAATTATGCTGTTGGCTCGTCATTTTGCTGCATGTTTTTATATTGGTTATCAGGGCATGACAGGGGTATTGACGGTACAATTAATTATGGTCAGGGTTAATCATGATCAGCAATTCCTTTGACCGCCATGATGGGCTCTTCGGGCTGAAGCGGAGAGGTTATGTTTATCTTTCTGAATGAGAAGTATTTTCTTGGGTGCCGGCAGTGTTTCAGGTAATGTTCCCAGCGTTTCAATAGCCAGCTGACCAGACTGATGATCACCATATAATAAATGGCGACTACGGCCAAGGTTTCCATAACTTTGAAATTACGGGTATAGAGTTGTTGCCCCACCAGCAGAATTTCAGTAAATGAAATCACCGAAACCAGTGAGGTTAATTTGATGATGGTGATGAATTGGTTGGTTAAGGGTGGCAGAGCCAAGCGTAATGCCTGCGGCAGAATGATGTGGCGGTAAATGGTTAACGGGCGTAATCCCAGGGCTTTACTGGCCTCAAACTGGCCGGAAGGAATGCCTTGCAGGGCGGCGCGGTGAATTTCTGCCATGTAGGCACTTTCGCTTAATATCAGTGCAATCAGTCCGGCATAAAAGGGTTTGGCCAGTACCATATGACTGGCTGCCCAGATACGTGGCAGGTTGTAAAGCGAGATGAGTAATACCAGTAAGGGTAGGCTGCGGAATAACCAGATATACAGGGCGCTGCTGTGGTGCAGCAGGCGTGAGGTGCTGCGGTTGGCCAGCGCCAGTATCAGGCCAAAGCCTGCGGCCAGTAACCATGCTAAGGAAGCCAGCAGTATCACCCATAAACCGGCGCGGATGAAGTCGGGGTTTTTCAGTTGGGTGATGAGATAGTGGTAGTCGAATAAGCCTGAATGGATATCGGCGCGTTGTTTGAGGTTACTTGCTTCATCGGTGATCAGATAGGGGGCATTTTGTGTGAGTAATGCTTTGTCTGGCGGGCTTAAATGATAATGGCCGAGTAAAGCGGTATATTGGGGGGTTTGCTGTAGTTGTTTAATTTGTCTGGCCAGAAATTCAGCGGTTTCGGTATCATTTTTACGAATGGCCAGGCCGATTAAAACCGGATTGAGTAACTGCTGATTGGTGATTTTCAGGGTATTGCCCAGTGAATGCAGCAGAGCCGAAGCAACGGCGGCATCTTCGTATTGCACATCTACGCCTTGTGATAACAGGGCTTGCGAGGCTTCGGGGGCGGTGGGGTAGGTGCGGATATCAATCGGCGCCAGATGGCGGGGCTGGCAGTGATTCTGACTGACTTGCTGCATCAGGCTGATCCAGGCGGCGCCTTTCATCATGGATACGCGTTTGCCGCATAAATCCTGTAAGGTTTGCGGTGAGAAGGTGTCATTTTGCCGCACCAGTAATACGCCGCCTGTTTGCAGATAGGGTATGAAATCCACTTGTCTGGCACGTTCTGCATTCACGTATAAGGCGCTGGCGACCATGTCATAATGTTTGGAAGTTAAACCCATGATCAGATTTTCTATTCTGGTATCGTAAAATTCAATCGGCTGGTGCGCCTGTTGTGCCAAAAGTCGCATGAATTGCGGATCAAAACCTTGTGCTTTCTGATGTTCGTTGTAGGCATAGGGGGCATAGGTCAGATCAATGCCCACTTTTAATGGCTTGGCTTCATTGGCCAGGCAAGGTAAGGCGATGCCAGCCAATAGGGTAATTATCCATTTTTTCAAAAGGTTCATGATATTGAAAACCGCCAGATTTAATCAGAACTGATATTATAGGAATGATTTGGTTATAATGATAAATGGTAAATATCGCTATCGTTATAAGTAAATAGAATATTGATAATCTTACTGTTTTGCTGTAGGTCGGAAATGGTGGCCAAGGGTTGATTTATCATGATGAGCCGGACATTGAAATCATGATCATTCTGGGATGATTCGGGATCTGTTGAATGGATAAAGACTCGGTATCTGGTTTGTGTTATCGCTATTATCGGGGTGTTTGCGGCAGATGTTAGCAGACAGGGTTGTTTGTGCGATGATGTGGCAGAAATGAGTCAGGCAGATAAGGCAATTAACAGTAGCTTGATTTATTTCTTTGGTATATTTAAAGATTCGAATGGGTACATCAGGCCAGATAATGGGGCTTATCTGGCAAAATCCAGACTGGAAGCAATAAGAAGCAATAAACAGTACAGAAAGATGATGGATAACCGGTATTTTATGGGTTACCCATTATTTTGACATAAAGACGATTGATCAGGTGTTGTTTATCCGCGCGGGTGATGCTGCTGGACGATTTGTTTCAGCCGTTCATTGGCAACATGGGTATATATCTGGGTGGTGCTGATGTCGGCATGTCCCAAAAGCAGTTGTACTACGCGTAAATCGGCGCCGTGGTTAACCAAATGGGTGGCAAAAGCGTGGCGCAGGCCATGCGGGCTTAAATGTTCAATTTTAGCCATGGCCGCATATTTACTCACGATCATCCATGCCAGCTGGCGGCTCATGCTGCCTTTTTTCTGGCTGACAAAAACCGCATCACATGCCCGGCCTTTGAGCAGAGCCGGCCGGCTGATGGCGCAATAATGCTGTAGCCAGTCTATGGCTTCTTCACCTAAAGGCACGAGCCGTTGTTTATTGCCTTTACCAATGGTACTTAATAATCCGCGCTGTAAATCCAGTTCCGCCAAGGTCAGACTGACTGCCTCACTGACGCGCAGGCCGGTGGCATACATTAATTCCAATAATGCTTTATCGCGCAGGCCGTGCACACTTTCGGTATCCGGAGCCGACAATAAGGCTTCAATCTGGTTTTCCGATACGATACCGGGTAAATACTGGCCTTTTTGAGGTGTGGTCAGAAAGTCAGTAGGGATATCCGGGCGTTGCTGATAGTCAAACAGCCAGCGGAATAAGCGTTTACATGCAGAAAGTGAGCGCGCATGGGTGGTGCTTTTTTCATCTTCGGCAAAAATGGCGGCGGCCAGAGTGATGTTGTCAACGGTCAGCCAGTTTTGTTGCTGTTGATGCAGACGATGGCCGATTTTGGTCAGGTCGCGGCGGTAGCTTTCCAGTGTATTGTGTGCCAGTTGCTCACTGAGCCATAAATGTTCCAGTAATGCCTCAATCGGTTGCTGTAATGATGGCGGTAAATCTTCAGCCGGATTCACCATTGGGCGCCTTCATGGTGCAATAGCCAGCGTTTAATGGCCAAATCCCGATTATTCCAGCCTGAACTGAAGCCACCCAATCCCTGAGCAGCGACGACGCGATGACAGGGAATAATAATCGGCAACGGATTTTTGCCACAGGCGATACCTACAGGGCGCGGATGACTACCGATCTGGCGGGCAATATCGCCATAGCTGGCCACCTGGCCATAAGGTATCTGGGCAATGGCTTGCCAGACACGGTGCTGAAAAGGGGTACCATAGGCCAGAACGGGGGCGTCAAATGTATAGGGTTGGTGGCCGAAATAGGCGTCTAATTGTTGTGCCCAGTAGCCGCTTAATGGCTCAAGATTGAGCATGTCTTTGGTTGTCCAGTTTAATTCGATCAGCCGACCCTGGTTATCAAAATCCAGACAAAGCGGAGCACAGGAACATATGTAATGGTATTGTGGCATTATTGACTCTGCAGAAAAGTCAGTACGGCTTCGGCATGATCGGCAGCTTTGACTTTACGCCATTCATGACTGATCTGGCCGTGTTTATCCAGTATGAACGTACTGCGTTCAATGCCCCAGACTTTTTTACCATACATGTTTTTTTCTTTCATGACATGAAACTGGCGGCATACGGTTTCATCCGGATCGGATAATAAGGTAATGCTTAGCTGGTGTTTATCGGTAAAATTCTGATGACTTTTCTGACTGTCGCGCGAGATGCCGACCACTTGATAGCCCAGTTGTTGAAACTGGGGCAATAAGCGGGAAAAAGACACGGCTTCAGTGGTGCAGCCCGGGGTATTGTCTTTGGGATAGAAATAAACGATTAATGGCAGATGTTCTTTGGCATTAAATAGCTCGCCTTTGGCGTCTGGCAGGCTAAAATCCATGGATTGGGTATTCATGTTGATGTTCTCCGGCAAAATAAACATTAACCGCGTACAAAGGCAGTAATCAACGGGACATCACCAATCAGGCGGCTGCAATGACCATGAATTTCAGGGTTAAATGAGGCTCCTTCGGGCAATAAATCGGCCGAATAAAAGTGTTCACCCGCATGAAAGCGGCGATAACTGCCATCGCGTAAGCCGATTTCCATGATGCCTTGCAGTACAAACAGCCATTGTGCCTGATCTGTACAGTGAAAATCACTTTTGAATCCTACCGGACTTTGGCGTAAACGTAAACCTTCGGCCGGCAGCCAGCAAGATAAACGGGTTTGGGCGCTGCCTTCATTCAATTCAATGGGTTGTTCTTTAAAGCGGGCAAAACCGTCCTGATCGGTAAACAGGATTACTTGGGTAAACTGAGTCATGATGAATGCTTTCGGATAAAAATCATGGTTTAGGTATATTAACCAATGGCGCCCAGGTTATCATCGCTTTTATCGGCATGGTCATAATATTTCGGAATCAGCCAGAGGGTGGCCACAATATCCAGAATATAAATCAGTGCCAATACACTTAAAGCGGCATAGAATGACCATTGTGCCACCAGAAGCCCCATGACTAAAGGACCAAAACCACCCACGCCGCGCCCCAGATTGAATAAGACATTCTGGGCAGTGGCGCGGACATGCGGGGCGAAATTATCTGAGATCAGGGCGCCATAACCGCCGATCATGCCGTTAACAAATAAGCCCATGATGGCACCGCCAATCAGCATGGCGGTCGGGTCTTTCAGCTGGGCATACACCAATACCATGACCAAAGCGCCAATCTGATAAATCAGGAAAATTTTCCAGCGGGTGAAGCGATCGGCCAGAATGCCAAATAGCCAGATGCCAAAAGTCATGCCAATGACGGTGACACCAGTCCATAAACCGGATTTGGTTAAGCTGAAGCCAAACTGACTGGAGAGATAATCCGGCATCCAGATGATGAGGCCATAATAACCAAAATTCTGGACTGCACATAAAATAAAAATCCCCAGACTGGCGCGGGCAGTCTGTTTGTCTTCAATCAGTAAATGCAAATGCTGAATGAATGACATTTCCCCTTTGGCTTTGTGGTGGCGGGTAAATTGTACTGGTTCCTGCATCCCGTGGCGGATAAAGAAGGAGGCAACAGCGGGCAATAAGCCGACTAAAAACATGCCACGCCAGCCAATAATGCTGAGTAGCGGCGGGGTAATGAAGGCGGCCGCCAATACACCCAGCTGCCAGCCCATGCCTACCCAGGCTGAGGCGCGATTGCGTTTGGCGACTGGCCAGACTTCGGCAATCATGGCCATGCCGATACCAAATTCTCCGCCCAGCCCCATGCCGGCCAAAGTGCGGTAGATCAACAGATCATAATAGCCCTGTGCCAGTGCACACAAACCGGTAAATACAGCAAACATCAGAATGGTGACCGACAACATGCGTACACGACCAAAGCGATCACTTAAATGACCGAAGATAATGCCGCCGATGACTGAGCCGATTAATGTCCAGGTGACCAGTGAACCGGCCTGTGAATGGTTCAGCTGTAAATCAGTACTGATGGTATGGAGCATAAAGCCCAGAATCAGTAAATCAAAGCCATCCATGGCATAGCCACTGACTGCCGCCAGCATGGCTTTGGCAGGGGTAAGTTTGTGTTTGTTGTGCGTCATGATGAGGTTGTCTGGCGAGAGTCTAGAATATTGATGATTTGTCTGTGGCCAGATGGGTGATCTGGTTGATTCTGTGTGGCACTAGATAAGGAAAATGAGTGTGTTTCAGCATCAAAAGCCACATCACCGCCTTCAGGCATGATCTGACCGGTATGTATCTGGGTAAAAGGAAACAGCGTTGTATCAGCCAGATGGGAGGGAGCAACGTTTTGCAAGGCTGAAAACATCGATTCAAGTCGACCCGGAAACTGTTTATCCCATTGCTGTAACATTTCTTTGATGTTCTGGCGCTGTAAATTGGTTTGTGAGCCACACAGATTACACGGAATAATCGGAAACTGTTTTAAATCCGCATAGCGGATCAGGTCTTTTTCCTTGACGTAAGCCAGCGGCCGGATCACCATGTGTTCACCATTGTCTGACACGAGTTTGGGTGGCATGGCTTTCAGTTTACCGCCGTAAAACAGATTCAGAAACAAGGTTTCCAGCATGTCATCGCGATGATGGCCGAGGGCAATTTTGGTACAACCGGTTTCTTTGGCCACGCGATATAAAATACCGCGGCGTAAACGGCTGCATAAACCGCAGGTGGTTTTGCCTTCGGCGATCACTCGTTTGACCACGCTGTAGGTATCTTCTTCGATAATCCGGAAAGGGATGCCGAGCTTTTGCAGATAATCAGGTAAAATGTGTTCGGGAAAACCGGGCTGTTTCTGATCCAGATTGACGGCCAGCAATTCAAATCTGACCGGCGCTGAGCGCTGAAGCCCCAGCAGAATGTCTAGAAGGGCATAGCTGTCTTTACCGCCGGATAAGCACACCATGATTTTGTCGCCTTCATCAATCATCTGATAATCATTGATGGCGGCACCTACCTGATGACGTAATCGTTTCATCAGTTTGTTATTTTCATATTGTGGTTTGGCTGTATGAGACATAAAGTAGCGGTTAGCGTTGGCAAATAGGCATTATTGTACCGCAAACAGGCCATGTGTATGAATAATGACAATGGCCTGTTTTGATATGCAATCAGCGACAAAGAATAAACGGTTAATGCTGGGGCACTTTATCCAGTTCGAATACCCGATGCAATACCCGTGTAGCCAATTCAAGGTATTTTTCGTCAATTAATACAGATACTTTGATTTCTGAAGTAGAGATCATCTGAATATTAATGCCTTCTTCTGCCAGTGTGCGGAACATGGTTGAGGCAATGCCCACATGTGAACGCATACCCATGCCTACAATTGATACTTTACATACGGTGTCATCGCCGCAGATTTCGCGGGCACCAATGTTTTTCTGGGCTTTATGCAGAATATCGAGGGTGCTCTGATATTCACTGCGCGGTACAGTAAAAGAAAAATCGGTGGTACCTTCGGCGCCTACATTCTGGATAATCATGTCTACTTCAATATTGGCCTCAGCCACGGCACCCAGAATCTGAAACGCAATACCCGGCTTATCCGGTACGCCGCGTACGTTAATACGCGCCTGATTTTTATCAAAGGCAATACCGGAAACGGCGGCTTCTTCCATCATGTGTTTGTCTTCCTCAAAAGTAATTAATGTACCGTTACCGCCTTCTTCGAGGCTGCTTAATACCCGAAGGCGAACTTTATATTTACCTGCAAATTCCACTGAGCGGATTTGCAACACTTTACTGCCCAGGCTGGCTAATTCCAGCATTTCCTCAAATGAAATGGTGTTTAAACGGCGCGCTTCAGGAACCACGCGCGGGTCAGTAGTGTATACGCCGTCAACATCAGTATAAATCTGACATTCATCGGCTTTCAGTGCAGCCGCCAGTGCCACCGCAGAAGTATCGGAACCGCCACGCCCCAGGGTGGTAATGTTGCCTTCATTGTCTACCCCCTGAAAACCGGCAATCACCACTACCCGGTGGGCAGCCAGATCGGCGCGGATGGCGGCATCATCAATATGATGTATGCGGGCTTTGGTGTGGGCATTATCGGTTTGAATCGCCACTTGCCAGCCAGTGTAACTTCTGGCGGCCACACCAATGCTTTTTAAAGCCATGGCCAGTAGACCAATGGTGACTTGTTCGCCAGTGGCCAAAACGGCATCCATCTCTCTGGGGTCGGGATAATCCTGAATTTCCTGCGCCAGTGCCACCAGACGATTGGTTTCACCGCTCATGGCAGACACCACCACCACCACATCATGTCCATTCTGATGTGCCCGGGCGACACGACGTGCCACGTTTTTGATGCGTTCTGCTGAACCTACTGAAGTACCACCGTATTTCTGTACAATTAAGGTCATAATACTGCTTACTTTCTGTATATTCTGGGTCAACTGACAAAAATCAGCTCCATGATTGATTGTGTTGTACGGCTAAGTTGCCATGGCAGGCCGTATTATTAGCATTTTTATGACATGAAAACAAGTTGTTCATCAGCATCGTTGTGTTTGAGTGCATCAGGTCATCAAAATCGGCAATAATTAAGGCGCTGAATGGGGTTAGGCCAGTGCCGCCAACGCTTCTTGCTGAATAGTAAGCAGTTCGTCAATGCCTTTGTGTGCCAGTGTGATCAATTGATTCAGCATGTCAATGCTAAACGGTGCGCCTTCGGCCGTGCCCTGAATTTCTACCAGTTTGCCTGAGGCGGTCATGACAATATTCACGTCAGCATCACAGCCGGAGTCTTCCGGATAATCCAGGTCCAGTAAGGGTATGCCGCCCACAATGCCGGCAGAAATGGCGGCCACGGCTTCACGAATCGGGTTATGACTGATTTTTCGGGCTACCAGCAGTTTATCAACGGCCATGGATAAGGCCACAAAGGCGCCGGTAATGCTGGCGGTACGGGTGCCACCATCTGCCTGAATCACATCACAATCAATCAGTATCTGGCGCTCGCCCAGAGCATTCAAATCCACTACGGCGCGTAATGAACGGCCGATAAGGCGCTGGATTTCCTGAGTGCGACCGGATTGTTTACCGGCGGCGGCTTCGCGGCGCATGCGTCCGCTGGCTGATGCGGGCAGCATGCCATATTCGGCGGTAATCCAGCCGCGTTCCTGCCCGCGCAAAAAAGGGGGAACGTTGTCATCAATACTGGCAGTACAAATCACTTTGGTGTTGCCGCATTCGATTAAGGCAGAGCCATCGGCATGCGGCAGAAAACCAGCGGTAATATGTACTTTTCTGGTCTGATCATTGAGGCGATTCTGTCGTGTCGGGGGTGTTTGGGTATTCACGTGTAAAGCTCCGGTAACTTAAAATGAAAGAAAAAAACCATTATAAACTCAAGCAGACACATTCACACGGCTATGGCTTTGCCGTACTATATAGTCAACGATGATAAACTTCGGTATTTTAGCTAAATACATTACTTACCATAGGATAAAATCATGATGCACAGCATGACCGGCTATGCGAATGCTACGGGGCAATTTGGCAGTCACCAGATCAGTGTTGAATTACGCGCAGTCAATCACCGCTATCTGGATCTTCAGTTTCGAATGAACGATGATTTGCGTTATCTGGAAAATCAGTTGCGCGAGTTAATCAGTAGTCAGGTAACCCGCGGTAAACTGGAATGCCGTATCCAGATTCAGCCTGTGGCTTTGCAAGGGCAGGAAGAATTGGTATTGAATCAGCATCGGGTCGAACAATTATTGTCTTTTAATAACCAGTTGCGTAAGAAACAAAAAAATATCGGCAAACTGACGGTGGCCGATATCCTGCATTTTCCTGGTGTGATCGTGGTGCCGCCGCTGGATAAAGATGTTATTGCTGAAGGCGTGCTGACTTTATTAAAACAGGTATTGCAGGAATTTGATCAGGTGCGCGCGCGTGAAGGTGTCAAACTGCAACAGCATTTACTTAACCGCCTGACTGATATGGAGGATATTGTGGCGGCAGTACAACAGTTATTTCCTCATTTATTGCAGCAACACATGGATAAAGCGGAAGCCCGCTTACGCGAAGCGGTAGCGCAGATAGATGAAGACCGTTTAAAACAGGAATTTGTGTTGTTTATGCAAAAAGCCGATGTGGACGAAGAATTAAATCGCCTGCAAACACATCTGGCCGAAGTACGCCGGTTGGTGACCGAGCATAAGGGCAGTGTGGGTAAACGGCTGGATTTTCTGATGCAGGAACTGAATCGTGAGGCTAATACCTTGGGCAGTAAAGCGATCGCTACTGAATGCACGCAGGCATCTGTTGGGTTGAAGGTATTGATTGAACAGATGCGTGAACAGGTTCAGAATATTGAATAAGCGCAGGCTTTGCCAATACTGATTGACGGTTTTGATTGATGACGTATCGTTAAAATCATCCTGATTGGTAGCATAACAGGGTTTATGCTGCCGATCATGGCTTTGGCTGTTGATGCCGTTAATTGGAGTGTGCTGGCAATGACCTGAATGGTCTGGTTTAGCTGCTATTTATATGCTTTTTAGATAAATTAACTGATAAAAAGATGATTTCTTCTTGGCCGGTCAGAGTAATGTGCTGGTATCGGCTGGTTTATGCTGCTTTTTACTACTGGCCAGTATCTGGCTTGAATAAAAAGATTTTTTATCTGTTTGGATATATCCCTGATACTTAATATTTTTCGAAATAGATCAGTTGGATATTAATCCATTCAGTTTGTGAGTAGTAGCCTGTTTATTATTCTGATTGCTTTAAAAGCTTATTGCCGCTGGTGAATCATTTGATTATGGTATTGATCGGCTGATATTGTTTATGTGTTGAGTTAAATTATTGAATAATATTCTGTTTATATTGATTTAATTAAGTAGTTCTTTGTCTTATATGTCAGATATTTTGTATAGGTATAATAATCATTGAACACGAGCTTTTACTGTAATGATGTGGTTGATAACAGCTCTGATGGAATGATGCTTAGTAGACCAGTCAATAGGTTTTCGCCACCGGTTTCCACCACAAACGACAAATCCATCGCATGATAAACATGCCCAGCAAAGGCAGCTGCATGACGATCAGCAACAAGATCAATAAACCAAGCAAAACCAAAATAGGTTCGAATACGAAGGAAAGCAACACAAGAGCCGCACCGCTCATCACGGCATAAATAATGACGCGGGTGGCGGGGGCTGCGGGTTGATGCAGATTGCCACAATAGGCGCATAACATGCCGATCAGGGTGGCGATCAGCATAACAATGGTGGTTATGGTCAGGGTATGAGTGTATGCGGTCAGTAATAAGGTAAAAAGTACCAATACCAGCATGCTGTCTATGGGGAGCCGCAATAATCGCCGGCTTCTGGGGGCTTTATATTCTTCCACCAGCTGATAAGGAATATAAGCATCAGGCAAGGCGATGATGTAATGATTTTTTTTATTGGCTCTGCGATAAAACCGGCATTGATCATAGCCTTCTTGCTGTAACCAGTGTAAAAGTTCAGTGCGAAATCCGGTATCCCAATGCGCCACTTTAATCTTGGCGTGAGACAGTAATTTTAAATCTTTCAGAATCCGATTTTTTTGCTTATTCATTTGTTGATCAATTGGATATTGATTTGTGCTGATTATTATAACCATAAAATAACTATTTACAATAGTGTGTTAGCAATAAAATTGGATGTGGTTACAGATGATGAGTAATACAGTTAGCCATGTTTTTTAATTGAATAAATTTAAATGGATGATTTTTATTTATGATTTATATATTTTGATGATCAGGCATTCAATTCATCGGCATGAGCCATATTGCAAGAGATGTGCCATAATCAACAGCAGGTTATTTAATACGGTTGATTATGGCTATCGAGATGCAGTGGTTATTGTCTGCCTTTAAAAGCAGAAATTTAAGTTTTTTGTTCTAATCGCTGTTTGGGTATTGCCATCACCACGTCGCTAAACTGATTGAGCATGTAATCAGCCCATAATTTACTGTACCAGTTGTATTCTGTAGACAGGCGGTAATTTACTGTCAGTGTCAGTTGAGTGGTTTGTTGATCTATTTTTTGCAGCTGATATCCTGCTTTGATTAAATTAAAGTATTTTCCGCCAATCTGGACATGTTCATCTAATGTTTCTTTCGGAAATGAATCAGGTTTAAACTGGTAAATCCAGCTTAGCGCATAGGGTGCTTTTTCTCTGACCACCACTTCTTTAAAATCAACGCCACGTTGCCATTGCATATGGCGGATGGTTTGACCTTTGTGTTGTTCAGTCATGCCATAAATAGGCTTGGGTAAACCCATGACAAAAATAAAATTTTTATTGACTTCTTCCGGCTTGATCTGACCGATATATTGGATTTCATGAAAAACCTGTTCTATAGGAGCATGAATGATGACTGAACGCTGAGTCTGTCCGTAATGATCTGAGCTGGCACTGGGCATAGTAGCCATCAGAGTGAGAGGCAAAAAGGCCAGTGAGTAGATTTTCGGTCCGGGTTTCCAGAAAAAGCGGCAAATCAGGCGCATGATGATAATACCCAGAAAAGGCAAGCCAAGTATAAAAGGTAAAAGCATGATTATGCAGATAGCGCCTTCTCCCGCCACAAAAAGAACTGCCAGAAAAATCATCAATGCAACCAGCAGTGTATTGATAAACATGGTTTTTATGGAGACAGCGGGCTTATTAAGATTAATGAAATATTCTGCCAGCATGCCGAGAATAATGGGTACGCCCATGGCAATAGCCGGCTCAGTGATTTTACCCATATGTTTACTCATAGTCAGGGTCAGATACAATAAAACAAATAGGCTCAATAGGGGCAGTAACAACCGTATTGGCCCGCGTTTTACCTGATATTCCTGAATGAGGAGGCCGGAAGGAAGATAAGCACCAGGCAAGGCGATAACATAAGTATGTGACGACTTATTCAGGCGATAAAACTGGCATTGATGATAGCCTTGCTGCTTTAGCCAGTGTAGTAAGCGGCTACGAAAATGAATATCCCAGCGTTTAACGGTAATCGTGGTATATGAGCGGATTTGAAGGTCTTGTAAAATACGTGTCTGTTGTTTATTCATCATGTTGCTCTTTATTTCACTATCTATTATCCATTTGTATTCTATTATAATAACAGCATTTATTCTTAATGATTAAAAATAAAAATCAAATAACTGATGTTTATTGATATATGCTATATTAATTCAGTGCGTGGTATGTCATATTTTGTGCTTTTTCCATTGATTAGTTTGAATATCAATGTATGAGGGTGTACTGCTTAAATATCTTTGTCATGGTTGATGAAGATAGAAAATAGGGTTTGATTGCATTGTTTACTGGTGTCTTGCTTCTATGTCTGTTTTTTAATTATCGTTTGTGGTCTCTGATGACCGGCCATAAAACCCGGCAAGACGATATTTTTATTAGATATATAATTGATATTGAAAGATTTAATTATCTTTTAATACGTCAGCTATCTCTTTAAGTCAGAAAAAACGATTCGAGGCATGGATAACAAAATATGAATTGAATTTTATTTATATTCAAAAGTTAAAAAATTATTTCGATATTGAGAAATTGAAAATCAGGAAAACAGGCCGTGGCTGTATTTGGATAACCTCATTACTAACATTAATTCTTTTGATTTTAACATTTGGTTTTTTACCATTAACCGTTGCCTCAACAGAGGGTATGCTGGTAAAAGTGAATCAACATGCAGGCTGGTTCTGGCTTAAACCAGATCAGGCGAAAGAATTTACTGTGTTCGGTAGTCGGCCATGGCAGATAACACAAGCACAATGTATTAATCACAAAGTAGAAGCTGATGTATTGACTCAGACTGATATTAACACCATTTGCCAGTTATTTGATGATATTGATGCAGATGACATTAAGACGATTCATGCTGAAATCAGATCACAGCTCGGGTTTTGTGTTTTTATGTTTATCCTGTGCGCAAGTCTATTTTTCTATGTCGTGCGGCAGTTATTCAGAATGTTGCTCAGCATTGATGCCAGACGTATGTTGCTCAAGCGGTTACGTCATTATCGATACCATGTCTTAAACCGCTGACAACATCAGACAGCGCATGAAGCCGCTGTCTGACAGGAGGTACTTTATTCTAAGCTGATTACAAATGCAGACCGCCATTAATACCAAACACCTCAGCGGTGACATAGCTGGATTCAGCTGAAGTCAGATAGACATACATGCCTGCCAGTTCAACTGGCTGACCTGCGCGTTTAAGAGGTGCTTGTTGACCAAAATCGGGAATAGCGGATTCTGGCTGACCGCCACTGATTTGTAAAGGTGTCCAGATTGGTCCGGGTGCCACGGAATTGACACGGATACCTTTGGGTGCCAGTTGTTTGGCTAAACCATGGGTAAAGGCTGCAATCGCAGCTTTGGTACCGGCATAATCCAGTAAAGCAGAATCAGGGTGATAGCCTTCAATGGAAGTGGTGGTAACAATGGTGGCACCAGCAGGCAGATGAGGCAGGGCGGCCTTGATAATCCAGAATAAAGAAAAAACATTAATTTCATAAGTTTTCCGGATTTGTTCTGTGGTGACATCTTCGATGTTTTCCACATAGTGCTGTTTACCGGCCACCAGAGTCAGGCCGTCCAGTCCGCCCAGTTTCTGATGTGCTTCGCTGACCAAATGCTGGCAGAATGCTTCATCGCTGACATCACCGGGTATACAAACCGCTTTCTGACCCGCTTGCTGAATGAGATTGGCCACTTCTTTGGCGTCTTCTTCTTCAGCCGGTAAATAATTAATGGCCACATCGGCGCCTTCGCGTGCGTAAGCAATGGCTGCGGCTCGGCCAATGCCGGAATCACCGCCGGTTACCAGCAATTTACGTCCGCTTAAACGCTCATGTCCCTGATAACTTTTTTCACCACAATCAGGCAAGGGCTGCATTTTGGCCTGTATGCCGGGTACGGGCTGGGGTTGTTTATCGTAATGGCCATTAAAATAAGCGGTTAAAGGATTAATCAGTTTGCTTTGTTTCATACAATACTCCTTATTTTATCAGAATAAATGGTATGCTACCCGATAAAAATTTGATTTTTATGAGTTAATTAATAGACTAGCAAAATCACCGTGATTTTGGAAGGCAGATTAATTTTTTTTCTTTTTATAACAAATAAATGACTTAAATGATTGAATGTTAAGTTCATTCAAAATAAAACCCATCAAAAATAGGAGTTCGGGCGGTTGTGCACATTCGTTATAAGCAAATCCATAATCATATTTTATTGTTGATATTTTAATGAATTTATCATAATATAATCTATAACAGCAGTTATTTTAAAACAATAAATCTGTGATCAGGATTGATGCTGTTTTACTGCCCATGCCTCCCTAAGTCTGAATCCCTTCAGCAGGATTGATTTTTATATTCATCAACGATTTTCAGAAAAGTAAATGTTTAAACGAATCAGCTTATTTTTGATCGGTCTGTGTTTGTGTAGTTGTTATACGCTGACATTTGCCCACAGTTATCAATCCAAACAATACAATCCCCGGTTTGGCTATGTGTATTTTTATCAGATACCTGCTGATGTTAATGTCCGTATTCCGGCTACGCGCGCCAGAAAACCAGTGCCGCCATTCGGTCTGAGTTATCTTGGCCGGAAAAATGGCGTTTACCAGATTGCCGGCTATTACAGTCATAAAATCATTTCGGCGCAATGCAGCCAACCTTGTCAGAAAATCAGATTAAAGACATTTATATCGGTGCAGAATAAACATGTTTTGATGGATGATCTGGAGATGAGCCGCGAGGATATGCTCAAAGATGGCAGTATATCTTCTGTGCTTGTCCGGGCATTGGATGATGCCAGACAGGGTAAGTTGCAACAGGGAAATGTAAAATTATAATACCCTTGGCAGGGCTGGCATCATGTATACATGAACCGCTGCCTGAGAGGCCGGTTGAAGTCTGCAAAATGGGTATTTGTTTGCCAGTCATCTGCATGAGGCAAATGGCATAGCCTCACAGATGACTAACGCTATATCGGGTAAGCAGTGTTACATCAGGCTGATCATGCGATCAGCGGCTTCCAGACACTCTTCAAGCGGTGCAACCAAGGCAATGCGTACATAGCCCTGACCCGGATTACCGTAAGCCGTATCGCGCGCGAGAAAGCGGCCGGGCAAGACCTGTACCGCTGCTTTTTGCCACAGTTTTTGAGTAAAACGGAGATCATCGCTATCAGGCACCGGTAGCCAGAGATAGAATGAGGCATCCGGCTGACGGATGGCGTATTTTTGCTGCAATATGGGCAGTACCTGCGCAAACTTTTCACGATAGAGACGTCGGTTGTCGGTCACGTGTTGTTCATCCTGCCAGGCGGCAATGCTGGCATATTGGGTTGGCAGACTCATGGCGCTGCCGTGGTAGGTGCGATATAGCAGAAAATCAGCCAGTAAGCGGGCGTCACCAGCCACAAAACCAGAACGTAAGCCGGGAACATTGGAACGCTTAGAGAGGCTGGTAAACATTATCAGATTATCGAAAGATCGCCCCAGCTCAGTGGCTGCCTGCAAGGCGCCCAATGGTTTGGTGTGATCATCAAAATAAATTTCTGAATAGCATTCGTCAGACGCAATCACAAAACCATACTGATCCTGTAGCGCAAATAGTGCCTGCCATTGAGATAAATCCATCACTGCCCCACTGGGGTTGGCCGGAGAACAGACAAAAACCAGCTGCACGTGCGGCCAGGTGGCAGCGTCAATCTGTTGCCATTGCGGCTGAAAATCCGGCGCCGGACAGTTGACATAGGCAATTTTGGCACCGGCGAGTAAAGCGGCGCCTTCATAAATCTGGTAAAACGGATTGGGGCTGACGACAACCGGTGTTTTATGGTTGCTGCCATTAATAATGGTCTGGGTAAAGGCAAACAATGCTTCCCGACTGCCCAATACCGGCAGAATTTCGGTTTCTGCATCAATCTGCACACCCTGATAACGCTGTTGCAGCCACCCGGCACAGGCCTGTTTTAATTCGGGTAAACCAGCGGTAACCGGATAGGCAGACAAGCCATTCAGGTGGCTAGTCAGTGCTTCAGTAATCAGTGCCGGTGTGGGATGTTTGGGTTCTCCGATATGCAGTGCAATCGGTGACAATTCCGAAGGCGGCGTTAAGCCTTGCATGGCTGTGCGTAAGCGGGCAAAAGGATAAGGCTGGAGTTGTTGCAAGTGTGGATTCATGGTCATCATTAAATCGTGTTAAATAATCATGAAGCCATGTTACCACTAAACCTTCAAGCAGCTCTATCAAACAGATAAAAGCCATTTTGTCAGCGATGGTGCGGGACAAATTATCAATGAAATAAGGGTGATTTTTCTGTGAGGTAAGAAAGACATCGGCCATTAAAATACGTCACCAGCAGATGGGTTTATATACATAATCGAAGTATGTAATAAACCCATCAAATACTGATGACGTTGGTGTGATACAACTATCAGGCGGTTTTTTGTATGGCGGCAAGATGACCCGTCAGCAGATACTGAATGGTTTCTTTGACTGTACGCATACTGTGACCAAAGGGTAGGGGGTCTTTGCCACGGAAAAATAAACCTTTATCGGTTTCGCCGCGCCATGCAGCCGCCAGTTTCAGATCAATACAAAACTGACCGACTTTATCCAGCCCATCGCGCAGGCCGCAAACAGACAGACAGTTGATGCCCTGAGTGCAGCGGCGCGGATCAGCTTTGGCATTGGCTTGCAAAATGGATTCGCGTTTCATGTAGCTGTCCAGAAATTTATTTTTGACGCCGCGGGCAGGCAGACCGGCCACCGACATAAATTCTACAATTTGCTCGCCTTCAGCGCCGGCCAGGGTTTTTTTAAAGTTGATGTGTGCATCACCTTCCTGAGTGACTGCAAAAGCAGTACCGATTTGTACGGCAGAAGCACCCCATTCGGTTAAGGCGGTGGTGACTTTCTGGAAGTTGGCCATACCGCCGGCGATAATCAATGGGATTTTTTCACGCTCTAAACCCAGTTTTTTGAATAATTCAAACGTTTCTTCCAATACACGTGAAAATTCAAACCGCTCATCATTCAATCCGGCTACAGTGGCGGCGCCAAGGTGGCCGGCAGCGTGACCTGGGTGTTCAATCACGATGGCATCGGGCAGGCGATTTTTTTTCATCCAGCGCTTTAAGACAATGCCAATACCGCGGGATTCAGATAAAATGGGTAAGAGTGCTACCTCGGGAAAATCGGCAGTCATGTCCGGTAAATCCAGCGGCAGACCAGCCCCCATCACGATGGCATGGGCGCCGGATTCACATGCTTGCTGAACCAAAGAGTGGTGGTCTTTCACCGCTTTCATGACATTAACCGCAATCATGCCTTTGCCCTCTGATTCTTTGAGTGCTTTTTTAATTTCCCGATCCAGAGCAATGCGATTCAGGATATCGTATTTTTCCTGTGTGGGGTGTTCGAGCGACTGCGCCAGTAAATCAGGGTGAAGATGGCGTAAATCGACACTGGCAATGGTGCCGACACCATTTTCACGTGCAACGGCGCTGGACAGACTGGAAGCAGAAATACCCACGCCCATGCCGCCCTGCACAATAGGAATTAAGTGGTGATCACGAATAACCAATGGTGAAAATTCCTGCATTTTGCTTCCTGTCTGTGATGAATGAAATGCGTGCTGATGAGGCAGTGTCTGGCCTCTATCTGTTTGTTTATCTATATGAATCATACAAATCAATATTTTTTAGTGCTTATACTCTATTCTTGACTGCAAGGTCTGTCAAGTTTCCTAGAATAAATTTGAGTGAATAGCAGAACATTGTCAGTATTATGCGACAAATCAAGGCAGGGTAGATGGTTGAATGGCCTCTGAAAAAATTGTGTGTTCATGATATAGTGCAGTTGTTTTATGGTGGATAAATTCAGAAGAACAGAAGAATAAAAGGGCATAATCATGAAATGGGTCAGAATAGGGCGGATGGTTGTGATCAGCGTGATGGTGTTATTTCTGGCGGCTTGCGGTATGACAAAGCATCGGCCGGCTTCTCATGTTTCCTCTGTTTCCCCATCGCGTCATTTACAACCGGTACGCATTACCAAAGTCAGTCAGGCGGTGGGCGGACAGGAAATTCTGATGCGCAGCATGAGCCTGATCGGCACGCCTTATCGTTATGGCGGCAGCAGCCGTCAGCAGGGGTTTGATTGCAGCGGTATGGTACAGTATGTCTATCAGACCGCCCTGAATGTGCCCTTACCGCGCACGGCCAGGGATATTGCGGCGGTGTCCAGAAAAATTCCGGTAAGAAATTTACAGGTGGGTGATCTGGTGTTTTTTAATACCAGCGGCCAGCCTTATTCTCATATGGGTTTGTATATAGGACAAGGTAAATTCATTCATGCGCCATCCAGTAGAGGGGTGATTCGTACGGCCAGTCTGGATCAGGCTTATTTCAAACAGCGGTTTATTGATGCCAGAACATTATTTGCCCGTTGATTCATCGTTAACACTGTGTGAGAATGACCTCATAATGAAACAAGATTTTAATTTAAAAGTGAATACAAAAACAGGGATAACAAAATGAGTGATCAGGATTTGGTATTGGTACTGAATTGTGGCAGTTCCTCGGTGAAGGCCGCAGTCATGAATGTAGCTGAAAAGCATGTACTGATGAGCTGCCTGGCTGAAAAGCTGGGTAATGTGGATGCCTTTGTGACCTTTAAAGATACGCATGGCAATAAGCATAAACGCGCCTTGGCCGGTGAATATGATCACGTGGCGGCTGTGCTGACTTTACTGGATGAATTGAAACTGGCCGGTTTGTATGAACGGGTGGCTGCCATTGGCCATCGCGTGGTGCATGGTGGTGAACGGTTTACGCAGTCTACCTTGATTACGCCTGAAGTCATGAAAGATATTGAGGCATGTGTGGTGCTGGCACCTTTGCATAACCCTGCCCATATTCTCGGTATTGAAGCCGCCCAAAAGGCTTTTCCTGACTTGCCGCAAGTGGCTGTTTTTGATACCGCATTTCATCAGACTATGCCACCGCATGCCTATCACTATGCCGTCCCTTCCACGTTGTATACCCGTTATGGCGTGCGCCGTTACGGCATGCATGGTACCAGCTATCGTTATGTTACTCAGGCCAGTGCTGATTTTTTACAACGTGACGTACATGATTTGCGGCTAGTGATTGCCCATCTGGGTAATGGTGCATCAATTACAGCGGTCAAAAATGGTCAGTCTATGGATACCAGTATGGGACTGACGCCGTTGGAAGGCTTGGTAATGGGCACCCGCTGCGGGGATATTGACGCCAGTATTTTTTCTTTTCTGGCTGATAATGCCAAGATGAGTATTGAAAAAATCACCCATATGCTGAATAAAGAAAGTGGTCTCTTGGGATTGTCTAATTTATCCAACGATTGCCGTATGCTGGAAGAGGCTGCCAGCTATGGTCATAAAGGGGCACAACTGGCGCTGGATGTATTTGCCTACCGTCTGGCCAAATACATTGCCGGTATGACCATTGCCAATGGTGGTCTGGATGCGCTGGTATTTACTGGCGGCATTGGTGAGAATTCTACCCGCGTACGCTCTGAAGTCATGGCTCATCTTGAGCCTTTGGGATTGGTACTTGATCATGATGCCAATATGGAGGCCTGTTTTGGCCGTTCCGGTATCATCAGTACGAAAGAAGCAGGCAAGCCTTTGGCTTTGGTGATTCCTACTAATGAAGAATTAATGATTGCGCAGGATACCGCCAGACTGGCCAATATGGCGCTTTAATGGTTTGAATCAGGCAGACCGCTATTGTTTAGTCAATGGTGATCTGCCTCTATTACAGTTGGTCTCTTATTCAATATGTGCCAGTTTATGGGTTTGCAGACTGAGGAGCCACTTGGGTTTATTCGGACGCTGATTCAGTTTACCCAGCAAGGTGATGGTATGTAATACATTAAACTGGCCATTTTCTTCACACGGTGACAAAAAATAATGTTTTGCCGTAATTTTCTGCTCCATCTCCAGACAGAATAGTTCAAAAGCCGGATGGTCTTCCACCACAATGCGCATTTCATCGGCTGCCGGAATGCAAAAATCCTGATATCGTGGCTGAAAGGCAAATTTGGGACTGACCGCGATGTAATCAATCTGTGTGTCTACCGGTCTGAGGCCGTTGGTTTCAATCGCAATAAAGTAACCGCGTTGTTTTAATTCAGTCAGCAAGGCAGGTAACTTGCGTTGTAAAGTGGGTTCACCGCCAGTGATGATGATATTTCTGGCTTCATAACGGCTGACTTCGGTCAGAAGTTCAGCAAATGTCATTTTGTGGTAGTGGTTAAAATCCGTATCGCACCAGCGACAAGTCAGGTTGCAGCCGGCAAAACGGATAAAGATGGCCGGCATACCGGTATTGGCGCCTTCCCCTTGCAGTGACTGAAAGATTTCAACAATATTAAAAACCATCATTTATGGGTCTCATAGGTGCAAAAAGAAGTAGGCGTTTCCCATAAGGTGATTTTACTGACCGGCAGATGCGAGCTTAAACAATCGGCAATAAACTGGCTCAGGTATTCAGCGGTGGTGGGATGTGAAAAAGCACATACTTTACGCTGCATGTCCTGTAACAATTGAGCAATCCGGTTTTCATTGACATTATTCTTGTTATAAAGAAAAGCATGATCAAATTTCCGGATGATCTCTTCATTGACAATGGTTTTGAGGTCAGCAAAATCCATCACCATGCCGGTACTGGCGCCTTGCTGAATCAGGGGCGCACAGATTTCTACCTGCAAGCGGTAAGTATGGCCGTGTAAATGATGGCATTTACCCTGATGGCTATCCAGCATATGGCAACTGTCGAATTGAAATTCTTTGGTGATACAGTGCATACATCAGCCTTTGTTTGAAAAAAGAAATGAATCAGCCAGCCCTGAATAATGGCTGGTATCAAAAAATAAACAGGCTAAAAAAGAATAAGAGAAAGTTGTACAACATGCAGACATGATGATTCCTAGTTTTTTTATGTGGGATGGATTACGAACCACAGATTAAAATACGCTGATGCGCGCATCATGCCGTTATTTAAACATAGATCGAAAGCCGTTATCAATATTAATATGTATTGTAATACCGATAACGGACAAGATAACATGAAAAATAATCAGTACGCTGTTACTCACCGATTCAGCGGTATGTGAAAAAGTGATAATAATGTCGGTGATTATGGTGAACACAAGACAGATCATCCAGAGTGCATCAACCCTCAGAAATCGTCTCAGAGTACAGCGCAGAAAGATGTTAAAGACGAGGAAATGACGCAGACAGGTAAAACGAGAATACTCTGATTTTTATCAGAATGGCTATAGCCGTTTGGATTGGCGTATGTATTTAACCCCTCTATTGAATGGCTGGTAATTCAAAAATTATCCCCATACTGAGGCGTCATTGACTGCTGCTGATTGAGTCAGAATTTCTGATATGGTTAATAGTCCCGATGGAATGGATACAGATTTTGTATCTGAAATGGCAAGACTGCAAATAGTGTATGTGAAACGTTTTGATGATATTGTGATTTTTTATATGAAGGAATCAGACAAGAAGAAGCGCAATATGCGCGGAATTTCTATGAGAGAGTATCCCTCAACGATTGATGCTGATTGCGCATTAGAAATTGCAACCAACCCCAACCTTTACGGCCGTACCGGGGAGAGAGCATATGGAAATAATACCAAAGAAAATGAATATTATCAAGATGAAAAGATTAACTGCGATTGATTTAATTTGGATATGCGTACGATTGTTGGATTAAAAAATGCCGATTTATTCACCTTTCAGCATGGGCTAGCGCATTTTTGAGAGATAGATACTGGTGGTATTGCAACTTGCAAGTATCAGCGCGTCAGGGCAATGGCATGAGCCGTGGATTAGGCAATACTGGTTTATGCTGAACCAGGCAGCTGAGAGCAAAGACAATAAAGAGGCCAATCAATGGGATTCATCAGGCTGTGTTTCTTCGTCTAGCTGGCGCAGAAAAGCCAGTTTCTCAGCCAGTTTGATTTCCAGCCCGCGATCTACCGGCTGATAAAAATCCGGTTCAGCCATGTTGTCCGGCATATAAGTTTCACCAGCTGCATAGGCATGGGGTTCATCATGCGCATAGCGGTACTGGTGGCCATAACCCAGTTCTTTCATTAATTTGGTTGGCGCATTGCGTAAATGAACCGGAACTTCATGCGAGGGATGGCTCTGTACAAAGGCGCGTGCCTGATTATAAGCTTTATAGCCGGCATTACTTTTGGCGGCACACGCCAGATACAAGACTGCCTGTGCCAAAGCCAGCTCACCTTCAGGGCTGCCCAGCCGCTCGTAAGTAGTGGCTGCATCATTGGCCAATTGCATCGCGCGCGGATCAGCCAGGCCAATGTCTTCCCATGCCATGCGGACAATGCGGCGCGCCAGATAACGGGGATCTGCCCCACCATCCAGCATACGGGTAAACCAGTATAAAGCCGCGTTGGGATGGGAGCCGCGAACGGATTTATGTAGAGCAGAAATCTGCTCATAAAAGCTATCGCCATTTTTATCAAAACGGCGTAACCGGCTGCCTGAACTGGTGCTGACCAATTGCAGATCCAATATATGCTGTTGCTGGGTTTTGGCTGTATGCAGTAATTGTTCCATTAAATTCAAAAACCGGCGGGCATCACCGTCTGCCTGTTCAATCACCAGATTTAAGGCATTGGCTTCTATCCGCATGTTCTGAAAATCGGGTAGTGCAAATACTTTATGGTTTAATTGCTGCAATTCTTCCGCTGTCAGAGGTTTCAGGGTATAGACCTGTGACCGGCTCAAAAGTGCTGGATTCACTTCAAATGACGGGTTTTCGGTGGTGGCGCCGATAAAAGTCAGTAAACCGCTTTCCACATAAGGCAGAAAAGCATCTTGCTGGGATTTATTAAAGCGATGCACTTCATCAACAAATAAGATGGTGCTTTGCTGGTGTTGTAGTGCCAGTTCGGCTTTTTCTACGGCCAGACGAATATCTTTGACACCGGCAAAAACAGCAGAAATGGGCAGAAACTGGGCATGAAAGCTTTGTGCCAGAATGCGCGCCAGTGTGGTTTTTCCAACTCCGGGCGGCCCCCACAACAACATGGAATGCAGCCGGCCACTTTCAACCGCAACGCGCAAAGGTTTACCGGTGCCGATCAGGTGCTGTTGTCCGATCACATCGTCCAGTGTCTGCGGGCGTAGCTGTTCCGCCAGTGGCGCTACCGGTTTCTGGGTAAATAAATCCATAAAAATTGCATATCAGAGATAGTTCATTATGATTGTACACCAATAAAGTCTCATTTTTGCATTTGGTTCGGCGGGCTGTTGTTGTATTATAGGGCTGAATAATGGTATTGAATAACCATTAAAATGATGTGTTTCCGAAGATGCACTGATGCATAAGCGGCTATGCCGATTCCGAGCTTGTCTGGTCTTAATCCGGTCATGGCTATTGCAGGCTTAGCTGATCCTATCGCCCGGTATTTGCTGGAATACCAGTGTCAGCAGCAGATGTCATCGTGCCGCTTAGGGCAGAAAATAGGTATAGTAGCGGATGCAGGGAAAAGAGTGCAACAGACCCGATAAATTGCTTACTGTATTGAGCCCAAAGCAGTAAATAATTGGCTTTTGAAAATATGGTGAAACGGATCAGTTCAAAGCGGCGGTATTCCGTATGGCATTCGTTTCAGCGCGCACGCTGGTGTTTTGTGCCAGCGACACCTCGATGAATGATTTAAATAATTGATTGGAGAAAGAATGAAATATATTAGTACACGCGGTCAGAGTCAGGCCAGAACATTCAGTCAGGCTTTGCTGACGGGGCTGGCTGAAGATGGCGGTTTATTACTGCCCGAAGAATATCCTCAGATTGATGACATGACTCTGCATCAATGGCGTGAACTAAGTTATCCTGATCTGGCTTTTGAAATCATCAGTTTATTTGCTACAGACATTGATCGTGATGATCTGAAAGGCATTATTGCCAAAACTTATGCTACACAGACTTTTGGCACCTCTGATGTCACACCGGTGCGCACATTAAGCAATGGTTTAAAAATTGAGGCTTTATCCAATGGCCCGACCCTGGCTTTCAAAGACATGGCCATGCAGTTACTGGGACATTTATTTGAATATGTTTTAAGCCGTGATCAGCAATACCTGAATATTATCGGTGCCACCAGTGGCGATACCGGTTCAGCGGCTGAATATGCTTTGCGGGGCAAACAACGTGTCAATGTATTTATGCTGTCGCCCCATGGCAGAATGAGTGATTTTCAACGCGCGCAGATGTACAGTCTGCCAGACCATAATATCTATAATATTGCGGTTAAAGGCATGTTTGATGATTGTCAGGACATTGTCAAAGCATTACACAATGATGCAGATTTTAAACAGCATTATCACCTGAGTACGGTTAATTCGATTAATTGGGGTCGCATCATGGCTCAGATTGTGTATTATTTCAAAGGTTATTTTGCCGCTACCCTCAGTAATGAGCAAAAAGTCTCTTTCTGTGTACCCAGTGGTAATTTTGGTAATGTACTGGCCGGCCATATTGCCCGCAGTATGGGTTTACCCATCCATCGCCTGATGGTAGCCACCAATGAAAATGACGTATTGGACGAATTTTTCCGTTCCGGCCGGTATGTACCGCGGACTGCTGATCAAACCTTTGTGACTTCCAGCCCTTCAATGGATATCTCCAAAGCCTCCAATTTTGAACGGTTTATATTTGATTTACTGGATCGGGATGCCGCCAAAGTGCGTCAGCTATGGGCACAGATTAGCCAGGGGCAGGGGTTTGATTTGAGTGATTTACTGGATAAAATTCATCATCGGTATGGTTTTGTTTCGGCGAAAAGCACCCACTCAGATCGGTTAAAGACCATTGCGTATTTATATCGTGAAGAGAATGATTTAATTGATCCGCATACTGCTGATGGTATTAAAGTGGCCTTAGCGTTGCGTGAGGCTGGTGAAGTAGTGATTTGCCTGGAAACTGCCTTGGCGGCCAAATTTGAATCCACCATTCATGAGGCTTTGCCTGGTGAAAAAATCAATATTCCGCGTCCCGAAGCATTAGCCGGATTAGAGGATTTGCCGCAACGGGTCGTGGTGCTGGATAATGATGCCTCTGCAGTAAAAAATTATATCCGCCAGCAATTAGATCAATCAGTATAAGACGGTTACAGTAATCATTAATAATAAACAGGCAGCCGGATGGCTGCCTGTGTTTTGGGATGGATAAGATCAGAGAAATCAGAAATTATCCGGATTTTCCAGTTTATCTACTTTTTGTTTCAGCTCCGTAGGGGTCAGGGCAATTTCGGCATCTGCATCGGCAGCAGCGGTAGCCACCGCCACTGGATTGTAGACGGAAATAAATTCTGAGCCATCGGCACGGTCTTCGATGTTATACATGACGCCAGTACGATTAAAACGATGACACTGGCGCTGATACCAGCCACGAAAACCGGTTTTGGGTTCATTGGGATTATGATAATAAGCATTCATCACTTCGGGTAAACCCAAACCACACACCACGCCGGACAGCAATACACAGATAAAGGTATAGCCTACCAGAATATCACTGTAAGGCTGTAGAGCCGGCATGTTGGCTACGGCCAGAATCAATGCCAGCGAAATGCCACCGCGAACGCCGCCCCAGGACAAAATGACCAGACTGCCATGATAGCTTTTTTTATGCACTTTCGGAAACAGGCTGAAAGCCAGAAAATTGCCGGCAAAACGGCTGATGTGTAACAGTAAAAAGGCAACAATGCCGCCCATGACCAAAGGTTTACTGATGTCCACCAGAAAGAGTTCCAGACCAATCAGGGTAAACAGGAATGAATTAATAATGCCTTCTACTGCATGCCAGAAATTATTGACTTCATCAATTTCCTGCTTTTCCAGTAATTCCTGCCATTTATTGCCGACAATCAGACCGCCGATCACGCAGGCAATAGGTCCTGAGGCATGAGCCAGAAAGGCCACCAGATAAGAACCGGAAGCTAATAGGGCAGTGGTCAGAATCAAAGATTCTTTTTCGTGCTTACCGCGTAAAAGCCGCAGCGCAGCCAGCCCGAATACAAAACCAATAATGGCTGCCATAAAGATTTCATAGAAAAAATCCTCAAATACTTCGCCGACAGAAACATGATGGCCATTAATGATTTTTAAAAGAGTCATAAAGACCACAATACACATGGCATCATTAAACAGAGATTCGCCTTCCAGCTTAACCATCAGATGACGTGGTGTCCGCATGGCACTTAATACCCCCTTGATACCGATGGGGTCAGTGGCGCCCAGCGCAGAGCCCAGTAACAGTAAAACCAGTAAAGGCACATGTTCACGCAAAAGATACTGATAACCGTAAAGCAGACCGCCAAACAGCAAGGAACACAATAATAAACCTAAGGTAGCCAGAATCAGAATCTGGCGCCAGTAGCGTTTCAGGTCGGAGATTTTAAATTTCAATGCGGACGATGTCAGAATAAAGCAGATAACACCATTGACCAGAAAATCATAGAAATTAACGTGACCCACCGCTGCGCGCAGTGCACTGATGTCCACATGAATAAAATGGTTGTGACCGAATAAATTCATGCCCCATTGCAAAGCAAAAACCAGCAATGCGGAAACAATGGGCACGCCAATGGCCTGTGGCATACCAAATAAGCGTTTATTCAGTAATGTTGTCACAATGGACAAGGCAAAAATCACGGTGATTGCCTGTAAAAAAAGCACACTACCCATATTGATGGAATTTCCTTATATATAGAAATAACAAATTAACATATATGCAAAATGTTTATGCCAATTTATTCGATTCATTAATATCTGATTCTACCATTGAATAACAATTCTGAGACAATGGATTGTTTAAGCTGAAATATTATCCAGAAAATCCGGCGAAGGAACAAAAAACAGACAGCCACTGATGGCGGTACTGAAATCCAGTAAACGATCAGTGTAACCTTCTTCATTGCCTGTAAACATATGTTCCAGCATTTGCCGGGTGGTAGAAAATGAACGGGCATAACCGATAAAAAAGGTACCGTACTCATTGTTGGTGGCATTGGCAAAAGCCACATTGGCGCGAACAATCTTTAATTCATTACCTTCCGCATCATAGGCTTTGCTGACATTATTATGAGCGTTTTTTGGTTTTTCCGCGTCCGTCAGTTCAATATCATTAAAGCGATGCCGGCCAATAACTTTTTCCTGTTCGTCATAGCCGATAGCCCGCCAAGCTTCCATATTGTGCAGATATTTCTGAGTAAACGCATAACTGCCGTAACGAAATTGCGGATCTTCAGCGCCGACTAAAGCATAATCAGCTTTTAATACATCTTCCGGATTTTCGGTACCATCCACAAAGCCGATGATGGCGCGTCCGTCCAGATAACGAAAGCCGTGGGTTTCATCTATGGCATAAGTGGCGTTGGCCAGTTGTTCCTGAATAATGGCGGCAAATTCAAAACAAATATCATGTCTGTCTGCCCGAATATGAAAAAACAGATCACCCGGAGTAGAAACTGCTGTGTATCGGGCGCCTTTGATTTCAGTGAAGGGAACCAGTTCTTTAGGTTTGGGCTGATTCGGAAACAGTCGATCCCAGCCATCGGAACCAATGCCGAGTAGAGCATTAAAATGCTCACCATGAAAACGATTATTGAAACTGCGCAGTAATGCAGAAAAATTGGCGGCAAAGTCAAGAACGGCCTGATGAGCTGAATCGTTATTGTGTATGCCAAGAGTAATAAAAATAGCGTTATTCCCCGGGAAAGTGACCACCGGAGGAATTCTGACATGCTGCATATCATGCTCCCTTGCTGAATAAAATGTTGCTGATAAATAGTCAATCAACTATTTTAGTTTATGTTAATAATATTTAATATAAGCTGAATTCATTTTATTGTAAATTCTTACAAGTTATTTAGGCTGATAGTCCGAATATGCATTTACAGTGATCTGATTGATGCATTATGCAGTTTATGTTTTAACTGGCTATGCAGATGAATCGGATATAAATTAACTGAAAATCCGTAAAAACTAAGTAAAATTTGTCGATATGATGATAAAAGATTTTATAAGTAAACTACGATCATTTAATATTATAATATTTACTAAATCTCAATAATTATCACAATAGGAACGCAATGCATCATTCATTCCCTTTGGTTGAAACCATCGTTGGTGGTCTGTTTTTCGCCTTTATCTTCGGTTTTGCTGCCCAGAAGTTACGCATGCCACCATTGGTGGGTTATCTTCTGGCGGGCATCATGGTCGGCCCTTATACCAATGGTTTTACTGCTGATATGCATTTATCGCAGCAATTGGCTGAATTGGGGGTGATTTTGTTGATGTTTGGGGTCGGATTACACTTTTCGTTTCGTGATCTGCTGGCTGTTAAACGCGTGGCACTGCCAGGTGCACTGATTCAGATTATTCTGGCGACTTTACTGGGGGTTTTTCTGGCGTGGCTGGCCGGCTGGGGTATCGGCAGTGGCATTGTGTTCGGTCTGGCGTTATCTTGTGCCTCAACAGTGGTTCTGATTGCCGCCTTACAACGCTGGCATCTGGCTGATTCAACCCGTGGGCGTATTGCTACTGGCTGGCTGATTGTGGAAGACATCGCCATGGTGTTTGTGTTGGTGATGATTCCGGCACTGGCGCCTATTTTATCTGGTCAGGGCGCTGTTTCGAGTACGGAATTGATGTATTTACTGGGTAAAACCAGTATTCAGATTGTGGCTTTTATTGTGGTTATGATGCTGCTGGGACGCCGTTTGATTCCCTGGTCTTTACAGCGTGTGGTGGGGACAGGCAGTCCTGAATTATTTCGGCTGGCGGTGGTGGCTATTGCGCTGGGTTGTGCCATTCTGGCCAATTATCTGTTTGGCGTGTCTTTCGCTTTGGGGGCGTTTTTTGCCGGTGCCATCATCAGTGAAACCAGTATGAATCATACGGCTGAAGAGGCGTCAGGCGGATTACGCGATTTCTTTACGGTATTGTTCTTTGTGTCTGTGGGGATGCTGTTTGACCCCAGTATTATTATTCGTGAGCCTTGGTTGTTGCTGGCTACATTATTGATTGTGGTGGTGGGTAAGAGTCTGGGGGCTTTTCTGATTGTGCGTTTGCTGGGTTATTCCAAACCCACTGCGCTGACCATTGCTGTGGCTTTGGCACAGATCGGCGAATTTTCATTTATGATTGCCAGTCTGGGGGCGGTATACAAAATCCTGCCCGCACTCGCCAGTGACCTGATTCTGGGCAGTGCGCTGATTTCAATTGTGGTTAATCCATTTTTGTTTGTCTGGTTAAATCATTATCAGATAAAGCATAATCAAGACAAAGAGACCGGTCAGGCAGCCAAACAGCCAGACAATGAAGCATTGTCCAGCCGGCCATATGCCAAAGTGGCCGCACCGATTGAGCCTGTATCTATTTTGTTTACCGGCGAAGATATGGTGATCGCGCCGCCGGTGTCTGATCACACGGTATTGATCGGTGCCAATAAAGTTGGCCAGAGTATTCTGGATTATCTGCAAAAGATGGATGAAACAGTCTATGTGCAGGAAAACCATCTGGCACTGGCCACAGAATTAAGGGCGCGTCAGATTCCAGTGGCCTACGGACATGCTTTATCTGAAGGTATGCTGGAAGCCGTTTATGTACAAACAGCCAGAAATCTGATCATTAGTGCGCCGGAACATGCAGAAACAGTGGCATTGATACAGGCGGCACGGGTTTTAAATCCGCAATTAAATATTATTACTTTCAGTATCAATAGCGATGATCGACAAGCCTTTTTACAGGCGGGTGCCACTTCAGTGGTGGATACACAGCATATGCTGGCAGATGAAATAATGAATATTTTTAAAGCAGTAAGTTAATTTTTCTGAGTAAAGGCAGCAATCCTAGCCCGCATCACTGTGCTGATGCGGGCTATTTTTATTTTTTCAATTCAGTAGGATGTTTTGCTGTGCAGACATAATAATTTCAATGAAAAAAGAATATGGCTGTGTTATAACGGTGAAGATAAATATTCATTATGCTAAATTGAGTATGAATGCTACAGTATGAGTTCAGCTAATCTGGCAAGCATTATAGGCAATATTCCTGATCAATGATAACTAAAAGACTATGGCTATATTTTTAAATCGAAGAATACTGATTGCTTTATTGGTAGCAGCCGCTTTTTTCATGGAAAATCTGGATGCGACCATTATTACTACCGCGATCCCGTACATGGCGCAGGATTTTCATACGCAGTCTACTTATTTATCGCTGGGTCTGTCTTCCTATCTAGTGGCGCTGACGGTATTGATTCCTGTCAGCGGCTGGGCTACGGATCGGTTTGGTGCACGACTGATTTTTTCTACTGCCATTATTATCTTTACTTTGGCCTCGGTTTTATGTGCGCTCAGCCAGAATCTGACCATGTTTACCTTGGCGCGTATTTTACAAGGGATTGGCGGCGCCATGATGGTGCCGGTGGGTCGACTGGTGGTATTGCGCGATACGCCTAAATCACAAATGGTCAGTGCTATTGCCATTCTGACTTGGCCAGCGCTGACCGCACCATTACTGGGGCCGGTGCTGGGCGGCTGGATCAGCATGCATTGGAGCTGGCACTGGATATTTTTAATTAATGTGCCATTGGGGCTATTGGCGCTCATGGCGGCGTTATGGTTGATTCAGTCGGGCAGTCGGCCAGTGGGTGCATTTGACTGGAGCGGATTTTTCCTGAGTGGTATCGGCTTTACACTGTTTATGAGCGGGGTGGAACTGGCCAGCCGGGAAGATATTTCCAAATGGATGGCTTTGGGCATACTGATTTTTGGCATAGGTATGCTGATTCTGACAGTCCGGCATATGCGTCGTGTTCGCCATCCTTTATTTGGCCTGATGCCACTGAAACAACAGACCTTCCGGCTTACGCTGATTTCGGGCTCATTCTTCCGGATTGCCATTGCAGCTGCGCCTTTTATTTTGCCTTTGATGTTTCAACTGGGATTTGGCTGGTCTGCGGTGAAATCGGGCAGTATGCTATTGTGGTTGTTTGCCGGCAATTTATTGATGAAACCAGCCACTACCCCATTGATGCGCTATTTTGGTTTCAGAAACATATTGGCAGGCAATGGTCTTTTACTGGCTTTGGGATTCATGATTATGGGTTCATTAAATGCTGATTTACCGTATTGGTTGATGGCGGTAGCGTTATTTGTGGCCGGTATGTCCCGATCTGTGCAGTTTACCGCTTTGAATTCGATTGCTTTTGCTGATGTACCTGATCCGGATATGCGCGATGCTACTACTTTATTTTCCGTAGTGCTGCAAATGAATACCGGCATGGGCATATCTATAGGCGCATTAGCGATTGCAGTAGCAACGTGGTTGCAGCGTTATGATATATGGCAGTATCTGGGTATTTATCAGATGGCTTGCTGGCTGATGGCCATTCTGGTTTGTATTGGCGTGAGTGGTTGTTTATCTTTGCCTGTGCATGCAGGTGATCAATTATTGAAGAGAGCAGCAGCTAAGCGCTGAGGGGTAATTGAAATAGTACCACTAAAAACATCGTGTATTATTTTATATACATGATGCTTTGTCTGGGGGGATACAGATAGCCGATGCTATTTAAGCAAATGTTTTAAACGAAAGAAAATTTTATTGTTATTTAACCTGAATCAATATTGAGTTGATTCAGGTTATTTGTTTCTGCATTTATTCAAAGCCGAATCGTTTGATCAGCTTATGCGTTTACTGAATTTTTATTGATAAATCGGATATCATTTCATCAACCATTGAATCATCCATGGTTTTATTTAGCCGGATATCTGTCGTTGATCTATATTTTTATAAATGTAATCATAAAAATCAGAATACTGCTTATTGCAGCAGCTGATCAAGCAGTTGCTCTAATTTTTGTCTGTTCGTGATTTTATTGTCTATTTTAATGTAAATGCTGTTTTCCTGAGGCACAATCAGTACTTCATGAACGCCATTTTGCTGCAATAATATGGGCTGTAAATTATCCGGCCAGATGGCATTGGCCGGTAGGGTTAAGCGTAAACTGGATAAATAGGGCGGCTCTTGCATGGTCAGGCTCAGTAAAAACCATAAAAATGCCAGACCGGCGCCGGCAAGAAATACCAGCGGCGCACCCAGATGGCCGGCTAGCCAGCCACCTATGCTACCGCCACAGGCCACGCCCAGAAATTGGCTGGTAGAATAAACTCCCATTGCAGTACCCCGAAAACCGGCCGGTGCTTCTTTGCTGACTAAAGACGGTAATAACGCTTCCATCAGATTAAAAGCAATGAAAAAGATCAATACGCCGACAATTAATGAGTATAAGTTTGCCTCTGCCCACCATAAAATACCTTGCGCCAGAATCAATAAACCAATGCAGCTGGTGAAAACCAATCGCATTTTTCGTTTGGCTTCAGCATAAATAATGGGTGGTAATACGCAGATAAAAGCTGCCAGCATGGTAAACAGATAGATTTTCCAATACTCTGAGTCTGGCAGGCTGGTTTGTTTGAGTTGTAAGGGCAGGGCGATAAACGTTGACATCAGTAGAAAATGCATACAGAAAATGCCCAGGTTCAGTTTGACTAAACGTGAATTGTGTATCACCTTCTGAAAACTGCCACGGACGATGCCTGAATCGCGGTTCAATGTATGGCTATTACTGTCGGGCACAAAAAAGAGTGTGAGTAAGATGGCTGATGCGGCCAAAGCTGCAATCACCCAGAATAAACCGTTAAGACCAATATAATGAGTGATTACCGGCCCGGTAACCATGGCAATGGCAAACGTGATGCCAAAACTGATGCCAATAAAGGCCATGGCTTTGGTACGATTTTGTTCGCGGGTTAAATCGGACAGCAATGCCATCACTGCTGCGGCAATGGCGCCGCTACCCTGCAATGCACGCCCCAGAATAACGCCCCAGATGGAGTGGGTCATGGCCGCAATAACACTGCCCAGAGTGAAAACAACCAAACCACCGACAATCAGGGGTTTACGCCCCAGTCTGTCAGACCATAAACCAAATGGAATTTGTAATAAAGCCTGCATTAAACCATAAATGCCGATGGCAATGCCGATCAATGTCTCACTGGCACCTTGTAATGCCATGCCATAAGTCGTCAATACCGGTAAAACCATAAACATACCCAACATGCGTAATGAAAATACCAAACCCAGCCCCCATGTGGCTCTGAGTTCGTGTGTGTTCATGTGAATATCGGTATTTTTGGCAGTCATGGAATAGATGGGCTGTGTGATAATGGAAAAACCTGCCTATTGTAATATAAACAAAGGCAGGTAGGGGTAGGTCTGTATATGAACGGTAAATGAATTTCTATTTTTAACCAACAAAACTCAGCATAGTCTGGGTAGATGGCGTAATGAAATCAACCGACATCATGATACTTAGCGCGGTAATAGCGATAATAGAAAAGACAAACAATTTACGTGCCCAGACCTTATCATTATTTTCTGCTTTATAGCCTGATAATGCCATATATAACCACCAGATACTGACACAAGTGGCAACAATCAGATATTTATATCCGGCATAGCCAACAATGGACAGCATCAATGTGGCAAACATAAAGGCCACAATATAGAGGGTAATATGGTGTTTGGCCACAGCGATTCCCTTAACTACAGGCAATACGGGAATATGTGCTGTTTGGTAGTCCTTAAAGCGGAAAATGGCAATAGCATAGGAATGAGGCATCTGCCATAAACTGAAAATAGCCAAGAGAATTAATGCACCTGCATCAAATTGATGACTGACCGCACAGTAGCCAATGACCGGTGGCGCGGCACCAGACAGACTGCCAATAAGTGTACCGTAAACAGAATGACGTTTCATGTAGAGACTGTAAATCCCCACATAGACAACAAACCCCATGATGGATAACCACATGGCCAGTGCATTGGCACCAAAATACAGTATGGCAAAGCCGGCTAATCCCAATAAGGTAGCCAGGATAAAGGTAATTTGTGGAGAAACCAAACCTTTAACCAGTACCCGGTTTTTAGTTCGTTCCATTTTGGGGTCAATATCACGGTCAATAAGATTATTGAACGCACAACCCGAGGCAACGACTAAAGAGACGCCTAATAAAGTAAGCGCAAACAGGACATAATTCACATTGCCTTTGGAGGCAAGTAGAAAACCGCCGGCAACCGAAATAAGGTTGCCGACGATAATACCTGGCTTGGTTACTTGCAGGTACGACTTAAGCATGAAAAACCTTTAGCCTGCTACCATATTGGCGTTTAGGCTCCACATAATCCAAATCGACAAGCCTACCAGCAATATAATAACGATGGCAGTGAAGATAAAGGAAACCAGATTCCAGCGTTCGTCCGGTGCGGTACCCAAATGCAGGAAGCACACCAGTTGAACAACCAGCTGTATCACAGCGGTAATGGCAATCACGGCCAGTAGCGTACTTTGAGGAGCACAGCCCTTCATAACCATGATAAAGGGAATCAGGGTCAGTATCACTGACAGTACAAAACCAATCACGTAGGTTTTCACGCTACCGTGTTGTGGAATATGGTCTTGATGGTTGGATTGGCTCATAGTGCAACTCCCATCAGATAAACAACAGAGAACACACAAATCCACACGATATCCAGGAAGTGCCAGAACAGGCTTAAACAGGCTAAACGAGTACGATTAACGCTGGTTAAACCACGAGAGGCAACCTGAATCATCATGACAGCCATCCAGATAAGACCGGCTGTAACGTGTAAACCATGTGTACCTACCAGAGCAAAAAAGCCAGACAGAAAACCACTGCGGTCAGGACCCATGCCATTGGCAATCAGATGATGGAATTCATACAACTCCATGCCAATGAAGCAGGCGCCGAATACAAAGGTTACTGCTAACCATAACAGTACCTGACTGGGCTGTTTTTTGTTCATGGCTAAAATGGCAAAGCCATAGGTAATAGAACTTAACAACAGCGCGAAAGTTTCGACCAGAACAAATGGCAATTCGAAAATGTCTTTGCCTGTAGGGCCGCCTGCTGTGCCGGGTAGCAGCACAACGTAGGTGGCAAACAGACAAGAAAACAAAATCAAGTCACTCATCAGATAGACCCAGAACCCGAATACTTTCAGCGGTCCGTTGTCGTGATGTGCATGCACATCGGCGTGAATCACGGTATCAGTTGACATTATTTCAGTCCTGCTTTAGTTAATGCATCAAAACGTTTGGCTTCAATGGCTTCAATTTCTGCCACTGGCACGTAGTAATCAACGTCCTCATCGAAACTTTTTGCGATCAGGGCAATGATCATACCAGCCAGACCAATGATGGCCATCCACCAAATATGCCAGATTAAAGCGAAACCTGCAATCATGGAGAATACAGCAATCACCATACCTGCTGCCGTATTTTTAGGCATATGAATGGTTTCGTAATGTGCCGGTTTCTTATAGGCAATGCCTTTTTCCTTTTCATCCCAGAATGCGTCACGTTCTTCAACCTGAGGAACGGTAGCAAAATTATAAAATGGCGGAGGAGAAGAGGTCGCCCATTCCAGCGTACGGCCATCCCATGGGTCACCGGTAACATCACGCAATTGAGCGCGATTATAGATGGAAACCACTAACTGGATAACCATGCATACCACACCCAGAGCAATCAATGCGGCACCGGCAGCGGCAACGCATAATAAAGTATGGAAAGCCGGATCAATGTGCTGACTGATGCGACGTGTCATACCCATGAAGCCTAAGGCATACAATGGCATAAAGGCCACAAAGAAGCCGATAAACCAGCAGAAGAATGCACATTTACCCCAGAATTCGTTCAGCTTGAAACCGAACATTTTCGGGAACCAGTAGTTGACCGCAGCAAACAGACCAAATACCACGCCACCAATAATGGTGTTGTGAAAGTGAGCTACTAGGAACACACTGCCGTGTAAAACAAAGTCTGCACCTGGCACAGCCAATAATACACCAGTCATACCACCTACAGAGAAGGTGATGATAAAGCCAATAGTCCAGTACATGGGAACATGGAAAGAAATACGGCCTTCATACATGGTGAATAACCAGTTGAATATTTTTACCCCGGTCGGGATAGAAATAATCATGGTGGCGATACCGAAGAAAGCATTGACGTTGGCACCGGAACCCATGGTAAAGAAGTGATGCAACCATACAATGAAAGACAGGATGGTAATACACACTGTAGCCCATACCATAGAGGTATAGCCGAACATGCGTTTACGACAGAAAGTGGCGGTAACTTCTGAGAATACACCAAAAATAGGCAATACCAGAATATACACTTCTGGATGACCCCATGCCCAGATCAGGTTGATGTACATCATCATGTTGCCACCCAGTTCATTGGTAAAGAAATGGGTGCCCAGATAACGATCCAGTGTTAGTAAGGCAACACTAACGGTCAGGATAGGGAAGGAAGTCAGGATCAGAATATTGCTACAGAAAGATGCCCAGCAGAAAATAGGCATTTTCATCAGGCTCATGCCTGGTGCGCGCATTCTTAATACGGTAGCAATAAAGTTAACCGCACTGATGGTGGTGCCGATACCGGATATCTGAATACTCCAGATCCAGTAATCAACGCCTACACCGGGACTGAATTCCAGACCGGATAACGGTGGGTAAGCCAGCCAGCCGGTTTGTGCGAATTCGCCCAAACCCAGTGACAGATTGACCAATACCACGCTGACAGCGGTAAACCAGAAACCCAGATTATTCAAAAAAGGGTAGGCCACATCACGAGCACCCAATTGCAATGGAATGATGAAGTTCATCAGACCAATCACAAAAGGCATGGCCACAAAGAAAATCATGATCACGCCGTGGGCGGTAAAGATCTGATCATAATGATGTGGTGGCAGAAAGCCCTCTCCGGTACTGCCAGAAGCCAGAACCTGCTGGCTACGCATCATCACGGCATCAGCAAAACCACGCACCAGCATGACTGCGGCCAGAATGATGTACATGATACCGATGTGTTTATGATCTACGGATGTAAACCATTCCTTCCAGAGGTACGTCCATTTATGGAAATACGTAATGGCCGCTACGATTGCTATACCAATAACAATGATGGCGGCAATCGTTACCATGACAATGGGCTCTTGGAACGGTATTGCTGCTAAAGATAATTTTCCGAACATTTTATTTCCTCACAAGCTTATTCGGCACTGCTGGCAGCCTGAGTGGCGTCGCTGGCAGCCAAGGCAGCCGGCATATTGTGATTTGCAAATTTTGCGATCACTTTACCAAACAGGTTAGGATCAACGCTTGAGAAATACTCAGGTTTGTTGAATTCACTAGGTGCAGCCAGTTTATTGAAAGCGGCCATATTGTTCAGGGTATCGGGTGATTGCTTAACCTTGTTTACCCACTCATTAAAGCCTGCTTCGTCCGGTGTGGCAATGGCAGTAAATTTCATGCCAGAGAAACCTTTACCACTGTAGCTGGCAGAAATACCACGGTATTCGCCGGCTTCATTGGCATCCAGATGCAGTTTGGTCTGCATACCGGCCATGGCATAAATCTGACTGCCCAGTTGCGGAATGAAGAATGAATTCATCACGCTGTTGGAAGTGATTTTGAATTCCACCGGTCTGCCTTTCGGAAAGGCCATTTCATTGACTGTAGCAATGCCTTGCTCTGGATAAATGAATAACCATTTCCAGTCTAATGAAACAACTTCAACAACAAGTGGTTTCTGTTCACTGTCCAGTGGACGATAAGGATCCAGTGAGTGAGTGGTTTTCCAGGTGATCGTACCCAAAGTGAGAATGATCAGGATAGGAATACCCCAGACTACTGCCTCGATTTTATTGGAATGCGCCCAGTTCGGTGAGTACTTGGCATTATTTTTTGCACGGTACTTAAATGCAAAAACCAATGCCATTACAATTACCGGAACCACCACGATTAACATCAAGCCTATGGCTGTCAGAATCAATTGGCGTTCTTCCAGGCCTACTTGGCCTTTAGGGTTGAGCAAAGCTGCATCACAACCGCTTAATATCAGCGTGCTGATCAGCATACCCAGCATCACCCTTTTTTTGGAGTGCTTACTCAATTTCATGTAACGACCTCAAAATTACGGAAAACACAATTAACGTTAATTAAAACGGGAAGCCATATTTTAGGCTATAGCTTCCTTCCTGTATATTAATTGTTGCACGCTTTAAATCAGTAAAAGATAAAATTTCTGGATTTATTTTTTAATGAAAATAAGCGGGCATAAAGAATTAATAACAAATTTTGTTAAAATAAATGAATTTAATGTTAATTAAAATGAGTGTGGGAAACTATTTTAAAAATAAAATTTTTATTAATAAATTGAATTGTTTGTCTTGGTTATATCACTTTGTTATTAAAAAATAATCATTTAATATAAATAATTATATTCTGTTTGATTGGTACATGCTTCAGTTGGTTATGTTTATGATGGTGATCATTTGCCAGGATTTTATAAAATAAATTTGAGATCAGCTAAGATAGGATGAAATTAAATTGTTATGAAACGTAAATTAAATGATTCGATATTTTCTTAAAAAGTAGTCGTTTTTTATGTATGTAAATATTGATGCAGATCAATATTTGGTTGAATTAATCTTTTATTCTGATGCTACACGGTTCGAAAAATCATGAGGTGAAATGAATATTTCGTTTTACTTCATGCTAAGTATGCCGCCCAAAGAATGGCTGGGTTACAATTGGGGTTTGATTAGACACATAATGATGAGATGCGCATGATTTCTTTGGAAACGTGGATTGGCCTGCGTTATTTACGTGCCAAAAAACGTAATGGCTTTATGTCATTCATTACCTTGATTTCCATTATCGGTATCGCTTTGGGGGTGATGGCATTGATTGTGGTGTTGTCGGTGATGAACGGATTTCAGAAGGAAATTCGTCATCAGCTATTAAGTGTGGCGCCACATGCCGAGCTGGGTTTTTATGAGGGTAATTTTGATCAGCGTTGGCAGGATCTGCAAAAACTGGTACAGAATAAACCACAGGTTCTGGCTTCCGCGCCTTATGTAGCTGATCAGGCTTTGCTGGCTCATTCCGGTGAAGTAAGAGGAGTTCAGATTCGGGGTATTGATCCTGTATTGGAAAACAAAGTAGTGGACTATGGTCATGATCTGGTACAAGGGCGTTTTACTGATCTGAAGGCTGGCCACTTTGACATTATTCTGGGTAAAGATCTGGCTGATGCGCTGGGGGTTGGTGTGGGTGATAAGGTCACGGTAATTACCCCTGATGGCAATGTGACGCCTGCTGGTATGGTGCCACGGTTGAAACAGTTTACGGTAGTGGGCTTGGTGAAAACCAGGATTTATGAAGTGGATAATAGTCTGGCACTCACTCATATTCGCGATGCACAGGTATTGTATCGCATGGGAGAAGCAGTCAGCGGCCTGCGTTTGAAATTATCCGACCCGCAAAATGCACCCAGCCAGATTCAGGGTATCGTGCCATTACAATTAAAAAATCAGGTATGGATTCGGGACTGGACCTACCAGAATCGCAGTTATTTTCAAGCGGTGGAGATGGAAAAACGCATGATGTTTATTATTTTATTGCTGATCATTGCGGTGGCGGCTTTTAATCTGGTGTCGTCACTGGTCATGGCAGTGACGGAAAAACAGGCGGATATTGCGATTTTACGCACGTTGGGACTGACACCGGCAGGCGTAATGCGGATTTTTATGATTCAGGGTGCAGTGGCCGGATTTCTCGGAACTTTAATAGGGGTAATTCTGGGGGTGTTGCTGGCCAGTAACATTGGTCATATCGTGGGCTTTTTTGAACAGTTAACCGGTACTCATATTATTGACCCGCAAATTTATTTTATTAATTATCTGCCTTCTGATGTTGAATTATCGGATGTGGGGATGATTGCATTGATTTCGTTATCACTGGCTTTTCTGGCTACACTTTATCCCAGCTGGCGTGCCGCCAAAACGCAACCAGCGGAGGCATTGCGCTATGAATAAAAATCAATCGGTCATTGAGTGTCGAAACGTCAGTAAAGTCTATGATGATGGCCATTTGCAGGTAACGGTGCTGGATCGGCTCGATTTCAGTGTAGAACGAGGCAGTAGTGTCAGTATTATCGGCGCTTCGGGCAGTGGTAAATCGACTTTGCTGCATATTCTGGGTGGTCTGGATACGCCTTCGATTGGAGAGGTGACACTCATGAACCAACCACTTGCCCGTCTGAGTCAGGCCAATATAGGGCGGTTACGTAATCAGCATTTGGGCTTTGTCTATCAGTTTCATCATTTATTGCCGGAATTTACCGCACTGGAAAATGTGATGATGCCGCTGCTCATCCGGCGATTGGCTAAGGATGAAGCACAGGCACGGGCTTTGGCCATGCTGGAAAAAGTGGGTTTACAAAACCGGTCAGCCCACCGGCCGGGTGAATTGTCGGGCGGCGAGCGCCAGCGGGCAGCTATTGCCAGAGCGTTGGTAACGCATCCTGCCTGCGTTTTGGCAGATGAACCGACCGGCAATCTGGATTATAAGAATGCGCGCAATATTCTGGATATGATGCTGGATTTGCAAACTGAAATTCAGGCCAGTCTGGTGGTGGTGACGCATGATGATGAGCTGGCCAGACGGTTTGACCGGGTATTGACCATGGTTGACGGGCAATTGGTACCATTTTAATGATACACAATCATTGAATTATCCATGATACAGGTAATAGATGGCAGGCAGCATGACCAAGACTGAAGAAATAAAAACCATAACATCGCCGGCAACGGGACAGCACCCGATGTTGGCGATGATAGCTGATGTTATGATGGGTATTGCAGCGGGTGAATGGCCTATTCTGGCGCCTTGGGCAGATGCTTTGTTGTGGGCACAGGAACGGGGTGACAGCTATATTGTTATTCCCTATGAACACTGTGTTCATTTAAGTGAGGCAGTAAAATTGGTGGGCTCACCCTATGGTTTTGCACCGTTTATTCTGGATCAGAACCGGTTGTTTCTGGGACGGTTATGGCAGCTGGAACAGGATATTGCTGCCTCATTATGTCAGCTGGCCATGGCTGATGCCCATTCATCAGTTGCCTCTGGAGCCAGTGAGGATTTACAGCGCTGGTTTTCCGATCCGCAAAGTCGGCAACAGCAATTTGCCGCCGCTTTGGCTTTATATCAGCCATTTATGTTAATCAATGGTGGGCCGGGAACCGGTAAAACAACAACTGTAGCCAAAATTCTGGCTTTATTGCTGAAGTATGTTTGGTCATCTCTTTATCCGCCGCGTATTGCACTCGTAGCGCCAACCGGCAAAGCCGCGGCGCACATGGCACAAGCATTGCATCGGGCGTTGTCCCAGTTTGCTGTTGATGAGAAAACCGCTTCAGTATTGATGGCATTGGAAGGGCAGACAGTTCATCGGCTTTTGCGCTTAAAACCTCCTCTAATGGAATGTGCCTATGACCAGGCTAACCCGTTACCTGTGGATATGCTGGTGGTGGATGAATCATCCATGCTGGATTTGTCTTTGTTCCGTTTATTGGTTCGTGCGTTAAAACCGGGCACGCGGCTGATTTTACTGGGGGACGCCAATCAGCTGGCGGCTGTGGGTGCCGGTAATGTGTTGGGCGACTTATCAAAACCTACTTGTCTGACGCCTGCGCTGGCTCGGCAATTGACGGCTTTACTCGGTCATGGCTTATCGCTGCCGGTGTCGCCAACAGCACACATGAGTGCGCATGTGGCCACATTGGTGCATAGCTATCGCTTTCAGGCGGATCAGGGTATTGGTGCTTTGGCTTTGGCGTGTATTCAATCAGACAGTGAGGCCGCACAACAAGCCATGGGTGATTTTCCAGAACAATTGCAATGGGGGCATACACAGCCCTCCTTGTTATATCAGACGTTGTATCCATTACAAGAAACATGGTGGCAGGCAGTAAGGCAAAAAGACATTGCCGCCGTGTTTACTCATCTGGCTGATGTGATGATACTGGCGGTTCGCCGCAACGATGCGCAGGCATTTAATGAAGGATATCGACATTTTTTACAGCAGAAAGGTCATGCCGGACTGGATAACTGGTTTGCCGGTATGCCATTGTTAATTACTCAGAACGATTATCATGTGGGTGTGTTTAATGGTGATGTAGGGGTGGTGCTGCCAGACGAGCAGGAGCCCGAGCGATTGGTGGCTTATTTTAAAACCGGTTCACACTACCGTAGTGTACCTTTAAGCCGGTTGCCGGAACACGAAACCGCATTTGCGATTACGGTGCACAAAAGTCAGGGTTCTGAATATGAAAGCGTGTGGTTACTGGCGCCACAAACCGCTATGATGGCCTCTGAACCTTTATTTAATCAGGCGCTATTGTATACCGCACTGACACGGGCACGGCGGCAGTTTGTTTTTTGCGGTTTACCTTTGCAGCTGACACAAGCGATTCGCCAGAAACAGGTAAGACGCAGTGGTCTGGGGATGGCTGTAGATCGGTTATATGCACGGATAATTAAAAATCATTCATAATAGGCCGTATGATTTATCGGCTATCAGACGCTATTGACTGGTCACTATGCGACCAGTGAAATCAAATGAATTAAGGAAAATCAATGCAACAGAATAGAATTGCGATTATTGCGGCCATGCAGCCTGAACTGGATATTCTGGTGAATCAGTTGCAGCAGCGGGCAGACAGTCAGATAGGTTCAGTGTGCTTTTATACAGGTATTCTGAATCAGCAAAACGTGGTTATTACTTTAAGTGGTATCGGAAAAGTCAATGCCGCCATGACAACCGCCATTCTGATTGAACATTTTAAACCGGTTTGTGTGATTAATACTGGCAGTGCCGGGGCATTGACTGCGGATTTACAGATTGGTGATGTGGTGATCGGTGCTGAAACAGCGCACCATGATGTAGATGTTACTGCCTTTGGTTATGTACCAGGCCAGGTGCCGCAGTTACCCGCCCGGTTTAAATCTGACGCGCAGTTATTACAGGCAGCAGTTAAGGCCGCGGCTACTTTTGAAGAGGCACATATTCAACAGGGTTTGATTGTCAGTGGTGACCAGTTTATTGGCAGTGTGACACAACACAACCAAATCACGGCTTTATTTGCTGATGCTTTGGCGGTGGAAATGGAAGCGGCAGCCATTGCTCAGGTGTGTTATCAGCAGGCAGTATCTTTTGTGGTGATCAGAGCCATTTCAGATAATGGTAATGATGAGGCCAGTATTAATTTTGATGAATTTCTGCAACTGGCGGGTAGGCATTCAGCGCAGATGGTGATGGACTTAATCAAGGTTTTAAAAATATGATTTAAATAAAAAATTTTTGATTAAGATCTCACTGGTCTTCATGGTAAATCATAAAATGACTAAAAATGAGATCATTTCGGTTGATCAATCATTGTTTAAAAACAATGAAATCAAGGATACAACAATTGTTTCAATGTTTTTTTCCTAAACCACGCTGGTTTTTTTTGTCTGCTATTGTATGGACTATTTGTAATGTGCTGTGCTGGTATGGTGGCGGCCGACATATGGGTACATGGTTTGGTTGGCCAGCAGATTATGAACAAACCGGCGCTATTATCGGCATTGCCCGTTTCTGGTCACCCATGTTTCTGTGGTTTTACACTTGGTTTATTGTGGCGGTGGTTATTTTTGCCGGTTCTTGGCAGTTGGTCGCCCCGCACCCCATGCAGCGCTGGTCTGTATGGGGTTCTGCTTTAATTTTATTCAATATTTGGTTTATGGTGCAGATCAATGTGGTGGTTAATGCTTGGTATGGGCCTTTCTGGGACTTAATTCAGGCTATGCTGGGTAAAGGCGGTGGTCAAATCATGGATTTATATCATGGCTCGCTGGTTTTTTTGTATATTGCCATGGTAGGTGTGACCCTATCCATGTTAAATGATTTCTTTGTCAGTCATTATATTTTTCGCTGGCGCTCGGCCATGAATAATTATTATATCGAGCATTGGGTCAAACTACGCTATGTTGAGGGTGCTTCTCAGCGGGTTCAGGAAGATACCATGCGTTTTGCTTCAACCATGGAAGATCTGGGTGTTAGCTTTGTGCGGGCGGTGATGATATTGATTGCCTTTTTACCGATTCTGTTTGAATTATCCAAACATGTGCCGGCATTACCGGTTATTGGCCAGTTATCCCACTCTTTGGTGTGGGCCGCCATTGCCTGGTCTGTGTTTGGTACATTATTACTGATGATGACAGGAATAAAGCTGCCGGGACTTCAGTTTAATAATCAGAAAGTAGAAGCGGCCTACCGTAAAGAATTGGTGTATGGCGAGGATAATCCGGAACGTGCAAAACCGGCAACATTAAAGCAGCTGTTTGAATCTGTGCGGGTCAATTATTTCCGTTTGTATTTTCATTATGCTTATTTTAATATGGTCAGTACTTGGTATATTCAGCTGGATATTCTGTTTGGTCTGGTGATTCTGTTTCCTTCGATTGCCGCCGGTATCATGACTTTAGGCTTGATTAACCAGATTGCCAATGTGTTTGCAAAAGTACGGTCTTCATTTCAGTATCTGATCAGTTCATGGAAAATTATTGTTGAATTATTGTCCATATATAAGCGTTTGCGTTCATTTGAGTCGATTTTAAAAAATTAACAGATAGATTCAGAGCAGAGGCCTACCTGTTGGTGTAATGATTTATAATGAATGTTAAATCAATGTTGGCAAAAGATTTTATTGTTGATACAGCATAAAAGGAAAAGTCAATGCGTTTATCTTGTTTGGTGGTATTGTCTGGATTGTGTCTGGGGCTGAATACCCTGGTGATGGCAAAACCTGTTTTGCTTAATGCCAGTGCTTTGGCACAAAGTGTCAGCATTGCCCGATGATCATAAGGTGGTGGTTACCGGCCAGTTGGTGCGTTCACTGGGTCATGAACGCTATGAGGTTAAAGACCATACTGGCAGCATCGTCGTGGAAATTGATGATGAGGATTGGCGTGGTCAGCCTGTATATGCTGGTCAGACCGTCAGAATTGATGGCGAAGTAGATCGTCATGATGGTCGTGCGGTAGAAATAGAAGCAGACTCTGTCATGATCTTGTCTGCTCCTAAATAAAACAGTCTGCTGACCGGTAGTTACTCTGAAGATGAAACCGGTGGGTTAATGGCATCAATACGCACATGACCCTGTTCATCCAGTAGCTGTAAATGCAGGCCATCGGTCTCATGCATGAATCGCCACTGACGAACAAATTCAAGTGTGCCCATGCCTGTGCGCTCATCTTCAATATTGTCGCACATCATCATGGTTCCTGCTGGTCTGGCTAATGTCAGTTTATGCTGATCAACAGCATAGTGGCCGGTAAAATGATTACAGCCGAAATAAGCATGATATTGATGGGTGGCGGGATTAAAATCCAGACGAGACTGGTTATCGGGCGTGGGTTCACCAGTTAGCTTGGTGACTTGCCATGTACCGGATAAGGTTGATAATTGGTGCGACAGCGCCGGGCGGGCACATGCCGTTAAGCCGCACATCAGACTAATTAAAAGACCGATGTGTGCAAATCTGCGGTTTTGATACATATTGATCTCGCAAAAGGGATATCTGCCAGTGTAGATGAAGCCATCAGTAATGACAATGCGGGCATGAATTATTTATTCTTCCTGACATTTTTTATAAGCACGTAACCATTTTAAGGCAGCCTCTTTTTGTGCCGGTGTGCCGTATTGCAGATCGCGTTCAGCACGCCGATAAGCCGCTTTTTGCTGGGCTTTGGCGATTTGCTGTTGCATGAATGTATTCTGATTCTCGGGCACCTGGCGCTGATGCTGTTGAGATTGGGCTCGTGTCATGGCTTTGGCAATCAATGCCTGCGTGTTGATGTTTAACGCCGATGGCCTGATTACCTGCTGGGTTTGCTGGCGTAAAGCCGCTTTTTTCCGTTCTAATTCAGCCTGTTTATTTTGTGAAAGACGTTGTAAACGTATTTGCCGGTGCTGATGTCGTTGTCTGGCCTGACTGGCGGCCGCCAATCGTGGGTTGGTTGGCGCTGTATGTGCCTGAATCAAGGTTCGAGCCCGGGGAAGCCATTGATCGGCAACAGGCTGCATGACGATACAATCCACAGGGCAGGGCGGCAGACATAATTCACAGCCGGTACATTCATCAGCCAGTACAGTGTGCATATGTTTGGTACTGCCCATGATGGCATCAACTGGACAGGCTTTAATACAGGCAGTACAGCCGATACATTCTTGTTCATCAATGACGGCAATGGCTTTAGGTGCCTGAGCTTTGACCAGATCGTGTGGCGGTAAAACAGGTTGATTGAGTAAATGAGCCAGATCGTGTATGACTGCCACTCCACCTGGGGTACATAAATTCAATGCTGCTTTTCCCTGGCCAAGTGCCTGTGCGTAAGGTGTACAGCCATCATAACCACATTGCCGGCACTGGGTTTGCGGTAGTACCGCCTCAATTTGTTCGGAAAGAGAAGTCATTACCAATCACATTATTGAATCACAGAAAGTATTTTACTATGCCTCTTTAGGCTTTTAAAATAATATGCTACTGTTTGGAGAATAAATCCTATTGATTTGGTGATCATTCATGAGGTTAGTGGTTTACTGGCTGCTGCTGAATCTGCCAGCCACCGCCCAAAGCCTGATAAAGAGAGACTTGTGAGGTAAGGTAATTGGCCTGATTCTGAATGAGCTGATTTTCTACGTTTAATAAATTGCGCTGACTATCCAGTACATCCAGATAAGGCGAGTAGCCGATATGATAGCGATTCTGGGCAAAATGCAAGGCTCTGGCCACCGCAGTACGCTCCATTTCCAATGCCTCTTGTTTTTGTTGCAGTCGATAGCCGCTGGAAAGCTGATCTTCTACTTCCTTAAGTGCTGTCAGCACAGTCTGGCGATATTGCCATGCCGCTTCGTTGCGCTTGGCCACCGATTGATCAAAGTTGGCTTTAAGCTGACCGCCTTCAAAGATGGGTGCCAGAATACTGCCACCGATACTCCAGATATTTACCGGTTCTTTGATCGGGTTGGTACTGAATACACGGCCTAAACTGGCACTGATACTGACTGATGGCAGAAATTGTGCCTGTGCCGAGGCCAGACTGGCGTCGCTGGCCGCCAGTTGCAGGCCGGCCTGAATAATATCCGGGCGGTGTTGCATTAGGCTTGAGGGCAGCATGTCGGGAATCGCCGGCGCCTGTAGTTTATCCAGTGGTAATCCACGCTCGATTGTCTGGCTGGTGCTACCAATAAGGACATTGAGCGCGTGTTCCTGCTGACTGATACTGGCCTCAGTAGTAGGAATCTGCTGCAATGTATCGGCATATTCCGACTGAGCCTGGCTGAGCTCCAGTTGCGAGGTATAACCTACTTTGGCCTTGGCTTGAGCAATATCCAGTTCATGTTTACGCGCCACCAGTGTCTGTTGTAATAAATCCAGTTGCGCATCTAAAGCCCGCAATGTGATGTAAGACTTGACGGTGGCGGCGATCACACTGATTCGGGTAGCCGCGGCCGCTGCTTCGGTTGCCTGTCTGTTGAGTTTTCCCGCTTTCCAGGCTTTGCGGTTTTTTCCAAATACATCCAGTTCATAAGCGGCCTGAAAAGTGGGTTGTTCGGTGCGGGCAATGGCGGCCACACCAACAGCATTCAGGCTTTTGGCGCGGGTAGTCCCGCCATTGAGATCTAGTGTAGGCAGTAAGGCCGCACGTGCTGCATGTTCCTGAGCCAGAGCGGCCTGAACATGCGTCTGAGCAATAGCAATATCAGTATTGTTGGCCAGTGCCTGATCAATCAGTTGATTCAGCACAGGATCATTCAGTTGTTGCCACCAGTGTTCATCCATAGTCTGATGGCTGGCAGACATTTTTTCATGCCATTGCTGTGGCATGGTCAGATGAGTAGCGGTGGGTCTGGCCGGAATGGTTGGAATACAACCACATAAAGAAGCAGTTATAAGGGTTAACGAACACAAAGGCAATAATCGAATCCGCATATTATTGCTCCTTACGAGTGTCTATGGTCACGACAACCGACATACCCGGGCGTAAACGAGAAAACAATTTATTTTTATCGTCAATGCGGATACGTACCGAAATACGTTGTGGTACCTTAACAAAATTGCCTGTGGTGGTATCCGGTTTAATGGCAGAAAATTCACTACCTGCCGCTGGGGAAATGTTTTCAACAACCCCTTTTATTTTTGCGCCGTTAAGGGCATCAACTTTAAACCAGGCAGGCTGACCCAGACGAATATTGGCGGTTTGCGCTTCTTTAAAATTGGCCACAATCCATTTTTTGTGCGGCACCAGAAACATTAATTGTGTACCGGCATTCACCAGCTGCCCGTTTTTAACGCTGATTTCACTCAATTGTCCTGCTTGCGGTGCCCGTACCACGGTGTTGGATAAATCAATCTGCGCCAGTCCCAATTGTGCTCTGGCATTATTGACATTGGCCTCCAGTCCTTTTTTGCCGACAAAAGTGCTTTTCAGGTCTTCCTCAGCCACTTTATATTGCGCCTGAGCTTCAGCCAGACCCGTTTGCGCTTGTTTTAAGGTGGCTAAAGTCTGGTCGCGCTCGCGTAATGATAAAGAACCATCGGCCACCAGCGCATTAACCCGGTTCATATCAGCCTGAGCACGTTGTAACTGTGCCTTGGCATTGGCAATATCCGCCTGCCGTGAGACTAGGGTAGCTTCCTTACTTCTGCGGTTCTGATCAAAATTGGCTAAAGTACTGTCCTGAATATTAATACCTGCTTCAGCAGCGGCCACTTTCTGACGATAAATCCGGTCATCAATTTGAATCAATGGTTGGCCAGCCTGTACATGATCAAAGTCCTGTACATAGACTTTGGTGACATAACCGGTTACCTGCGGGCTGATGACGGTGGTCTGGCCACGGATATAGGCGTTATCGGTGCTGACCATTGAACCTTGAAAAGGTGGCAGCTTCCAAGCATTAAGAATCAGCATGACGCCAATGATTAACAATGCAATCAGTCCCATGGTCACCCAGCGTTTGTGTTGAGGCGGATGCCATTGTGATGCTGATTTCACCTGAGTGTTATTTGCAGGATTGGTTTGTTGTGTTGCATTTTGGGCAGTGTGCTTTTCAGAAGATTGGGACTCTTTTGTATCCGGACGGGCAGAACCTACCTGACGTAAGTCTTCTACATAAGTGGATTTACTTATGGTTTCATCTGTGGGTGTTTGTGATGTTTTCATACATTCCTTAAATATTTATTTTATTATTGGAGGAGGCCCCTGAATGGCTTTCTGACGCAATTGGGCGAAAGCCTTTAATTCTTTTTCTAATGGATGTGTATGGTGCGCTTTATACCACCACCATTGTAGTCCGACAATCAGTCCGCAGACTAAAGATACGCCACCCACTACCACAAATAAATCGTTGTAGGCAGCCAGTTGTGCCTGTAATGAATCCTGTTGTACTACTTGACTGACTGCATAAGCATGATTCCATGTAGTATCTGTGCTCATTGAGGCCACGGCATTGGCTTTATTCTGGATGAGCTGATTAACCATGGGGTCGGTCAGATAGGCAGAGTCTGCGCCGTTGATTAAGTGCATACGGGTACGGATGGTGAGAAAGGCATTTAATATGGCCGAGCCGATCAGGCCGCCTACCGTTTGAGAAAATCCGAAGACGGCCGAAAAACTCATGATGTATGCTGGCCCTTTGGCCATGGCACGTAAAATACCTTCCATCATCACCGGCCCGAAAAAATACAGCGAAGCAAATGAAATCATGAATTCCGGTATATAGAAATTCACGGGACGCGACCATTGGTTTTGACCGATTTCCATAAAAGAAGCAATGGCAATTAAGGTAAATGAAAGCATGAGCGGCAATTTGATTTCAGTGGGTTTAAATGTCAGAAAGCTAACCATTAGCCCCAGTGCCGCACCACAGGTAGTGACCATATAGAAATGCACCATCTGATCTGCACCCATGCCAACTGCGGTTAATAAACCGGCCGCACCCATATTCTGTTCCGATAAAGCCATACGAATCAAGGAACCGAAAATAGCCACCTGAAGCATACCATTGCCATGTAGCATCCATTTAATGTCAAACATGGGATTCTTACGGTTGTATTCGATGATGACGGACAGCATGCAGCAGGTAAAACCAACCACCAATAACCAGCCAATCCAGCTCTTATCCCACCAGACAATCCGCCCCTGTGTGGCTGCCGATGAAATACAGGCAATGCCGGTAGCCATCAACGGAAAGCTGATTAAATCCAGTTTTTCAAAGGTTTTGTCAATAAAACCAGGGGGAATGGGCAATAGCCATACAGAAGCACAAACCATTAACGCAAGGCCGGCCTGAAAGCTGAAAATAAGCTGGAATTGTTCGTGATGCAGAATCAACGGTGAAATAAAACGCGCCAAAGGCTGGCTTAACTGGGTGAGCCCCAGACCAAGTACCATACCCTTACCCCGATGGATAGGAGGTAATGCCTGCATCATGTAATACATGGCAAGGCTGTTCAGGCTACCGCCAACCAGACCGCTCATGCCACGCGCGATCAATTCTGTATGATATGAATGAAAGAAGAATTGTAAACAGTTGGTTCCGATCAGACCAATGATCAGATAGCGGACAAATCGGGTTAAACCAAAATTCTGACGGATTTTAAACAACATCACACTGATGATGGCGCTAAACATATAGTAGGAAACCTGAATCCAGCCACCTTCTTCTGGTGTCAGACCCAGAAAACCCTGAATTTGGGGCAGATTGGCCAGCATGAGGCCGTTGGTAAGTCCGGCAGTCAGACCGACCAGTGTACCAATAATACCGTACCATACCATACGTCTTATCGGGTGATCCGGTGTCGCAGGTGAACCGGCCATTAATGGCCGTTCATGCGCTTTAAACTGATAACTGTCGGTCATATATTCTAAAAATCATTAAAAAAGCAATTAATCGTTTACAAAATTTAAAACACCATCCGAGAATTCATTGAAAAATGAATGGATGGCTGGTCAGAGTTGCATAATGAACTTGTGTTTTGTGAAGATTGTAAATGAAATCTTTTATTCCAGCTAATGATATTTTATCTGACAGAATAGTTTTTATGGTTTACTAAATGAAATCATTGTTTTTATTTTTATAAAAAACAAGGTAATCTGAAATGATACAAAAAAATAATATCATTATTAAGCATGAGCTAATTTATTGATTTTATTTTTAATAAACTATCATGCTAAAAGAAACCCAAACCAAAAATCACCATGACTATTGATTTGGGTTGAGAGATGCTAAGAAGATGTTTTCTGACGCTCAGGAAGTACCAGATTCAGAATAATGGCCAGCAAGGCACATAAACCCACGCCGGCAAAAGCCATACTACCGAATTTGACTACCATACCACCAATACCAACAGTTAAAACCGAACTGACAATCACCAGATTACGCGGTAATAATAAATCAATTTTGGCATCAATCAGCGTCTTCAGACCTAAAGAGGCGATGGTACCAAAAAGCAAAAGCATGATCCCGCCCATAACCGGTAAGGGTATTGAAGCTAAAAAAGCATTAAATTTACCAAAGAAAGCCATACAGATCGCAAAAATAGCTGCCCAGGTCATGATAACCGGATTGCTGTTTTTAGTGATCATAACCGCACCGGTCACTTCGCCATAAGTGGTTACCGGAGGACCACCAATTAAACCAGCAACACAGACACCAATACCATCACCTGTTAATGTGCGATGCAGACCCGGGTCCTTAATATAATCATTATTGGTTACTTTACCGATGGCCATAATACCGCCGATATGTTCAATAATGGGCGCAATGGCCACTGGTAGCATAAATAATGCCGCCAGCCAGTTGACGCTCGGGCTAGTGAAATGTGGTACGGCAAACCAAGGTGCGGCTGCAATGGCGCTGGTATCAATCATGCCAGTACACAAAGCCATAATATAACCCGCGGCCACGCCGATCAGTATCGGAATCAGTCGCATCATTTTGCTGCCAAATACGGTAGTGATCACCGTGACTGCAAAGGTAAAGCCAGATAACAACAAGGCGTGTGAATAATGAATCACTTGTTCACCACCTGATTTGCCCATAGCCATATCACTGGCGACAGTAGCAACAGAAAGACCAATCACCATAATCACCGGTCCGATCACCACCGGCGGTAGAAGACGATAAACTGTATTCAGCCCACGCCATTTAATTAATGCGGCAAAAACAAAGTACATGAAACCTGCGGCAAACAGGCCAAACATGGTAGAGGACAGCCCCCAGGTTTGTAATGAATAAATAATGGGTGCGATAAACGCAAAAGATGAGCCCAGATAAACCGGTACTTTGCGTTTAGTACACAATTGAAATAATAATGTACCTACACCCGCGCCCAGTAAAGCCAACGCCGGATTCAGGCCAGTCAGTAATGGCACCAGAACCATGGCACCAAAAGCCACAAACAGAATTTGTGCTCCGGCAATGGCCATTTTGATTTGATGGGGCATAATTTAGATCCGTAGAAAACAAAATCGCGTCATTATATCGGTTTTCACTTAAAGTTTATTCTGTTTGCTGTTTGACTAGGTAAAGAATCAAAAGATGTCTTTATATTTTTTATTTTAAAAAACATTGTGTTGATTTATTTTTGAAGAAAATAAACACTTAGGGCTTGCATTAATGGAGATTATTAAGCATAATTCGCACCTCATTAGGTAAGCGCCGGTATAGCTCAGTTGGTAGAGCAGCTGACTTGTAATCAGAAGGTCCCGAGTTCGACTCTTGGTGCCGGCACCATAATTAAGCAATGTAATTAAATTATTACATTGCTTTTTTATTGTCTGTAATACTGTTCTTGTGTTGCAGTTATTTATCCTGTATTTAATAAAAAACCGTCAGATTAAATATAGTACGGGTTTGGCATTGTTTATCTCTGGTTTGATGACCAGGATGATGAAGATTATAATCTTAATTATTCAAATACTTATCTTTATTCAGTATTTTAAATTATATAAACATTGAATTATTTACAGATTTTTTATTCCGAATGGCAATACACTGATTAATTTGCCTACAATATAAATTTCTTTCTCAAGTACCTGATCTGGTGTAATGATAAAAGATTCATAATAAGGATTATCAGATTTGACACTAATCGTATCTGGTAAGCGTTGCAAGCGTTTGATGTAAGCTTCACCTTTGAGAATAAAAGCATAGATTCCATCTTCTATTAGTTCATGAATATGACTATCCACAAAAGCAATACTTCCTTGTGGTAAAGTTGGTTCCATACTGTCGCCATGAATGGTGGTCAGTTTGAGATGAGTGGTTGGATAATGGCTAAACCATAAGGCAGATTTACTTTTCGGTATTTCAATCTGACGGACAGTATCATTCGGGACATGATTTAAAGAGATATATCCATAAGGAACTGACCAATCAAGCAGTTCTATCGTGATATAGTCTATATGCTCTTTATTTATGCTATCAAGATAAAAAGCCGGCATGCCATAATCTTTTTCTAAACGACGGCTGACGCGTTCTCCAAAAGAAGTTTTACCATTAATTAATTGGGATAAATAACTTTTTTCTTTAGGCGGTAGTGTTTTTGTCTTGAACCAGTCGGCTAGATTTTTTTGACGAATCTGTTTTAGATCAATATGGGTAATACAGTTTTCTTTTCTCATAACCTAAATCGTAAGTTATCCTGTTGCATGCAGCAAAAACTTTACTAAAAGTTTTTAATAATATAAACTAGTTTATATTGTAGTTTTAGAGGAACGCTTCAGAGTATTTACATAAATATTATTCAGCTCGTTGAATATAGAATGAAATTTTTAGCACATTTATATTTTTGTGATTTTTAAACAAAATTTATACACGAATGATGCGTCTGAATGAAATAGATAAATAGTATAAGGTTGAAGAATATGGAACAGGATTTAAAAGAAAAGAAAGAAGAATGGCGAGAATTGAAGCGAGCCAGTAGTGAAGCATTAAACCGAACCATCGGTCAGCGATTGGTCAAAGCCAGAATAGCCATTGGATTAAGGCCAACAGATGTATGCGCAGCTTTCCCTCATTTGAGTAAATCTCATTTATCAGAATGGGAGAATGGCCAAAAACAGATACCGACGTACTGGCTAAGAGAACTTTCGAGACATTATGATGTCAGCCTGGATTATATCGTTGGTGATATTAATGATTGTGAGGAAGTACGGTCTTCCTTTGAAATCAGACGTACGATTATCAATGCCAGTCAGAAATATCTACATCAATTGGCTCAGGAATTGGGGGAAGTGGCCAGTAAACAGGCATTTCTGGTACAGACTCAGGATAATTCTATTGAAATAGCCAAAAATGTTTGTCAGGCATTCAATCGTATGAAAGAGATTAACCCTGAATTATGGGAGTCGGTTCGCGGAGGTGTACGGGTAGAGTCGATGATGGAGCGGTTTTTAAAATCACTTAAATCAGTAGATGCAGTCAAGCGCAAAATAAAAGCCAATTATGATTTACAAACACATGAAAATTATATGATACAGAAAAATAATGAATTGATGCCGCAATTGTTTCTGGATGATATGTTTACTTCGGCTGAGGAATGGTCTGAAAGACCAGAAATATAAAAAATCATCTAAAACAAATATTTTAAATAGATTTATGTTTCTAAATGTTTTATGGATATTACAGATAGACCTTATTGTATCAATAAAATACAATAAACAAGAATAAATGATATAAGTAAAATAGCATTTATGTAAATTATAATAATCTGCACCATAATATTATCATCATTGATCTTAATCAGTGGTGTTATTGAGGCTGTTGTTCAGCGCATCATTACAGATTTTATACAATAAGGAATTAAAAATTCATGAGAAGTATTTTCCTGAAGTGAACCAAATCAGTCTATTGGTATGATGTTTATGAGTAATGTACCAATTATTTATTTTAGACTATAAAAATCCGAATATTCCAGTAAAGAATGGCAGATGCTATAAATTATGTCATTTTATGCTAATAAATTATTTTTTAGAAAAAATATGCCAAAAGATTTATATGTAGCCTGCGCGATAAATGACCAAACCAATGATTTTCAGAAAACGCATTTGTTCCGCATTAACCACAATCGGCGGATATTGAGGATTGGCGCTATGTAATTCCAGTCCATTCAGTTTGGTAATAAAAACCCGTTTAATAAAAATATGATTTTGAAATACAAGAGCATAAATTTTACCATCAATGAATTGTGATGATGGTTCGTTTTTTATAAATACAATATCATTATGATTAATTAACGGTGTCATGGATTCGCCAAATGCCGAGGTCGCAAATATGGGTAAAGAAGATGGATTTAGCTGAGCCAGGCTGTCTTCTAATATATAGATGGATTTTTTAGGTAAAGGCTGCATGCGATAACCTGGCTGTTCTTCACAGGCAGAGAGTTCAAAATAAGGTATCTCAATTTGTTCATCTGAGGGTAAAGTCAACGAATCTAATAAAACCTGATCAGAAAGCTTGAGAACAGAAGCAATTTTTTTAATGGTATCTGTCCGAGGTTGTGATTTGCCGGATTCATATTTCGAAACAATAGCAGGACTCGTGCCAATGAGTGTGGCCAGTTCTTTTTGAGATAACCCCAGATCCATGCGTGAGGATTTCAGGAGGCTTTTAAAGTTATTTTTTGACATAAAATATAAAAATTATTTGAAATTAACTTTTAATAAGTTTAGTATACATATACTCTTTGGTAAATAAGAGTAATTTTAATAGTGAGTATATTACATGAAAAATGATAAGGTTAAAACTTTTAGTATTTGATAGTATTTAATTCTCAAGCAATTTAAGTGAGTATGAGCGTTATTAAATGTGTAAAAGGACGTCTGTTTTTTTTATGTGGTTTAAGCAATTCAGAGAAGGAAAGGGAGGAAGTAACTAATAGATCGTCTCTTAGAAAATACCTCAAAGGCGGCCACCTTTGAGGTAGAAGTGCAAATCTTAATCCAATGAAATATAGGAGTTCGATGTGGATAATAATGTTATCACATTTGTCCCATTCTATGGGGATAAGCTACTGACCATCAAAATTCATGATACGGTTTTCGTGGCGATGCGTCCGATAGTGGAAATTATTGGCCTGGCCTGGTCTTCTCAAACGGTTAAACTGAAACGGTATCGTGAAAAATTCAACTGTTGTGATATCGAAACGGTCAGTGCTGATGGTAAAAAACGCACAATGTTATGTATTCCGTTACGAAAACTCAATGGCTGGCTATTCGGGATTAATCCGGAGAAAGTTAAGCCAGAAATTCGTGAAAATGTGATTAAATATCAGGATGAATGTTTTGAAGTTTTGCATGATTACTGGGTACATAATATTACTTTACAGAAAAATACTGCATTGAAGTCATCCTATCAGTCACTGGCTTCAGGATTGACTATAGAACAACAGAACACAATACAGGCATTTCATCATCAATTGGTTCAGTGCATGCCTCAGGCAAAGCAAGCCAGTATGTCGCTTTTATTGTGGAACTCGGTTAAGGGAAAGTATGGTGTGGGCTATAAAGAAGTACCGGCTACCGAATTTAAAAGTATTATTGCTTTAATGAGTAATGTCGCCATTAAAGAAAACTGCCTTTATGGTGAGGTACTGGATGCAGAGCAAAGTAGGAGTGATCAGGTTCTGGTTTCAAGAAACAACCTAAGTACTTTAATTCAAAGCATGGATTGGTGTTATCACTGGTTTTTCCGTATCAAAGATGAGATCGATGAGCACCAGCATTATCTGATTGGTCGTATTATTGATCATATTAAAGACGGCCGCATGGTTGCCCATTTATTAAATCAAAATATTGGTAGCAGAATATTACCTGATAATATGGAAGATTTTCCTTGGGAGGGAAATTATCTTGAGCGGCATGAGTGGTTAAAAAATACTCAATACAGCCTGCTCTATAATTAGTTAGAGGACAGATAGATATTATCTTAATATTAAAATATGATGAATTGGATAGATAAAAATGAAAATATATTTAATACAGTTAGCATTGCCTGCGGGTATGCTTTATAGAGGATGATTGATACAATCTTATCAAAGAATTAGAGATTGATTTATTTTCCACGTTGGAGATTTCAGCCTAACGTGGATTCTTAATAGTTGCAATGCAATAAATAAGCTTTAACGGCAATGAATTGGGTTGATATCAATCAATAGCTATTTCAGCCTGAAATAATACATTAAATGGTGATTTCAAAATTAATTTTATCTGAAGTTATTCTCTGGCTCCCGATAAAGCAGAATGATATCAAAATCCATGTTTCAGTTGAATTTTGTAGGTGTATTGACACATATTAATTGCCAATATTGATTGGCTATTTTAAACAGATGATTAAACTATGGATTCTGAACTTTTTAATTATAGTTTTAATAAAACTGGTGATCATAATGAAAAAATAGCGGCAAATGCCGCTATTTGTATACACATGATAACCATATACATGGCTATCAACTTACTTTAAGCTGCTTGAATATTCGCTGCTTGTTTACCTTTAGGGCCGGTAGTTACGTCAAAAGACACGCGTTGACCCTCTTTCAAGGTTTTGAAACCATTCATATTAATCGCAGAAAAATGTGCGAATAAATCTTCACCACCTTCATCAGGTGTGATGAAACCAAAACCTTTAGCGTCGTTAAACCACTTAACAATACCAGTTGCCATGAAACTTCCTTACTAAAAACAAAATAAAATGCTGATGAGACATTAATAACGCTCATTAAAGGTGTGATAATTACATAACAACTTTATTAAACAGTTACTGCCTCATGCGCAGTAACCTTTTTACATAGATTAAAAAGCAACGTCAAGCAATGCAGCACGAAAATAATAAAATTATTGAGAAAGTTACCAAAAACCCACAGTTAAGCGAAAAAAGTGATACATTCTTGACAGATTGAGAATATTGTCTGTCACACAGATAATCATCTTGTCCGTTATCCACCACAATAAAAGAGAGCCATACTCTATCAGTGCACTATGGTTTACCCAATACATAGACAGTTGTCATTGCGTTTGAAGACTTAGGGAATACACAACCATAATGTGACGAAATAGATTAATTCTGTATTGTTGAAAGTGCTGGATTGACTGTCGCTAATCATGAAATATAAAAATAATTTCTATACCATCAGAAAAATTCTGCAATTTATTTATGTGCGATGTTCGCCGCTGGGGTACGGGTTGATTGGTACTCAGTATTTAGTGCTGCCGCTGATATTACAATGTACAGATGTTCAACAACAAATATGGAGAGTTAAGCAATCAATATGGCGACAACAACGAACACAATATATATTAATAAGCAAACGTCTGTATTAATGCGGATAGAAACACAGTCCGCCGTAGGCTTTCAACGACTACTATAGTATGCAATGATGAATGTTCAGGTACATACAGGAAAAATGAAGTCAGGCCATTCAATGTGTTGGTAGCCATTTTATTGATTAAAGAGAGTAGAGAGTGAGGCTGTTGATTTTCTGTTTACGTATTTATCCGCTGTCTGGATATGCTGCGTTATCTGATGGGAGGTCGACTGGAATTCAGCGGTTAAACAAAACAGTAATACGAAAGCGGATGGTCGGAGGCAGGTAGAGCTGGTAAAGCAGTGTATAAGCCATCTAGCCAGTGTTCTTTGGCCAGTCAGATTATCTTTTAATTGTCCCGTAAAAAGAAAACAAAGCTTGATACAGACACTACGACGGCAACGTAATAATAACTCTTTACGAATGACTGAGGCCGGTGTGGGTATAAAACGCACGATAAGATGGCTGGTTTATGCCTGGTTTCAGTTGCTTTAATCGGAGTACATAGTATTTGCGCTGGATATGAGCGTGTTACTGGCAGGGACAAAAATATCAGAGGAATTTTGAAATTTAATTGAAGCAGTATCATCAGGGTTCACGCCATCAAATAAAACTACTCTATGTATTGATGAAATCCATATCATTATTGATATAGTCAGTGTGCCAGATTCAGCCATGAATAGGGCTAATTTATTAAAACTGGTAGTAACAACAGGATAATTCAATCGTATTGTGCAGTTTCTATCAGAAATATCGGGCTATTTTTGCCAAAAATCATGTATTGAATTATTGTTTAATCAGATTTGTGTAACAGGCACAGTGTTACTAATACAAGAAATACGATCAAAAGGCTGCAATGTCACTTTAAGTCATACCTTATAGTCTTATAAACCGCTATTGGATCGTCACGCCAGTCCGCTGACCGCAGGCATGTTGGATAAAACTTTGGATACTATTAATGTGCAGCAAGGCATCAAAAGATAATACCGGATTCATTCTCTTTTGGTCGTTTACAAAATCATGGGAATGATGGATTGATTATCTGACCAATAACGGATCAAATAAATTTTACTTTTTCTAGGCTCCCATTATTTACCATTTAATTACTTTTAAGAAACCATCAGATAAATCAATAATAAAATATTAAACTGTTTACAATAAGTAGGCTGATTGAATAGATAACCAAAACAGGTAGTACATACGGGATGAATGGTTTGGTTTTTATAAATATTTCAAAATTTTATAATGATTATAGATAGAAAAGGGGGTGTGACATATTGTCACACCCTAAGCACAAACACACATCAAGAGGAAAGCACAACAAAGGAAACCAAATGAATTAAATGTATTATAACCAGTTTAAAATAAATTGTTTTGATACAGATCAAAACTTTATGTATGTTATTTATAAAATTTGATAATAATTTAATAAATTGCTTAGCGTTGTCTGCATTCATTATTGCAGCTCGGATGGTAGCGGGTCATCTTTCAGCGTATTGACTGATTTTAATTGCTGGTCAAAGCCGAATACTTGAATATTTTCTGAATCCTGATGGCTGAAAAATGTTTTACTATACGGCAGTTGCGGACTATCAATCCCTAACCAGGCCGCCAATCCATCGATCAAATATAGACCGCTGCGGTGTGCCGGATTATGAACCAGATTTTGCTGATCGCTGTTGATGATCACCAATGGAATATGATAGTTCTGATAAAATTGATCGTTGTGTTCTAAAATGCTGCTATTTTTATCTATACCGTTGTAGCGATGACTTAAGCCATGATCACTGAAATACAGAAGACTGAAGGGTTGATTGGTTTTTTTTAACTGTTCATATGTCTGACGTAATAGGTCATCTGTCTGATGGATAGTATCAATATAACAATTACTATTCATATTTCTGACGTAATAGCGGGCAGATTTTTCCAGACGTTCGCAGGGATTATTATGTGAACCCATTAGATGTAATACAATAAGGCGATTTTGAGTGGTAGATTGTGCGAGTACCTGTTGCAAAGGAACCATTAGCCTGCTGTCATGGATTCGATCCATTATGTAATTCCCTTTTTTTAGAAAAATGGGTTTATCAGCGTAATGAGCCATAATGGAAATGGGTAAATCGTAGTCACCGATAGTTCCTTGATTGGAAATCCATATTGTATGCATACCGGCTTTCTTTGCCAGTGTGAGGATATTGTTTTGAAATTCTGGTTCTGCTTCTTGATGTCTGAGTGTTAACCCATGTGTCAGCGAAATAATGGTAGAAGAACCAGCGGCAATCATATTATCCATAATCAAGTTGACATGTTGATCCATAAAAGGAGTGTTGGCATATTTGAAGCCATACAAATGATGATAATCAGCTCGCGCACTTTCGCCAATGACTAAAACATAATTTCTATAATGTTGATTAACAGTATTGATATACCAGCGATCAGGTCTATTTAAATTGGATTTAAGTTTTTTAATTTCTTTTTGGTAATCTTTAGCCATAGAAGAGAATCCGAGTATAAATTCTATTGGCTGAACGCGTAATGGAAATTCATATTTTGAGTGTTTGTTGCGACTGGTGGATGCTGTCATTAAACCAATAATAATCAAGAAAACTATGCATGAACGCCAGCGCCATTTACATGGTACGGGATTACGGCTTAATAGATAAATAATGATCAATGGAATACATGCCAAAGTAATTGTTAACAGATAAACATGCCATGGGATCATGGTTAAAAATTCTATGGTTTCATGACTATTGGTAGCGAAAAATGAGATAACCATATTAACATTCAGCCGACCATATAAAGTGGCGGCAGGATGATAGACTAAAATAAATATAGTACATAGTCCTAAATAAATGTATTCTAGTTTTGGATGCAGATAATACAGTAATAGTGAAAATATCCAGGTTTCGATAATGCGGTTAGGAGTTAAAGGGGATTGTAAGGCGTAAATAATAATTATACTGTTTAGTAATAATAAACCAATACATCCCAAATGACGTGAGCGTAAAATAGTAAGCATTTAAAAACTATTAAAGTGAGAGGTGCTATATCATATATCATTTTATCTTATATTTATGGATTAAGCATAAAGATATATAATTCATGATAAATAAAACTTAAATTTGTTTTTTTAAAATTAATCTATTCATTATTGTAAATCAGAAGGTAAGGGATCATCTTTTAATGCATTGATTGATTTTAATTGCTGGTCAAGGCCGAATACTTGAATATTTTCTGAATCCTGATGGCTGAAAAATGTTTTACTATACGGCAGTTGCGGGCTATCAATCCCTAACCAGGCCGCCAGTCCATCGATCAAATATAGACCGCTGCGGTGTGCCGGATTGTGAACCAGATTCTGCTGATCGCTGTTGATGATCACCAATGGGACATGATAATTCTGGTAAAAGCGGTCATTGTGTCGCAAAATACTGGCTGAACGAACTAGGCTGTTTTTTTCGTAACTGTTTTTATCGTGGCTTAAACCGTGGTCACTGAAATACAGCAGGCTGAACGGCTGATTGGTTTGTTGAAGTTGCTGATAAATCTGGCTAAGTAAAGTATCTGTTTGCTGAATGCTGTCGATATAACAGTTACTATTCATATTTTCAACATAATGATGTGCTGGCTTTGACAGACGTTCACAGGGATTGGGGTGAGAGCCGATAATATGCAATACAATAAGGCGATTTTGGCTACTTGGTTGATTCAATATGTGGGTTAAATGGGGAATAAGTTGGTCATCAAATGTTTTATCTCCGAAGTCATAACCGGTCTTTTTAAGAAAAACCACATTGTTAGCCTGATGTGCCACGGCTGAGATCGAAGTGTCATACTGACCTAATGCTCCTTGATTTGACAACCAGGAGGTAGACATTCCGGCTTTTTTTGCCAGCGTGATGATGTTGTTTTGAATATTAATACCGTGGCCATGGCTCAGAGTCAGGTCATTTAAAAGTGAAATGGGGGTATTGGGGCCTGCGGACAGCATATTATCCATTATCAGGCTGGCATGCTGATCCATAAAAGGAGTATTAGGGTATTTGAAACCATATAAATGGTGGTAATCGGCGCGAGCGCTTTCGCCAATGATGAGTACATAGTTTTTATAGTGTTGCTGTACCTGCTGGATCTGCCATTGATCTGGTTTATCAATATTGACTTTGAGTTTATCCAGTTCGGCAAAGTAGGCTTTAGGCTGCAAGTAGGCATCAGCCATAAATTCCAGTGGCTGAACACGCAATGCAAAGCCACCCACAGTATAGCCTTTTTGAGCGGTAGACAGACTCATGGCACCAATGATCAGTAATACAGGTAAACTCTGGTACCAGTGCCAGCGATTGCCCGGCTGGCGACGGCACCAGTAAAGGGTACCTAAAGGTAAGAGTGCCAATACTATACTGGCAATATAAGTCTGCCATGAAATGGTGCTTAAAAATTCAGTGGTTTCACTGGCTGTCGTGCTGATTAAAGACGCAACAATACCAAAGCTTGGCCGGCCATATAAAGTGGCAGTAGGGTGGTAGAGCAGGATAATCGGGACAGACAGCCACAACACGCCTTGCCATAATCTCGGAAAGCAATGATACGCCAATAGTGAGAATAACCAGGTTTCAATAATTCGATTTGGATTGGGCGGATAAGCCAAAGCATAAATAATAATGATACTGTAAATCAGAAGCCAGACACTGAGTGAGGCACGGCGAAGACGGGAAGTAGCAGTCATATGGATTTCTGGCTAACCAAAATTACCCAAGAGATAATTTTCGGAGGCGATATTAATGATTTTTCCCCATAAATAAATCAATTGGCTTCATGGGCATGGTTTTGGAGGATTACGCGCACATACTGCGCTCTTCTCTGCTGGCTTAGGCAGAGAAGAGCGATAATCAATGGATATTAATGAGTAAAGTATTTATTGTAAATGGCTTTATATTCACCATTATCGTGGATTTTCTTTAAAGCTTCATTCAAAATCTGTTGTGTTTTTGTATCGCCTTTTCGTACCGCAATAGCATACTGTTCGGTTTTGAAGTCAGGTATATTAATAATATTGAAATGATGCTGACTGTTGTTTTTCATATAATTACTGATGACTGCGCCATCGGCCACCACAGCATCTACACCGCCATTTTCAAGTTCTTTCAGTACTAAAGGCACGGTATCAAAGCGGGCAATTTTGGCACTTTGCGCACCCAGTATTTTTTGTACGGTAAAGTCACCTGTTTGACCGCTCGCCACACCAATGCGATTGAGTTTTTTCAGATCTTCGGCAGTGTGAACCGGTGTTTTACCTTCCGGCATCAGGACAACTTGGGTAATGGTAAAGTATGGATCAGTAAAATCCATGGTCTGTTTACGTTCATCTGTAATGGTGACACCAGAAATCACGCTGTCCAGGTCTCCATTATTCAGACTGGCAAACAGGCTGTCCCAGGGCTGGTCTTTAAAGGTGAGATTTAAACCACTGTTTTTGGCTAATGCCCGCATGATGTCGATATCAAATCCGGTCAGTTCACCTTCTGAGGCATGGGATTCGAAGGGTGCAAATTCAGCATTGGTACCGACGATATAAGTTTTGGTTTGTGGGGCACTATCGGCTTGTTGCGGTTCGTCATGACGATTACCACAGGCAGACAATAATATTAACGAGCAGATGGCACTGACGCCTAACCATGTTTTGATTTTCATAATGACTCCGTTGGTTGGTGGTGCACCTTCAATAATCTGGCGGTGAACATCAATATCTATTAATGTTCACAAGCGATTTGTCTGGTACGCAAAATGGCTAAAACTGAAGGTAATATATAACATATTTTCTTTTTTGCCCAGATTCTTTGAATTGCTGATTCAGTCAGTGTTAAGCGCAGTGTTATAATCGCTCGTTTCGGACAGAATGCCAATATTGGGTAATATTGATCTGATGTATGATGTCTGGTAAATATATGGATTAATTATGCAAGTAATACATACCATTGCCCAGTTGCGACAATGGCGGCAGGGCGTGGAACGGGTGGCTTTTGTGCCTACCATGGGTAATCTGCATGAAGGCCATCTGACGTTGGTGCGCGAGGCCAGAAAACGGGCTGATACGGTGGTGGTCAGTGTTTTCGTGAATCGATTACAATTTGTGCAAGGTGAAGATTATGAACAATATCCCCGCACATTAGCGTCAGACAGTGATAAACTAATAAAAGAAGGGGTAGATGTCCTGTTCGCCCCAACGGAATCAGAGCTTTACCCTGCCGGTCAGCAACAATATCAGGTGATGCCTTCAGATTTACAGAATGAACTGTGTGGGCAGTTCCGGTCGGGTCATTTTGTTGGCGTAGCTACCGTGGTCACCAAATTATTTAATATTGTCAAACCAGATGTTGCATGTTTTGGTAAAAAAGATTATCAGCAACTGGCGATTATTCAGGCGATGGTGCGCGAACTGAATATGGATATTCAGATTGTGCCGGTGGAAATTTGTCGGGCAGAAGATGGTCTGGCGCTCTCCAGCCGCAATGCGTACCTGAGTACACAGGAGCGTCGTCAGGTACCACAATTGTATGCGCAATTGCGGCAGATGGTACAGGCAATACAACAAGGTAATCGCCAGTATCAATATCTGGAGGATGAGGCAGTAAAACAGCTCAGTGCATTGGGCTGGCAAGTGGATTATGTGTCTATACGGCATGTCTGCACATTAAAGCCTGCTCAGATACAGGATAAAGATCTGGTCATATTGGTGGCGGCGCGCTTGGGCACAACGCGGTTAATTGATAATGTCGAAGTATATATATGAAGTATATGTAACGATACAGTATAAATAAATCTTCTGTTTTATGGTAATAAAACAGATTTTTAATAGATAAGGCTGCGTAAAAACATATGTGGTGGATGATACTTATTTTGTTGGTTGGATGTATTGTTGTTTTATGCTGGTGGCGAAGACGGCAGGAATATATTTGGCAGCAGGAATACAGACATATTACGCAGCCTTCATCACAACAGGATGTCTTGAATGATGAGACGGAAAAACAGCCGGTTGCAGCAGATAGATTGATTGATCATGCTGATTTGAAAGCCAGCCGACCGCTAGCCGTACCCTTATTCAGTTCCTGGTATAGCCGACTGCGAGTAAAGCGTGCTCTGGCACAACAGGATGCACATACTGATAGGGTAGCTGATGAAGAGAAGTCAGCAATGAATTCTGATGATCTGCAGACGCAAACGCCATTGCAATCAGAATCAATAGTATCTGGTGCTGAAGATAATGTGATATTACCGATTCAGGATAATACAAATTGTATTATTGACAATCAGCAAACTGCAACAACGTCGGTAGCCACTGTATCAGATGATACAGCTTCTGAGGTGAACAATTCACCATCAGCCTCTTTTATGGCTGAAGCTCCTGTATTGGAAGTGATTACTTTGGAAGAAGCCACGCGACAGTTGAGTAAACACAGTTTATTTGCCACCAAAAATAAGAAAAATACTGTTACGGTTAAAGAAATTACCATTGATGATCCGGTGGTAACGCGCGTGCGTCAGAAAACACAAACAGAACGCGCAGTTTTAGCACAGCTTCAGGCCATAAAAACATCGAAAACAGCTGAATCCATATCTGCGGTGATTAAAACCAATATAGAGAATAAACTGGATGCGACAAAGTGGGTGCCACAGAATCCGACAATTATTGGTGAAGAAGATATTCGTGCTAATTTATTGCGGCAGCGTATTGCCAGACGACGTGATCAGACAGAGGCAGAAAATGCAACTGCGGTAAAGTCTGTAGCGGTGATTGCGGAACATGAAGTATTGGCCAATCTGGCCAATACAGATTCGCCCGTGAATAAAAATAAATTTTTACGTACCACCGTACGAGACAGCGTGATTCCGGCTGCGGCACGGGTAGAAAAAGGGATGTCGATGAAATTAACCCCTTTATCTACTACTCATACCGAACGTGGTCATCAGACCATGCATATGCCTGTAACCAGTGCTGTGTCCCCATTATCCACACGCTTTACACCGTTTCAGAGTGTACCGGTAAATGGTGATGCGACAGAATCACCGTATAGGCAGATGTCTGAGCCGTCACCTGATGTTCCAGAAGCGCCGGTCTCATTCAATCAGCCATTGATGACTTTTGCTGATCATGAGATGGAACAGGTTGATTCATCATTGCCTGAGCAGAATATTTATCAGCAGGATACCTCGCCTTTAGCAATTGCTGACCAGATAGCTCCTTTATCTGTAGGTACGGTGCCAGTTGATGATCAGATTGAAAATGACATTGTTGAAACCAGTCTGCCAGATCAGTCAGGCGGATTCTATCCAAGGCCAGATACGCCAATAGCACCTGAATCCTCATCTCCATTCTGGTCAGAGCAGCAACATGATGAAGCTGGGTATTTTACTGATACTGTGGCCGAGCCCTTATCCTGGCAGGAATATATGGCTATGGATCAGTCTGACAGGCAAGAGCAATATCCTGCTGACGATGCACAAGACTCTTTAAAAAAAACACTTGAATTTCCAAAAAGGAACCTGAATTCCGGTAACAATTTTTTTCAGACACGAAAGACACAGAACCGAACTGACCAACGGACTTCACCAGCAGTGAAATCAGTCAGCATGCATCAACCTGATGCGGAATATGCAACAGAAGATGAGCATGTGCGTCAGGCTACGCCATCGGTATCTGCTTCGGTTATTTCAACATACCGTTCAAAATTAGCTTCATCCAACATTACTACCGCGCTGAGTCAGCGCATGTTGAATACATTGAACCGGTCAGATGAAACCTTGCCACAGAAGAAGGCAACGATGTTGAGTCTACCCGGCCTGGATCTTTTGTTGCCGGCTGAAGACGATCCCAGCGCCCACCAAAGTGAAGAGGCATTGTTGGAAAATGGGATTACCATTGAAGAGAAACTGGCTGAATTTAAGGTGAAAGTGAAGGTGATTGATGCTTTTGCCGGTCCGGTCATTACCCGGTATGAAATTGAACCGGCACAGGGTGTACGTGGCAGCCAGGTGGTTAATCTGGAAAAAGATCTGGCGCGCAGTCTTGGTTTTGCCGCCATTCGTGTGGTTGAAACCATTCCGGGTAAAACATGTATGGGGTTGGAATTACCCAATCCCAAGCGACAAATGATTCATGTGCGTGAAATTTTCACCGCGCCGGCTTTTCAGCAATCACATTCACAACTGACTTTAGCGCTTGGCCAGGACATCACCGGTCAACCTGTGGTCACTGACTTGGCGAAAGCACCTCACTTATTGGTGGCTGGTACCACTGGCTCCGGTAAGTCTGTCGGGGTAAACGCCATGATTTTGTCGATATTGTACAAGGCAACGCCAGAACAAGTACGGTTAATCATGATTGACCCGAAAATGCTTGAATTGAGTATTTATGAGGGTATACCACATCTATTGACGCCGGTGGTTACCGACATGAAACTGGCAGCCAATGCTTTGAACTGGTGTGTCGAGGAAATGGAAAAGCGTTATCGGCTCATGAGTTTTGCTGGTGTACGTAATGTGGCCGGTTTCAATCAGAAAGTGGCTCATGCGCAGGCCAGTGGCCGCCCTTTAACCAATCCGTTCTCGATGACGCCCGATGATCCTGAACCCTTGCAGAAATTACCTTATATTGTGGTGGTGGTGGATGAATTTGCCGATTTAATGATGACCGCCGGTAAAAAAATTGAAGAGCTTATTGCTCGGTTGGCACAAAAAGCCCGTGCCGCCGGTATTCACCTGATTCTGGCCACGCAACGCCCCAGTGTTGATGTAATCACCGGTCTGATTAAAGCCAATATTCCTACCCGCATTGCCTTTCAGGTATCCAGTAAAATAGACAGTCGCACCATTTTAGATCAAATGGGCGCAGAAAATTTACTGGGTCAGGGTGATATGCTGTTTTTACCGCCCGGCATCGCTTACCCACAACGGATTCATGGCGCTTTTGTGGCCGATGAAGAAGTCCATCGGGTAGTGGACTATCTGAAACAGTTTGGCGAACCGGATTACATTGATGATGTATTGATGGGCAACAATGAAGATGGGTTAAACCCTCATCGTCATGATGAAGAGGAACAGGATCCATTGTATGATGAAGCCGTGGCAATTGTGGTCAAAACCCGCAAGGCCAGTATTTCTTCGGTACAGCGACAATTAAGAATTGGCTACAACCGTGCAGCCCGCATGGTGGAGCAAATGGAAGCTGATGGTATCGTTTCTTCGCCGGAAAATAACGGCAGCCGAACGGTTCTGGTTCCTGAAGGCAGTCATCTGGAGGATTGACAGGTTTAAACATCAGTTGACCCAACATTATAAATTTAAATGTATTGTATCTGATTCAGGTCAATGAACGATTTAGCAAATTAAAGTTGTTGTTCTGATCAAAATGTGCCATTTAACAGATGGGCAATGCCCGCTGTATCACTATACAGCGGGCATTGATTTGATTATTAACGCAAATATGGTTTAATTCAGTATAGGCCTGATTACAATAACATTGCCGTTATTAATAAAGTATATTCAGATATAAATATAATTTATTGGCGCCTACATAAATACTGTATTTACTCTGTATATTGGTTTATTCTTCACTGTAACGCCCCCACGACAAAGTAACGCGGAAAGTCAGCGTCTGGGTATTGGTTTTACGAATAGGTTCAGAAAAACCAATCTGCCAAGAAGGGACATACTGATTTACCGCAGTCATGGCCGACATCAGATCGACATTATTGGCTGTATCCAGATTAAAAAATAGATCGGCTGTTCGTTGGTAACTACCACTGACATAGGGTTGCAGAGTTACTGAATTACTACTATATCCACCCGATAAAACATAATTAACATCTCCGATCTGGGATTTACCTATGGATAGTCCTTTATTTAACCAATTGCCCATGGAAGTTTCTATATCATAGGCCAGATTATAGCCGCGTGATAATTGCGCAGGGCGGGTTACGGTTTGGAGTGTTTGCACTACTTTTCCCTCTCTATCCAACACATCCAGTAATCCGGTCACATCTTCCAGATTAATATAACAACGCGCTTCACAAGTGATGTCTAAATATTCATCTTTGGCAATAGTCAGCGTGGTAGGCTGACCCTTCGCATCAGTAATCAATGCCCGGTTCCATGGTGTATTGTCTGACATGGTAATGGCCATTTCGGCTAAAGCAGTATTATTAAATGTTCCTGCCTTGAAACGATATACCCTGCGTTTCCAAGCATAAGCTACCTCATTCTGATGGTAAAGTCCATATGTGGAACTTGTATAGCTGGTATTTAAGGCATATTGCTTACCTAAGGTATTTTGTTTAGGGTCTGGCGGGGTATTGTCAGTACCGACAGCACAACCATAAAACCAGGTTTGGGTGGCCATACCATCCAGTCCCTGATTAAGAACCAGATTATGCATCCAGTCTGTTTCCTGGACCAGTTCATTGGTTTTTTCTTTATATACTGCAAACTTAAATAAGCCGCCAAATTGTGTTTGTACATTCAAGTTCATACTATTTCCTTAATTGATTCAATAAAACGGTTGATAATGAAAAAAGTTTAAATATTTCGGTTTAAATTTCTTTTAGTTCAATCTGATCTATGACCAGTTTGGCCGTGATTTTTGCTGGTTTAGTGGTAGTCGTATGCAAGACATCATTAATGACCAGCTGATCCATACGGATTTGAGCCGTAAACTGATCAGAAGGTACAGTGTGACTTTGTAATAATTCTTGTAGCACTACCTGATTCAGTGTCATTCCGGCACAAAAGTCATCGGCCTCAACACGGTGGCTTTGGAGTAGTTCATTGAGGCTGACCTGATTCAGTGCCAATGATGCAGTAAACTCATCCACTGGCACCGTATGACGCTTTAAAACTTCGGGCAACATGGTCTGTTGAAATTTGAATGCAATATTGACCTTTTCCAATGCGTCCGTCTGATCTGCTGCGGCTTTAGCCATGGCTAAATCTGATGACTTGGCATTAAGCCGTTCCAATGGAAGTTTGGTTTCAGGTAAAGCCAGTAAAGGCCTGATCCGTTTTGCCAGATTCATACTGCCACCTGCCACCAGCCATAAATGATGTCCTGATCTTTACTCAGTACAACCGTGTGTAGCGTGTCCGCTTGCAGCGACAATGCACTACCAAACCAGACAACAGACGGAAATTCTGCTTTAAATTGTGCCGGATTCAGCAGTAAAGTCAGGTCATCACCATCATCCAGATTAAACGTTAGTCTGGTGTCCTGATGTAAAGTAAGCTTTTGTTTGGTGCCATCACGGATATCAATGATGTTTGCAACGGCCACAGTCCAGTATTCTTTCTGGTGGCGTAAGCCGGCTTTATTGACCAATTTATCCGCGCTGTGATTCCAGCCGATCAGCATGTCTGCTTCTGGCGCTGGCAAATCAGTACAGATATAAGTGCTGTCCATGGTGATGGGTAAAGTCATGGAGCGCTGACTTTGTTCCTGTAACTGTTGGATCTGAATTGTATTCCGATCCAGTACGGTATTAAGCATTGAGGCAGAGATCGGTTGCGATGAATTGAACTCAACCGGTTGCACATAGTCTGATTTACTGAATATGGCAATGGTACTTCCGGCTGCCAATGGCTGGCTGAGGATAACAGTACCTCCGGCAGATTGATTATCCGTATTCAATTGAACTGTGTAATCGGTTATGTAGATTAATCTTTGTTCTTCGCAGTTTGGTCTGGCAATAGCAACACCGATCTCATCTGGCTGAAATACTTTAAAACCGAATGCAAAGTGATTGGTCTGACCATCACTGATAAATAATACTTTACGTATGCTCGATAATATTGTCATAAAACCTCTATTATTATTTGTATAGATTGAAAATTAATTATTTATATTTAAATATCAATGAATTATATTTATTTTTATACATGGTAGAATAAATATAAAACATTTGTTATTTCTGTATATCAATTTTTTTTCAATCAGAATTTAATTTAACGACATGCCTTTAAATGATGATTTACTGGTATTTCCTGTTTTGGTTTATCGTGAGCCATATATTACTTGAATAAATTACGTGATATTTTCAAGTTCCTTTGGGTTGGATTGGAATAGTACACAAGCACTCAGTATCAAGATTATTGATTACTGGATTGAATATAATTTCTATTTAAGTACTTTAATTCAATATATTATTTTATTTTGATATTGAGATACTTCCTGCCATATGCGGGTTATTCTTTTTGGCAAAAATATAACATCAGGTCGGTTATCAGATTTTGAAAATTACTGAGGACATGTTGATAATGGCGAAACAGATTGACCGCAATAGGCCACACGTTATTAGTCACGATTGATATTGGAATATTAAGTCATCAGTGTTTGTATAAGGAATAATAACTTTTGCCTGATTATGTGTATAAACCACAGCTGACTGAATGATAAAACGAAGACTAATTGATTCTGTCACAATAGAGTATATTTTTTTGAGTAATCAGAAATATAACAATGTATTGGAGTTATATTTTTGAAAAATTTATCGGTATATTTAAACATTTTTTTATCTTTAAGAGTAGCGGATGGTTTGGCACTCCAAGATGGCTTCAGTTTGGTTGTACTAATTCTTCCAGCCTTCGTTTTCACATTGTTGTACGACAGGGCAGTTTGTAATCTGGAATTTCCCATAACTATTCAAGTGGCACAAAAGGATTACAGGTCATTTACAAAGAAGCTTTTTGTCTATAAAAGCTGAGGTAATGTTACTGGACTTACATACTGCTTATACAATGCACAATTTGATTTATTTGAATGATGTAGAACAGAAACAACAAAGTGATAGATTGATATAAATACCTGATGCCATCCAGCAGAAGATGGGTAAATATACGGCTACAATTAGGTGGTGTAAGAACACAAGCTCTTTGACAGATTAAACATGAATGATTGAGGCAGCGTTATACCACACGGTAGAATGACTTATTAATCGTTAAATAACTATTTTTTATTTTTATTTTAGTAAGATTATAGTTTGACTTTAGTAAAATTATGAATTACGATATTATCAATATACATGTTAATGAAAACGATATGTTTTGAATAAAAGTCGAATAAGTTAAATATATACATAAAGTCATTTAGGGTGATCATGATGATTAACAAGATAGCGAATAAACTTAATAGCTTAAATGATGTAATTAATTCCTATCCTTGTATTTCTACTTATTGCTCAAAAAAACGACAAATATTGTTAAATATGCCTATATTAAAACCTCTACTGATAATCATATTGAATGGGCATAAAATTATAGGTAATAAAACAAAGCTTGCCTGTAATATGGGCGAATTTATTTTTTTTACGAATATGCAATCTGTCAATATGAGAAACATACCAAGTAATTCTAATTACTTGGCCTTACTGATAGAGTTTGAATTTTCTGATTTCTATAATTTACCTTTCAAACCTGAAAAGAATAAATACGAAGGTTATACAACGGGTAGAATCAATGATTCTCTAGGTAAATGTGTGCTGCAATTTATAGATATGCTTGATTGGGCTCCCCAAGAAATACTTGAAGGCAGGAGAATAGAAATCATAAAATTTTTAATTTCTATGGGATATGAAAATTTGGGTTATTTACCTAATTACAAAGAAACGACCCAAAAAGTTAGTAGTTTATTCAGAGAAAATAATAAAATAACGACTGCCGAAATTTGCAAAAAAATCTGTATGAGTGAATCAACTTTATATAGAAAACTAAAATCAGAAGGTGAAAATATCCAGAAAATAAAGGAAAAAATCCTAATGGGAAAAGCCATCCACCTGTTGCAAACAACGAATTTATCTATTGAATGCATCTCCGAGCAGGTTGGTTATGCATCTTCACTCCGTTTTTCGCAGAGGTTCAAATTATATTTTGGATTAACGCCCAGGGATTTAAAAAACACAAAATAAAATTAATTATGCCATATAAATATTTTAAGTATAAAAATATTATTTATATAATAACTGAAATTGATAAAATCAGTTCTATAGATTTTTATAAAACATTAAAAACTTTTGAGTCATTAAATGAAGTCTCAAATATGAGACCCAAAAGGAGAAAAGAATTTATTTGTGGTAGAGTTTGTACACGACACCTATTAAATAAATTAAATTACGGGAGTGTCAATATACCTACTTTAAATATGGATGGAACTCCAAGATGGCCACCAGGAATAACAGGCTCGATTTCTCATACTCAAAAAATGATTGCTGTGTGTATCTGTAGTACATTTTATTATGGTACTGTGGGTATAGATATTGAAACAATAATGAATACAGAACAAAGTAATGCTGTAGCAGAACTCATATTCAACGAACCTGAATTTTTTGAAAACAGACCCAAATCAATGTTCAATTATAATCGAGAACTGTATTCGACTATTATTTTTTCAGCAAAAGAATCTATTTTTAAAGCCATATACCAAAATTCTGGATGTTATTTTGATTTTAAGAATATTTGTTTGATCAATTATAGTGATATATTGAGCTTTAAGATCATGTCAACGATCAGCGAAAAGTGGTGTATAAATAGGGTAATCAATGTTTTTTTTGATATTTTTGAAGAAACTGTATTAACATTGGTTTTAGAAAACTGAGTGATAAATAGTAAAGAATATTTATTGAAACAATCTCTATGGATCAGATAGTTAAGAATTATACGGATAAATCACTTAATTAAAATAATCTAACAGTCACTTTTAAAAAAGTAACTGTTAGATCAGTTTTTTAGCTAATACTCAAAAATTAAGATAGCTCAATAACTGCTTTAACCAATTTTGATATTCCTTGATACGCATCTGCTAAATTGATACCATCATCCATATAAGCAGGTGTTGTGACTATCTTATTTTTCTCATCAATGATGCAATCTGCTGTATGACACTTATGATGTGATACCCCTGTTTTTTCAATTTCATCTGCTAGATTGTCATCATTTCCTAAAGTAATACTGGGTTTATTAACTCCTAAAGATAATGCAATTAAGGCAGGTGAGATACATATCGCGCCAATAGGTTTTTTATCGGCATAAAATTCATGAATAACTTTTAAAACAACAGGATTCACTTTTGCATTGATGCCATCAAAAGCAAAGCCACAAAGATTTTTAGCAACGCCAAATCCTCCGGGAATAATTAATGAAGAATAATGATCAACATTAATTTTAGTAAGATCCTCAATTTTACCTCTGGCAATTCTAGCTGACTCTTCTAGAATATTTCGCTTTTCATTATCCTGTATATTACCTGTCAGATGATTAACGACATGGTATTGATCTTCATTCAAAGAAAAAATATCATATTGTACTTTTAGAGTATCTAAAGCCAAAAGCGTTAAAACAGATTCTCTGATTTCTGAACCATCCAAATATCCACATCCTGAAAGTATTACAGCTATTTTTTTCATATTAAACCTCCACTTGATTAATGATAACATCGGTTTTTGCTTTGATACCTGTTGATATTAAAGATATTAAATCATCAACATTTTTTAATTCTGATACATCAGCGATTTTTAAATTTAATTCTGTATCGTTACCAGAGAAGGTATTATTCAGTTGGCTAACTAATTGTATTAATCCTAATGAGGCAATACCACAATCATTTAGACTCCACTGAGATTCTACTTCTAAGCCAGTAACTTTGTATATGCTTTCTTTAACTGTTTTTTCTATAAATTTTTCATCATTTACATTGGTTTTTTGATTCATTACATCCTGTTCCAAAGGAGAAATAATAAACTTGCCGCAATCTATGAGTTTCTTAATTATCTTCCTAATAACTAAGTCTAAAGGAAGAACTAATTTGGCAAAAAGAACAACAAGCCCTACAACATAAAAATACTCATACCATTCTACTGGTAAAGGCTGAGGACTGAACCAATAGTAGTCCTTTTGATAGCCCCACCAATTCCACAAACTACCATTTCGAGTAATAGAAAAATACCATTGGCCTATAATCTGATGAAATAAGAAACAACCAAATGCTGTGGGTCCGAGAACTCTGGAAAAAACTCGCGTTTTTAGAATTCGAGCTGTTAACCCTTCACCTGTTGTCAGAGCCAGTATCCAAATTAAAGTTAACGGAGCCAATAATCTACCTGAAATATTATCCCATATACGGTTAACTACCGCAGGGTCAGTTGGCAAATTGGCACCATCTGGTCTGAGTATATTTTTCTCTATTGAAAATATTGATGTATGGTCACTCAATGAGGTATATCCCTGAGTAATATACAATATGCTTATTATAATCAAAATACTGGTAATGGTATCGGCTATTACACCAAAATATTTCTTTCTGAATATATATTTTGACTGAATGGCATCATATAAAAAGGCGCCACAAATACCCAATACAAAGTAAACCATCCAAAAAGGTGAAAATAAATAAAATCCAAGAATAATAGCGTTATCTTTACCTGCGGCGTTCATTGTTTCCTGTGAGGGAGAAATGATTTCACCAGTCATTCGATCAAAGAAACCATATCCTGTGGCATTTTGAGCAAATCCAAACCAAAAACCTAACACCACAACCAAATTAATGATTAATCCAATAAAAATGAAACATAATAGGCGTTTTATCTTTCCTTTATTTTTATAAAGTACATTATAAATAAATGGAAATACAAGAACGCACTGCATATACATTGAAATAAACCATAAATAAAAACCGACAAACCATGATGCTCCCCACAATGGCGTTGCTTGTAGTCCTGTTAGATAAATGATTAATGTAGATATAACATTTCCTAACCAGGAACCTTGAATTAATGGCGTTCCCTCACAAAAGCCTGCTTGATTGTCAGCAATGACTTGTGCCCAATGAAACGTTGGGGTAAAGGTTGCTGGGGTACAAACGGTTAATAAATTTCCAAACGCCAGCAGTACTGCAAGAGCATACAATGGGTAGAAACCAATTATTTTCATGAATGAAAAATTAAGTTTCTTTTGGATTAAAGAAGGCATTACTATAGCTAATGAAAAACCAGCCAAAGTAAAAAAAGTATGCACATGCCACGGAATCAGCCGTAAATTAGAAAAAGTACCCCAAGAACTATTAGAGCCTATGTGCATAAACATCACATAACAAGCTAAAAGAAATCTTAGTCCGGATAAAGTATCCCAATCGACGTTATGATGGTAACCAGTCACATTTACCGTTGATAATTTTTCCGAGTTATTTATAGTTTTTGCTTTATCTAGGTTTTTATGCTTAGCTAAAAACTTTGCTGTAGCTGCTATACCTGGTTTTACGGTCAAACTTGAAGCAATTTTACCCCTAACAACTTTTTTGGTATTGGTAAAAGGAAGATCTTCAGCTACCACAAACTTCCAACAAGTTGGTATTTTATATTGAGTTATGCCCGAATCCATCAAGATTTTTCTCAATTCAGCAACAATTTCCTGTTGTGATTTTTCTTTTAAAAAATAATCTTTGACAATTAATGCGCAACCAACTTCTTCACCATATAAATCAGAAGGCACAGAAAAACACACTGCTAATTCTAAAGCAGGATGTTCTGCAAGAATATTTTCTATTTCAATTGGAACTACTTGCTCTCCACCTTTTTTAATAAGTTCTTTTATTCGTCCTTTTAATGTTAAATATCCATCTTCATCAATTACCCCTAGATCGCCGGTAAGAAACCACTTTGCATATTCCCCATCAATTAAGAATTTCATATAAAAATGAGCCATTTTATTAGCATCATCATTATGTTTATATCCTTTAAATAATGTTTCACCTGAAATAGCTACTTCTCCCACCTCTCCATAAGGAAGTGGCTGTAATGTAACAGGATCAACAACACACAAGGATGCAGTAACGGGCATTCCAACAGAATCACTTTTAATGATCCAGTCACCATTAATAAATGGTGGTTGTGAAATAGGCATCAATTCAGACATACTATAGGTAGCAATGACTGGACGACCAATGGTATTACTGAGTAAAAGCCTGTCTGGTTCACTTAATGATGCGGCACCCGAGCGAATAAACCTTAAATTATGGTCACGCCAGCTATCTGATACTTTTAAATATTTTTCTTTATTATCAAGTAAATACTTAATTGTGGCATTATGAATTGTAGGTACTGCTGAATACCAGGTTGGCCTTGGATTTGATTCACTTAAAGCACTAATCATCAATTCCGGATTGTACGTAGCATCGCATGTAATTGAAGCGCCAGAGACTATACTACATAAAATAGACCCAGCAATCCCGCCGATATGGTCCAGAGGCATCACACTATAAGTTACATCATTGTGATCAATACCTAAGGAATTGGCTAAAACAATTGAATTTTTAATCAAGTCAATCTGAGCCAAAGGAACTATCTTGGAAAGAGATGTCGTTCCAGAGGTACGTAACAATAAACTGTCTGCTTCTGCTGGATGAACAATTTCAGGCAGTAACTCATAATTCTCAACGGTTTTTTTGAACCTGAAAAGCCCTGGTTTTGAATCTCCTATCGGAAAAGCTTCATGTAACGCAACAGTATTATTTTCTGTATATTTTCTGAAAGCAGATTCTATTCCGTGTGCAGAAACACCTTGAAATAATATTAAATGATTGATTTCAAGTTGTTCTAATGCAATTAGAGCATCTTTTTCACTCATTGTAGCAGATAATGGAACAGCCGTTGCTTGAGAGGATATGGTAATAAAAGCGGCGGCGGATAGTGCCCCACCACCTGGCGGAGCCACATAAGCGACAAGATCACCTGTTTTTACACCTATTCTTCTTAGGTCACCTTCTCCATTTATATTACAAAACTCAAGCATATCGCCATAAGATGTGAAATTGGATGAATCCTTATCTCTAGCATTACGAAGCAGAGGATACTCAAATGGATAAAGTGATAAAGCCTCTTTAATTGTTTGAGGAGAATCAGCCAAATCAAGTTTGACTTCAACAATCTGATGCTTTTCGGATATTCTTCTGTCGCTTATCAGATTAGTTTTAGTCCAGTTAGAATAAGATTGTTTTATAACGGGCTTATTTTCTAATAGCCCATGTAATGCCAGAGAAACATTACCATTTGTTTCATTATTGATCTCATGCCCTGATGACATATAAATTATTTGAGTATTGCGGGATCGATGAGAAAAATTTTCCGCCCAGCTCTTGAATTTATCTTCCCTGCCAATTAAATTTAAAAAAGTAACATTGTCATCCATGTTCTTTTGTAATAAATATTTCTTTGAAACCCAATTTTCTAATGTTAACTCACTTGCAATACAACAAGTTATAATAGTTTTAAACAAAGGTTTATTTGGCAATATCCTTTTAACAGACTCTCCAAATTTGGCAATAAGCAATTTCTTTAATTCATCATTCAAATATAATTCATTAATTATGCTTACTATTATTCCACCTTGACTAAAACCATAGCCAATATCAAACTCATCGTTTTCATGAATAAAACGAAGAATATATTCTATAGAGTCCAATAATGAATTATCAAAGTTCTCATAAATAATCCAAGATCGATATTCTTCAAGGCTCAAATCATTTAATCCAAACCCTGGCTGATTAACGACATAAGCTGCATCTAGAAAAAATATATCATAATCATCATGATTTATTTTAAGATTCGAAAATTGTATTCTGGTTACGTCACTAGAACTCCCTTGTCCATGCAACGCTAGTATTCTTTGCCTTTCTTTCATCACTAAGCTCATTAAATATACAAAACGACGTAATTTTAATTTTTGGAGAAAATAAAAAAATAACAATTAAGTTCATTATCTATACAAAATGTTTCATTTTGTTATTAAATCGTTTAGGATTGAGCGTTTATATTATTTACTGCCGATAAAAGAGTAACTGGTACTCTATATTGATGATAATTTTAAACAGGGATTAATAGATTATTTTTTAGATCAGATCGACCATTTTTCTGTTGATTGTGAAAACGGTGTATTGTTCGAATTGATAATAATGTGTAAATAAGGATTATTATAAATAATATTGGAAATAAGTATGGTCGGATTATTAAATCATTATCCATGCACTTTTGGTGTTCTGGGAATATTCAACCGGAAATGTCCAAATGCTGTAACTGCTATCTTTACGGCTATGATATATAAGGTTTCAAAACGCTTTTTGCATATATCACCATCTATATGTTCAAAGGGTATATCTACAGCCAGTTTATCAATGTCATGAATCAGCGCAGTATAGGCAATATCAAGCTGTCGAAAGATCTTCCTGTAGGCTATGTTTTTTGGATAAACTACCCATAAGGACTAAATAAGATGAGTGAAATTTTAACGGATAAACCATGATTTCAAGTCCATGTTTAAGTACTATTCCTGAATACGCTTGATGATAACTTTTCGAAGCAGGAGATTGTTCACCAATTCAGTATAGTGGGCAATGGACTTTAGATAGGGCATTGTAAATTTTAGGGATGACAATGACGTTTGCTACCGATGGCTTTTAGTAGCCATTGACAGTACACGGTGAGTAATCATTTTTCTGTAGTTTGTAGTATCAGGCATTCATCAGGAACGATAAGTGTCGTTTCAGTTATTATTTTTTCGCTTCAAGCGCTTTTTATCCATTAAATAATCCTAACCACATTGTCCTTTTTCTTTTTTGGTTTAATCGGACGTAGCGATAATGGATTTGGAAAAGCGGGGAGGTTGGGAAAGTGAAGCCATGCACGGCACAAATATGACACACCAAAAAATAAAAACCTTGTCAGACGGGAATCTAGAACAAGGAATTTATTAATTAATACTTTGATTTTAAATCATTTTTTGGCGGAAGCGGTGAGATTCGAACTCACGGAGGGCTATCAACCCTCGACGGTTTTCAAGACCGTTGCATTAAACCGCTCTGCCACGCTTCCGTCTTTGAAGGTGAGCATAATAAGGTAAATTACCGTTTTTGCCAAGTGTTTTAATGGAAAAAATACTGGTTTTTTACTAAATGGCTCATTTAATTATGATAGTTTTCATCGCGCAAAAAAACCCATTGCTGTTCGGTGGAAGATGCTTTATCAAAATAGTAGCCTTCGCTGTCAAATTGCTTCAATTGTTCCGGCTGTGTGAGCTGATTTTCAGCAGCATAACGCATCATCAGGCCGCGGGCACGCTTGGCGTAAAAGCTGATGATTTTATACTGGCCATTTTTCTGGTCTTTAAATACAGGAGTAATGATCCGTGCATTCAGTTTGGCAGGCTGGATAGCTTTAAAATACTCTTGGGAAGCCAGGTTGATTAATACGTTATCTTGTTGTGAGGCCAGATGCTGGTTAATCATTGGTGTGAGGTATGGTTGCCAGAATGCATATAAGTCAGCACCGCGATTATTGGCCAGTTTGGTGCCCATTTCCAAACGATAGGGCTGAATCAGATCCAGAGGGCGTAATAACCCATACAAGCCGGATAAGATGCCGGCATGATTTTGTAGATAATCCATTGCGGCAGTTGATAGTTGATAGGCGTTGATGCCATCATATACATCGCCATTAAAGAGATAAATCGCCTGTTTGGCGTTTTCGGGAGTAAAAGGGGTATGCCATTGCTGAAAACGCTCCGCATTCAAGAGAGCCAGTTTATCGGAGATGCCGATTAAGCTGGCGATATCCTGAGGTGCCAGGGATTTTAGAATGGGCATTAATTGCTGACTGTGTTCCAGTAAGCCGGGCTGGGTATATTGACTGATGGGTGCCTTATCTTGTTCGTTGAGTTTTTTGGCTGGTGATAAAACAAAATACATGGTCGCCTGTCCTTAAATTAAGCTGAAATAATATCTGGTATCAATAAAAAAAGCCATTGGGTTGAATGAATAATAACTTTTAGCAGTCTAAACATGAATGGAAGATATAGTTATATTATAGCCAGACAGACTGGTTTCTGATGTATTAATTTAGCGGTCTTTATGAGTAGTCGTTTGCATATGGATACAAAAAGGTGCACAATAGCCAAACAATTTTTCTCATTGATAACAAATATATCAACAAAATATTATGTCTATACCATCATTACATGCAGAAACCATTGCTATTCGTGGCGCTGATGAAAAAACAGCCTTTAATGAACACAATCCCGCTTTATTTTTAACCAGTAGTTTTGTCTTTGACAGTGCAGCCGAAGGCGCGGCTTTATTTGCAGGGCAAAGCAGTGGTTATACCTATAGCCGTACCAATAATCCGAATGTGGCGGCATTTCAGACGCGGGTAGCTCAGCTGGAGCAGGGTGCGGCAGGTATTGCCACGGCAACAGGCATGGCTGCCATTAATGCGGTTTTTCTGACTTTTCTGAAAGCCGGTGATCATGTGGTGGCCAGTCGCAGTTTATTTGGTACCACTGTGGGATTGATGAATGGCCTGCTGCCTAAACTGGGTATTGAAGTTACGTTCGTCAGCCAGACCGATGTTGCTGATTGGCAGGCAGCCATACAGCCTAATACCAGAATGCTGTTTCTGGAAACACCATCCAATCCTTTAAATGAATTGGCTGATATTGCTGCTTTGGCTGCAATAGCTCATCAACATGATGCTTTATTGGTGGTGGATAACAGTTTTTTATCGCCGGCATTACAACAGCCATTAAGATTAGGTGCAGATTTGTCGGTGCAATCGGCAACCAAGGCGATTGATGGCCAGGGGCGTGTTATGGGTGGGGTAGTGTGTGGCAGTGAGGCTTTAATTAAGGAAGTCTATTTACATGTGCGCACGACGGGTGAAGTTTTATCACCATTTAATGCCTGGGTATTGCTTGGTGGTTTGGAAACTCTGTATGTGCGTATGGAAAAACAATGCGCCAATGCCTTGGCTATTGCGCAGTTTTTACAGGTACAGCCACAGGTAAAACAAGTGCATTACACCGGATTGGCTGATCATCCGCAGCGTGAACTGGTTAACCAACAGCAACAAGGTGGCGGAATTGTGGTGGCTTTTGAGGTAAACGGCGGCGAAACGGCGGCGTGGAAGGTCATTGATGCGGTTTCATTATTCAGTAAAACCGGTAATCTGGGTGATGTGAAATCCACCATTACGCACCCATGGACCACCACTCATGGCCGTATGCCTGCCGAGGATAAATTGCAGGCCGGCATTCAGCCCGGCTTAATCCGTTTATCTGTGGGTCTTGAACATGTTGCTGATCTGAAGGCCGATTTGGCACAGGCATTGAGCGAACTATAGTGTGTGGTGTGACTGATCGCTTGATGGATAAGTGTTAAAGATGGGCGTTTTGATTTTCTGCTTGAATTTGGTGGTTTCGCCCTTATGTATATAAGACCGGCCAAGTGCCAAAACAGCATGATAAATATAGATTATAAAAGGAAAAAATTATGAGTAATGAATTGATTATTCATACCAGTGATGCCAGTTTTGAAAAAGATGTGTTACAGGCAGATGTTCCCGTATTGCTTGATTTCTGGGCACCGTGGTGCGGGCCGTGTAAAATGATTGCTCCGGTTCTGGAAGAATTGGCGCCTGCTTATAAAGGTAAATTGAAAATCGTCAAAATGAATGTAGATGAGAATGAGAAAACACCGGCGCAATTTGGTGTGCGTGGTATTCCGACATTGATGATTTTCAAAAATGGTCAGAATGTGGCTACTAAAGTAGGCGCTCTGGCTAAAGGTCAATTGGAAGCATTTATTAATGCCTCTATTTAAATTCGGAAAATAATCAGATTTTTCTGTAGATGTTGAAAAATAAAGTCAGAACCGTTATATGGGTTTTGACTTTATTTTTATGTTTTATGATTCAGATGATATTTTAAGATGGGTCAGAGCTGATTTACTCAGTAGCCGGTAAAGGGTGACCACCTATGATGGCGGCTATTGTGGCTTTGATGAGGCCGGGAAGAATAAAAGGTAAGAAACCATAATAAAAAGCTTTAAGCCAGCTGATATTGATGATGATTTTTAACCAGATCGAACCTATGATTAAAGTGATCAGGGTAGCCAGAAGATTGGCAAAAATAGCTTGATAATAATGGCGTCTTTGGTTATTTAATAAAGAGCTTACCAATAAAGCATACATAATAAAACCGATTAAATAGCCTCCGGTTGCTCCTGCCAGGACATGCCATCCACTTTGTGCACCAGCAAAAACGGGTAGGCCACAGAAACCCAGACCAAGATAAATGATGATGGCGGATAAACTTTTTTGAAGGCTTAATAAGGTGCTGACAATGCCAATTGCAAGCGTCTGACCTGTCAGTGGAATAAATGCCAGTGGTAACGTAAGCTGAGAACAAATAGCGATAAGACCTACGGACAGCATAACGCAGCCGACAGACAGGATTAATTTAGTCATAGTTTATGCTGACTTTATGTCAGGGAATGAGGGAATGTTTTTGTATTATAATGTTGATGAATTAAGGTAGGTTAATATTTCTTAATATAAATAGTTTTTGTTTATTGGTATCGGATTTTTGATAGATTATTGAGGTTGAATTATTAAAATTCTGATTGTTATTTATTAAATCGCTGATTATTGCAGTCAATAATATAAATTAGGCTCATTTGTCCAGATGCTGTCTGTTTGCCAATACCACATGATCATTGCAGAAAAATCTGCTATTCAAGCCATTCATGCTGGTTTTTTTGTGTATTTATAGCTTGTTTTTGCACATTTGGATGAACTAAGATAGTCAGGTGGATAGTGCAATTTATGGCATAGGTTGATGATGGTGATTATTGATCTGTGATTCATTGATGTGACGACAAATTGCAAACAGAGATATGTCTGATTTAATCGTTTTGATTTTTGATAAAGATATTAAAACAGCCATCTGTTGTATGAGCAGATGGCTGTTTGATGAATCATTATCTTCTGATGTATTTATTCAAAATATAATTGATCGTCTCTGGCGGTGAGCATGATGGTGCTGTCAGGTGCATAGTCGCCAGCCAGAAGTTGTTTTGAAAGCGGATTTTCTATTTCGGTCTGAATAGCGCGTTTGAGCGGGCGTGCACCGTAAACAGGGTCAAAGCCGACTTTGGCCAGTGCATCTAAAGCGGCGTCGTCTATCTGTAAATGCAGATCCAGTGCTTCCAGTCGTTTGCGCAGACTGTTTAATTGTATCTTGGCAATTTCGCGGATATTGGCCTGATTCAGACTGTGGAACACCACCACTTCATCAATACGGTTGATCAATTCCGGACGGAAATACTGTTTGACATCTTCCATGACCACTGCTTTGATGGCTTCATAATCATCAGAGGCCATTTTCTGAATTTCCTGACTGCCGATATTTGAAGTCATGACAATCACGGTATTTTTGAAGTCAACCGTTCTTCCCTGACCATCGGTCAGCCGCCCGTCGTCCAGTACCTGTAACAGGATATTGAATACATCCGGGTGGGCTTTTTCAACTTCGTCCAGTAAGACCACACTGTAGGGGTTACGTCGTACCTGTTCGGTCAGAAAACCACCTTCTTCATAGCCGACATAACCGGGAGGCGCACCAATCAGGCGGGCAATGGAGTGTTTTTCCATGTATTCGGACATATCAATACGGATTAAGTGGGTTTCGCTGTCAAACAGGAAACTAGCCAGAGTTTTACACAGTTCGGTTTTACCCACACCGGTCGGGCCTAAAAACAGGAAACTGCCATAGGGCTTATTCGGATCAGACAAACCGGAGCGTGAGCGGCGAATGGCATCGGCCACCGCCCGCACAGCTTCATCCTGTCCTACGACACGCTGATGTAATACATCTTCGATTTTCAATAATTTCTCACGTTCACCAGACATCATTTTGCTGACAGGAATGCCGGTCATACGTGACACGATTTCGGCAATTTCTTCAGAGCCTACTTTGGTACGCAATAATTTATTGGGTTGTTCGTCATGATTATTCTGATCAGCGGCCTGAAGCTGAGCTTCCAGCTTCGGTAATTCTTCATATTGCAGTTTGGCCAGTGCTTCCCATTTGCCTTCGCGTTGCAAGGCGGCCATTTGGTTTTTCAGCTGATCAATCTGTTCTTTGATGGCTACACTGCCTTGGGCTTTGGCGCGCTCGGCTTTCCATACTTCGTCAAGATCGGCAAATTCGCGTTTGACTTTATCCAGCTCTTCATCAAGTAAATCCAGACGTTTTTTACTGGCTTCATCGGTTTCCTTGGCTAAAGAAGCACGTTCAATCTCTAATTGGATTTCACGCCGTTTCAGTTTATCCATGCTTTCAGGCATGGACTGGCTTTCTACTTTGATTAAAGAAGCCGCTTCATCAATTAAGTCAATGGCTTTATCGGGTAAAAACCGGTCAGTAATGTAGCGGTTGGATAATTCAGCCGCGGCCACAATGGCCGGATCGGTAATTTCCACACCATGATAAATTTCATAACGCTCTTGCAGGCCGCGCAAAATGGCAATGGTGTCAGCCACAGTCGGTTCTTTAACCAGAACTTTCTGGAACCGCCGTTCCAGTGCCGGGTCTTTTTCAATATACTGGCGATATTCATCTAAGGTGGTGGCACCGATACAGTGCAGTTCGCCGCGTGCCAGGGCGGGCTTGAGCATATTGCCGGCGTCCATGGCGCCATCGGCCTTACCCGCGCCAACAAGGGTATGCAATTCATCAATAAAGATAATGGTATTGCCATCGTCTTTGGATAAATCGTTTAATACCCCTTTCAGGCGTTCTTCAAATTCACCGCGGAATTTGGCACCGGCAATCAGGCTGGCCAAATCCAACATCAGTAGCCGTTTATTGCGTAAGGCATCAGGGACTTCGTTATTGACAATACGCTGTGCCAATCCTTCAACGATGGCGGTTTTACCGACGCCCGGTTCACCAATCAGAACCGGATTGTTTTTGGTTCTGCGCTCTAATACCAGAATGGTGCGCCGGATTTCATCATCACGACCAATCACCGGGTCAAGCTTGCCATCGCGGGCGCGCTGGGTTAAATCGGTGGTATATTTTTTGAGTGCATCACGCTGGTCTTCTGCATTGGGATTATCCACACTGGCTCCTCCGCGTACGGTATTAATGGCTTGATCAATGGAGGCTTCTGTGGCGCCGGCTTGTTTTAAAAGGCGGGCACAGGTGCCGTTTTCCTGAATGGCGCCCAGTAAAAAAAGTTCACTGGCAATATAAGCGTCACCGCGTTTGGTGGCCGCTTTATCCATCAGGTTTAAAATGTGTTGCAGTTCGGTACTGGGCAGAATTTCTCCGCCCTGGCCGGATACTTTGGGTAAATTTTTAATGGTTGTATCAACCTGCTGCTTCAATTGGGCAATATTGACACCGGCCTGAGCTAATAAGCCTGTGGTACTGTTGTCTGTGTCTTCCAGTAATACTTTTAACACATACACCGCTTCCAGATAACCCGAATCATTGGACAATGCCATGCTTTGGGCTGTTTGCAAAGCTTGCTGGAATTTTGCCGTTAATTGTTCGAATCGCATTCAATTTCCTTTAGGGTGAAATGTAGTTAACCAGATATATGGGTATGTTGCCTTTGATGTCAAGAATCGATATGAAACAAGATTAATTATATTCTTAATAGAATGATTTTATGTAAAATTTCTGCTAATATGGTAATGTTCATGCAAAATCTTTAATGAATCCGGCTGAATTTACTTCATGTGTCTAAAAAAGTAATGGCGATGATCTGAATATGCCAGTCAAGAGTAATATATGCTGCAAAGGTTTTGTGTATGGTGGTATGCTGAATTGATTTTTGAATGTAATTTCAGTCATTTTAATTAATATCGGATACGTCGTATGGCATGGCTGAAGCGGTAACAGACAAGTGGCTTATTAAATATAGTTTCTTTTTTTTGCACAATAGGTTAAAATAAAGAAATTTTTCGAGTTACAGAGAGAAATGGCCACAGGGCCATTTTTTTATTTCCGTGGGGTATGGATGGATATTCAGAGTATTCTGGACAAAACATTACCGGGATTAGGGTATGAGCTGGTTGATTATGAATTAACCACACAAGGTGATTTACGGGTATTTATTGATAAAGCCGATGGCGCAATTACGCTGGATGATTGTGTTGCCGTCAGCAATCATCTGGGGCGGGTGCTCACCGTAGAAGAGGTTGATTATCAGCGGCTGGAAATTTCCAGCCCCGGGCTGGATCGGCCTTTGACCAAACCAGCTGATTTTGCCCGCTTTGCCGGTCAGCTGGCCAAAATTAAGACGCGATTGCCGATTGATGGCCAGAAAAATTTTACCGGCCGCATTAATGGTATTGATGAAAAAGAGGTCATCAGTCTGACCTTGGAAGAAGTTAAAGCCAGTCGTCGTGAGAAGCGCGCAGAGGTTGCTGCGGGCAAAACAGTCTTGATTGAATGGCAGAATATTGATAAGGCACGATTGAAGCCTGAATTTGATTTTTAGTTTAAATTCTTAATTAAATTATTGCAGGCACTTGTGCCTGTTGGGAGAAGCAAATGAGTCGTGAGATTTTGCTGTTGGCTGAAGCGCTGGCGAGTGAAAAAAACGTAGAGCCGGAAGTGGTATTCAATGCTTTGGAATTTGCTCTGGCCAGTGCGGCCAAGAAGAAAACCGAGCGTGAAAATATGGATGTGCGTGTGGCCATTGATCGCAATACGGGAGACTACAGTAGTTACCGGCGTTGGCTGATTGTGGCGGACGAGGATTATACGTATCCTGATTTACAAAAGACCATTGAAGAAATTCAGGAAGAAATTCCTGATACCACTTTGCAAATCGGTGAATATTATGAAGAACCTATCGAAAATGTGGAATTCGGGCGCATTGGTGCACAAACAGCCAAGCAGGTGATTTTACAACGTATCCGCGATGCTGAGCGTGAACAGATTCTGAATGAATTTTTGCAGCGTAAAGACGAACTGGTGCTAGGTACCATTAAGCGCATGGAACGCCAGGGCGCCATTGTGGAAATTGGCCGCTTGGAGGCATTATTACCGCGGGATCAGATGATTCTGCGTGAGAATTTCCGTAGTGGTGACCGGGTGCGCGCCCAGTTTTTGCGCGTGGATCAGAATGGCAACCGCAATCAGGTTATTCTGACCCGCATTTCACGTGAATTTCTGTTGAAATTATTTGAAATGGAAGTGCCGGAAATTGAAGATGGGTTGATGGAAATCAAGGAAGTGGCACGCGATCCGGGTATGCGCGCCAAAATTGCGGTGAAATCGAATGATACGCGCATTGACCCGCAAGGAACGTGTATCGGTGTGCGTGGTTCCCGCGTGAATGCAGTGACCAATGAACTGGCGGGCGAACGGATTGATGTGGTGTTGTGGTCTCCTGAAACCGCCCAGTTTGTCATCAATGCACTGAGTCCGGCGGAAGTGACACGTATTCTGATTGATGAAGATCATCATTCGGTGGATGTGATCGTGGCTGAGGATCAGCTGGCGCTGGCCATCGGCCGTGGTGGTCAGAATGTACGTCTGGCGGCTGAACTAACCGGCTGGCAACTGAATATCATGACGGTTGAAGAAGCGCAGGAGCGACATGAAGCTGAAGATAAAGCCTTGCGTGAACTGTTTGTGAATCATCTGGGCGTTGATGATGATGTGGCCGGTATTCTGGTGCAGGAAGGTTTCACCAGTCTGGAAGAAGTGGCTTATGTGCCTGTGCAGGAAATGCTGGAAATTGATGGCTTTGATGAACCAACCATCAATGAATTGCGTAACCGTGCCCGAGATGCCATTCTGACATTGGCCATTGCCTCGGAAGAACAGCTGGAACATATGGATGAAGATTTGAAAAATCTGGATGGCGTAGATCAGGAAATGTTGCGCGATCTGGCTCAGGAAGGCATTAAAACCCGCGATGGACTGGCGGAGCTTTCTGTGGATGAATTAATTGAAATTACGGGTGTGGATGAAGAGACAGCTACAAAAGTGGTACTGGCTGCACGCGCTCACTGGTTTGATACAACAGAGGGGGACGTGAATGAGTAATCAGATAACGGTAGAACAATTTGCAACAGAATTACATTTATCCCCCAGCCGTCTGTTGGAGCAGCTGGCTGAGGCGGGTGTGCACAAGAAAACCGGCAGTGATGTATTGACGGGTGCGGATAAAATGCAGTTATTGGCTTATCTTAAGCAGAGTAATGGCAGCCAGACTGGCAATACCATTACGTTAAACCGCAAAAAACTGGCTGAAAAAAGTACTGTGGCGGGTGTTGAAGTGGAAAGACGCCGGCGCAGACGCATTGAGGTGCCTTCCGAAGAAGCGGCTAAAGAAGCAGCTAAGCGGGCAGAAGAGGCACGGGCTGAAGCCGGAAAAGTCAGCGAAGAGGCCAAAGTGCAGTCAGAACAGTCAGAAACAGAGCAGGCTGAAGCGGAAAGACAGCGTCAGCGTGAAGCAGCCATTTTGGAAACGCAACGCTTAAAAGCATCGAGCCAGAACCCTAAAACAGTAGCACCGGCAGCAGCTAAGACAGAAGAGTCTGCTGTTTCTACTGCTTCCATTTTACCGGCTGAAAACAATTCAGCCAAAGCAGAGACTGCGCCCACCGATAAGGTGGTAGTACAAGCAACGCCATCGCAGGAACAAGTGCCAGAGAAAAAAGTGGAAAAAAACGAGCACACGAAATCGAAACGCCATCGTAACAATAAAGCGCCCAAAAAGATTGATTTGGCTGCTTTGCAGGCAGAGGCGGCCAAACCCATTATCAGTGAGGCAGAGCAGGCACAGCGTGATGAAGAAGCACGTCGGGCTGAGGCTTTGCGTGCACATCAGGAAGCATTGTTAAAACAGAAACAGGAACGGCAGGCACGTCGTGAGGCCGCCAAGCAGCAGGCACAGCAGGAAACCAAAGCGCCTGAGGCACAAAAACAGGCCGCCGTGCGGACTGCCAAGCCCTCGGTTAAAAAACCGCTGTCTACCGCTACCGCCAAAACCGCCTCTGAAGCCACAGCGCAAAAACCTGCTGAATCCAACACTGCACCTCGGCATAAAAAAGATGAGCAGCGTCATCAGCAGCGTGATGAAGGTATGCCTAAAGGCAAAAATACACGCGGTGGGAAAGGGCGCAAAACAGGTGCAGCCGTATCTGGTGGTGATGAAAATCGCTGGCGTGGTGGTAAAAAGGGCAATAAAAAGCAATTGAAGCTGGAACCGAATCAACATGCTTTCCATGCGCCCACAGAGCCAGTGGTGCATGAGGTTCTGGTACCCGAAACCATTACGGTGGCTGAACTGGCACATAAAATGGCAGTTAAGGCCGCAGAAGTCATTAAAGTATTGATGAAAATGGGCATGATGGTCACCATTAACCAGCCTCTGGATCAGGATACTGCCCTGATTGTGGTTGAGGAAATGGGTCATGTCGGCAAAGCTGCTGCGGCTGATGATCCGGAAGCCTTTCTGGACGATACGGATGAAACCGTTATCGAGGCTGAAGCTCTGCCACGTCCGCCAGTAGTTACCGTCATGGGTCATGTCGATCATGGTAAAACCTCACTGCTGGATTATATCCGGCGTGCGCGGGTGGTACAGGGCGAAGCCGGCGGCATCACACAGCATATCGGTGCTTATCATGTAGAGACTGAACGTGGTGTGATTACCTTTCTGGATACCCCGGGGCATGAGGCCTTTACCGCCATGCGTGCACGCGGTGCTCAGGCCACGGATATTGTGATTCTGGTGGTGGCGGCTGATGATGGTGTGATGCCACAGACGCTGGAAGCCATTGCCCATGCCAAGGCTGCCAAGGTGCCTATGGTAGTGGCCGTGAATAAGATCGATAAAGAAGGCGCCAATCCGGAACGTATCCGGCAGGAATTAACTGCCCATGAAGTGATACCGGATGAATGGGGCGGCGATGTGCAGTTTGTGGATGTTTCTGCAAAACAAGGTACCAATATCGATGCCCTACTGGAGGCCGTGTTGCTTGAAGCGGATGTGCTGGAATTAAAAGCACCGGTAGCCGCACCTGCCAAGGGGATTATTGTTGAATCGCGTCTGGATAAAGGCCGCGGTGCAGTAGCTACCTTACTGGTACAAAGCGGTACCCTGAGTAAAGGTGATGTATTACTGGCAGGTACCACTTTTGGCCGTATCCGTGCCATGGTGGATGAAAATGGTAAAACCATTACTGAAGCCGGCCCTTCCATTCCGGTGGAAATTCTGGGTTTATCGGATGTTCCCAACGCTGGTGAAGATGCGATTGTGCTGGCTGATGAGAAAAAAGCGCGTGAAATTGCTTTATTTCGTCAGGGCAAATACCGTGATGTGCGTCTGGCCAAACAACAGGCAGCCAAACTTGAGAACATGTTTAACAACATGGGCGAAAATCAGGCACAGGGCTTACCTGTGATTATCAAAGCCGATGTACAGGGTTCTTATGAAGCTTTGGCCGGTAGCCTGCGTAAGTTATCTACTGAAGAAGTTCGTGTGGATGTATTGCACAGTGGTGTTGGTGGTGTGACTGAATCTGATGTGAATCTGGCCATTGCTTCTGGTGCTGTGATCATCGGCTTTAATGTGCGCGCTGATGCTGCCGCACGCAAGCTGGCCGAACATGAAGATGTTGAAATCCGCTATTACAATATTATCTATGATGCTATTGATGATGTGAAAGCTGCATTAAGCGGTATGCTGTCACCAGAGCAGAAAGAAAATGTGATTGGTATGGCGGAAATCCGTCAAGTCATCACAGTGTCTAAAGTGGGTAATATTGCCGGTTGTATGGTTACCGATGGTATGATCAGACGCGATGCCCATATACGTCTGATCCGGAATAATGTGGTGGTGCATACAGGAGAGCTGGCTTCTTTAAAACGGTTTAAAGACGATGTTAAAGAAGTTCGCCAAGGTTTTGAATGTGGTCTGATGCTGAAAAACTTCAATGATATTATTGAAGGGGATCAGATTGAGGCATTTGAAATAGTGCAAGTGGCTCGCCAACTGTAAATGACATTCGTGTAGTATGATCAGGCAGCCAAGTGGTTTACTGGGTTGCCTGATGTTTTTTGTGAACAGGAAAGGATAAAATCATGCGTAAACAACAACGTGGTTATGCCAGACAAGATCGGGTGCAAGAGCAGATTATGCGTGAACTGGCTGAACTGGTGCGAACCGGTTTGAAAGATCCGCGTGCTGGTTTTATTACCATTAATGAGGTTGAAATTACCCGGGATTACAGTCATGCAACGATTTACTATACCGTACTTGATGATGCTACCCGCGAAGTGACCGAAGAGGCTTTGGAACATGCCAAAGGACATTTACGCAGTGAATTGGCAAAGCGCATTCATCTTTTCCGGACACCTGAATTGCATTTTGTGTATGACGAATCGCTGGAACGTGGCATGAATATTTCACATCTCATTGATAAAGTAGCAAAGGAAAAGAAAATCGATGACTAAGTATGATGTGCCTGATTCTGAAAGTACTGTAGAAAAGAAATTATACCAGCATGGCACGCTGGCATTACTGGTGCCAGGATTATTGCGCGGCACTTTAACCATGCAGCAATTATTACAGCATGGTGATACCGGTATTGGTACAGGAGAAGGATTAGACGGCGAATTGATTATCCTGGATGGCAAGCCTTATCAGGTAAATGGTGATGGGGGTGTTAATATCGTTTCAGGCGATTTTACTATGCCATTTGCCAATATTCATCGGGCACATTACCGCGATCTCATGGATTTGTCAGACTTACCCATGGATGAGGCCTATCAGCGTATTGCTGAAAAAGTGTGTGCAGAAAACACATTTTATTCTATTCGTATGAGTGGTTTATTTTCCAGCATGACCACCCGGGCGGTCAGAAAGTCTGAACCGCCTTATCATACGCTGGTTGAAACCGCAGAAGAACAGCATGTTTTTAAAGCTGAAAATATTCAGGGTACTTTGGTAGGCTATTATTCTCCCGAAGTATTTCATGGACCTACGGTCAGTGGCTTTCACAGTCATTTTCTGGCTGATGATCATACGCTGGGCGGTCATATTCTGGATTTTTCAGTGGCTAAGGTTCATGTTAAAGTACAAATGTTTGATACGTTTGAACAACACTTACCTGTTGATGATGATGAATATATGCAGCATGATTTTTCTGCTGATGATGTCGGCTCAGCCATAACACGGGCAGAAGGGCAGACCAAAAAAGACTGATTGGTTTTTGTCTGATGGATTAGCCAGCAGAAATGCTGGCTAAATAGCATAAAATCAGCGGCCGTAATAAATGGTGATGTCCGCTTTGGCGATGGTGTGTGAATTAATGATGAAACCCACCCGGCTGGTTGTGGCGCGTTCGGGTAAGTCAATATGGTCGGTATCCAGTGCATATAAAGTAAAGATATAACGATGAGCGGGTGCCCCTGCCGGCGGATAAAATCCACCATAGCCTAATATACCCAGATCATTAGGCAAGTGTTGCGCTCCAGAGGGTAGTTGTGCGCCACCTTCAGCACCGGCATTACGCGGCAGCGATCTCAGATCGGCAGGAAGATTAATCACCATCCAGTGCCACCAGCCAGCCCCGCCCGTAGGAGCATCGGGATCATGAACGGCAATTGCAAAACTTTGGGTATCAGCCGGAACATGTGTCCAGCTTAAAGTCGGCGATTGGTTATCCCGATCTGATTGATAAGAGGCATCCACCAGCTGACCGTCATTAAACTCGGGGCTGGTTAAGGTCAATAATTGTGTCATGTTTGGCTCCATACAAGTATTATCTATGGTTAATGGTCATTTTGAATAATTCAGAATAATATTAATTGTAAAATGATGGGGTTGTGTGGTGGTTGAATGGCTGTTGTGTTGGCAAACATCAATGTCTGTTTATACAGATTGTCTATTTATACGCCAAAAATAAACTGATGCCAATATGAACGGGGGAGCAATGGCATGATAAAATCAGGCGAAAAATGGAATTACTTTATTATTTGAATGTTTTTACAATGCAGTTGTCTGTATCAGTGATGATTGATATTGATTAAAGTAAACCATACGGATACAGTTAGAGGAATAAACGCACATGACTGAATGCACACCATGGCTATGTATTTCTGGCTATATGCTGGATGAAACTTTATGGGCAGAAGTGATTGCGGCGGCACCAGGCCAAACCATTCAGCCAGTGAGTCTGTCACAGGGCAGTAGTCTGGTGGAAATGGCGGATTATCTGATACAGAGCGCACCTGACACATTTGTGGCCGTTGGTTTTTCATTGGGTGGTTATGTAGCGCGGACTTTGGCTGCCCGCTATCCGCATCGGGTGGCTGCTTTGGTGTTGGTGGCTTCATCCATGCGTGAAGATACACCCGATCAGCAGGAAGCCAAACGTAAAGCGGTAGCGATGCAAACAAATGTGCATTTTCGGGGTTTAGGTAAAAGAGCCATTGCCAAAACGCTCAGCCAGACACACAGTCAGAATGAAGAGTGGCTGAAGCGTATTCAGCATATGGGTATGCGTTTAGGTCATGAAGTTTTTGTGCGTCAGTCTTTGCTGAACCGTCAGACACCGCCAAACCAGAAAATCAGTTGTCCGACGTTGATTATTGGCGCCCAAGACGATCAATTACGCGCTTATGAAGAAGCCTGTGAATTGCAAAAGCATATCCTGCAAGCGCAAATACAGATACTTGCCGGCAGCGGACACATGTTGCCTTTAGAGCAGCCACAATTATTGGTGGATACCATTCAAAACTGGCTGCGTCAGCAACACATCAATAAATAATTGATACGGCTATTACGATTTTTTCGGGTCGATACTGTTGCGATCCAGTAACCATTTCTGAGCATTTGCATTATCACTGAAATATCGGGCATGTTGCAAGGTTAGCAAGTTACCGATGCGGGCACCCAGCTGAATCCAGATATCATTAACCACAATCGCTGTACGACCAAAATCATCGGCATGCTGGCGTAAAAAGCGTAATTGTTCAAAAGCCATGTCAATGGTGAAATCTGTCATCAAAGATAAATCCAATAAGAGGTCAGGACGATGGACATGTTGACTGGATTGAAGTAAAGCCTGTTCCAGTAAACAAAAATCGTCCAGTGTGAATTCATTATAAAGAACAACATTCAAACCATAACTTTGCTCGCGAATAGAAATCATCTCTTTATCCTTATTGATCATGACGGCCACATGCTCATGCTGGTTATCATACCGACAGGCCATCTTACTGACCAGCATAATCAGATCAGACAAAATAAAAGGTTGTATTATTTAAGAATGATAGAAATTGTGGTTGACTTAAATAAAAAGTCTTGAGATATCTCAAGACTTTTTAAATAGGTTAAGAAGTGGGTGAGCGTGGTTTGTCTGGTACAGATTCAGATGAAGGGGCAACAAAACGATAAAATATTTCACCGTCCTGAATATAGCCTAAACTGACTCTTGCGATTTCAGTAATGGCTTCCTTACCTTCAGCCAGATCTTTAACTTCAGCGGTCAGCGCCTGATTTCTATGAATGAGTTGTTCATTCTTCTGGCTTTGAGCCAGTAACTGTTTTTTTAATTGCCACATATTAAAATAGCTACTGTGTCCGAACCATAACTCATACTGTAAACCGGTCAGTGCCACAACCAATACCCATGTCACCCATTTCATATGTTGTACCTATGGTGTAGGGTTTAACCCAGTTGGTAAAATGCTTTTTTACCCGGGTAATAGGCACTTTCGCCCAGTTCTTCCTCAATCCGTAACAGCTGGTTGTATTTGGCCATGCGATCCGAGCGGGAAAGGGAGCCGGTTTTAATCTGCATACAATTGGTACCTACCGCCAGATCAGCAATGGTGCTGTCTTCAGTTTCACCTGAACGATGGCTCATGATGCTGGTGTAACGATGGCGTTTGGCTAAATCCATGGCTTTCAAGGTTTCAGATAATGTGCCGATCTGGTTGACTTTCACCAGTAGCGCATTGGCCAGCCCCTGAGCAATACCTTCTTCTAAAATGGCCGGGTTGGTAACAAACAGATCATCGCCAACCAATTGTACTTTATGGCCCAGACGTTCAGTCAGTTGTTTCCAGCCATCCCAGTCATGTTCGCTCATGCCGTCTTCGATCGAGATAATCGGGTATTTGTTGACCAGATTTTCCAGATAGTCAATAAATTCCTGACTACTGAGGCTCACCCCTTCCGCAGATAAATGGTATTTGCCATCACGATAAAATTCACTGGAAGCGCAATCCAGTGCCAGTAATACATCTTCACCGGCCACATAACCGGCTGAAGTAATGGCTGCCAGAATCAGTTTAATGGCATCTTCATGCGTAGCGAGGTTGGGGGCGAAGCCGCCTTCATCGCCGACCGTAGTGGCATAACCTTTGTGATGACACAGTTTTTGCAGATGGTGAAAAATTTCAGCACCGCAGCGCAATGCTTCGCGAAATGATGCCGCACCCACTGGCATAATCATGAATTCCTGAATATCCAGACTATTATTGGCATGGGCGCCGCCATTGATCACGTTCATCATCGGTACCGGCATGGCCATGGGACCTGCGCCGCCAATATAGCGATAAAGCGGTAAACCAGCGTCTTCCGCTGCCGCACGAGCCACTGCCAGCGAAACGGACAGCATGGCATTGGCACCCAGACGGCCTTTATTATCCGTACCATCAAGATCAATCATGATCTGATCAATATAAGTCTGTTCGCTGGCATCAATCCCGATCAGGGCTTGAGCGATTTCATTATTCACGTTGCCAACAGCTTTTAAAACGCCTTTACCCAGATAGCGGTCAGTATCACCATCGCGCAGTTCAAGCGCTTCTTTTTCGCCGGTAGAAGCACCGGAAGGAACGGCGGCGCGACCCATAACACCTGATTCCAGCAAAACATCACATTCAATGGTGGGGTTGCCGCGAGAATCAAAAATCTCACGGGCAAAAATATCAACGATTGCACTCATGCTTATCTCCAAATTTAGGCAATTTATTCTGCCTTACTGCCGGGCAGAAAAATCAGCACACAATTTATGTGCTGATGAAATTCAGTGGTATTATACCGGAGCCAGTGAATATTAATAGAATGCTTGGTTTATTGTTGTGAATAAATCCATGAAGTTGGGTAATGATGATAAGTAAAATGAATGAATACATGACTATATTCTGTATATCATTGACTGGTGTATAACTTAAATATCCTGAAATAGCCTGCTTTTATGAGGCATTTTATTTATTTAAGCGGTCTCTCTTGCGGTGCTTAAAAATAATCATGAATGATACCGGTTATTTAGCTGGTTTCAAGTCAAAAAAGGCGATATTTTGTGATAGGACTGGTTGACAGCGTTAAACCATTTAAGTATAGTTTGCACTTCTTTGATGGAGAGTTGGCCGAGAGGTCGAAGGCGCTCCCCTGCTAAGGGAGTATATGGGCTGAAACCTGTATCAAGGGTTCGAATCCCTTACTCTCCGCCACGATATCATTTAAACACTTTTATTTGTGTTTAAATTTCCAAGAAAATAGCCTGAATATGGATTATTCAGGCTGTTTTTCTATTGCATCAATTCAATTGGTTTTAGCTTTGTTTACATTATTAGGCTGTTTTATCTGGCTGTTTAAAATCAATTAATTAATCTGTGAATACCCATCTTTTTTACACCAAATAAATAAGCAGCAATTACACCATAGACGAGTTATTGCGCGTTAATGACTCAGATCTTTGTGATTACATGAAACGGTTTTAAACACGTAAACACATTTTCAAATAAGCGCCTTAAACACTATCCATAGCATTCAAACTCAGAATTCGTTCGCCGACAGTTTGGTTTAACTGGCATTATCCCAACTATGCCTCTGTTTTCTTACCATATCAGATATGGTTTCTGCATTGTGATATTTTTATATCATTATATATTCAGCATCGCCGACTTATTCTATTTGTTGTGGTGCCATTTGACTGGCGTGTATTAATGATTTAAAAATCAATCAGATGCCGATGCATATCAATGGCAAGGTGTATTTTATGGTAGTGTTGCCTTGTGAGTAGTCAATTATTTGATGTTTACCACACTGCACCACTTACATATTGAGGTGTACAGACTGAATTGATATCAATAAACACCCATTTCTTATCCAATATTCCTTATATTCCTTGTCGTTCAAAAATTTGTGGCATAATATTTTGACAGATCAATAATTAAATCGCTTAAATGCTGTTTTCCAAAAACATAGATCAGTAGGAATATCTCAGTAAGGTGTTGCTGGGCGTCACTTTCTTGAAATGGCAGGCATTGATTGATGATGGTTTTTAGGCTGGTAATAGCCGCAATAGCTTATAATGACTCGGATTTATGCTGGGATTTCAGCGGTTGGTACGGCGCGGGTTATGATAGATATTGTCTTACACTAAAATGCTATTTTATTGAATAAGTTGCATTTTGATAAGAACACTGTTGATTGAGGGTATATCCCAGGCTGATTAAAAAATGAATGGTTGGCCAGTGGGTGGTTGTATACCTGCTTAATTTATAGCATATTATGATGATGCAAAATTAAATGGTTTGCGTTTATTTGTTTGCGTTCGGACTGTGGTTTTGCTATTGTGCATCATCTATATCAAATAATGAGCCTTGGCCAGCAATGCTTGAAAAATTTCATTATTTCAAATGTTTATTTTTTTGGGCATATTGCGTAATCAATGATTGGCCAACAGTTGAATATATGCCACCTTAGAGAGCGGATTCTTGGCAGTGTTTTATAAGCTGTGCGTCATCGCTGTAATAAAAGGAAGCTCAGATCAGTGGTATACATGATGTGAAACAGACATTTAAAGCACTATAATTGTATAAGCAATACAGCAGTAGAGCAGTACCGGATAGTGAAACACAAAATCAGAATAATCAGGATCGATATAATGCAAAAAAAGTCCATAAAAAAATTAGTGATTGTTGTTGTAGTGATTGCACTATGTGCGGGTATAGCAGCATTCTGGCTTATCCACCGATCCTCAGGAAATAATCAGCAAGTAACATTATATGGTAATGTCGATATCCGTCAGGTTTCACTTGCCTTTGAAGAGAGCGGGCGAATAAAAACGGTTGCAGTGCAAGAGGGTGATCGGGTGCAGGAGGGGCAGATAGTTGCCTCTCTTGATACGGAATCACTACAGATACAGGCAAGGCAGGTGGCGGCAAATCTGGCCGCGCAAGAGCAGTCAGTTATTGAACAGGAAAAAGGCGCCCGCCCAGAAGAGATCACACAAGCACGCGCAAAACTTGCATCGGCAGAGGCGCAGTTACAAAAAGCCAATCAAGATGTGCGCCGGTTACAAAATATTGCAAAGGCAACCGGTGAAAAAGGGATCAGCCAGCAGGAGATGGATGCCGCAAAAAGCAGTCAACGCATAGCCGAGGCAACGGTAAAAGAGCGTGCTTCTAGTTTGCAACTATTGCAAGAAGGGGCACGTTCCGAGCAGCGTGAAGCGACCATAGCCAAGACCAAAGCACTACAGGCCAACCTTGATCTACTCAACTACCGCATAAGTCAGGGTGTTTTGAAAGCGCCAGTTAATGCAGTGGTGCGTGCTCGCCTGCTTGAGCCAGGCGATATGGCGAATCCGCAAAAGCCGGTATTGACACTAGCGCTAGATCACCCCAAATGGGTACGCGTCTGGCTGAGTGAAACTGATCTAGGACGCGTTAAGACCGGTATGCCGGCAGCCGTGACAAGCGACACATGGCCAGATAAAGCGGTAGAAGGCAAGGTTAGCTATATCTCATCAGTTGCAGAATTTACCCCAAAATCTGTCCAGACAGAAGATCTACGTACCAAGCTAGTGTATGAGGTGCGCATTTTGGTTGATGATCCGCAAAATCAGCTGAGAATGGGGCAGCCGGCGACGGTTAGGATTAATGTTGCTTCGTCTGTAGATAACTAGTATGAGTGATGATGCACGTGATATTGTCGTGGCTGATAATCTGGTCATGACCTTTCCGGGGATGACCCCAAAATCACCAGAAATTAAGGCGATTGATGGCTTAAGCCTACGGATCAAGGCTGGCAAAATGACCGCGTTTGTCGGACCAGACGGCGCGGGTAAAACCACATTTCAACGGCTGGTCACCGGTCTCTATCTGCCTACTTCGGGCTCTCTAACCGTACTTGGGATTGATGTCACACGTAACCCGCAGGCGGTACAGAATCAGATCAGCTATATGCCGCAACGGTTTGGCTTATATGAAGATCTCAGCATTCAGGAAAATCTTGATCTCTATGCAGATTTACATGGTGTCCCGCAAGATGAGCGCCAGAAACGTTTTCAGCGCCTATTAGCCATTACTGATCTCGCCTCATTTACGAATCGACCTGCCGGCAAACTCTCTGGCGGTATGAAACAGAAACTGGGGCTAGCCTGTACCCTCGTCAGATCACCAGAACTATTGTTACTAGATGAACCAAGCGTTGGGGTAGATCCGCTCTCTCGGCGTGACCTATGGGAGATCATCGGTCAATTAGTCAAAGAGGAGCAGCTATCTGTTATTGTCAACACCGCCTATATGGATGAAGCGGAGCAGTGTTCCCATGTCTTTATTCTTCATCAAGGCAAAATTCTTGACCAAGGTTCGCCCGCTGCTCTGAAAAGTAAGGCAGATGGGCTGACTTGGGCTGTGCGTAAGCCGCCAGCAATGAAAACGCGGGTTCTTCAAGCTAAATTATTAGAACAGAGGCAATATATCACCGATGCTGTTCCTTATGGTGACTGGGTACGTTTTATCTGTTGCCAGCAAAAAGATATCGATAAGCTGCGCCCTTCACTGGATCAGTATGAGCTACACTCCCGCCAGCCCGAACTAGAAGATGCCTTTATGCTGCTACTGCATGCCGCACAAGGTTATGATGATCAAGAGATAACCGATTTTAAACAGATTACCATGCCCACGCAGCAAGGCAGTGCTACAGATCAGGATAAACCGGTTATTGTGGTGCGTGATCTGGTGCGCCGCTTTGGTAACTTTACAGCGGTCGACAAAACCTCGTTTGCGGTAGAGCGCGGAGAAATATTCGGTCTGCTTGGCCCCAATGGTGCTGGTAAAACCACCACGTTTAGGATGTTATGCGGACTTTTGCCGGCGAGTAGTGGTTTCCTTGAAGTGGCGGGTATGAATCTGCGCACGGCCAGAGCGCAGGCGAGGGCTAAAATTGGCTATGTTTCACAAAAATTTGCGCTGTATGGCACGTTGACAGTTGAAGAGAATCTCACCTTTTTTGGTGGCGCTTATGGTTTATCAGGGGCTAATCTGAAATCGCGCATCAAAATGATGCTGGAACAGTTTAGCCTATCAAGCAGTGCGCGCAGTGAAGAGCTGCCCAATGGCTTTAAACAACGTCTCTCCATTGCCGCGGCGCTGCTGCATGCACCTGAAATTGTGTTTCTGGACGAACCCACCAGCGGACTTGATCCGTTAGCACGGCGTATGTTCTGGTATACCATTGGTAAACTGGCTGATCAGGGGGTAACCATGGTGATTACCACCCATTTTATGGAAGAGGCGGAATATTGTGACCGCATTGTGATTCAAGATGCCGGCAAAATATTGGCACTCGGTACCCCTGATGAGGTGCGGCGACAAGCTGATATGGGTGAAAATGCCGATATGAACCGAGCATTTATCGCGATTGTTGAGAACGCCCGCCATGCCACCCACTCTGCAAAGGAAGGGAGCCGCTCATGACCTCTACCACATTTATTCGGCGCCTTATCTCGCTGATCCGTAAAGAGACCCGCCAGCTCTTACGCGATAAGAGTAATCTAGCCGTGGGGCTACTCCTGCCTATGGTGCTCATCCTGCTTTTTGGTTATGGTTTATCGTTTGATCTCTCCAATGCCCGTATTGCGGTCGTGGTTGATCAGTACTCACCACAAGCCAGTTCGGTGTTATCTGGTCTCTCAGGTAGCCGTTATACCTCAGTTACTGGTTATGCAACCATGGATGAGGCAGAACAGGCGCTACGCCATAATGAGACAGACGCCATTTTACATATCCCCTCCGATTTTGCTAAAAAGGTGGCTGCGGGTAATGCCCAGATTCTATTAATCCTCAATGGCGCCTCAACCAGTGTCGCCTCATCAGTAAAAAGTTATGTTACCGGTGCCATCGCCACCGTTTCTGCTATTGAAGCTGATCGGCAGGGGCGTAGTAGCATGGGTGCCGGTGTCACCATCGAGCAGCGGATGTGGTTTAATGAATCGGGTAACAGTACTTGGTTTCTGGTGCCAGGTCTGATTGTACTCATTCTGACGTTGATTGGTGCTTTTCTGACTGCGTTACTGATTGTGCGCGAACGGGAGCGCGGCACGCTCGAATCACTGTTTGTCACACCGGTAAGGCCACTCGAACTGGTGTTGGCAAAACTCGTACCTTATATGATCCTTGGTTTTATTGACCTGATTATCTGCCTGATTGCCGCCCACTGGCTGTTTGAGGTGCCGATACGTGGCTCATTACTATCCATTATGGCTGCATCTCTACTCTATCTGCTGGTCTCTCTGGCGCTGGGTCTTACCATCTCCGGTTATGCAGAGAGCCAGTTTCAGGCAAGTCAAATCGCACTGATAGCAAGCTTTATGCCCGCAATGATGCTCTCTGGTTTTGTCTTTGATACCCGAAATTTACCCATGGTTATTCAGGTGATCAGTCAGATTTTACCAGCCACCCATTTTATGTCGCTGATTAAAAGCCTGTTTCTGGATGGTGGCAGTACCAAATTACTACTCAAAGAGTGCGCGATTATGCTGCTCTATGCAGTTGTGCTGATCAATGCCGCACGGCTCTCTTTACGTAAAAGATTAAAGTAGGTATGTATGAATAGTCTGTTTTTCTGGTTACGCCGAGTCGGTTTCCTGATCTGGAAGGAAGCATTGACCATATTAAAAGATCCGGCCAATCGGGTCATCTTATTTGCCCCAGCGCTCATGCAGGCACTGCTCTTTGGTTATGCTGCTAATTATGATGTTAATAATGTGGACTATGCGGTACTGGATCAGAATCATGCCCACTCCTCCTCTCAGTTGCTTACTCATTTGGATGGTACCGGCGTTTTTCACCGTATCGCCACCTTAAATTCCTCAGCCGAAATACCCGATATCATCAGTGATGGTAAGGCACTATTAGTGATCACCTTTCCGCCTGATTTTGAGAGACGGCTGAGTAGTGGCGAAAGTGCACCATTACAGGTGATCCTTGATGGGCGTAACTCATCAACTGCCGGCGCCGCCGCGAACTATATCAGTGCAGTGGTTGCTGACTTCAATCAACAACAAGCTGGCGCAGCTCCTGCCATCTCATTAGAGACGCAGGCTTGGTACAATCCCAATTTAGAGTCCCGCTGGAGTATGATGCCAACCCTGATTGCAGCACTCAGCATGATGCAGACACTACTGCTCTCGGCGCTCTCTGTCGCGCGTGAAAGGGAGCAGGGCACCTTTGATCAGCTGCTGGTCACCCCTTTCACGCCGATGCAGATTCTGATAGGTAAAGCGGTGCCACCAGTTCTGATCGGTTTGATCCAATCAACCATTATTTTACTGATCATCTATTTCTGGTTCAAAGTACCTTTAAATGGCTCGGTGGCGCTTCTCTACACTGGTTTGCTGTTTTTCAATATTGCTGCGGTCGGGTTGGGGCTTTCGCTATCTGCTATCTCAACTAACATGCAACAGGCGATGCTCTACACCTTCTTGCTGATTATGCCGCTGACACTGCTCTCTGGTCTGTTAACTCCAGTACAGACCATGCCAAAAGTGCTCAATATATTAACTTATGCTAATCCACTCCGTTTTGCTATCGACCTAGTGAGGCGTGTCTATCTGGAAGGGGCACAATTTTCTGATATTGCATTTAATTTTATCCCATTACTGATCATGGCAATCATCACGCTGCCGCTTGCCGCGTGGTTATTCCGTAATCGCCTTTACTGACCTAGGTACTTTATGATGCTACTCAATCTGTTCCTTAACCGTGTTAAACCACTGACTTTATCTATAAAGCGGGTTATTCTGGTCGTCGCAGTCACGGGTTGCAGTGTCGGACCCGATTTTAAAACACCGCAATTGATGGCGCCGCAAGAATGGCCGGCATTACACAGTGGTGACGCTTCTTTGCAGGCAGTAGTTAAGACAGCGCCCGCTATGAATCCTGTCTGGTGGGAAGCTTATCATGATGAAGTATTAAATCAGCTGGTACATCATGCCTTGAAAAAAAATCCGGATTTGCAGACTGCTGCCCTGAATTTTGCTGCCGCAAAGGCAGCGGCCGGGCAGGTGGGTGCTGCACGGCTGCCCGAAGTGAGTTTATCCGGCAAAGTGAGCCGCGAAAAACTGAGTCAGGATGGCTCCACCTCGCGTATGGTCAATAGTGTTTATGATCATCCGGACAAACTATTGAATATTATCGGGCAACCTTATAGCTGGTATCAGTCTGGTGTTAACTTCTCATGGGAAGTTGATTTATGGGGGCATGTACGCCGCTCCATAGAAGCAAGTGGCGCCGATATAAAGACACAACAGGCACTATTAGCACAGGCACAATTGAGCATTGTGGCGGAAGTAGTCAATCAATACCTTACTTTGCGGAATATTCAGCAGGATATGCAACTGACAGAAGAGGATGTGGCGTCAGTACAGGAACGCCTGAATATCATCACCGCACAAAATGCGCATGGCAAACTGGATGACACGGTTAAGGAGAGACAGAATATCGAACTTGCATCCATTAAAAGTAAACTGATTGATCTTCGTAAACAGGAAAGTCAGGCAATGAACCAACTGCTACTGCTGTTGGGTGAACAACCGGGCAGCCTGCAACAGGAACTGACAGCAAAACCATTGCCACTGGATCATTTGCCACCTTTACCCGAACTCACTGCAGGTCTGCCGGCTGAGGTGGCGCGAAACCGGCCGGATATTCAGGCCGCGGAAGCGAAACTGCATGCCGCTACTGCCCGCATCGGTATTGCCACTGCCGCACTCTATCCAAATATCACCTTAGGCGGACGCTTCGGTTATGACACCTACCAGTCAAATAAATTTGGTGAGTGGGGTAGCCGCACTTGGTCTATTGGTCCAAGCCTTGATCTGCCGCTATTTGATTTTGGTAAACGTAAATCAGTGGTTACATTACGCAAAATAGAACAACAGCAGGCGGCGGTTGATTTTCACAAAACCGTATTACAGGCGTGGCAGGAGATTGATGATACATTAAGTCGTTATACCGCAGCTCGCCAGAAGTGGCAGGAACAGGCGTTACGGGCGAAAAGTGCAGCTACCGCATGGACATTAATTAAAGCAAGATTTGAGGGCGGTATGACCAGTTTTATTGATGTGCTTGATAGCCAGCGTAACTATATCCAGTCCCGTACCGCTCTGGCCGATAGTCAGTATGAAGTATTACAGGCCTACGCTGCCGTTAATCGCGCATTGGGCAATATGCCTAGCGCCACTCAGGATAAAGAAAATTAGGCTGCTGAAGAAGAGTGTAAACGGATTTATGCCTATTAGTTATAGCTGTTTTTTCTGTATGGCAGATTAAGCGCAGAACTGGTCAATAAAGACAATGGTTTTATAGTATTATTATTAAATAGCTTCAAAACAGTGCTTTGCTTATTGATCTTGAATAAACCACGATTGATAAAATAGTGCTATCACCAACAGAAGAAAAAGATAAGAAAGCATCGTCAGATGCTTTCTTATCTTCAGTATACACAGATCAGGAAAAGTAATAATCTGCCAAAAATAGATCATTTGCCGGATCATTACAGATCTCAATGAATTGCCTGTGTTTAATATTCAACCGCTCTGCATCCGCAGGATTAAGTCAGACATTATGAACGATGGCTTTTTGTCTTCGTGCCTAAGGATATAGCTTGAATGGGCATGCTTTTATTATAAAAAACCGCTCATCTGTACCGGTTATTGATTACTTCGATCTTCACTTTTAAAACAAGAAACAGGCAGGAACAGGATAATGTTTATCTCTTTCGGAGAATTTAAGAGTTAAATTAAATTTATAAGCAATTAAGAGTTGTTAATTGTATGTTGATACTGCTAAAATGATATCGATTATTATTATCTTTCTTGATTAAGCTCATTATTCTGGAGAATATGATTGTGATGCAACCCGGCCAGCACCATCGTTTATATACTGCTCTTATCTTATCTTACACTCCTTTGGTATTTGCTGCTAATGCGGATACTCAGTTAAATGATGTGGTGGTGACTGCATCCGGTTTTCAACAACAGGCCAAACAGGCGGCGGCTTCCATTACTGTGATCAATGCCAAAGACTTGGAAACCAAAGCATATCGGGACGTCACAGATGCATTGCAGGATGTGCCCGGGGTAGTGGTTACCGGTGGCGGCAGTTCCACAGACATCAGTATCCGCGGTATGTCTGGCGGTTATACCATGATGCTGATTGATGGCAAACGGGTTAATTCCCGTGCCACACGCCCCAATTCAGATGGTTCCGGCATTGAGCAAGGCTGGATGCCGCCGATTACTGCAATTCAGCGGATTGAAGTGATTCGCGGCCCGGCTTCAGCATTGTATGGTTCTGATGCCATGGGTGGTGTGATCAACATCATCACCAAAAAAACCGCCAGTCGCTGGACGGGGGCATTTAAAACAGATGCCACGATTCAACAGCACAGTGATCGCGGTAACACCGTGCAGGACAGCCTGTATGTGTCAGGCCCGCTGATCAAAGATAGATTAGGTATTCGTGCCAATGCCGGTTATTCTCACCGTATGGAAGATAAAATGGTGGGCGGCTATAAAGAGCAGCGCATGCGTAATGGTGATGTGGTCGTGACGTGGACGCCGAATGATGACAATACCATTGATTTTGAAATTAATCGCGAATTGCAGAATCGCAACAGCACGCTTGGCAAAACCGTCAGCCTGACAGGGCGTAATCCGTCAGATGATTATTCTGATTATGACCGGACCCAATACAGTATTACCCATCGGGGTGATTACGGCAACATCAGCACTCAGTCGTATATCCAGCGAGAGGAAAACGATAACCCTACGCGCGATATGTACGAAAAAAATACCATTGCCAACACACAGACACAATTTAAGACAGACAAAGATATTTTCAGTATCGGCGCACGCTGGCAGCATGAAACACTGGATGATTCTTCTAATCCGTTTGAGTTGAATGGCCGTAAGCTCAGTCATTTAAAACGCGATTCCTGGGCGGTATTTGCCGATAATGAGTGGCGAATTGTGCCGACTTTTGCCCTCACTACCGCGGCGCGTCTGGATCATGATGAGAATTACGGTTCTGAAATAACGCCGAAATTATATGGTGTCTGGACGCCTAATAATGAATGGACGGTAAAAGGCGGTTATTCCCGTGGTTATAAAGCACCAGCGCTGCGTGCGGCAACCGATGGCTGGGGTCAAGCCACTGGTGGTAATCGCTATCATGCCATCATTATCGGTAATTCCAAATTGAAACCTGAAAAATCCGATAATCTGGAGCTGGGTTTCAACTGGGATAATAACCGTAATCTGTCGGCCGGTATGACCGCTTATTATACCGATTTTAAAAACAAGATTACTGAAGTGCGCACCTGTGAGGGCGCTGCCGGTTCTAATGCCTGTAGCTGGCATAATGAATATTTTGATTTTATCAGCCAGCGTGAGAATGTGGATAAAGCAACATTGCGCGGGATTGAAGCCACTTTTGACTGGAAAATCCAGCCGGATTTAACCCTGGCAGCCAATTATACGTTTACGCAGAGTAAGCAGAAAAGTGGTGAATTTAAAGGTAAACCCTTAAATCAGATGCCAAAGCATATGTTTAATACAACGCTGAACTGGGATGCCAGTGATAAATGGTCTACCTGGACGCGCTTGAATTTCCGCAGCAGAACCTCGGATTATCTGTCACGAACCTCTATGGCTATTGGTACGCCTTCTTATGCGTTTGTTGACTGGGGCATGGTTTATAAGCCAGAAAAGAAACTAACCTTAACCGGCGGGGTATACAATATCTTTGATAAAAATGTGAATCAGGAAGATTATGGCCGTACCCTGGATGGACGCCGTTTCAATATAGGCATGCTGCTTAATTTCTAATTCTTTATCCATGATAAACGGTATGTTTGCCTGCCCGGCCAAAATTCATGGCCGGGCAATATTATTTGTCAATGATGACTGTTTGACTGGCTGAGGTGGTGTACCGGCGCTATAGGTGGCTATCGTATTGTTTTTATTTATAAATGATAAAAATTCTCTTTCTCATGCAGACGAAACTGGCTATAATGACCGGCTTTATGTTCTGAATGAATAAATCATATTGTGTTTACGTTGCAACAAGCCGGATTTTGTATTGATCAGCGCTTTTTATTACAGGACATCAATCTACAGTTTCAATCTGGCCGGGTTTATGGCCTGATTGGTCATAATGGTTCGGGTAAATCCACCTTATTGAAATTGCTGGCTCGTCAGCATCAGCCGACTCAAGGCTGTATCCGTCTGGATCAGCGCTTGCTTTCGGCCTACAGTACGCGCGAATATGCCGCCTGTGTTGCCTATTTACCGCAGCAATTGCCGCTTGCAGGGTCGCTGTTGAGTGAGGAACTGGTGGGCATGGGGCGGTATCGCAGCACTGGCTTACTGGGACGAATGCAGCCGGCTGATCATGTCGCCATTGAAGAAGCGCTTGAATTAACCGGTACGGTGGCACTGCGGCGGCAGTGGGTAGATCGTCTTTCCGGCGGTGAAAGAACCCGTGTCTGGCTGGCGATGTGTCTGGCACAGCAAAGCCGCTTTTTACTGCTGGACGAACCGCTGGCTGCTCTGGATATCCGGCATCAGCTGGAAGTGCTGGCCTTGATTGTGCGTTTAAGCCGGGAATTGAAGCTGGGTGTTGTGATGGTGATTCATGACATTAATCTGGCCGCGCGTTATTGTGATGAACTGGTGGCTTTGAAACAAGGGCGCTTACTCAGTCATGGTGCACCTGAAACCATCATGACCAGCCATGAGTTGTCTCAAATCTATGGCGTAGACATGACCATTATCCAGCACCCGAAAACGCATCAGCTTGTTGCCTTGCCTTGAAGGTATGTTTTTAATGGTCAGATACTTATTTCTTTGCTGGTGTGTGCTGTGGTCATTATATTCACAGGCACAAGGCGTCAGGGTAGCCACTTCAGACTGGGCTGTGGCCGAAACCTTACAGGCGATGAACCATCCGCCTGTGGCCGTGGGAGACAAGCGCGCTTATCAGCATTGGGTGGTTGAACCTGCATTGTCTGCCGCTACGGTGGACTCCGGTGTACGGTTGCAGCCCAACCGCGAATTACTGAGTCAACTGCGCTTAAAGATGTTTATTAATACGCCGTTTTATCGCATGATTAACCAGCAGCTAACACCGATTGCACCGGTTTATCAGGTGGCTTTCAGTCATGATGATGGCTATAGTTGGTCTTCAGTTACTCAGGCAACGCAGCAGATTGCCGATTTAATCGGTGACAGGGCAGCTGCGCCAGCGTTAATTCAAACCACTCAATCGGCGCTGGCCGCGGATAAACAGCGCCTGTATCAATTAAATACCAGACAGCCGCCTTTATTGATTGTGCAGTTTATTGATGGCCGTCATGTGCGGATTTATGCGCGTAACAGTTTATATCAACTGGCGCTGGATGCGCTGCAATTGCGTAATGCCTGGCCAGAAAAGGGCAATAGCTGGGGATTTGTTTCTGTGCCTCTGACTGCCTTGACGCAACTGGCGCCAGACACGCGTCTGGTCGTGGTGCAACCTTATCCGCACTATGTGGCGCATGAAGTGCAGCACAGCGCATTGTGGCAAAGACTGTCGTTTATGCAGACAAATCATTATCTGATTCTGCCAGCGAGCTGGTCGTCCGGTGGTTTGCCTTCAGTAGCACGATTCGGCCATCAGCTGACTGAAGCGTTAGTACACGATCAGGGAACAGCATGGTAAAGCAATGGCATCATTCGCGACTCGGATTCGGGCTGATTATGCTGGGATTCTTGTGTCTTATCAGTAGTGGTATGATTTTGCAACAGCAATATCAGCCGCTAAATTCAGACAATGGTGATCAGGCAATGGCGCATTTTATGCTGCTGTATGGTATTTTGCCGCGCATGACCATGGCTTTTCTGGTGGGCGGCAGCTTAGGACTGGCTTCTTTATTGTTACAACAGATTCTGCGTAATCCGATTGCGTCAGACAGCACGTTAGGCGTTACCGCGGGTGCTCAGACTGCTTTAATGACGGCAACCGTATTCGCGCCCTCACTGCTGACGTGGAGCAAAATGGGCGTTACCTTTGCCGGTGCCTGTGTGGCCATGATGATGGTGTTGTGGTTATCCCGTCATAAACAATTTGATTTATTGATGGTGGTATTGGCCGGCATGGTATTGAGTCTGTATTGTGGGGCTGTATCTGGTGTTTTATTGTTGTTTAATAGCGAAGAATTAACCGGTAGTCTGCTGTGGAGTGCGGGAACGCTGATTCAGGACAGCTGGCATGACCCACGCTGGCTATGCGCAGGATTACTGCTGGCTGTGCTGGCGCTGGTGCCATTGCTGCGGCCGCTGAATATGTTGTCATTGGGTGATGAACAGGCGATTGCTCTGGGGCTACCGGTGCGCTGGATTCGGCTGGCTACCTTACTTCTGGCTGCCTGGCTGAGCGCTTTGGTGGTGAGCTTGGCTGGCATGATGGGGTTTATCGGTCTGGCCGCTGCTGCCTTAACGTCACAGCTTGGCGCAAGAACATTAAAAAGTCGCTGTATGGTGGTGTTTTTATTGGGAGCGTTGTTATTGTGGTTAACAGATAACTTAATCACCTTAATAGATATCTATACCCATCTGACGATTCCGACCGGTGCGGTGACGGCTTTGATTGGTGCGCCCTTATTATTATGGCTTATGTTCCGTACCCGTCAACAGTCAGGGGGAATAGTACACGCCACGATCCAGCCATTGCGGTTACCTGAACGTCAGACCATGATCTGGATATCGGTATTTACTTTATTGATGTTACTGATATCATTGGGCGTGAGTAAAGGGCAGGCGGGTTGGCTGATTTCGTATCAATATGATTTACTCAATCTGCGCTGGCCGCGCCTGATGGCTGCGGCGGCCGCGGGGGTTTTGCTGGCCAATGCCGGCGTATTACTACAGCGATTAACACACAATCCGATGGCCAGCCCCGAATTACTGGGCATCAGCGCCAGTGTCGGGTTGGGGGTATTGCTGGCGGTGTTGCTGCTGAACGTGGTGGTGGGTAGCGTGTTATTCTGGCTGGTGGGCATCGGTGCTGCATTGCTGTCATTATTCTTTATCATGTTATTAAATTATCGCAGCCAAATGTCACCCAATAAAATCATGTTAACCGGTATTGCGCTGGCGGCGCTGACCGATGCATTTATTCGTGTCTGGAACAGCAGTGGTGATTTTCGGGTATTGCAAATGCTGACCTGGCTATCGGGTTCTACTTATCATGTTCAGCCACCTTTGGCTCTGTTATTGGCAATACTGGCAGGATTGATGTTAATCATCAGCTGCCTGGGCAGCCGGTGGCTGGCACTTTTAGGCTTGGAGGCAACGGTTGCGCAGTCGGTTGGCGTGCCGGTGATGCTGGCACGGGTTTGTCTGGTGACCTTGGCAGCAGTCATGACGGCGATAGCCACAATAGCGATTGGTCCGCTCAGTTTTGTTGGTTTACTGGCTCCGCACATGGCACGTATGCTGGGTGCCCGTTTACCACGGCAGCAATTAATATTATCAGCCATGATAGGTGTTATTCTGATGATGTTGGCGGATTGGCTAGGGCGGCAATTGTTGTTTCCGTATGAAATACCTACCGGATTGATGGCCACATTGCTGGGCGGGATTTATTTTCTGATACTGATGCGCCGGTTATAATGTCATTTTACTGCTGTGGCTAATACAGACAGAATAAATATTCATGATTTTAAGAGTTTATGCTCTACCACGAGCCGCCATGTGATACCGGTGTCCAAATGGTCAATAATAACTATTCATTTGATATTATTCGGCCGGAATGCTTATTCTGGCTAACTGCCGCTATTAAAAAAAGATGATGAGCGCGGTTTAATCCGGTTTTATAGTTGTTGCGGCCATCAGTATCTGAATGATTTATACTAGCATCAACATGCACAGTTCAGACAATAAACGAAAACCCAGAGATATTTTATTGTGTGACCTCAACATAGCGGCAGGCATTCTGATAGCATTGGCTGGCAACTTCCTGCCAGTCGCAATGACGTAATTGAGCTACAATTTCAGCAATACGGCGGGTATTAGCCGGATAATTTACGCCTTTATCGGGTGCCATGTAAGGCGCATCGGTTTCCAGCACCATATAGTCCAAGGGTAATTCAGCTACTGTGCGGCGGATTTTCTGCGCTTTCGGATTCAGTAATAAAGAGCCTATCCCAACCATAAACCCCAACTGGTGCCATTTTTGTGCTTCTTGTACACTGCCCGAAAAAGCATGGGCAAATCCGCCATATTTAAAGCCGCAGCGCTGAATGCTGTCAATACAGGCAAAGGAGGCGCGCACATGGTGAATGACAACCGGGCGCTGGTATTGTCGGGCAATAGACAGCTGATCTTCAAAAAATATTTTTTGATTCTGCTTTGCCTTATCTTCTTTGGCAACATGAAAATCAAGACCGATTTCACCGACTAAAGCATCAGGATGTTGTACCAGATGCTGAATCAAGCATTCAAGCGCTGGTTTATGATGAGGTTTGATATACCAAGGATGAATACCCAAAGCCATAGACACAGAACGATATTGCTGTTTCAGCCGGATAATGGCTGACCAGTCTTCAGGGCCGGTTGCCGGTACCAGAAACCGCGTCACCTTTTGCAAGGCTGCCTGAGTGAGAATCTGCGGTAATTGCTGTCTGAGCGGAGGATGGGTCAGATGGCAATGAGTATCAAATAAGTGACACATACATAACAACACGGGCATGATGCCCGTGTTCGTCTGGATCAATCAACCTGCAACAGGCTGATTTGCCGGTTCAGTCATGATAGTGGCTGTTTCGTTTTCACTGACCGTTCCGGTTTTGGTTGCCGGCGTAGCCTGCATGGCCGGATTTTGCTGGGCAATGGCCTGTTCTTCCGGCGTCACCTCACCTTTAAAACGGTTATTCAGATCGAAGCGTTTTCCACCGCGTGCCAGAGATTTGATATAACGTGGCCGGCGACAATGATTGGCCAATACCCGCGCAATGAGTGTGGCATCAAACTGAGGCAAAGCCGCAACCAAATCCTGGTCAATACCAATGGCTAAAGGTTTAAATCGTTTGAAAACTTCATATTTATGATAGATATGTTCAGCAATCATATCTGTTTGTTTCTTCTTGCTCATGGTTTGTACAGCTGATTTCAATGCAGCACTCAGAGCGGTTTCTTGACTACTCATTCGGTTACGTCCTCACAGTTCACACAGTCTTAGTTTATGATAAAACATTGATTGAATTGATACCATCGTACCAAGACACTTTCACCTATATTGTCGCATAAAGTTTGTATTAAGGCGAATATATCTATGTCATATATAGGCAATGTCGGGCGTGGCAACAGCAACATCACTGTTCTGGGCACGCTGACGTAACGCATGATCCATCAATACCAGAGCCAGCATTGCCTCGGCAATGGGCGCAGCGCGCAAGCCGACACAAGGGTCATGCCGCCCATGAGTGGCCAGCATGACAGGCTGTCCATGAATATCAATAGATTGGCGAGGAGTGGCAATACTGCTGGTGGGTTTAATGGCAATATCAACATGAATCGGCTGACCGGTACTGATGCCGCCCAGAATACCGCCGGCGTGGTTGGATAAAAAACCGGTGGGCGTTAATTCATCACCATAATCGCGCCCATGACCACTGACGCTATTAAAGCCATCACCGATTTCAACGCCTTTAACCGCATTGATGCTCATCATGGCATGAGCAATATCCGCATCCAGACGATCAAAAACAGGCTCCCCCAGACCCACCGGAATACCGGTAGCCTGAATATGCAGACGGGCACCCACCGAATCCAATGCCTTGCGGACTGAATCCATGTATTGTTCCAATGCAGCGATCTGGCTTCTGTTGGCCGCAAAAAAAGGATTTTCATTGATGTAATCAATGTGTTCGAATGTAATGGCCTGTTCACCAATCTGGGTGACATAGGCGCGGATATCGGTATTGAATTTTTGTCTGAGCCATTTTTTTGCTACTGCGCCGGCGGCAACGCGCGCGGCTGTTTCACGGGCTGAGCTGCGGCCACCGCCACGATAATCGCGAATACCATATTTATGCCAATAAGTATAATCAGCATGACCTGGCCGGAAAGCTTCGGCGATATTGCCATAATCTTTACTGCGCTGATCGGTATTGCGAATCATTAAGGCAATGGGTGTGCCGGTGGTTTTGCCTTCAAAAACACCGGACAGGATTTCTACCTGATCGGCTTCGCGTCTTTGCGTTACATGGCGGCTGGTGCCGGGTTTGCGTTTATCCAGATCGGTCTGAATGTCTGCTTCATCTAATGGCAGATTAGGCGGGCAGCCATCAATAATACAACCCAATGCGGGGCCATGACTTTCGCCAAAGGTGGTAACGCGGAAAAGTTGTCCAAAGCTATTGCCTGCCATTGATGATCGCTTTCAATATTCAGTGTTGATTCAGGATGGTGAGTGTAGCATGATCGGCAGATAATACGGTAGTCGGAAGAGCCGGGATCAGTGATTTATCGGATACGGGTTAAATAGTTTTTGAGGATGGTCAAACCATCAATATGCCATAATATTTTATATTCAGGGTGGTAAATAAATATACGCTTTTATTGAGTTTTTTGTGCTTTGGTAATTTAAAAATTAATGGAACTATTCAATACCATCTAGTATTATATGGTTTTTATTTGATTGTCGGAAAATGCCGTGAAATCTTATCAGACCAAAGCAGAGCTATTAGCCATGATACGGCATAAGTACGCAAAATATATCGCAGAATTTGATGATATTCCCGATCATCTGAAAGATGTGCGTATTGAAGCGGTTGATAAGACACCGGCTGAAAATCTGTCTTATCAAATAGGTTGGGTTAATCTGCTGCTTAGCTGGGAGCGTAAGGAGAAGAATGGCGAAAAGGTACATACACCGGCTAAAGGCTATAAATGGAATAATTTAGGTGGGTTATACCAACAGTTTTATCAGCAATATGCTGGTTTTACATTGAATGAGCAAGTCAGGCTATTAAATCATGCGGTAGACGAATTATGCTTGTGGGTCGATTCATTGATTGATCAGGAATTATTTGAACCAGACCAAAGGGCGTGGGCAACTACTCAGGCGCGCTGGCCTGTCTGGAAGTGGATTCATATCAATACTGTTGCACCTTTTACCCATTTCCGGACTAAAATCCGCCGGTGGAAAGAATATGTTTTGCAGCCTGATTAATCAAAATATATGGGTTTGTACAGACAAGATTTGATACTGTTTTATTCGTTTTATGTGGATACTGTAAGCGTACTGATATCAGGCTTCTTAAGTTTATTTGTTGTTATATTATCATGATTAAAGTAATTTTCCTTTGCTATTCCTTTTTTAAAATTGCGCTGGTCAATGATTCAGAATATAAATGAAAATATTGGACGGTATCGCTTTTAAATTGATCATCTATTTGTTTCTTGTGTAAATAAATCATAAAAAAACTGATCCCACGTTTTCCCGCTTTCTTTATAATGCTGATAAACAATTTGATGTATTTCCGTTGTCAGCATTACCTTAAAAATTTTATGTGTACCAGACTTAATTCTTTTCTCTTGTGCCAATGCCGATGTTTTATTTCTCAGTTTTCTGCTGTGTTCAGTGTTTGAATTTGCCATTTTAATACCTCTTATTTATATGATAAAAATTACAACTGGCCTTGCATTAATTAAAATACCTCTTAGTCTTTTCCAATCATCAGGCCGGCATGTATATCATTGCTCAGCATGGTGATTATGGAATTGCTGCCAGTGAACCGCTCAATAATACTGTTGATGGCAATGAGATTAAAGCATGCCGGATTTTCTGATAAATTTTTCCTTGGGTTTAACTGTAGCAATTAAAGGAAGATGGTCAGACAGTTTCTGCCATGGCATACCGGTGAGTGATTGCGCTGAAGAAACCAATAAATGTCGGGTATAAATCCGGTCAAGACTTAAAAAAGGCAGGCGGGCAGGGAAGGTTTTGGGGGCATTTTTGTAATCGAAAAATACATCCACCAGACCTAAAGCCTTACCTAAACCATCATCCGAACGCTGGCGCCAGTCATTGAAGTCACCAGCCAGAATCAAAGGATAATCGGGATTAACCTGAGTATGGATATAATCATATATGGCCTGATATTGTTTTTTACGATCAGGTTCGCGCAAATTCAGGTGGGCGCACAGGCACACCAAGGGTACAGACCAGTCATGCGGTTGTACCTCACAATGCAATAAACCACGCTGTTCCCAGTGGTTTACACTGATATTCAGATTATTACACAGATCAATCGGAATTTTGCTTAGAATGGCATTGCCATGATGTCTTTGTTTATATTCGGCATTTTTTCCATAACAGGCATAATAATTCAATTTTTCACTTAAAATCTGATAATGGGGCTGTGACGGAAAGTCAGGAAATTTATCTATACGTTTACCATGATAACCTTGCACTTCCTGCAAAAATAAAATGTCTGCTGCCGTCATCTGCAATGCTGCCGCCATTTGGGCAATCTGCACCTCTTTATTCAGCGCAGACATGCCTTTATGAATATTATAAGTAGCAATGGTCAGGGCATTCATGGCTGAGGTGTGATACGTGATGAATCAATAGACCAGTGCAAAGGCAGCTGAAGTAAAGCAGCACGATTGGAGGGCGAAAATACTTTGGCCGCCGCAGTGGATAAATCGTACCATTGTGCATTCAGATGCTCCCGTGCTGATAATCTGATCTGGCTGTCGGCCGGTATGCATAAAGAGAATACATGTTCGGTATTGTGAGTGATACCCGGCGCATAGCGATAACGCCAGTGAGCGTAAATTTCATATTGTGTGGCACAGTGCCAATCCTGCAATTGTGCATGACTGGCCGTAATACCGGTTTCCTCGAACACTTCACGCAGTGCGGTTTGAACCAGTGTTTCCTGGCCTTCCTTGCTGCCCGTCACCGACTGCCAGAATCCAGGCCGGTCAGCTCGCTCCAGTAACAGGATGCGTTGCTGGTCATCGTAAATAATGACCAGCACCGATACTGGCTGCTTGTAATGATCAGGACTGGGTGGTTGATGAGGGTTTGGTTGCATGATCAGTCTGATTTAAAGCGTCTGATGGTTTGAGTGGGTTGGCATCAGTTTCCCATGCAATGGGATCCTGTTGATCATTAAGAATCCGCACTTCCTGCTGTGGATAAGGAAACTCGATACCGGCTTCGGTAAAACTGTGCCAGACATCCAGTAAAATGGCTGAATTGAGCCCCATAAAGCCACGTTCCGGATCGTTGACCCAATACGACAGATACAGATTAATGCCTGAATCGGCAAATCCGGTCACATAACTGCCGGGGGCAGGGTCTTTGCATACCCGCTCTTGTTTGGCTGCTGCCTGAGTGAATAATTCCAGAGCCTGCGGCAGATTGGTGCCATAAGCGACTTGTACGGTCAGATTGGTGGATAATATGGTACTGGAATAGGATTCATTAATGACCGTATTGGCCACAAAAGTATCATTGGGAATCAGTGCCTCAGAACCGGTCAGATTGCGCAAAACCACAAACCGCGCGGTAATTTTGGTGACATAACCGGTAAAGCCATTGATGTTCAGCCTGTCTCCCGGCCGCACAGAATGATCCGCCAGAATGATAAAACCGGAAACATAATTACTGGCAATTTTCTGTAAGCCAAAACCCAGACCAACACCCAATGCGCCACCGAATACCGATAACATGGTCAGATCAATGCCCACCATAGGCAGGGCAATTAAAACTGCAATGATAAGCAGCAGCGTTTTGACCACCTTCGATAAAACATAGCGCAGATTCAAATCCAGACGTTTGGCATTCAGAATACGGGCTTCAATAATTCTAGAAACCCACATCGCGATAATAATGGCAATGCCAACGGTGATCACACCCATGATAATGGTGTAGAGGCTGATTCTGGATGAACCCACTGGTAATGCCAATGATTTGAGAAGATTGATAATAAAAGAATCAGCACCCGTCAGCCAAAGTAAAAAACATACCCATAATATGCTGGATAGCGAGTATTCCATGGTGGCCGTAAATTTGGGAATAGCACTGCGCAATGCGGCCAGCGCAATGCGAATGATCAGCATCCAGCGGGCAGCCATCAGTAAAAGCTGTAACCATAAAACAGGATTGTCGGTAGTCAGCCGCCACAAAAACATGGCTACCAAGGTGCAGATCAATAGCAATACCGGCCACACCAGCCGCCGGATTAAATGATGAAGAAAATTCGGATTTGCTGTAGCATCATTTCGGATATAGCGGGCAATGATGGCTTTACTGACCCAATGGGTCAGCAGCATCAAGACTGCGCATAAGGCCAATTCTACCCAGCCGCTGGGGGTATTGAAACTGAGTTTCAGTAAGTTTTCAAGAAACTCTTTGCGGGCAAACAGGGTATCAAAGAAATCGTCCATAAGATGAAATGTTTTATAGATAAACGAGATTAAAGTTCATTTATGATAGGCAGTTTTGCACCGTTCTGCAAACATCAAATATCTGATTGATTTATCAACTGACCGGTATTCAGGTTTTGCGCACAGTCAAACGCCATTCAGGCATTGCATTGATGGCTAAAAAAAAATATAATACACGGTTTACCAACCTTGCCTTTTACTGATCGCATGGTAAAAGGATTGATTAGCCACAAGGAGTATACATGCGTCATTACGAAATCGTATTTATTGTTCACCCCGATCAGAGTGAGCAGGTCGGTGCCATGGTAGAGCGTTATAAAACCATGATCAGCGAAGCCAGCGGCAAAATCCACCGTCTTGAAGACTGGGGACGTCGTCAACTGGCCTATCCGATCAATAAAATTCATAAAGCACACTATGTGCTGATGAATATCGAAACCACACCAGAAGTGATTGACGAGATTGAAACGGCATTCCGTTTCAATGATGCTGTTTTGCGTCATCTGACAGTAAAAATGGATGAGGCGGTTACTGAAGCGTCTCCCATGATGAAAGACGAAAAGTCTAAAAATTTACTGGCTGCAAACGGTGGTCATCATGAGGCAGCTGCTGAAAAGGCAGAAGCTTAAATCAACGGAGACAGTTTGCCCAACCAATTGCACCTGAGTGCCCGGATTAAAAGTCTGGATGAATTACGCTATACCCCTGCCGGTCTGCCGGTATTAACCTTATGGTTGATGCATGAATCATGGCAGGAAGAACTGGGGGAGCGTTATCTGGCCAAATTTGAAATTCAGGCCAAGGCACTGGGGGAAATGGCTAAAAACTGGCGATATCAGCCCGGTAGTGTCGTGGAAATCAGTGGATTTCTGGCACAAAGAAGTATTTATCACTTCCGGCCGATATTGCATATCCAACACATTTACGAATATAAAGGTTAAACGACATGGCTCGTCAATCATTCAAACGTAGAAAATTCTGCCGCTTTACTGCGGAAGGTATTAAACGAGTTGACTATAAATCAGTTGATTTATTAAAAGATTTTATTGCTGAAAATGGTAAAATCATTCCGGCTCGCATTACGGGTACCAAAGCCCACTATCAGCGTCAGTTGTCTACTGCCATCAAACGTGCGCGTTTTCTGGCTCTGCTGCCTTATACCGATCAACATAAATAATAAGGAAATACATCATGCAAATTATTTTGTTAGAAAAAGTCGGTGGATTGGGTAATCTGGGTGATCTGGTTACTGTAAAAAATGGCTATGCACGTAATTACCTGATTCCTCAGGGTAAAGCGCAGCGCGCCAATGCAGCCAATCTGGCCGCTTTTGAAGAAAAACGTGCTGAATATGAAGCGCATCAGGCTGCCGTACTGGCCGATGCACTGGCACGTCAGGAAAAATTACACGGTCAGACTATTAATGTTGCTCAAAAAGCTGGTGTTGATGGCCGTTTATTCGGTTCAGTAACCACTCATGATATTGCCGAAGCCATTAAAGCGGTAGGTATCGAAGTGGCCAAAGCCAATGTTCGTTTGCCTAATGGCCCTTTAAAAGCCATTGGTGAATATGAAATTGAAGTGGCTTTACACAGTGATGCTGTGGCCAGTATCACCGTAGCAGTGATTGCTCAGGCTGAATAATATCTGTATTGATTTTGATTGTTTATTGATGTTTGGTGCATGAATATTGAAGTGATTGCGCTATTACTGATAGGCAGACAATAAAATCAGGTAATAAATTAAGGGCTGGATTTTGTGTTATACAGAATTCAGTCCCTTTTATTTTGATTTGATTGAATCAATTATTATAGTGCAGTAAGGATTGATCATTATTGCATTTATTAATGATCAGTTTGCAGATCTCATTGATGTGTTTATTTTTAATTGTTATGAATAAGATCATTGATTGAATATGGCATATTTCAATATAATAAATGCTAAAATAGTTCAGTATCAACAGGATATTTATAAAGAGACAGAAATATTGTCTGATGATTATTTCTATACCGTAAAAAGACAATAATCCGAACCCATAAATCAGATTCGTTGTCACAGGATGTTTAAAAGTCAAATATCGTTATTATTCTTAACCAGAACAAAAGTATGTAGAATGCTTGTGCTACACTGATGTTCTTATTCAGCGTATGGATACCTTAATCATGAAATTGGGTGGGATCATTTTGTCTGCATTTATTTTGGCCGCCTGCCAGAGTATACAACATGGATCAGCTAAATCAGCGAAACTTGAAACAGTGGCGGAGCCACTGGCGCTTATTGCAGAAGAAAATAAAGAAGACAGTGATGATGATGTACCAGGCATTACCGATATTGATAACGGGCAAAGCCTGATTGAACGCAATGATGTGCGCCGGTTTATTAACCGTGAAGCCAAACGAGGGCATTATACCGTTGCACAATTGGAAGCCTTTTTTACTGAAGTGCAATATAAACCGGCAATTTTAAAAGTCATGGATGCACCCAGCACCTCGCAGCCGTGGTATATATTTGTTTCCCATAATGTCAGCAACGAACGCATTAAACGCGGTTATGCATTCTGGCAGAAAAACCAGGATGTCTTGAACAGTATTGCCGATCATTATGAAGTGCCCGCGTCATTATTGGTGGCTATCATGGGTATTGAAACCAATTATGGTGCCAATATGGGTTCATACCGCGTGGCAGACGCGCTGACAACCTTGTCTTTTCATTATCCGCGCCGCGCTGTATATTTTCAGCATGAATTAGTACAATTTTTACAACTGGCCTATGAAGAGCAGCAAGACCCATTGGATTTTAACGGCAGTTTTGCCGGTGCGATGGGTATGCCGCAGTTTATGCCTTCCAGTTTCAGACATTGGGCAGTGGATTGGGATGGTGATGGTCACCGTGATATCTGGCGCAATGTTGGCGATACGGCTGCTTCGATTGCGCATTATATGAAACAGCATGGCTGGCAGAAAAATGCACCCATTGCCGTACCCGTAACCTTAACTTTAACACCAAAATTAGAAGATATCATTGCCGAAAAAACAGCCTTGCGGTATACCGCCGGCCAATTGCGTCAGCTGGGTGTAGAGATTCCCGTGAATGTGGATGACCGGGAAAAAGGGGTACTTTATCAATTGGAAACAGCGCCCGGTGTTTATGAATACTGGTTTGGCCTGAATAACTTTTATACCATCTGGCAGTATAATCATAGCCGCCATTATGTGGCCGCAGTCAGAGCGATAGCCAAAGGTATTGCGAGTCGTTCCGATTTATAACAGTATCCGGAGTGATGAATTCAGATCTGATGCCTAATCACATAAATCAAATGATGATAAACTGACAGATATTGAATGAATTTAAACATCATTCGGATACCGGTATTCATGGCATACGTATATTGCACCGGATACATTTGGCTGGGTCGGCACTTATGGCTGACCACGATAACAGGTTTTATTACTGATAATCACCAGCTGAAAGAGTAATTCGGCTAATAAAAGACTGATAACCTTGGATTGTTATGACTTATCAAGTATTGGCACGTAAGTGGCGCCCTAAAAAATTTGCCGATCTGGTCGGACAGGAACATGTGGTCAAGGCATTGGTGAATGCGCTGAATAAAGGCCAGTTACATCATGCCTATTTACTGACGGGCACGCGTGGTGTAGGTAAAACCACCATTGCCCGGATTCTGGCCAAAAGTCTGAATTGTCCCTCTGCCGTAGCGGGAGAACCTTGTTGTCAGTGTGATGCCTGCCGCCAGATCGATGCCGGCCAGTTTGTTGATGTTCTGGAAATTGATGCCGCTTCCAATACCGGTATCGATCATATCCGTGAAGTACTGGAAAACGCACAATATGCGCCGACCATTGGTCAATATAAAGTGTATATCATTGATGAAGTGCATATGTTGTCTAAAAGTGCGTTTAATGCCATGTTAAAAACACTGGAAGAACCACCAGCACATGTCAAATTTATTCTGGCCACCACAGATCCGCAAAAAGTACCGGTGACGGTATTGAGCCGCTGCTTACAATTTGTATTGCGCAATCTGAACAGTAAACAGGTACATGATCATTTAATTCATGTATTGCAAACTGAACAGATTCCTTTTGAAGAAGCCGCCTTGGGCTTACTCGGACGCGCCGCCGCCGGTTCCATGCGTGATGCACTCAGTTTACTTGATCAGGCCATTGCTCTGGGTTCCGGCCATGTAACGGAGGCGGATGTGCGCCAGATGATTGGTGCGGTAGATAAAACTTATTTATATGATTTACTAAACTGTCTGGCGCAGAAAGATGGTCATGGGCTATTGGCTAAAGCGGCTGAAATGGCCAGCCGCGCCGTTGGCTTTGATGGCGCTTTAAGTGAGCTGGCGCTGATTTTACAACGGTTGAGTATGATCCAGCTGGTTAAGGGTATTATCGCTGAGGATGACCCTGAAAAAGACCATTTAAGCCAGCTGGCTACGGTATTTTCTGCTGAACAATTGCAGCTCTATTATCAATGTGCTTTACGTGGCAGGGCTGATCTGGCGCTGGCACCGGATGAATATGCCGGTTTTGTCATGACTTTATTAAGAATGCTGGCTTTTGCTCCGCTGGCCGCTGAGAATCAACCTTTACATGGCCAGATTGAAGGCAGTCAGCTGCATAATGCCATTACAAACTCCGCTAAAGTATCTCCGGATAGTGTTAAAACTGCTGAACCACAGCCACTCAGCGGATCGGCACCTGTGACTGGCCAGATTGAAGGCAGTCAGCTGCATAATACCGCAGATTCCGCGAAAGCATCTCTGGATAGCACTAAAACTACTGAATCACAGCCAGTCAGCGGATCGGTACCTGTGACCGGTCAGACTGAGGCGCCCGTTCAGGTCAGCGCAAAAGATCAGCCATCGGTTGCTTTAGTAGAAGGTGATACAATACCGCCGGCAGCAAAAACAGCCGAAATGACTGAAGTACCGAAAACCAGAGCTGAAAAAAAAACCGTTGCAGCTGAAGTAAAAGAAGTTCGGGATGAGGCTGAACAACCAATCGCGGCATTGCCACCATTGCAGGCTGATCAGTGGAATGTGATTCTAAAGCAGCTGGCACCACAATTGGGGGCAGTGCAGTTATTCAGCCAACATACAGCCATTGCTGACTTTGATCAGCAAAACGGCACATTAACCTTGGCCTTAACACCTCAAGGAGAATTAACCGCAGATAAAACGCGATTAGAGCGGCTAAGTCATATTTTATCGCAAGCCTACCAAAGGCCGATAAAGATTCATACGTGTGCATGGCATAATGAAGAAACACCGCAAATGCTGTTTGAGCGCCAGCAAAAGGAAGATCAGCAAGAGGCGCAACAGCTATTGGAGGCAGATCCGGTTATCCGCCGTCTGATAAACACTTTTGACGCAACCTGGCTACCCCAGAGTTTGCAATTAAAAACCATTAAATAAATGTATTATGACCCATGAAAGGAAATAAAAATGTTTGGTAAAGCAGGTTTAGGCGGTTTGATGAAACAGGCGCAGCAGATGCAGGAACGCATGAAAAAGGCGCAGGCAGAATTGGCCAATGTTGAAGTCAATGGCGAATCTGGCGCGGGATTGGTGAAAGTAACCATAAATTGTCATTATGCAGTAAAACGATTGCAGATAGAAGACAGCTTACTGGCTGATGCTGCTGATGACAAAGAAATGCTGGAAGACCTGATTGCCGCTGCTATCAATGACGCAGTACGCAAAGCAGAAGCCACCGCTTCAGAAAGAATGGGGCAATTTACCCAGGGCATGAATTTACCTACCGGCATGGGTGATTTTTTCAAATAATTAAACCAGAAGAATATCGGCAATAAATCCTGATTCATACATCAGTAACCGATATTTTTTATGGCGCAGTGATCGGGGCTGAAATAATGGCAAAACAGACAGTGGCTGTAGATGCATTGACTCGTTTGACACGAGCATTGGAAATTTTACCTAATGTCGGCCCCAAAACCGCCCAGCGCATGGCTTATGAATTATTGCAACACAACCGTCAAGGTGCAGAGGAATTAATTGTTTCACTGCAAAGCGCTTTATTGCAGGTGCAGCATTGCCGGCTGTGTAATACCTTCTGTGAAGGAACGGAATGCACCTTATGTGCCGACCCCGGGCGTGATCCTAAAAGGCTGATGATTGTGCATATGCCCGTTGACGTGGCCAGCATGGAACAGGCGCATTGCCATGATGGTTTATATTTTGTACTGATGGGACAAGTCAGTTCAGCACAGAATATGGATTTAAATCATATCGCTCTGGATAAACTGGTTAATCGTTTACAAAATAATGATATCGAAGAAATCATTATTGCGACCAACTTCACCGCCGATGGTGATGCCACTGCTTATGTATTGGCGCAATTATTAAAGAATTTTCCGGCAAAAGTTACCCGTTTGGCGCGCGGCATGCCTTTGGGCGGTGAATTGGAATATGTTGACGCCGGTACGCTGGCACAAGCCGTCTATGAAAGACGCCAGGTTAAATAATCATTTTATTTATACCGTCTTTGATTGTATTTGATCACAGTAGAGGGTTTATTGTCTGGTTTGTCTATAGAATAAAATAATGTTTTTTAATTATTATTTTTTTACTATACCATGGTCTAAATTAGCCGGTTAAGCAATATGTTTATTTCCAATCCGCTTGTGATACGATTAAATACCGCAAGCGAGAAAGATAGATGTTTGGTAATGAATAACTAAATCAATATTTTATTGTCTGATTTCTTCGCCACCATCAAACACCGTACACAAATTGGCGGCCAGCCGGCCACTCTCACAATTTTGCACATGGGTAGCCATTTGTATCAGCATATCGGCCAGACGTTTAACTAATAAATCTTCTTGTTTGGTTAATGCTGCTATTACATCGGCGATGGTTTCCACATGCTGGCTGAAATAATCAAAAGTCAATAAAGTATCAGCCGAAGAAGCCAACAGATTATAGTCAACAGTATAGGTTTTCATGCACCACCTCCGAAGGTGGCATAAAGCCTATGATGATTATTCAATGTAGTAGGTTGAAACGGGGTAGAGAATAAGTGTAACGAATACGCTAGGGTAAGGCGCAAAACCGCCTGACAAATTAGAGTCATATGAACTTCTTTCGTTGTAGTCTTAAACGCCCCTGAATCGCTTCTAAACGATTGAAGAGGCGGACAAATGGCAGGGTTAGAAGGCTGGTACAACGAACCAGTAGGCATAAGCCTCCCTGCCATTGTCCACCATAGAAAGATGTATTAATGGCATGGGTAAACAGACATAAAGCAACCGCCCGAAATAGAGTTAAAGGCGGCTTGTCTGCCGTTGTAAATCAGCCTTCTAAAGCTGCCCACGCTATTGAACGTGGTAGGGTGATATTGCCGCGTTTTAATGCTGCTGTCAATAGCTGAAATCTGGAGGATAAGCCGCCTGATGTAGTAAAACAATATAGATTAAAAAATAAACAACAAACTATGGCCATTTGTACTGGTCTTAAATGCCCCCTGAATCGCTGCTAAACGATTGTGGAGGCGGACAAAAAGCAGGATTAGAAGACTGGCCAAACGAACCAGCAGGCACAAGGCCTCCCTGCCATTGTCTGCCATAGAAAGATGTATTAATAGCATGGGAAACAGACATAAAAAAACGCCCGAAGGTAGTTAAAGGCGGTGTGTCTGCCGTGTTCTCAGCCTTCTGAAGCTGCCCGTGCTATTGAATGCTGTAGCGTGATATTATTGCTGGGTTTTAATGTTGGCGCCAATGACGGCAGGCAGACATTTTGATACTGCAATATAAAGAAAAACCGGACCAAAAATGATAACGGCCTTTTCTTAACCGATTAAGGATTAGGAAACAGCCGATATTCTCAATGCCAGAGATTATAAATAACACGGTATCACTGCTAAATTCTTCTGCAACATGATTGAAATTAAAACAAAATATTTAGCATAAAAAATGAAGCAATCTTGACCCTGACCAAAGAATCTGCCGAAAATCTGAAAACTGAAGATGATTTGAATAAATTCAGTAAAGCATAGAAATTGACTATTGATACGCCCCTTAATACTAGACTCACTTTCGGGTTATCAGAAAAATAGCCTTAGAATGGGTAAAAATGCATGCAATGGCTATATCTACAAATAGCCAATTATTGATCATAGTGAATTTGAACTTCTACGCAATAGATTGTGATGATACATTCGAATTCCGGTTTATTAAAAAGTATTAATTCTTTATTAATCAAATAGATATTTAAATTCTGTCTTTGCGCACCGAAGGTATGCGCAGCCGGAATATTGTTGCCATTTTTAAAGAGATGTGTAACGCATATACCTCATTTACATTGACTGCCAGATAATCGATTCACTGATTGAAGAAGTTAAAGAATGGCAGAATTAGAGGTGTTGTATCTAATCGTTTGTTCAGATTGTATGGCGATTAAGGTCTGTCAGGATAACGGGTCGATCAATTAGACAGTATTTCTGTCATCAGGTATCAATACCGAAGGGCATAAAAAATGATCAGGACGATGAATGGTTGAAAATGAGGGTACCAAATTCTGGCTATCGAGGCTGACTGAAATTAAGAATAAAAGATACAGTATATTCTGATTGTCTGTATCAATGAACTTAAAGACTTGGCTGATGCAACCAATACGGTTTATTGCTTTATTTCTATTTCCAAAATCAGGTTATCAGACCAATAATGCTTAACCGCAAACATTTTTAAACTGGATTTATGTTTTATTCTTTACATTAAATAAAGTGTTATCTGGTATTAAAGTAAATTTATTTAAAAATAAATATATTTTTTTATATGTATATCAATTAATTGATTGTAATATATTTAATGTCATAAACGTTTATCTGCCAATCAAATTATTTTCTATCTGTAATATGATGGGTTTGAAATTATATTGTCATTTAATCATGACTATTTAATTGTTAATTTTTTACTACGACATAGAAATTTATTTAGTATCTATATTTTAATGTCATTATTTACCTATTGCGTGCATAATTTACAGGAGGGTGAACTAAGCTATAATTTTCATTATATTTAAACCCTTATTGCATACGTGGTCAAAATAATGAAACAAGGCTTTCGTATTAAAAGAAATACTCTCTATGCTGCCATACTGGCGGCGTTTTGTGTCAATACTGCTGATGCGCGCATTTTTGCCGATGTTCCTTTGCATTTGCAAAGCAGTAGTACCACTGCCTCATCGTATAGCGTGAAGCCTAATGTGACTTTGTTTATTGATGATTCAGCCAGTATGAATGAGGCAACTTCGCCTGAATCTTATAAATGCAAAAAACAGACGCGCGAAAGAAAACCTGACGGCACATGGGGAGGATGGTCTGCATGGAGTACAGATTATGTCGCTACTTTTGATAAAAAGCCTACAGCGTCCCGACCAGGTGCAAACTCACCAGAAAGCGAATATTATGGCTTGTGCGCCTCTACTACTAAAATGGATGTGGTTCAGGAAATATTGACTGAACTGGTAAAGAAACACCGCAATAGCCTGTATTTTGGTCTGCAACCATTTAATAATTATAATAATGCCGACACCAAATATATTATCAGAGATCCTGCGAATTCTAATAATGCTACCAATATTAAAGCCCAATACGATCTGACTCGTTTTTATGAAACCTCTGATGATTTTGAGTACAGCCTTTTTTTACAGCAAATCAATGGCAATAAAGAAAGAGTTGGTAGTGATTTATACCTGAAAGGTTTACGTCCGTCAGGCGGTACTTATACCTCCAGACGCTATGTTGCGGTAGCACGCAATTTTGTGATGAATAAGCTGCGCTATCGCTGCCAGAAATCCTTTATCGTACTGATGACTGATGGGGTGGAAGAATCAGGTAACTATGCTTATACTGATTCTCCTTACTGGGCATTTCATCATCTCAGAGGCAATATAGATCAGTTTGATGGTTATTTTGATGGTTATCGTCATCAGGATTATAAATTTGTTGATAAATATGGCGTATGTCAGAATCCATTCAGACCACAATACTTTACTGATCCCAAAGACCCAGGTCGCGTCAGGAAGCTGGCTTACTATACCCAGACAGTAGCCACCAAAAGCTTTGGTGATTCTTCCCTGGTAGTTCCGCTGTATGATAAAGAAGGTAAACTCAAACAATATAAAACCTCTTGTAAAATCGGCGATACCTACCCAAATGAGGTGTGGGCTACTGTATTGCAGTTTGATCCTGATCAGAAACAGGTTCCCGTACTATACCACCGCCCGGATAAAGACAAGGTAGTAAAGCAAACACCCATAGAATATCACCCTTATATTTATGAGAGCGATTATCGCAATGGAGAGGCTACAGCAGCACCTCAAAAAGCGAAAAGCAGGCCAAATGATGAAGCCGGCCGGCCATGGAATGACTGGGTTGACCCTGACAACCATACAAAAGGCCGGTTTAAACAGGTGGCTACTACTTATACCATTGGTGTTGGTTTAGGTAAGCTGGCCGGAACACAGCGTGATCGGGTGTTGGAGGCATTGCGTAATGCCGCTACCGAAGCCAATCCGAATTCCACTCAGACTGATGGTTTTTATAAAGATAATACCGGTAAACCTTATGACATGGTGATCAGTCCCAAACCAGAAAATTTCTTTAATGCCAATTCTCGTCAGGAGATTATGGACGCGTTTAATAACGTGTTTGATAATATTATTGGCGCAGTTGATGAAGTTCAAAAGCCGATTACCACCAATACCCCCAATTTCAGCGCTACGTCTACTTCGACCGGTACCCTGACTGTGCGGGCGATTGTAGATACGGCTACCTGGAGCAGTATGCTACAGATTACCAAGGGTGGAAATAAGGGTAACACCCAGGCGGATGCAGCAGATAAATCACTGACGCCGTCATTTAATGATGGTAATCGCCGCTTTATTTTAAGTGATGGTGTTAATACCTACAGTTATCCGGATGAATTGGGTTCGCTTGATAATGACACCTTCAATATCCCTGATAATGATGGTAAAAACAAGAATGAATGGAAAGACGGTTTGTTGGCCTGGCTGGCACGTGCCAAACCAGATGATCAGATCAAGCAGGAGGGTTTTGTGCTGGATTATCGTGAGCGTAAACTGACCAGCCAAGGTCAGAGTGCGCGTGAAATGGGCGATATCGAAGACAATCCCATCATTAGTCTGGGGCCTCAGACCAATGGTCTGTCCAAATTTGTGATTACTTCAGCCAATGATGGGCTGGTATATGTATTCAAATACAGCAATGATGAAAATCATCCTTATACCCTGGCCTTTAATTACATGCCTTTGGGTATGCAGCGCAGCAGTCTGGACAATAGCGACACCACCAATAAATACTTTAAAGACCTGACGCAGGCAGAATATGGTCAGAATACCAAAGTACCGCATCGCTATTTGCTTAATGGCGGTATTAAGGTGCGCAAAACCGAGGGTGAACCTTCTGTATACTTTATGGCCTCAGGCATGGGTCAGGCCGGACGCGGTATTTTTGCCCTGATCATCGGCGGCCAAGAGCCGGGCTCTGGTCGTAATGTGGGCGCTGATGGCAGCAGTAATGAGGTGACTTTATTCCATACACCGCAGGGGCCGGATAATAAGTTTGGTTATACGGTGGGCGCGCCGGCCATTGCCCGCGTGCGGGTAGATAAGTCAGCGGCAGAGGACAGTAGCACCAATGTATTAAGTAAAAATATCCGTCAGACGGTGATTGCCGGTAGTGGTTTTAACTATCCGGGATTGGTTGATACTGCCAATCCTACGCAAGACCCTACTGAAACCGCACTGTATATATACGATGCTTTGGGTGTTGATGTGGGTACGGATTATTTGCCACCGAAGACTACTTATGCAGGTAAAAGAATCGGCGATCCTCAGGGTACTTTAATTAAGAAAATCATGGTACCCGATGGGGTGGGTGGTTTGGCGGCAGTACGTGCGGTAAGTAGCCATAACGATGGTATTACGGACATTGTGTATGCTGGTGATTATGGTGGTAATCTCTATCGCTTTGATTTACGTAAAGACAATCCGGCCTATTGGACAGTACGTAAAATCTTTGCGCCTTCAGCTGGAGATCATAGCCCGATCACTGCTGCGCCCGAAGTGTATCAGTATAAAGAGGGTGAATATATTGTTACCTTTGGTACCGGCAGCGAAATTTACCAGACGGATCTGGAGAATAAAGACAAGCAATATATGTATGGCATTTATGATAAGGTTAATGCCAATGAAACCCAGCAACCAGTACGCACACGCGATCAATTACTGGCTCAGCAAATTGTTGAATTGGGTAATAATCAACGTGATATTTCAGACAACAGATTCAGTTCTGACAATGGTCGTACCGGCTGGTATATTGCATTGCCGGATGAGGGTGAACGTGTGATACAAACTCCTCAGATCTCGGCTCATACAGTATTGTTCTTCACCCATTCCTATAGTGTTAAAAGCCATAAGGTGGAAGACCCGTGTATTGAGACCACGTCCACCTTTAACAGCAGTATCTTTACCTATCAGTCACAGGTTAATGTATTAACCGGCGGTAAACTGAAGAAGAGTGACTGGCATGTGGTCTGGGATCAGAGTAATCCATTTCTGATGGCTGTTGGTGCTCAGGGTTATCTTAATATGGTCATGATTCGGGATGATACTAAAAATAATCCGGGCGGTAATGGCGAGGAAACCAAACTTAAAAGAAGTGATGCTGATCCAAATGATCCCAACAATCCGAACAACCCCTTGAGACACTGTCTGGACACGCCGATTGAAGTGGCAGGCAATACCGATGTGGTTGCGCCTCCTACGGCAGGTGGTTTGTGTAGTGTGCAGCTGAGACGGTTATCATGGCGCGAAGTGTTTGATCACTATAAAGGCAGTTAGTCATCAATGATATTGATACAAACAGTTGTGAACTGAACCGATGGTTATATTGAGGCGATAAAATCGGATAGTTTTAAAAACTGGTATTAGCCCCTTGTTGATCTTGTGCTGATTTTAGGCACAGAAAGGCAAGGGGCTTTTTATGGATTAATGATCCGGGCTTTGCTGTTAGAGAGCCTGTTGGATCTATGGAATACATTATTAGTTTCACATTGGGTGGTAAAGATCGAATGAAATAAAGATGTTTTTAGAGATAAGATACTGATCAAGTGTTGATTTCATGTGGTTGCAGATGAAGCGGCTGTGTTTATGGACATCATTTATTTCTATTCTGAGTAGTGAGTGAAACAGAACAGTGATTGATACTGTGACCGGCTTTTCGTTGATGTGATCATGAGTAAGCCTATCAGCAACTGAGTGGATATAAATATTTCTGCCAGTATAGCCGGAAAGATCATGCAGTGATGACGTAGAAAAAAAGGCCATCGCAAAGAGATGGCCATAAGATGAATGTTACAAAGCATAGGTATTATATTGGTTAACATAATTTAAATCAAGATAAATGGTTGCTGAATAAAAGTAAATTTTAAATGAGTGATGGGGTTTATATTGTCTTTGGCAAGAGGGAGATTAAACCGGTTTATGGTTTTTTATGATCGTACTGTTTATGACAAACAAATGAGGTAAAATACCATTTGATTTAATCGATAATACAGTCGGGAATAGATCATGGCCAGAAAACTCAGTCGCGATAGCAGGAAAAAAATCAGAAATCCGCAGCGTAGAATAAGGTTTCTTGATTTGTGGGCAGCGTCTTTCATGCATGATTATCCTCATCTTGATCAAAATGAGCGCTATTGGAATGTTAAAATTCCGGTTGAAGCCAATCTGGTGCAGGGTAAATATTCGACTAATACATTAAAAGCACAGTGTGCACAGCGTTTAATCAATGCCTGCGCTCATCTGATCAATAGCCAGCCTGAAGAATTGAGTCAGGTTCGAACCACGGCGGTTATTTGTCTGCCTGATATGTTCTGTAGTGAATGATGCATTTATAGTGATGAAGACTATTTTCTGAGTCATACGTGTGAATATGAAGATGAAAATATAACTCGCCATCAGATTACCGGCAGAAGTCTGGCTACAGAGTGGGGATTGGCTTTACCTGATCAGGTTTATGAATTGGGGATTAAAGAAGATTATCATCCCAAGGGGGAACCAGATGAATGGTTTGTATCCGAACGATGGTACTATGGCATGGTTTCTTGCATACCGTAAAGAATTTATAATTATATTTCAATTATTTATCTTTTTCATTTTTAAAGATATTGAGAAACAGCAATTTATTAATGTAATGATAAACATAAGCCATAAAATGATTATGACATTGTAATGTAAATATACTTTTGAGGGTTTAATACAGCGAATGCTTGCAGTTTATTTTTATGACATTGAAGCAGACCGTTTTTAATAAGACAATCAAGAGAAATACGCTATTTTTTATGGCCTACGCTTAGGTATTAATTAAAAAATCAATAGTAGATCAATGGTATTCATAAGGTCTGGCACAGAACATAAATTCAACAATAATATTGCTGATGGTCATATTGATGATTCATTCAGTGTTATAGGCATGATTAAGCGGCCTAATTAATAACTTGACCCACTTCAACGGTTTGATGTGTATTCACAAAACAGAAATCAGGAGATTTTGCTGTTTGCCAGATTATGTTTGGTTCTCGGTTGGCTTTATTATTTATTTTTTCATAAAAACAAATATTTAAATAAATTTAGGCTAATAACTATATCAACAACAACCATAAAAATGACTTAAAGGAAATCGACCAAACCGGCGCAATAATTATATTACAGTAAGGGCTAATCACAGATTGAAATCTGATCATGAAGATAAGGATAAATAATGAATGCAGAATCAATAATGCGGCGTGATTTACAGCAATTATCAACGCTGATTCAATCGGGGTCACCCACTTACAGAGTGTATAAGAATGGTATTCAGGGCGGGATAAACAGTATACCGGCACTGGATGCACATGAATTAAAGATACAGGCCGTATGGACATTGAAGCGAGCCAGCCGGGTATTGAATGAAGAAGAAGCCATGTATTGCATCGCCCAATTTGGTTGCTATACCGATACGGCCAATGCATTGCAAAGCTGGCTGGATATCATGGCCAGACATATTCCTCGTGAAGAAACAGATGCTATTTTAGAATATTTATTTTTAAAAAAGAAATACCCCAGTTCGATGAGTTTACAACAGCGGTTTCACTGGTCTAATGGCACCCGTTGCCGCCGGATAGCATCGGTAAAGCGCTTGCTGGCGATATTGCATCATCGGGTGATCAATAAACTGAACGAGGCTTTACAGGCTGAGCTGGCAGAATATCAGTGATGACTTTTAAGTCAAAGAGGCGGGCAATAGAAATGGGCAATTTGCTACAATAAAATTATAGGACGAAAAAAGAAGGATATTTATTTGAATAGGCAGAAGGGATAAAAAGAGAATGAGGAGTAGTTGATCATGACAATTTAATGGATGTACGACCCAAAACCAGCCGATTATTTTAATGGCTGGTTTTTTGTATTCATGTATACAAGATTCTATAGTGCTTCAGGTGGATTTTAAGCTATTCAGCAGTAAATAACCGGACTTAATGCTCAGTCATTAGGTTCGGTTTTAAGGTGTTCAGAGAATGTAAGACTAAATTATTTTTAATTAAAACATCAGTTTGTGATTTTAATATCATGAACGATGCAACTTTTCAGGAGATAAATATGGGTAAATTGAATACGGGTATAAATGAAATGGCAAAAGCATCAAAATACTGCTCTTCATCTGTTGCAATGCAAAAGTATTTTTTTACAATGGGTGCACGGATAATGGGTACCATCAGTTCGGTGACGATGATCGCTATTGCATTTTTTTTATTCAAAAGCCATCAGGATTTTTTAATGATCGATTCCGCTGGCCGGCTTGATTACAGTCATTTTAATCTGCTGGCGATATTGATGTTTGTGATGGCTGTAGTACATTTGATTGCCTTGGTGTTTCAGTCAGCCCGCAGTCATGTTTTGTCGGGGTTTGCTTTCCTGCTGGCAGCATTTGTCTGGTTTGTGTCTTTTGGTCTGTTAACTATTCGCGCATTTTCTGTGGTGGCGATGATCATAGACCTGGTGCTGGCCATTATGTGTGCAGTGACCGGCTGTATCTTAATCATAAAAAATAGAAATTATATATCTGATAATAATATTAAAAAAGGATAATGAATATGCTTGATCTATTCAAAAATACATTTAATTTGTCTGTTTGTTTTGCTTTAATGGGCGGTTTTCTGGGCTCCATGACCATGATGTTCGGAGAGCATAAATACAGTAAAGGCATGATGATACTGCTGGTTACGCTGAGTATGGTGTTATCGGCAACTTTGGCAGATTATCTGTTTCCACCTGCCAAGCCGTGGCTTTATGCCGGCGCGGGTATTCTGGTTGGTATGATCAGCTCAGCCCTTTTAGATGCATTCAGAGCGATGGCGCCAAAACTGGCCGGTCAGATTCTTGATGTGGCTGGTGCGGTGGTGCTGGGTCTGGTGGAAAAATGGGGAAATAATAAATCTAAGAATAATTAAATTCACAGAATCATAAAAATGATGGCGACGTAAAGTCGCCATTTTTTACGGGAAAAATATATGTATAAATTAAGTAAACGATCATTAGAGCGAATGGCCGGCGTAGATGCCAGTCTGGTTAAGGTAGTTAAACGGGCGATTGAAATTACGCAACAGGATTTTTCTATCACCGAAGGATTACGTAGCCGCGAGGAGTGTTGCGTGAATTACGGCAAAGGGCGAACGGCGGCGCAATGCACCGCTAAAGGGGTGCCAGCCAAATATGCCCAGCCCAATGTCAGCAAAGTTACCTGGCTGAATAATCCATTCAAGAGCAAACATGCCGAGGGTAAAGCCGTTGATGTGGTACCTTATCCGGTGGATTGGAATGATCTGGATAAATTCCACGCTATTGCCACAGCCATGAAGCAGGCGGCCAAAGAATTGGGCGTGAAGGTGGAATGGGGCGGTGACTGGAAAACCACCAAAGATTACCCACATTTTGAGGTATGACATGAAAGCCAAAATCACGGCCGTGGTTGCTGTTCTGGTGGTTGTTTTTGGCCTTGGCTGGTGGTTGCATCACCGCGGCTACCAGCAAGGCTATAAAACCGCCATTACCCAAGCGGCGCAACAAACACAAAAACAGCAGATTGCAGCCATACAGAAAGAGCGTGAATTAAACGATCAATTGCAAACCAAACTGGAAGAGATTGAACATGAAAAACAGCAAACCCATATTGCTAATCAGTCTATGCACGCTGAGCTTAGCCGCTTGCAGCAGTACATCAGTAAAAACAGCAGCAGCCTGTCCGCAGCTGCCGCCGGTACCGGCCAGCTTGAAAGCCATGACGCTGCCCGAGGCTGGGTATTACTCAATCAGTGCGCAGAAAAATATGCAGGAATGGCAGAAATAGCAGACAGCCAGCGTGATGCACTGGCGCAGTGGCAGGCGTATGGAGAAGTAGTTGAGGAGATGCAAAAATCATATCAGCATGGTTTTTAGGATTAATTTTTACTGCATAGTATTTTCTTTTACTAAATAAAATATATTTAAAGTTAAAATTAAATTTAAATTAACTTTATTGTGCTAATATTAATAATTAAGATTAATTATTGATGGTTGGGATTTTATGAAAAATGCATTTAATCTGCCATTTCTTCCTATTGAGCTTGACAGTGAAAAACACTTAAAGCTGATGCGAATTGTTGTGCGGGTCAAAGATCGCCTTAATGAACTGAATAATCTTTGTGCAATGATTCCTACTGATCTTGCATCGGTACTGACTCTGGCGGAATCGGTACAATCTACTAAAATTGAAGGAACACAAGCCACTTTTGATGAAGTAATGGAAGCGGAAGCGATAGAAAAAGACAATAAAAAAGTAGATGTTCAGGAAGTATTAAATTACAGAAGTGCATTGAATTTAGGGGTTGAACGCATCGTTGAAAATGACTATCCGCTTTCAGTATCACTGATCAGGCAGATTCATGCTGAGGTATTAAATAATTCTCGCGGGGCACGCCGTGATCCGGGTGAGTTCAGACGAATTCAAAATTGGATTGGCAGCAGCGCAGGGGGTATTGATTCAGCGGACTATATTCCCCCGGTTTCCTATCTTGTCCCTGACTTGATGGGGAATTTAGAAAAATTTATTAATGAGCCGAATGATGAATTTGATCCATTGATTATGGCTGGGATTATCCATGCACAATTTGAGAGTATCCACCCATTTCTTGATGGTAACGGACGTGTCGGCAGGCTACTGATCACTCTTTTTTTATTGAAAAAAGGGGTATGTGGTGAAAATAAAATTTTTGTTAGCGAAGAACTTGAGCGTAATAAGTATAAATATTATTCGATGCTCAATGGCCTTAGAACAGAAAATCCAAAATGGTTTGAATGGCTTGAGTTTTTCTTAACCAGTATTGAAAATCAAGCCAAAAAACAAATTATTAAAGCCAATAAGATAAGCTATCTTCTGGATAAATATTGGAATGATGAGGAAATACAAAATAGTAATGCAGCACAAAAAATTCTTTTATGCAGTTTTTCCAGTCCGGTTTTTACTGCTAGGAATATTCAGAATAAATCTGGCTATACAAACGCCACGATAAATAAATGGTTAAAATATTTTGTTTCTAAGGGAATTGTTTACTCTAATAATAAAAAAAGAAATATTGTATACAGAAATTATGAATTATTGGATATAGTAAACAATTAACAGTCTTTATAGTTGCATGAGAGCCATCTTCCGAAGATGGCTTTTTTTATGATCAAAGTGGCGGATAACCAGCGTGATGCACTGGCGCAGTGGCAGGCGTATGGAGAAGTAGTTGAGGGAATACAAAAGCCATAAGATGAGATTTATTCTGAATTGGTTTGTATAGGTAAAACACGATGCAACAATGCAGCCATATTGTAATTTATACTTGCTAAATTATTGAAATAATGATTTTTTATTCTTTTTATCTGTATCGTCGCGTAATAAAAAGACACCTGATATCAAGGTGTCTGGTTAATTTATCTTTGTTTATCGGTTTATTGACGTGCGTTACATCATGCTGACATGCATTATTTTACTAAATCAATTTTGATTTAAAAGTATATTTTCCTACCTTGATCTTGTGGCGCATGGTTGCAAGCCGATCAGATTGATCACTGGTTTTATGGCTTGGTCTCCTTATTTTCGTCAAATACAGTGCATAAATGAGCCGCCAGCCGGCCGCCTTCACAGTTTTGCATATGCGTAGCCATTTGTACCAGCATATTGGCCAATTGTTTGACTAATACGTCGTCTGGTCTGGTTAATGTTTCTATGACTTCGGCGATGATTTCCACATGCTGGCTGAAATAATCAAATGCCAGCAAAGTATCAGCCGAAGAGGCCAGCAGATCATAATCAATAGTATAGGTTTTCATGCGGCACCTCTGAAGGTGGCATAAAGCCTATGATGATTATTCAATCTAGTAGTTTGGAACAGTTTAGAAAATAAGCGCAATGAATGCGCTGGGATAAGGCGTACAAACGCCTGATGGATTAGAGCCATAATTTATCTCTTTCGTACTGGCCTTAAGATAGCCCTTGGATCGCTGCTAAACGATATTGGGGGTAGACAAATGACAGGGTTAGCAGACTGGTAGTACGAACCAGCAGGCACAAGGCCTCCCTGCCATTGTCCACCATAGAGAGATGTATTAATGGCATGGGAAACAGACATAAAAAAACAGCCGCCCAAAAGGGAATTAAGGCGGCTTGTCTGCCGTACTCTAACAGCCTGCTAAAGCTGCCCACGCTATTACACGTGGTAGTGTAATATTGCCGTTTTTTGATGCTGATGTCAATGGTTGAATTCGGAAAAATGAGTCGTTTGATGATATGAAAAATATGGATTAAAAATCAAAGAAACAGACTATTATCATTTTGGTACTGGTCTTAGAGCCTTGAATCGTTACTAAACGATGGTGGAGGGCAGACAAATGGCAGGGTTGACAGACTGGTACAACAAACCAGCAGGCGCAAGGCCTCCCTGCCATTGTCTACCATGGAAAATGTATTAATGGCCGGATTGCAGACATAAAAATACCGCGTAATAAACCTATAAAGCGGTTTATCTGAGCTTTATAATCAGCCTGCTAAAGCTGACTACGCCATTGATATGGTAGCGTGATATTGCCGTAGATTAATGTTGATGTCAATGGCTGGGGTCAGGAGAATGAGTCATTTGATGGTATGAAAAATATGGATTAAAAATCAAAGAAACAGACTATTATCATTTTCGTACTGATCTTGGTGCCTTGAATCGTTGCTAAACGATGGTGGAGGGTGGACAAATGGCAGGGTTAGCAGACTGGCACAAAGAAACCAGCAGGCGCAAGGCCTCCCTGTCATTGTCTACCATGGAAAATGTATTAATGGCTCAATTGCAGACATAAAAATACCGCGTAATAAACATATAAGGCGGTTTGTCTGCTTTTTATAATCAGCCTGCTAAAACTGACTAAGCCATTGGCATGGTGGCGTGATATTGCCGCAGGTTAATGTTGATGTCAATGGCTGGAATCAGGAGATTGAGTCATTTGATGATATGAAAAATATGGATTAAAAATCAAAGAAACAGACTATTATCATTTTCGTACTGATCTTGGTGCCTTGAATCATTGCTAAACGATGGTGGAGGGTGGACAAATGGCAGGGTTAGCAGACTGGCACAAAGAAACCAGCAGGCGCAAGGCCTCCCTGCCATTGTCTACCATGGAAAATGTATTAATGGCTCAATTGCAGACATAAAAATACCGCGTAATAAACATATAAGGCGGTTTGTCTGAGCTTTATAATCAGCCTGCTAAAGCTGACTACGCCATTGATATGGTGGCGTGATATTGCCGCAGGTTAATGCTGATGTCAATAGTTGAATTCAGGGGAATAAGTCGCTTAATGGCATGAAACAGTATGGATTAAAAATTAAAGAAACAGGCTATTATCATTTTTACTGATCTTAGTGCCTTGAATCGTTGCTAAACGATGGAGGGCAGACAAATGGCAGGGTTGACAGACTGGTAGTACGAACCAGCAGGCGCAAGACCTCCCTGCCATTGTCTACATAGAAAGATGTATTCATAGCGTGGAAAACAGATATCTAAATACCACCGGAAAAGGAATTAAAGGCATCTTGTTTTATATATTCTGGTCATCTGATAAAGCTGGCCATGCTATTTGAATGAATAGTGAGATATTGCAGCTTTTTGATATTGCTGTCAATGGCTAAGTCTGGGCGGAAATCTGATGTATTGTTTATTTGGTAGCGATAGGATATTTATGCAGTTGGATTGTGGTAAGCAATAAATACGAGGTATGAGGAGTACTGCTGGCTGAGGTGATGCTGATTATTATGGTCAGTAGTGGCAATTGTTACCAATGCTTTGTGCAGTGCTTATTAAGCCGGACTAAGTAAGTCTGATTTTTATAGAGAGAAAATGTATATCTGGCCGATATTCGAGACGATATCATCCTTGAATTTGCCGAAAGTACTTCCGCCATAAACCAGATAGCTATCATGAAGCAGAGGGAATGCTGATTCTGTCATGGTTGGTGTTTGGGCATAATATTACAGCGAGGATAACAACCATAAATCTTCAGGATATAGAAAACAATGCATCTTTATGATGGGTTTGTCAGATCATCATAAAGATGCATGAATGCTTTTAAGCGCCCATGTGTCCCATGAGTTCGCGGGTTTCGTGGAAATGAATATCAGGCCAGCGCTCTTGTGTCAGGGTAAGATTGACCCGGTTGGGTGCCAGATAGGTGAGATTGCCGCCGGCATCGGTAGCCAGATTGAGTGTATTGGCTTTCTCAAATTCCAGTAGTTTTTTACTGTCAGGGCAGGTTACCCAGCGTGCTGACCAGATGCTGGCAGAATCGAATACAGCATCAACACCATATTCATTGGCCAGCCGCGCGGTAACAACTTCAAACTGCAATACACCCACGGCGCCCAGAATAAGGTCGCCGCCGTTGTGTGGTTTGAATACCTGTACGGCACCTTCTTCACCCAGTTGCTGCAAGCCTTTTTGCAGCTGTTTCATTTTCAATGGGTTTTTAATCCGTATGACGCGGAATAATTCCGGGGCAAAAAACGGAATGCCGGTAAAGGTTAATAATTCACCTTCAGAAAAGCTGTCGCCAATCTGGATATTGCCGTGATTGGGAATGCCGATAATATCGCCGGCGAATGCTTCTTCCACCAGTTCGCGGGTATGGGACATGAAAGTGACTACGCTTGAGGCCGAGATTTCACGATTCAGGCGCAGGTGTTTCATTTTCATACCGCGGGTAAACTGACCGGAACAGACGCGTAAAAAGGCAATGCGATCACGGTGTTTGGGATCCATGTTGGCCTGTATTTTAAAGACAAATCCGGAAAATTTTGCTTCTTCGGGTCTGACTGTGCGCTGAAGGGCAATGCGCGGTTGTGGTGCGGGCGCCCATTCAATCAGTGCATTCAGAATTTCCTGCACACCAAAATTATTGATGGCTGAACCAAAGAATACCGGTGTAAGCTCGCCTTTGAGGAAATCTGATAAATCAAAGGGGTGAGATGCAGCCTGTACCAATTCTATTTCTTCTCTCAGCTGCTGCATTTCGATGGGAAACAGTTCATCTAAGCGAGGATTGTCTATTCCTTTGATGACATCAAATTCATGGGGTAGTTTTTCACCACCGGCGTCAAACAGATAGATTTCATCATTGAGTATGTGATAAACCCCTTTGAAGTTTTTACCCATGCCGATCGGCCAGGTAACGGGTGCACAGCGGATATTGAGCACATTTTCCACTTCATCAAGTAATTCTAATGAATCACGGACTTCACGATCGTATTTATTCATGAAGGTGATGATGGGGGTATCGCGTAATCGACATACATTTAAGAGTTTGATGGTTTGCGCTTCCACGCCTTTGGCGGCATCAATTACCATCAAGGCGCTATCTACTGCGGTCAGGACGCGATAAGTATCTTCGGAAAAATCTTCGTGTCCGGGGGTGTCTAGTAGATTAACCACGTGTTGCTTGTAGTCAAACTGCATGACCGAGGAAGCAACCGAGATGCCGCGCTGTTTTTCGATCTCCATCCAGTCTGAGGTGGCAAATTTGCCAGACTTTTTACCTTTGACGGTACCGGCAGACAAAATAGCACCTGAAAACAATAATAGTTTCTCAGTCAGCGTGGTTTTACCAGCATCGGGGTGTGAAATAATCGCAAATGTGCGGCGCCGTGCCGCTTCTTGGGCCATTGAACTCATAAATCCAAATAGTTAATCTATAAAATTAAGACGGCCATCGCCGCCTTTTATGTTAAGTGAAATTGTAACATAAATTGTGTTACTGATATTGGGTCAGACAAACCGATATTTTGTGTTTATTCTGCTGCTGTTTGATCGGCTGTTGCAAAAAAACATTTTCTGATCATGAGGGTATTGTTGTTCTGGCAATGCAGCGGTTCGTTAATGGCGCTGTGCCGGATCACGGCCAGTGCGTCGTGTGACTGATGATTGATGATTAAGCCTACTTCTTCTTCATTGGGATTGAAAATGGCTTCACCATTCTGACAGGGCTGATCGCTGACGAGAGCCGCCAGGCCGCGTTTAACCTGGCCGCGATATTGAGCGCGGGCAATGACTTCCTGACCGGGATAACAGCCTTTTTTAAAGTCAATGGCGCCGATGAGTTGCTGATTGAGCATTTGTGCCACACAGGTCTGGCTGCTTGCGGCATCAATCCACGGATAACCATGATGAATTTCATATTGTTGCCATAAACCATCGTCTGTTGTGGTTGTTGCCAGTTTCTGATGTTCACCTGTTTGTAAACAGGATTGATCTGGCAGGGTGATAAACCAGCAGCCGTGTTCTTCGGTGGTGGTCAGGCGTAAAGCCGGTGTTTTATCGCCATATGAATTTATGTCGCTGTCGGTATTTTGCGGCAGGCTGGCGGCTACTGCATAATCTGATAGTTCTGTGAGGGTTACCTGACTGCGTAATACATACATGCGTAATTTTTGTATCAGGGCAGCACATAAATCCCGGGCTGTAATGATCAGTAAATCCGTGCCGGTATTAAGAACCACCAGATTGGCCATGACGCGACCTTTGGCATTATTATAGGTGGCCAGGCAAGCCTGTGTGGGGGCGAGGTGCTTAATATCGTTGGATAGCTGATTATGCAGAAATTCAGCACGGTCAGCACCGCTGACGCGAATAATACCGAAAAACGGCACAAGATTAAATGCAGTATGGGTCTTCATAATAGAGATATCTTCATTCATCTAACAGGTCATGAATTATAGGCCAAAAAATTTTGCGAGGTTAATAATAAAATACTCCCGTCTTAATAAATAGGACGGGAGTATTTAGGGTAATGCTGAATTATTTATCTTCAACTTTTTGTTTAAGTTGCTGATAAATATCCGGATGACTACTTTTAAGTAACTCCGCAATTTCTATATCCGTTTTATTCAGTCTGGCTAATTCCAGCTGTTCTACATGAACCAGCCGAACCAATTCACGTACTGGTTTAGGGATATTGCGACCCGCCTCGTAACGTGAACCGCCTGATTGAGTTACGCCTACTTGGCTCCAAAACTCAATTTGGTTTAGACCCAGTTTTTTACGGATATCGCGCACATTGTTGATGGGTTTAAAAGCCTTCATTATTTTTTACCTTAATAACGGAACTGTTTGTAATGTTCATATAGCTATAATTTATACAACTACGATCATTAACAAACAATCAATTGTTCATGTGCCCAAAAAGAGCAGGATGTATTGTAGTCTATTATTGCTCTAAGTTAAATGATTCTAATAGAAACAATGAGACTATGGTTATTTTTACACTTTATGTAACATAAATACAAGACGTTTTAATCGCAAACGATCTAAAATATTAAAAATTTATTTAACTTTAACCAAATTTGTCTAAAGCAAATATATTTAACCTTTTTTGTAGTAAATTCAATGATTATTCTTTATTTTTTAAGGACGTCCTGTTAAGGGGCTGACAGTGAGTATTTCATGCCCCTGTTCGGTGACTAAAACTTCATGTTCCCATTGTGCGGATAATTTCCGGTCTTTGGTCACGACGGTCCAGCCATCTTCCAGAATACGTAGATGACGCTTACCTTGATTGATCATGGGCTCGATGGTGAAAATCATGCCCGGTTCCAGCTTCAGGCCAGTGTGTTTGCGACCATAATGTAAAACCTGCGGTTCTTCATGAAAACCACGACCTACACCATGACCGCAAAATTCCTGCACGACTGAATAGCCGGCATTTTCTGCCACTTGCTGGCAGGCGTAGCCAATATCGCCTAAAGTGGCGCCAGGTTTAACGGCAGCAATACCGGCCATCATGCTGTCGTGGGTGATGTTGATTAAGCGTTGTGCCTGTGGGCTGATGGTGCCAACGGCGTACATACGGCTGGAATCGCCATGAAAACCATCTTTGATAATTGTGACGTCAATATTGATAATATCACCATTTTTCAATGGTTTGTCATCTGGAATACCATGACAGATAACATGGTTGACTGAAGTGCAGCAGGATTTGGGAAAGGGTGGGTTACCATAGCCTAAAGGGGCTGGATAGCCGCCTTGTACTTCAACATGGTAGTTATAAATCAGTTTATCCAGTTCATTGGTGGTTACCCCGGGTTTGACAAACTGACCAATATAATCCAGTGCTTCGGCAGCCAGACGACCAGCAACGCGCATTTTGGCGATTTCTTCAGCATTTTTAATAATGACGGGCATAATATTTTTCCTTAATCAAAATGAATTAAATTAAATGACACTATTTATTCAAATAAAAATGAAAATATTTAATATATTATAAATAAATATTTACGGTTATCAATGGTGAGAAATACCTGAATATGGCTGAGTCTGCAAAATCAGCATGAACCACAGGTAATATTAAAGTGAATTTTACGCTTTATAGTGGAGTAAGAATATTCTATGTAATAGATATTGACTATTCTGACAAAATAGCAGATTGAATGTAGTCTGCTATTTTGCTATCTAGACATGTATATCATGATAAAAAAGCGGTTAAAGATGCTTTCTATGACTGATAAAAACAGATTATTTATACAAATTTAATGACTAAATAGAAGTTTATAAAATGATCGGTTCAAAAAACGAACTTCTGGTTTCAGGCATGTACCAGCTGGTTTAATGCTTCTGGAATGGGGTCGGAGCGCATCAGACTTTCTCCGATCAAAAAGGTATTCACTCCGTGTTGTTGCATGAAACGGATATCATCTGTCGTAAAAATACCACTTTCTGTTACCACGGTTTTATCTGATAGCTGAGGTAAGAGACGGATTGTATGGTTAATGTCTACTTTAAATGTATGTAAATCGCGGTTATTGATGCCCCATAATGGTGTTTGCATGTCAACGCATTTATCCAGTTCGCTTTCGTCATGAATTTCCAGTAAAACAGTCATGTTCAGACTGTGGGCAATCTGTTCAAATTCTGTAAGCTGATGGCGGTCTAAAGAGGCGGCAATCAATAAAATAGCATCGGCGCCCCAGGCGCGGGATTGATAAATCTGATAGGCGTCAATGATGAAGTCTTTGCGTAGGGCTGGCAAAGGTGCAGCTACACGCGCCAGGCGCAAATATTCCAGCTTGCCCTGAAAATAATGGGCATCGGTTAATACCGACATACAGGCGGCTTCCCCCTGAACATAAGCTTTGGCAATAATTTCTGGCTGAAAGTCTGGCCTAATCAAGCCTTTCGAAGGGCTGGCTTTTTTGATTTCAGCAATGATAGCGGCTAAACCTGCCTGATGTTTGGCTTTAATGGCGCCGAAGAAATCACGGGCGGGTGTCTGATGTTCAGCCTGTGCGCGCATTTCATTGAGGGGTAATTCGGCTTTGGCAATGGTTAATTCTTGCGCCTTGGTGGCAAGAATCCGGTCAAGAATGGTGTCCATAAGAATGATTCCTGTGTTGAGTCAGGTTCGATATTTTAGTTTATTCTGATCAGGCTGGATAAATTAAAAAGTGTCGGTCAGGTTCAGCTGGCTTTTTAAGAGCTGGAACAGGGCGCGAAATGCTCTGGGCGGTTTATTTTCGGCCTCTTCTTTGCGGGCATTACGAATCAGTGTGCGTAAGGCGGCAATGTCCAAGTGTGGTTGCTGACTAATTAAAACCGTCAGTGCCTGATCATCGGCAATCAGACGATTGCGTAATTGTTCCAGCCGTTGTAAATAAGCATTATGGGCGGTGTTTTCACCTTTGAGCGTGGCCAGATAGTCCATGATTGGTGCCGGATCAATTTCACGCATCAGCCGGCCAATGTATTGTACCTGTCGTTTGAGGGCACTATTGGAGTTGATTTTGTGGTAAGCCCGAATGGCTTCCAGTAATTCTTCAGGCAGATCGATTTTTTTCAATGTATCAACAGACAATTTGGTTAATTCAAATCCCAATGCCTGTAATTCATTCATTTGCTTTTTTTTACGCGTTTTGCTGACCCATTCGGCATCGTCTTCAGGAAGGGATAGGGGCGGGGTGGCTGATTTCATCAGTGGATCACTTGTCTGTATTTCAGGTAAGAGTGAATTTTAGCAAAAAACCGGCAACTCTTCAGAAAGTGTTTGTTGTCTGCCCCCGGGACAGAAATCAACATGTTAAAATGTGACATTTCTTTGTAAAAGAGCAGATGTATGTTTTCCTACAGCGCAGATCAGTTACAGTCCCTATGTTCTGAAGTATTGACTCAGGCAGGTCAGAAAGGGGCCAGTGCGGCGGAAGTCGACGTCAGTGAATCCATTGGCCAGAATGTTCAGGTACGGCGGCAGAATGTAGAGCATATTGAGTATCAGCAGGATAAATCGCTTGATATCACTGTTTATGTGCAACACGCCAAAGGTCGCGCCAGTACGGCTGATTTTAGTCCTAATGCCATTTCGGAGGCAGTACAGGCGGCCATGAATATTGCGCGTTATACTGCACAGGATCATTGTGCCGGTCTGGCAGATGCAGATCTGATGGCTAAAGAAACAGGAGATGTCGATTCATTTTATCCTTGGTTGTTGTCGGTGGATGAGGCGATTGAACTGGCGAAAAAATGTGAGCAATCGGCTTTAAATACAGATCAGCGGATTGTAAATTCTGAGGGGGCAGATGTACAGACGGATCACTATCAGTATGCCTATGCCAATTCTCATGCTTTTTTGGCTTATCAGAAAGGCAGCCGGCACAGTATTTCTTGTAGTGTGGTGGCGGAAGATAACTCTGGCATGCAACGGGATTATTGGTATGATCTGGCGCGCGATGCCCGTGATCTTGATGCGGTCGAAAAGATCGGCCGGTTGGCCGCAGAACGCGCCCTTAAACGGCTGAATCCGCAAACATTAGCTACCGGCAGTTATCCGGTAGTGTTTGACAGCACGGTATCAGGCAGTCTGATAGGACATCTGGTGGGAGCATTGAGTGGTGGTTCACTTTATCGTCAGACCAGTTTTCTGGTTGATAGTTTAGGTAAAAAGATTATGGCGCCGTGGGTTGAACTGACGGAAAAACCGCATATAAAAAAGGCATTGGCCAGTACCTATTTTGATGCGGAAGGTGTGGCCACTCATGATCGTGAAGTGATTAAGGCCGGTCAGGTATGCGGTTATTTTCTCAGTAGCTACAGTGCCCGTAAACTGGATATGCAAACCACGGCCAATGCAGGCGGTGCCCATAATCTTTATTTGAATGCTACCCATGCTACTCAGGCTGATCTGTTGCGGGATATGGGCAGCGGTCTATTGGTGACTGAATTAATGGGGCAGGGTGTGAATGGTCTGACTGGTGATTATTCCCGCGGTGCTGCCGGTTTCTGGGTAGAAAATGGAATGATTGCCTATCCTGTGGCCGGTATTACTATTGCGGCAAATTTAAAAGATATGTTTGCCGGTATGACAGGGGCGGCAAATGATGCTTTACGGCGCAGTACTCATAAAATTGGTTCGATTTGGATTAATCAGATGACGGTGGCGGGTGTGTCATAAAACTCTGGCATCGTGCTGTAAACCGTATTTGAGATCAGCGGAGATAGAAAAAATGAATTATCGCATGGCGTTATGGGTTGTAGCTGGGTTATCTGTACTCTGTTTTGGCGGTTCGTTCTTTGCCCAGTATGTACTGGGTCTGAACCCTTGTGTATTATGCATTGCCGAGCGGGTGCTGGTGATTCTGACAGGGCTGATTGCTTTGGTGGCAGCTTTGTGTCCGAACCGGTTGTTACTGGAAAGAAGTGCCAATGCCATTCTGATCAGTCTGGCGGCTCTGGCGGGTTTTGGGGTGTCTCTTTATCAGATTTATATTCAGCATCTCCCCCTTTGGAAACAACCCAGCTGTGGTGCGCCCTGGACTTTCCGTTTACGTCAGGCGCCATTGTTTGATTGGTATGAACCGATTATCCGGGGTACCGGCAATTGTGGTCAGGTGCAACGATTGCTGGGGGTTCCATTACCTGTGTGGAGTGCGTTGTTTTTTGCTTTTATTGTGGTCTGGGTATGGGGTTGGTGGTGGAAAACCAGAGCGCATAAAAATAAATGATTTAATAACGGTGAATAACATATGAACCTGACCAAACCAAGGATATTTATCACCGCTTGTACATCCATGGCTTTACTGCTTTCGCTTATGGGTTGTGATCAAACAGGTGATAAGTCGGCTTCATCGATGAATGAAACAGGCAATGATGCCATTGAATTACACAGTGTGCAGCAAATCAGTGCATTAATTCCGGCACGGGTGAAAAATCGCTCTGGCTGGGGCGCAGACATTCATCGCATTATGGCTGAACTGAATATCCGTCAGACCAAACAAAATGTGTGTAGTGTGATTGCGGTTGTTGATCAGGAATCCAATTTTAACGCTAATCCGGCTGTCCCTGATCTGGGCAAAAAAGCGATCAGGGCGTTTGAGACTGAAATACCTGAAAAATTTATCCGCCAGTTTGGTGCAACATTGGGTCCGGCAGTATCGCGTTATTTTAATTATGTTTTAATAAATGAGCCCAGTGTTGAAAACAGCTTTCTGATGCAGATCAGACAGGTGAAAACGGAACAACAGCTGGATATGATTTACCGGCAGATTTTTACCTATGTGGCCAAAAAGTTTTATGCTGATTCTTTAACCCAGGCCGCTGCCCGGTTTATGGGTAAGGATTTCAGTGAGGAAAATAATCCGATCACTACCATCGGATCCATGCAGGTGGCAGTGCAATATGCCCGTGATCATCAACGCGACCAGAGCAGTATTAATCAATTGCGTGACTTTATGTATACCCGTGAGGGCGGCCTGTATTATGGTATTCACCGGTTGATGGATTATCCCGCTGCCTATAATAAACAAATATACCGCTTTGCCGATTATAATTCAGGTATGTATTCCAGCCGCAACGCGGCCTTACAGCAGGATCTGGCGCAATTACTCAAAACCGATCTGGTTTTGGACGGGGATTTATTATCCTATGATAAGGAGGGACAGGCCAGTATCTCGCCCAGTCAGACCGAAACGGCACTTAATCAATTGTTTGCTGATTATCATTTAGAAGTATCAGCCGATAAAATCCGTAAGGATCTATTAAAAGAAAAACAACCGGACTTTGAAGCGACAGATACTTATCGGCATGTATTAACCCTTTATCAGCAAAAAACCGGCAAAAAGCCGCCTTATGCCATCATGCCACAGGTTATCATCAGCGGACCTAAATTAAAGCAGGATTACAATACCCATTGGTATGCTGCCAGTGTTCAGCGCCGTTTTGAAGCCTGTATGCAGCGTGGCGGCCGCGCCCGCAGAGGATAAGCGGATAGCAATAACTGTGTAAATAGCGGTTATTGCTGCTATAGCGTGTATTCAGGGTTTTGCTTTGGATTGGTTCTGTTTTTCTTCCAGTGTTTCCCAGCGTTCTAATTTAGTCAAAAGTATTTCTTCTATTTCATTGATGCGCAACTGCCACTGATGGGCGCGCTGATAATCATTTTTAAAAATTTCGGCATCAGATAATTGATCGGTTAATTCTTGCTGTTCTTTTTCGAGTGCGGCAATTTCATCAGGTAAATGCGCCAGCTCATATTGTTCTTTGTAAGACAATTTATGTGTGCGTTGATTTCTGGATTTGTTTTTTTCTTCAGCCGGTTTGCTGTTTTTGTGAAGCTGACTCTCAGGGCTGAGTAGCGCGAGCTCACGTTGACGGGCATCTATATAATCCTGATAACCGCCAATATATTCTTTTAATTGGCCATTTCCATTAAAAACAATCGACTGGGTAATGACATTATCCAGAAACATACGATCATGGCTGACCAGAAACACCGTGCCGGTATAGTCGCGGATCAAATCTTCCAGTAATTCCTGCGTATCAATGTCTAAATCGTTGGTAGGTTCGTCCAGTACCAGAATATTGGCCGGACGGGTGAACAGTTTGGCCAGTAGTAAACGATTGCGTTCGCCGCCGGATAATGATTTTACCGGACTGTGTACCCGTGCCGGCGGAAATAAAAAATCTTCCAGATAACCGATCACATGTTTTCGCTGACCACCGATGTCAACGTAATCATTACCCTGACCGATGGTTTGGAATACGGTGTCATTTTCGTTTAATGCACTACGAAACTGATCAAAATAGGCCACTTCCTGACGGGCACCCAGACGTATTTTTCCCTGCGTGGGCTGAAGTTCGCCTAAAATCAATTTTAAAAAGGTGGTTTTGCCAATGCCATTAGGACCAATCAACCCGATTTTATCCTGACGCTGGATAATGGTTGAAAAGTCGTGCATGATGACATGATCGCCAAAGGAAAAACCGGCATGTTCCAGTTCGGCGATGATTTTACTGCTGGCTTCGCCCCGATTCAGATTAAAATTGACCTGGCCTTGTATTTCACGTCGGCTGGAGCGTTCGCGGCGTAATTGTTCCAGTCGTTTAACCCGCCCCTGATTGCGTGTACGTCTGGCTTCAATGCCTTTGCGTATCCAGGCTTCTTCCTGGGCATGAAATTTATCAAACAGGCGATTGTGTTCATTTTCGACCAGTAATTCCTGTGCTTTTTTTTCGCTATAGGCTGAAAAGCTGCCCGGATAACTGTGTAGCTGGCCGCGGTCAAGCTCAATAATGCGCGTGGCGATATGATCCAGAAACCGCCGGTCATGGGTGATGACAATCAGGCTGCCGCTAAATTTTTGCAGCAGATTTTCCAACCATTCGATGGCGGCAATATCCAGATGGTTGGTGGGTTCATCCAATAGCAGTATGTCTGGCTTTTGTACCCATGCCTGCGCCAGTGCCACGCGTTTTTTCTGGCCGCCGCTCAGATTGGCGATGAGTTCATTTTCGGGTAGAGACAGTTCGCTGAGGGTTTGCCTGATCAGGGCATCAAACTGCCAGCCGTGATTATTTTCCAGTGTGGTCTGTAACTCATTCAGACGCTGTAGATCGGCATCATGCCGGATGTGCTGGCTGAGTTCATGGTATTCGTGTAAAACCGATTTCAGATCGCCCAGGCCATCAGCCACCATATCAAAAACGCTACTTTGTTCATCAAAGAATGACTCTTGTGGCACATAAACTATTTTTAAATCATTTTGTATACTGAGAAGGCCGTCATCCAGTTTTTGTACTCCTGCCAGAATTTTCAGTAAAGAAGATTTGCCGGCACCATTACGGCCGATTAAACCGATTTTTTCATTGGCTTCTAATTGCAGATTGCTGTGATCCAGCAGGGGTAAATGGCCGGCGGCAAAACAGGCGTTATCTAGGGAAAGAATACTCATAAATGATAATGACCAACAAAATTGACTGTATTTATGGATATTGTATCAGTTTACCCTTGCTTCTGTGGCTTATCAGGGATGAAATAATGTACATTGCTGATCAATACTGCCGCCTCCTTTAAAAAAAGGCTGTTGTTCATTACAGCGGCTTTTGCTGCTGGCGCAAACCAATACGTTGCCATTCTGATTGATTTTCAGAATACGCGGCTCATCATCAGGATCCAGTGCTACGGCTTTTAGGGTGTAATGGCCGGCATGGCTTTTGTGTGGATCGCCCTGTGGCCGCAAACAGAAGGCAGAAGTGTGTTGAACAGGTAAGGCCGGCCATTGCCGGTTGGGAGTCTGGTAACTTAGTTTGCGCTGATAATGTTGTTCCAGTGTATGACTGTTGGTAATGAGTGCTGTATAAGCTTCATGCAGCTGGGCGTGTCTGATCCACTGACGATAAACTGTGATTGAGATGATGCTCAATAGGCTGAGGATAAATATCACCATCAGGAATTGCATCAGACTCCAGCCAGCGGGTTTGGTTGGTGATGAGATTGGCTTGATGATCATTTTAATGGAAGTAAGCAATAAAAATGATGAATGATTATGCCATTAAATTATCAAAAGGGAAATATACTGATGAATAAAAGCAGAGTGATTAAAACATTGAACCGGATTGCTACTGCTAGCAATCCGGTTCAATGATGGGGTACTTCAGATGAAACGCTTAAAATTACATGCGTTCAATCAAAGCTTCGCCAAACTCAGAGCAGGATACTTCATTGGCACCTTCCATCAGGCGGGCAAAGTCATAAGTCACCACTTTATCGGCAATGGCTTTTTCGATAGAGGCAATCACCAGATCAGCGGCTTCTTTCCAGCCCAGATGACGCAACATCATTTCGGCAGATAAAATCAATGAACCCGGGTTTACTTTATCCTGACCGGCATATTTGGGCGCAGTACCGTGGGTGGCTTCAAACACGGCGTATTCATCAGAAATATTGGCGCCCGGGGCGATACCAATACCGCCAACTTGTGCGGCCAATGCGTCTGAAATATAGTCGCCATTCAGGTTTAAGGTGGCGATAACATCGTATTCAGCCGGACGCAGCAGGATCTGTTGCAGGAAGGCATCGGCAATGGCGTCTTTGATGACAATGGTTTTACCGGTTTTGGGGTTTTTCAGTTCACACCAAGGGCCTTTATCGATTTCGGTAGCACCAAATTCATTTTTGGCAACTTCATAGGACCAATCACGGAAACCACCTTCAGTGAATTTCATGATGTTGCCTTTGTGCACAAAGGTAACACTGTCGCGATCATTATCAATGGCGTATTGAATGGCTGCGCGGCTTAACCGTTGTGTGCCTTCTTTAGAGACAGGTTTGATACCGATACTGGAGGTTTCAGGGAAACGGATTTTGGTTACACCCATTTCGCCACGCAGAAAATCAATCACTTTTTTGGCGTCATCTGTTTCTGCCAGCCATTCAATACCGGCATAGATGTCTTCGGTGTTTTCACGGAAAATCACCATGTTGACCTTGCTCGGGTCTTTTAAAGGAGAAGGTACGCCTTTAAAGTATTGTACTGGTCGCACACATTGATACAAATCCAGATTCTGACGGATGGCTACATTCAAAGAACGGATACCACCACCGATCGGTGTGGTCATCGGGCCTTTAATTGCTACTTTGTAGTCTTTGATGGCTTCTAGTGTTTCTTCGGGCAGCCAGACGTTTTCACCATAAACCTGTGTGGCTTTTTCACCGGCGAAAATTTCCATCCAGACAATTTTCTTTTCACCGTTATAAGCTTTGGCTACGGCCGCATCAATCACCTTTTTCATTACGGGGGTAATGTCTACCCCGATGCCGTCACCTTCGATGAACGGAATGATAGGGTCATTCGGAATGCTCTGACCCGGAATGATTTTATGACCTTCAGTAGGTGTTTGAATATGACTCATTAAAAACTCCTTAATTACTTACAAATAGGTGGTTATAGCGTATCGTCTGTAACCAATCAATCTAATTATGCTTGAATTTGTTTACTTACGCTAGAGAAATGTAGTCTGATGTAGTTTTATGCTGAAAACATTTAATGGCCATCTTCTGAATCAACAGGCTGTATTCAGCTGGATTAATCTGATGTGACCGGATAAGCCATTTCATCCTCAGACCATAATTCCGGTTGATGACTGCGGCTGTCAAACTGACTGATGCCCAGACCGATCAGACGGTAATAAATCTGATCTGACGGCATACGGCTTAATAATTGCTGGCCGGCCTGAATCAGCGCAGCCTGAGTATACAATGGCGAAGAAAATGTTTGTGAACGGGTATGAATATGAAAATCATTGGTTTTAAGTTTCAAGGTCAGGCAATAGCCGGTTAGCTGCCTGCGCTGCATTTGTTGCATGAGTGTTAATGCCAGTGTGGGTAGATGACGCCTGATTTCAATGCGGTTTTCATCTTGTTCCAAGGTAATTTCATTGGAAATCTGCTGCCGTACCGCATTTGACTGCACGATCCGGTTATCACGCCCCCGGGCAAATTCATACAGCCGGTAGCCCCAGCGGCCGAAATGCTGGATCAGAATCCGGCGATCAATTTTGGCTAAATCGCCAACCGTATGCCAGCCCAGACGGTGCATTTTCTGCTGCGTGACTTTACCTACCCCCGGAATTTTACCGATTGGCAGTGATTGCAGAAAGGCGGTGATTTGTGCAGGAGCGATCACAAACTGGCCATTGGGTTTACGCCAGTCAGAAGCAATTTTGGCCAGAAATTTATTGGGTGCAATGCCGGCAGAGGCGGTGAGGCCGGTTTCGGTAAAAATATCGGTTCGTATGGCACGGGCAATATCGCGCGCATAAGGTAATGGCCCCTGATAATTGCTGACATCAAGATAAGCCTCATCCAAAGAAACCGGTTCGATGGTGTGCGTGTAACGGGCAAAAATAGCGTGTACCTGACGTGAAACCGCGCGGTAACGCTCAAAATTGGGCGGAATATAAACTGCATGCGGGCACAGCCTTCTGGCTTTGGCGACCGACATGGCAGAGTGTAGTCCGTAACGGCGCGCTTCATAAGAGGCGGCACAGATGACTGAACGGATACTGTCCCAGGCCACCACAACAGGTTGTCCACGCAATTCGGGTCGGTCATGTAATTCTACAGAGGCATAAAATGCATCCATGTCCACATGAATAATTTTACGTTGTTGCATGGTTAATGAATGGCCATACAGTTAATATGGCAGGGAAACGAACGAACCCAGTCAAAAGAGATCAGTATGGTCTGATTGCGGCATGGCCTGGGTTCGTGTGTTTGCATGGATTTAGGACAGGCTGAAACCACGTAAATACTGTAAGCGCTGATTGATCAGACGGGTATCGCATTGCAGATAGTTAAATTCTGCTTCTTTGGCGGATGAGGCGGCCGTTGCCGGTTTCTGGCATTGCTGTTTTCGCTGAGTCTGCCAGTGTTGCTGTTCATTAGTCAGTGTGGCCTGAATGGTTTGATCCAGACTTTGCCATAAACGCTCCATTTCATTGCTGGCGTTGCGTTGATTATCGCGTGCCTGTTGTAAATCATTGTCTGACACCGTCTGCTGACTGGGGTCATCCGTAGGCGTCTGATGGCTATCATTAAGAGAATTGTCTGTCTCCTGAGTGAGGGTACTCTGGCTGTTATTCCCATTCAATACCGCACTGGCCATCTGTGCTTCATGACTTAATGGCGTCTGATTAAACAGCAAAGCCTGAGCATCGGCACGGCTATAGGTTTTACCATTGATAACCAGAATATCCTTAACGCCATAAGGCAGGAGGGTGGTTTGCAATAGCTGACTGAGCGGTAGCAGATTCACTTCTGTGGCCTGAGCGGCCGGGGCAGATGCTGCGGTGCTGTTTTGTGCCGGATAAGTCAGATTCTGTATAAAGCTGTGATCGTTGAATTTAATATCTGTCTGTTGAATTTGCTGGCTTAATTGTTGTGACAAACTGGTCTGGCCAAACAACAGCGGCGCATTGGTCTGCGCTTGCTGCAAAATGGCATCTGGAATGGTTACGGTTAACTGACCATGACATTGACGCTGATCAGCTTGATTGCTGTCTGCTTGGCTGGGTTGCAGCTTAACCGTTAACTGGCTGGCCGCGGCAATGATTTTGTCTGCATCAACAAAATGGCGTGTATCATTCTGGGCAAATTGTCGGGCATTGAGCATGATGTTCTGTTGCAGCTGGCGCTGAATCTGATCGGTTAATTGTGGCTGATCACAGTTTAAGGTCTGTACCGGTTGTTCGGATTCGTGTTTTGAACAGGCAGTGATGGCGAAGGTGGTCACCAGTGCACCTATGATAAGACGGTATTGCATAACCATTCCTTAATTGGAGAGCAGATAATGTTTAAAATAATAACAAAAAATAGATCTGGTTTCAGGGTAATGTGGTTAAAATTTATTCATGGATTTGAAAGATAGTTTCTCATTTTGCCGGCTTGCTTTTTTAATGATTGCTGTCTGATTTAATAAAATCATGCTGGCGTAAAGTGCAAACGGCCTATTAAAAAAGGCAAATAAACAGTTATTTGCCTTGTCTGAAACGCATATTGAAACCAGAATCAACGTAAGTGATCCAATACGGCGTAAATCGGTGTGAGTATGGCCTCACCTAAGCGTAATGAGCGTTGGCCGTTCCAGCCATAATCATCATCGGGTAAATTATTATTGTCTTTAAACGGCATTTCCAGCGTATAGGCCAGACATTTAAAGGTTTCGCCAACGTAAGAGGTAGCCATATTCAGGTTAGCCTTTCCCGGCTGGTCTTGTTCATAACCGTATTTATCCTGAAAATCAGGGCTGGCCAGGAGAAACTGGGCTTTAAATTGCGTCTGTAACTGTGCCAGTCGCTCATCAAAAGAAGGAATGCCTTCATTGCCAGACACAAATACATAGGGCAATGCTTCATCACCATGAATGTCCAGAAAAAGATCAACGCCGGTCTGATGCATCTGTTCACGCACCAGATAGACTTCCGGACTGCGCTCTGGGGTTGGATTCTGCCATTCGCGGTTCAGATTGGCGCCGGCGGCATTGGTGCGCAGATTGCCTAATACGGTGCCGTCCGGATTCATGTTGGGCACAATATAAAAGGTGGCCTGATCCAGTAAAGCGCGGGCGGTGGCATCCTGATGATCCAGCAGCCGGCCGAGTAAGCCTTCAATAAACCATTCTGCCATGCTTTCGCCCGGATGTTGTCGGGCAATAATCCAGATTTTGAGATCACTGGCGGCCTGGTTGCCAATGGTCAGCAGGTTCATGTCGCGCCCTTCTAGGGTGCTGCCCAGATCGGTAATCTGACATAAACCGCTGCTTTGCACATCACCCAGCAGATTCAGGTGTTGTTCATATGTGTAAGGTTCAAAATAAGCATAATAAACACTGCCGGCAAGCGGGGTGTGATGGATACTGAATACGCCGTTTTCATAGTTGCTGTGTACCCGGAACCAGTTGACCCGATCATAGGAACACATGGCCTGATAGTCTGTCCAGCCAGCCGGATAGGAAGCTTCGCCGGCATTGATAAAATTCAGTTGCAAATGCTGATAGGCGGCACCTTGCACACGAAAATAAAACCATTGACGAAAATCAGCCGCATTATCTTTGGGTAGTTTTAATTGAATGTTGGCCGGATCGTGCGCATCAACCACTTCTATGTGTCCGCCATCAAACTGGGTACTGATTTTGATCATGCTGAAACTTTCATGTAAGGCAAAATAAACACCGCTATTGTATGCCGTTTTAGAGTGGCTTTCTATGAATTAAAATGGCTGGTGGCCATCATGATTTTTGATTCAGCCTGTCATGACTGTGTTTCCATAAGGTTATTGTGCGGCATACTACGGTTATTTTATTTTTATATATCATTTATTTACAGAATAATGCATTCATGGCGGCATAGAAATATTTCGGTTACTTTGATAAATTCATTCGCCCAATAGCGGTGTGTTCCGTTAAAATAGTCGTTTACCGGACAGCAGGGTATGGCTGCTACCGTTTGCTTTTTCATTAACTCAAATTTTGGTCTGCATGAATAACATTCGCAATTTTTCTATTATCGCCCACATTGATCATGGTAAATCAACTCTGGCTGATCGTTTCATTCAGTATTGCGGCGGTTTGGATAACCGTGAAATGAGTGCCCAGGTGCTTGATTCCATGGATATTGAAAAAGAGCGCGGCATTACCATTAAGGCTCAGACGGCCGCTTTGCAGTATAAAGCCAAAAATGGCCAGACGTATCAACTCAATCTGATTGACACCCCCGGCCATGTTGACTTCTCCTATGAAGTCTCCCGTTCGCTCTCGGCCTGTGAAGGAGCATTACTGGTGGTGGACGCGTCTCAGGGCGTAGAAGCGCAGACGGTAGCCAACTGCTATACCGCCATTGATCTTGGGGTAGAAGTGGTGCCTGTACTGAATAAAATTGATTTACCTTCAGCCGAACCGGAACGGGTGATTGAGGAAATTGAAGACATCATCGGCATTGAGGCGGTGGAGGCGGTACGCTGTTCTGCCAAAAGTGGTCTGGGAATTGAAGATGTGCTGGAACAGATCGTACAGCAGGTTCCCGCACCTAAAGGCGACCCCAACGCGCCGATGAAAGCCCTGATTGTGGATTCATGGTTTGATAACTATGTGGGCGTGGTGATGCTGGTGCGCATGGTAGATGGGGCGGTGCAATTAAAAGATAAAGTACGCTTCATGGCTACCGGTGCCGAAACCGCAGTCGAACAATTAGGCATATTCACCCCAAAATCGGTGGCAAAAGATAAATTAACTGCGGGTGAAGTTGGCTTTCTGATTACCGGCATTAAAGAACTGGGCTCGGCCAAGGTGGGCGATACCATCACTCTGGCTAAAAATCCGGCTGCCGAGGCTTTGCCGGGCTTTAAGGAAGTGCAGCCGCAGGTATTTGCCGGTTTGTATCCGGTAGAAAGCCATGATTACGAGGCTTTGCGTGAAGCTTTGGAGAAGCTGCAACTTAACGATGCGGCTTTGCGGTTTGAGCCGGAAGTATCGCAAGCGCTGGGCTTTGGTTTTCGTTGTGGCTTTCTGGGTTTATTGCACCTGGAAATTGTGCAGGAGCGGCTGGAGCGTGAATTTGACATGGATCTGATTACCACTGCGCCTACGGTGGTATATGAGGTTCTATTGAAAAGCGGCGAACGCATAGAAATTGAAAACCCCTCCCGATTGCCGGATATCGGCAGTGTGGAAACCATTTATGAACCCATGATCACCGCCACTATTCTGGTGCCACAGGAATATGTGGGCGCGGTGATGACCTTGTGCAATCAGAAGCGGGGTATTCAGCAGAATATGCAATACATGGGGCGGCAGGTGATGCTGACTTATGATATGCCCATGAACGAGGTGGTGATGGATTTCTTTGATAAACTCAAGTCCACTTCGCGCGGCTATGCATCACTGGATTATGAATTTAAAGAATTTCAGGCGGCTGATCTGGTCAAACTGGATATTATGGTCAATGGTGAAAAAGTGGATGCTTTAAGCCTGATTGTCCATCGCAGCAATGCCATTTATCGCGGGCGCGAGCTGGTGGCGAAAATGCGCGAACTGATTCCGCGGCAGATGTTTGACATTGCCGTACAGGCTGCCATTGGCGGCAAAATCATTGCGCGTGAGAATGTGAAGGCTTTGCGTAAGAATGTGCTGGCCAAGTGTTATGGTGGCGATATTACCCGTAAGAAAAAACTATTGGAAAAACAGAAGGCAGGTAAAAGACGTATGAAACAGGTGGGTAATGTAGAAATTCCGCAAACGGCATTTTTGGCCATTTTGCAGGTGGGAGATAAGTAAGTTCATGTCTAATACTATGGTTATATTCGCCATCGTGGCGTTACTGGCAGGCATTGTCTTGTTTATCAAAAGCAGTAAGGTACGGGAAGAGAGTGGTGAGTGGAGCGGTGGCTTGCAGTGGAGTTACCTTTTGATTCTGGTGGGCGTGTTTATTCTGTTTTCATTGAAATTCAGCCTGACCGCTGTCTTGCTGTGTTTTGTATTATTCAGCGGCGTATTATGGGTAATGCATAAGTACATTTTAAAAACCTCGGCCAATCATGTGGATAATCATCACCTCACCGATTACATGAGTGGTTTTTTCCCGATCATTCTGGTGGTGTTTGTTTTGCGTTCTTTTGTGGCCGAGCCTTTTCAGATTCCCTCCAGTTCCATGCGCCCGGGTCTGGTGGTGGGTGATTTTATTCTGGTGAATAAATACGCCTATGGCCTGCGTTTACCGATTCTGAATAATGTTCTGATTCCGGTAGGCAAGGTACAGCGCGGTGATGTGGTGGTATTCAATTATCCGGAAAACCCCAAAATCAATTACATCAAACGCGTGATCGGTTTACCCGGTGATGTGGTGACTTACCAGCATAAAGTATTGTCGATCAATGGTCAGGAAATGACAGATACCGATGAGCAGTTGACTTACCGCTATCAGGAAAGAGTACCTCAACTGGGCATGGTGCCTTTTACCGCACAGCAGTTTGGTGAAAATCTGGGCAGTAAACAGATTGATATTCTGAAAATGTCTGACAAACCCACCTTATTTTCACAGGGTGTCAGACAAGCGTTTCCCTATAAAGATCAGTGTACCTATTTCCCTGACGATACCGGATTTACCTGTAAAGTACCGGCCGGACACTACTTTATGATGGGCGATAACCGTGATAATAGTGAAGACAGCCGTTATTGGGGTTTTGTTGATGATCAATTGCTGGTAGGCAAGGCTTTTCTGGTTTGGCTGAATCTGGGTGATCTGAAACGAACCGGTACCAGAATTCAATAATCGAATTGAAATACCAACAAAACAGCAAATACTAAGGTATTTGCTGTGGTAGCAAAAATAGGTTGATTGATCAATTGTTGATGATGTATTGATTTAGATTGTTTTTAAACTGATGCTGTCTGTCCGGATTTTCTGGTGGAAATTAATTAAATTAATTAAGGAAGACCGGATGAATGCACAGCATCTGTGCTTGTCAGGTAACAATTGCCTGCTGAAAAAGCGTCTGACTTATGCCTTAATTTGTTTGGTCATTGTTTTATTGATCAATGTAATAAGTTATTGGGCACCAAAATCATTTAAGGTGACTGCTGGTTCCATGTGGCCAGTCTTGGTAAAAGGTGATTTTATTCCGGTCAGTAAATTTGCTTCAGCGAGCCATATACCGGTTCTGAGTCATATTCTGGCTGCAAAAAGTGCCATTCAGCGCGGTGATGTGGTGGTATTTGATTATCCGGATAATCCCAAAATCAAATACGTCCAACGCGTGATTGGTTTACCCGGTGATGTGGTGACTTACCAGAATAAAGTATTGTCAATCAATGGTCAGGAGATGGTGGATACTGATGAACAGTTGACCTACCGCTATCAGGAAAACGTGCCTCAACTGGGTATGTTACCTTTTACTGCGCAGCAGTTTCGCGAAGATTTGGGCAATAAGCAGATTGATATTCTGAAAATGTCTGACCAACCCACCTTATTTTCACAGGCCATCAGACAAGCGTTTGCCTATAAAGATCAGTGTAGCTATTTTCTTGACGATACCGGATTTATTTGTAAAGTACCGGCCGGACACTACTTTATGCTGGGTGATAATCGTGATAATCGTGATAATAGTGAAGACAGTCGTTATTGGGGCTTTATTGATGAAAAGCTGCTGGTCGGCAAGGTATTGCTGGTGTGGCTGAATACGGATGAGATGAGCCGTGCCGGTAGCAAGATTCAATAATTCTATGTGGATCAATCCCAGCGACAGATACATAGCACCTCGTGTTTAATTTAATATTGATGAAAGAAATGATTTAATCGGTTAGCCATAACATTTGTATTAATTTAATCTGGTTTTTGAGTTATTACACATGTTCAGGCTATCATTGTTTTAAGGAAGACAGGATGAATGAACAAGATCAGCAGCATCTACAGGCGCGCCGCCATATTGAAACCAAACTCGGCTATACTTTTACTAAGCCCGCTTTATTGGAACAGGCATTAACCCACCGCAGTTTTAGCGCCCGTCATAATGAACGGTTTGAATTTATTGGTGATTCTATCCTGAATTATACTGTGGCCAAAATGCTGTTTATGGCTTTTCCGAGGCTCAGTGAAGGCGAATTATCGCGTTTGCGCGCCAATCTGGTGAACCAGGAAACGCTGGCTGAAATTGCGCTTGAGTTGAATGTGGGTGACGCGTTATTGCTGGGCAGTGGTGAATTGAAAAGCGGTGGTTTTCGCCGGCCTTCCACTTTGGCCGATGCCATGGAAGCGATGTTTGCCGCCATCAGTTTTGACGCTGATTTTAATACGGCTGAAACAGTCATTCAGCGCTTATATAAATCGCGCATTCGTTTAATTGACCCCAAAAACAGCGGTAAAGATGCCAAAACCCGTTTGCAGGAAGCATTGCAGGCACGCCATTGGCCTTTGCCTAAATACCGCATCATGGCGCAGATTGGTGATGTGCATGATCAGCGGTTTGTGGTTCAATGTGATCTGGGTGAACTGGGTTTTCAGACTGAGGCCGAAGGGCATAGCCGGCGTGAAGCGGAACAGCAGACCGCCAAGGCGGCCATTGCCTGGCTGGATCAACACCATCCTGTCTCCAAATCCGGCAAAAAGAAATCTTGTTAAGCCATCTTTATCCATACAGAAAGTGCATCAGATGATGAATCAGCCAGCGCAGCCAAGAGACACAGACATTGATTACCGCTGTGGTTTTATCGCCATTGTAGGGCGCCCTAATGTGGGCAAATCCACCTTGATGAATCATCTGATCGGGCAGAAGGTCAGTATTACCAGTAAAAAAGCCCAGACCACCCGCCAGCGGGTGAATGGTATTTATACCGATGATGAGGCGCAGTTGATTTTTGTGGATACGCCGGGTTTTCAAACCTATCATCGCAATGCTTTGAATGATCGCCTTAATCAGAACGTGACTGAAGCCATGGCCGGAGTTGACGTGATTTTGTTTGTGGTGGAAGCGCTACGGTTTTCCGAGGCAGATCGTGAGATTTTGCAGCGTTTGCCGGCTAAAGTACCGGTGATTCTGGTGGTGAATAAAATTGATAAAGACAAGGCCAAAGATACCGCCACTTTGCATGCCTTTATTCAGGAAGTAGAGCAAGAATATGCTTTTACCGCCACCGAGGTCGTCAGTGCCAAGCATGGGCTGCGGATTGCCAATTTGATTCATACCATCAAGCCGTTATTACCGCACAGTATTCCCTTGTATCCTGATGATATGGTGACTGATAAATCAGCCCGTTTTCTGGCCATGGAAATTGTGCGTGAGAAATTATTCCGCTATCTGGGCGAAGAATTGCCTTATGCCATGAATGTGGAAGTAGAGCAATTTGAAGAAGTGGATCATTTATACCGTATTCATATTGCCGTATTGGTGGATAAAGACAGTCAGAAAGGCATTTTAATTGGTAAAGGCGGCGAGAAACTGAAAAAGATTTCTACCGAAGCACGGCTGGATATGGAGAAATTATTCGGTGTGAAAGTGTATTTGAAGGTCTGGGTCAAGGTTAAATCCGGCTGGGCCGATGATGTGCGCTTTCTGCGTGAACTGGGATTGTAATCGGTGCTTGACTGGTCAGGGATGGATAAACTGTAGTGTGGTTATTCATCCCTGAGGTTGATTTTTTGGCTAAGCGGATATTTATTAGTAATATTTATGCGGTATGCCCATCAATAAGATGCAGATCAATGACCTGGGTTGATTATGGCTCGATAACCATTTTATATTGAGACAATGAGCCGATCAGGTGTATTAACTGATATTGCTTATCCCGTGCCATATATTCATATTTGCCTGATAAAATTCCATTAGAATAAAACATATATCTGGGCTGAAATTTCAGAGCGTGTAACGGCTTTGGTTTCAGCGTTAACACTGATTTTATCGGCCAGACTGCTATCACTTTTTCTGCCGGCCATCAGCTAAATCTAAATGTTGATGGTTTTAGGGGTATGCCGTTTTTGCAATCTGGCGGCTTACTTTTTGCTTTATCTTCTCTGATTTGATCATTACTGATTAAATATATTATGCTTTTGTCTTTGCTGTTGGTCTGATCATCTTCAATTATCCTTAACGTGAATCAATCCATATCAGCGTCAACTGTCTGTTTATTAGTCGGGTTCTCTCAATTTAATCACTATTACGACCATAAAGCCGATGGTCTTGCCTGAATACCCTCCGTAAAAATGTAAATGTAGCTAATGATGGCTTAGTGTGTCGGCCATTAGAATCTATGCTATATAAATAATAAAAACCTTAATCATAATAATCAATATATTGGTATAAGGTTATTTTGATTCATATTGCTATGAAACAAAGTAGGGGAACACCGTCTGATGAGCGGTAAAAACGCTTTTATGATGTATCTGATCAGTTTTAAAGAAAGAGACATTCATTAGTGAAAGCACATGACCAGACGATGACAATATTAAAACACAGGCATATCCAGCCTGACGCCTGTCTGCCAACCCTACCCATGCCGCAGCCTTTTCAGGGTCTGAATGGTTTGCCTGTGGCCTACGCACAAACACTAAGTCAGGCATTGTTTGGTACGACCACTCCGCATACTTTAAGCAGCAGTCAGCATTATCAATGGGTTTGCGCCTGTTATCGTCATCAATTACAACTACAGAGAGGAATCACATGTTAACACTGGAAAATTTCAAACAACAATTACCCGACATCGTCTGTGAATTTGCCGATGTGATCGGCTGGCAGGAAACCGAAGCATTGATTAAAACCTTGGGCGGCATCAACTTTGATTTTTGTCTGGGTATCCGCGATTCGAAACGGTTACAGATATTGTATGGCATTATCGGCGAGGAAAAAACCCATCTCTTGTTGCGGCGGTTTGGTGGCAGCAATGAATATATTCCGCGTTGTCAGCGGGCGTTACGTTCATTGCGTAATGCACGGTTTCAATATGAGTTTACCCGCTTAACCGAGTTGGAACACAAATCCGGCCGGATGGCGATGATTGAACTGTGTCCGCAATATGGCATTACCGATCGTACCGGCTGGAATATTGTACGTAAACACAATCAGTTATAAAGATGATTGATTTGAATAAATATGATAATAAAACCATGACCATAATAAAAATGATGACGCCACCGTACTGGCTTTTTCATGGTATCGGTATCGGCCACGGTATTTTGAAACAGCCCCTGTTACGATTACCCAAAGGCTTGGCCGCGCCGGTAAAACCCATTGTTTTCGGATTTATGTCGGGTATGAGTTTCAATAAAATCATGGCGCCATCATCAGAATTTAATGGTTATCCACAAAGCAGTCAAGGCAGGAAAGCATGAATTATCAGCAGTTAATCCATCAGGTTCTGGGTGAGCAACATCAATTGATTGAAGAAGGCTTGTGTAAAGCACGCCGGCAGCAAGGATTTATTCAAATGGTTGCCGACAGGCTCAGCCGCACCGTATGGACACATCACATGTATATGGATCAGCAGTTTAACGTTGTGTTTGTGATGGAGCCGGCATGGATGAATTTATCCCATCAATTGGACGCCATACGCCAGACATTAAACACATTGTTTGACGTAGAAGAAAAACACTATTGTTTATGGGTATATGATACAGAGGCGCGGGAGCGGTGTTGCCGTATTGTTTTTGGAGACAAAGATGATCATTGATGTGGTGGTGCAAACCGTGTTGGGATTGGTGATATCGGCTTTCTGGTTTTATGTACGTCATTTGTCCGAGCGGCTGACTGCCAGTGATCAATCTTTCCGCCAGCTGACCGAACGATTGCATCAGGTGGAACTGTCTTACCAGAGTCGCGCCGATGCTTTACGCGAAAGTGAACAGATCATGCGCTTATTGCATGAGATCAATACCGAGCTGAAAGAATTGAATGACAAACTGAATCAGAAAGCCGATAAATCACATTAATTATAGCCGCTCTGATTAAGCCTAGAGGCATCGCCGCCAAAACCACACACCAGCCTTTATCTGGCTGGTGTTTTTTTATTTAATTCAGACTTCTGATAAAGATGCATTTATAGATAATTGTTTTACAATATTAATTCAGAATAAGTCATCTTATATTCATCCATGCAGAGCATAAATAAAAGTTTAACTCAGGGCAAAAATGGCTCTGTGTTATCCATGCGTATTGCTATTGATAATGAATCATTATGCCAAGTGTGGAAACCCATCCACTGATACAGACGCAATAAGTACCGCACAATACCCTTATTGAATACATGCTTTCTATTGATGTAGTTGGGTGGCCAGATCAGTACTTATTTTGGTGATGCCAGTAATACAGGCAGACCAGACAGCCATCTGATCACGTATTAATTAACAGCCGCCCTGGCTACATTATAAGTAGGCATGTTTTCAATCTTCAGAATGCTGTTGTCAGCAATTCTGAATAACCGTCAGCTCGCCCCAATAGGGTGATTACTGACAAATAACAGCACTGTGTACTTTTGTACAACAAGCAGTGTATTACATAATATTTATGAATAGGAAGAGAAATATGGTTGCAACAGCAATTGAACAGGCCATGATTGAACGTTTGAAAACCGGCTTGGGTGATATGGTTAGTGATGTGGTGGTTTATAATATAGGGTTTCGTGGTTTTGACCAAAACCTCCAGACTGAATATATTGATTTCGGTGCACTAGTCGGTGATTTGTCTGATAAATTTCCGACTGATGAGGCTAATTGGTTTAAACCGGTTATCGCTATTGTCTATCAGGGCAGTGAAATTACAGATGAGCAGACTGTACATCAGGCTTATAAGAAAACCGATGAATGGACTGTGGTTTGTATCGGCCGCCGTCCTCAATATAGATATGGGCAGCAGAATAGTCCTGAAGAGGAAAAAGAACTAGCCGATTATTATAATGCTGCCGTCGGAACTGAAAATATCTTGTATCCGGTTCTGCGTTTGTTGTCTGGCCAGCAACTGGGTGGATTACTGGATAAATCTGGCCTGATGCCTCACACAGCGAAAGTATTACCATCAAGATGGCAAAACGATTTTGCTGCTATTGGTATTACCTTTAGTGCGACTGCACAATAATAAAGCATAGTGGCGATTAATGTCAGAAACACATTATTTTAACACTATTATAATGTTTAATTTATTTAAAAAGAAAGAGAAACAAATATGATGACAACAATGGAGCAAGCTATTGTTCAACGATTACAGACTGAATTGGGTGATAAAGTATCTGCAGTGATTTTTTCTGATGATGATTTAATATTGATTAGCCCAACAGATACGTTGCCTTTGATCTGTGTTAAGTATAATGGATTTGAAATCAAGCCCCGTAATACCATCAGTCAGCGTTATGAGAAAACGGATGAATGGATGGTGTTATGTGTGCAAAATTGGTATGATGCGACAGATGCTTCTTTAAGTGCTGAGGAATTGATTACGTCTGTGTTAGATGTATTGAAAGGGCAGCAATTTGATGGCCAGCTAAACCAGTTTGGTCTGGTGCCGGTAAAAGTAAAAAACCTGACAAACCCAGAATATGATCCTATATTAAACTTAGCTATTACCTTCCGCGGTACTTCTTATTTTGATGCTTTGGAAGAAGGCGATTTCCCGGTAGCGACTTCTGATCCTGCTGATCCTGATTTCATTTTCAGCCAGTACGCTGCTGTATAGTCTCCTCCGCTTTGCCACAGAGGGAATATTTTCTGATGGCAAATAACCACCACCCCGGCATTGATTCTTGTCGGGGTGGTGGTTATTTATGCTTAGAATCAAAATAACAGTAGCCTTGATGAATGAACTATTATGTTTGGGTTATTGAACGTTGTTTTGTATCGCAGTGCTCAAACGGTATTCTGATTTTTGGTGTTATTGTAGTGTTTATTGCAAAGATGCTGCTGTAGCGCCTGTCGGCTGGCCATTATTTTGACCATAACATGGTGAAACGTGTTCACTGATATTAAAAAATAGGTTGCTGTACCCTGTCAGGGTGGCAGAATCAAACAGTCATGATACAAGACCGAGCATCGCAGTGGATAAGCCGGAGGGTTAAGGTAATAGTTATAAATACTGCTGATGTCTATGGTTTGAATGAACTGTTTTACCGTGGTGTGATTGCCATGGGGTGTATTCTGTATATATTCTATAAAAAATATAACAATATGAATTTAATAAGGAGAATCTATAATGTATCCCATTGAAACTCAGGATAAATTATTTCATGATGGTGATGGTGTGACTGAACTGGGTACGGTGGTTACTGCTTTGTTTCTGAATACCATTCAGGCAGAGTTACTGGGGGTGGTCAATGCTGCCGGTATTCAGCCGGCCAAAGTAGATCAGAATCAGGTAGCCAAGGCGATTTTGCAATTAATTCAGCAGTCGGTACCCGAATCAGCCAAAAGCCTGACCACCACCCATAAAATCGGTGGCCTGGATTTTAATGGTACACAAGATGTGTGTTTGCCGGTATCGGCGGGTTTTGTGGCGACCCAATTATATCAACCTGGTGATTTGGTGAAACTGGATGGTCACTGGTATGAGTGCTATCACCCCGATGGTTGCAAAGGCAAAGACCCGCGCGACAAAGCCAATCGCCCCAGTGGCTGGAACAACACCGATGAAACCAAACCTTACTACTGGGTTGAAGTAGGCATGGGTTCGGCCTTGTCACTGCCAGAGATCGGCAGCCCGATTTACCTGCCCACCACCAGCCTGCGCGAAGGGCTGATTAAATATCGGGGTGATGCCAATCTGCATAAGAATAAATTCTGGCGACTGGCACAGCGTTATCCGAATCTGGTACAGGGTAATTATATTCGGATTGCCGATTTACGCGGTGAATTTTTAAGAGGGTGGGATGATCAGCGTGGGGTTGATCCGAATCGGGTAGTGAATAGTGGTCAGGGTGATGCAATTAGAAATATCACGGGTAGAACGGGTTATGTTTTAACTTCTGATGTAACACCTGCTATAGGTGTATTGAATGCACGGAGAGAGCCTTTTTATCCCATCTATGATGGTTCTATACAAGATAATTACGATACAAAAACAGTATATCGTGAACATTCATTTGCTTTTGATGCTTCGCGTGTTGTACCTACTGCTGATGAAAACCGTCCGCGTAATATTGCCATGATGATTGCCACCCGCTTTTAATCCATCAGAAGCAGCTATGTGAATCTATTGACTTGATCAATTATTTGCAAATTATTTTTACCTGATGGATTAGATAGATGCCTGTCTTTTAGCCATGCCATTATCAGCGCTAGTGGCCTTCCTGCGGTTACGGTATTTGGGCAAAAGACAGGCATCTATCTGATAATCATATAGTGCTGAAACAATAGAATATTCTCGCTGGCTTATGATCTTCAATATAATAATCAATGGATAAAAGTAATTATATACGTCAGTTATCCGAAAATGTGACCAATCAGATATTTTTTTATCATTATGGTGATTGATAAATAGTCAGTTGAAAAAAGCCAGTGCCGGAAAAGGAGGTATTATCAGCGCTTGAATACTGCTAATCTGAATCGCTTTCAATTTCCTGATTAGCTAGTAATTAAACGGGATAAAAATAAAGATCAGCGGGTAGGTATGATACAACGGCAACGGACGCATGTTTATTGGCTTAAAGGACAAAATAATGGCTTCGAAAGCCAAAGTTTTAATTCAGGCAATGATGATTGATGATATGTTCTGACAGAAATCCTTATCCGGCTATCGTGGATATCGAAAATGGTTTGTCCGATGACAGGAAGTTGATATTTTAATTCAGATAATCTGTAAAGCGGCGGCACCGTGGCTGAGGTTATGGCTAGTGTGTCGCCACAATAATGCATAAATATAGAGTCTCTGGCAGCAAAACGGTTATTATTCATAATGACGTATTATTTGCTCAACAAATAAATACAGTATTTATAAAATGATCAAAAGCAGTTTTATGCTTATTTCCGGCTTAATTCGTCGATATTTCAACATAAAGTAATCATAGCAAACAAAAATTGAAATAAGAGGATGGCTAAAACCCGGCAATACCATAAAATCAAACAGGGTATTAAATAATGCCATTGGTTTTATATTGCGGTTGTTTTGACGCTAATATCGGGTATAAATGATAAAATATTCAGATGTTGAAGCAATCTTTTGTGATCAGGTTACGGCGATTATATAAAATATAAGTGTAAATGATATTTAGGGTGATTATTGGTATGGTCTCTGAACCGTGAATCACATAAAAGGCAGCTTAGAGAATCAAGCTACGGGAAATCTGGTAATTCTAGATGTTTCTGTCGTATAGACAGCTTAGAAAATTGAAATGATGACAGCTGATTTTAAAGATAGGTTTACTGTCGCATAGATGATATGTATTGATACATGCACCGCGATAACCCTGAATACGGCCAAGTTGATACTTTGTGGTTATTCATCCTGGTTTAATGCGTGATAAATGATTTAGGTTTAGAATAAATGCCTGTAATGATGCGGATGGTGTGTGTTAATAATGCTCTTGAATATTATTCCTTTTGTGCATTTGAGTTTGCAGGAAGTGATTCAGGCGGGTGATGTGGTGATTGATGCTACGGCAGGCAATGGGCATGATACGGCCTTTCTGGCCAGACAGGTGGGAACAAATGGCCGGGTTTTTGCCTTTGATCTGCAACACGAGGCACTGGCTAATACCCATCAATTGCTGTGCCGGCAACAATTGGATACACAGGTGTCTTTGATTCATGCCAGCCATGCTGAGGTGGCACAATATGTGTCGGCTGGGGTGCGGGCGGCTATATTTAATTGTGGTTATTTACCGGGTGCGGACAAGAAATTCACCACTACCGCTGCGTCTACGCTGGCGGCTTTGCAATCGGTACTGGCTATTATGCTGGCGGGTGGCCGGATTGGCGTGGTACTGTATCCCGGGCATGAAGCGGGGCGGATTGAAACCAAAGCCGTGCTTGACTGGGCGGCACAGCTTTCGCAACAGCAGGTGGCGGTTTTGCGTTATGGTTTTATTAACCGTGTTCATCAGGCACCGTTTGCCTTGATATTGGAAAAATTGTTATGGTCTTAGATTTATGACAAAGGGGATAGCATGAAATTATCTGAAATTTTACCATTGGCGGCATCGGTATTGTCCCGGCTGGATGCGTTATTGCCGCCAGCCGTTCAGGAGCCGGATTGGTCGGCCTGGGCTTATCGCTGGCAGAAACTGGGCAATAAGGGCGTGTTGGAAAGTCTGCCGCGCCCGCATACCTTTGCATTGGGTCAGCTGGCTGCGATAGACGCACAAAAGCAGAAGCTTATCCGCAATACAGTACAATTTCTGGCAGGCAGACCAGCCAATAATGTCTTGATGACCGGTGCGCGCGGTACCGGCAAATCGTCCCTCGTCAAGGCACTTTTACATGAATATGGCCAGCAGGGTTTGCGCTTGATTGAAGTGGATAAAAGCGATTTACTGACATTGCCGGCATTGTTGACTTTGCTGGCTAATCGACCGGAAAAATTCATTATTTTCTGTGATGATCTGTCGTTTGAGGAAGGCGATGATGCCTATAAGGCTTTAAAAACCACGCTGGATGGTGGTTTGTCACAACGCTGCCCGAATGTGCTGGTTTATGCAACGTCCAATCGTCGTCATCTGATGCCGGAATACATGCAGGAAAATGATGCGCGGCATGAAGGCGGTGAGGTGCATCCGCAGGAGGCGGTTGAAGAAAAAGTGTCTTTATCTGATCGTTTCGGGTTGTGGCTTAGTTTTTATCCTTTTGATCAGCAGGCTTATTTACAGGCAGTGCACAATTGGCTGGCGGAGGCGGGCTTAACCTTGGACGATACGGCCAGACGTGCTGCTTTAAATTGGAGTCAGCTGCGCGGCAGCCGCTCTGGCCGTGTGGCCTGGCAGTTTGTCTGTGACTGGGTCGGGCGTACACCTGAAGAGCGGATTATTGATTAATTCATACGGGGCGGCAAGGGTTAATTTTAAGTCTGTTTAATCAAATAAATCTGCCTGAGGCGTGGGCGTCAGTACTTGTACCTGGCGTTCACCACGGGCAAAGCGGATATGCAATTGCTGCCCCGGGCGAAGTTTGCCTGCATCAGTGATCACATGGCCTTGTTTATTGGTAACCACGCTGTAGCCGCGAGCGAGAATCTGCTCGGGCGAGATGGCAGTTAATAAGCTTTTTTGTTGCTGTAACAGCTGTTTTTTATGGTCGAATTCTGTTTTCCAGGCCTGATGCAGTTGTTGTGCCCAATGCTTTAATTGCTGATCCAGCCGCGCGGTCTGGGGTTTTAAAAACAACAGTTGCTGCTGTTGCTGGTCGATAATGCGTTGCTGGTGGGTGAGGGTTCGCTGCATACCGGTGTTTAGACGTTGTTGCAGGCTGGTCAGTTCGGTTTGCTGTTGTAACCAGTTTTGTCTGGGGTGGCGCAGTTGGTGCGCGATCCAGTCCAGTTTCTGGGCGGCGTCATAATAGCGCTGCTGTAATAATTGTTGCAGCGTGTACTGGTATTGACGGATATGCTGGCGCAGCTGTGTCAGATCGGGGCTGACCAGTTCGGCCGCGGCTGTTGGTGTGGGGGCGCGCACATCGGCAACAAAATCGGCCAGGGTAAAATCGGTTTCATGGCCTACGCCGCTGACGATGGGTAACTGGCTGTTGGCAATGGCACGCACCACGATTTCTTCATTATAAGACCACAAATCTTCAATGCTGCCGCCGCCGCGGCAGACAATCAGTAAATCCGTTTCCTTGCGCTGATTAGCGGTTTCAATGGCGGCTGCAATGTGTTTTTCGCTGCCGCTGCCTTGTACTGCGGTAGGGTAGACAATCACTTTAAGGCCACTGTGCCGCCGCCGCAAGGTACTGACCACATCGCGTAAGGCGGCAGCCGCCAGACTGGTGACCACGCCGATGGTATGCGGGTGGGGCGGTAAGGGTCGTTTGCGTTCTGGGGCAAACAGGCCTTCCTGTAATAATTGCTGCTTTAACCGTTCATAGGCTTCATAGAGTTTGCCCAGTCCTTTGGAGCGTACTGCCATGATGGTGATCTGGAATTCACCCCGGGCTTCATAGATGCTGATTTTGCCGGACACATCAATGTGGTCGCCCTCTTTGAGCGGCAGGCTGAGGCTGGCAGCGATGCCTTTGAATAAGACACAGCGCACTTGTGCATGGCTGTCTTTGAGGGAGAAATAATAATGACCGCTGGCCGCACGGGTAAGATTGGAGACTTCGCCGGTAATCCATAGTCCGGCCAAATGTCCCTCCAGCAATGTTCTGGCGCGGGCATTCAGTTCGGAAACACTCAAAGCATCGGTAGTAAATAAATCAGACATGTTCATGGCCGGTTAATCAACACAGAAAGGATTATACCTGTTTTGTGGCCGGATTCCGCTGATTGTGGCTGCCGTGCTATAGTAATGCTTCTGATTTTCTGCGGATGCGTTATGGCTGGTTTATTCCGGTTGATTGAACAACACTGGCAACAACCGAAATGGTATCTGACCTTTTTATTGTGGCCGCTGGCGCGGTTGTTTCAGGCGGTGACTTATCTGCGGCGCAGTCTTTATCGTCTGGGGATATTGAAAAGCCAGCGGTTAAGTTGCGCGGTGCTGGTGGTGGGCAATATTCATGCCGGTGGTGTGGGTAAAACACCGGTGGTGGCCGCCCTGATTCAGCGCTTACAGGCTCAGGGTATTAAGGTCGGGGTGATCAGCCGCGGCTATGGCCGGCTAAGTCGGCAGACGCTGCTGGTGAATGAAGACAGTAGCGCAAAAGAAGTGGGTGATGAGCCGCTGATGCTGTTTCAGCAGACCAAAGTGCCGCTGGCGGTGGCTACCCGCCGTCTGGCTGCGGCAGAGGCTTTGTTGCAGGCTTATCCTGAAACGCAATTAATCATCAGTGATGATGGCTTGCAGCATTATGCCTTGGCGCGCGATTTTGAATTGGTGGTGTTTCCGGCGGCAGATGCTGGCCAGAAACCGGATTTACTGCCCAACGGGCCGTTGCGTGAATCCTGTGACCGCTTGAAAAAGGTTGATATGCTGGTAATCAGTGGGGGTACTACTGATGACGAGACAATGAAATTATTAAAAAAAGCGGGGGTGCCGGCATTGCCTTGTATGTATGTTCACAATGATTATGCCCCGTTTTACCGGTTGCACCAGCCGCAGCAATACGCTACGGCCGAGTATTTTCGTCATAAACGCTGTGCCGCAGTGGCGGCCATTGGCCATCCTGAACGGTTTTTTCAGGCATTGATCGGGATGGGTATTGATTTGGCTGAAACACGGATTCTGGCTGATCATGCCACGATAGAAACTACTGACTGGCCTCAGGCTGAAGTGGTTTTTATTACCGAAAAGGATGCGGTGAAACTGCCTCAGCACAAAGCCGGTGAACCGGAAATATGGATATTGCCATTGAAAACAGTGTTTGAACCTGATCTGACCGTTGAGATAGTAAACAAATTAAATCTGAATGGGGTTGAGCCTGATTTAAATTAGATCAGAATGCTGCTGTTAAGAAGTATGGCTGTTACAATTGGGTTTTATGCAACTGAATCGTTAGCCTGGCAATAAGGAAATAAAATGAATCAAAATAACTTGGATATTCTGGTCTGCCCGTTGTGTAAAGGGGCGTTGCAATGGCACGCTGATACCCAGGAATTGTGGTGTACGACTTCACGTCTGGCTTATCCGGTGAAAGATGGTATCCCTTATATGCTGGTGAATGAAGCACGTGCGCTGAGTGATGAGGAGTGTGCGGCATGAATCCGCCGCGGTTTGTGGTGCTGATTCCGGCGCGGCTGTCTTCCAGCCGGCTGCCCAATAAAGCGCTGGCCGATATTCATGGTAAACCGATGGTGGTGCGGGTGGCTGAGCGAGCCGGCCAGAGTGACGCGGTGCGGGTGGTGGTAGCTACTGATCACGCCGATATTCTGCAGGTATGTGCTGATCATGGCGTTGAGGCGGTGCTGACTGCTGAGGCGCATGACAGTGGTACCACCCGTCTGGCTGAAGCGGCGCGATTACTTCAGTTACCCGCCGATGCGATTGTAGTGAATGTGCAAGGTGATGAGCCTTTAATTGAACCGGTGCTGATCAATCAGGTGGCACAAGCGTTAGAGGCAAGTCAGGCACCGATGGCCACCGCGGCGCATGCGTTAACTGATTACGCTGATTTTATTGATCCCAATTGTGTGAAGGTGGTGCTGAATCAACAGCAGCAGGCACTCTATTTCAGCCGTGCCCCCATCCCTTGGCCGCGCGACAATATGCGTGCGGGTGTGGAGGTAATGCCGTCAGAGACGGTGGTTTACCGGCATATCGGCATTTATGCTTACAGGGTACATTTTTTACAGCAGTATGTGCAATTATCGCCTTCACCTTTAGAACAACTGGAATCCTTGGAGCAATTGCGTGTTTTGTGGCATGGGTTTCCATTGTCCGTGCAGATTACGGCCACTGCACCTGCCGCAGGTGTGGATACGGCTGACGATCTGGCGCGGGTGCGTGCAGTCTGGCCAGGTCTGGCCTGAGAATACTTTGCAATGATTATTAACCGACAGATGAAAAGATTTTAAAACAGGAGTGGTTATGAATATTTTATTATTGGGTGCCCCGGGCGCAGGCAAAGGCACGCAGGCACAATTTATTACGGCTGAATTTCATATTCCGCAGATTTCCACCGGTGATATGCTGCGCGCAGCGGTGAAGGCCGGCACGCCTTTAGGGCAGGAAGCCAAAAAAATCATGGATGCCGGTGGTCTGGTGCGTGATGATATTATTGTGGCACTGGTTAAAGAGCGCATACAGGAAGCAGATTGTCATGGCGGATTTTTGCTGGACGGTTTTCCAAGAACGCTGCCGCAGGCAGAAGCATTGGTACAGGCCGGTATTCAGCTGGATGCAGTGGTGGAAATTGATGTACCGGATGAAGTGATCGTGACGCGTATGTCGGGTCGGCGGGTGCATTTGCCTTCTGGTCGTACTTATCATGTGGTTTATAATCCGCCCAAAACCGAAAATCAGGATGATGTGACTGGTGAGGCATTGATTCAGCGTGAAGATGATCGGGAAGAAACCGTCAAACGGCGGCTAACGGTTTATCATGAGCAAACAGAAGTATTGGTTAATTTTTATGGCAAACAACAAGGTGCCTATGCACCGCGCTATATTAAAGTTGACGGTACACAGCCGGTAGAAGTGGTTAAGGCGGAGATACTGGCCGCACTGGCTGCTTAAAACCAGACGGGATTATCCACTTAATGCAGGCTGATGTCTTGTCAGATTTCAGCCTGTTCGGGTTAGCTGATATTGGTTTCAGGTTTTTATAGTTCAAGTAAGTATCAAGATATTGGATATGGATATCTGGTGGTATGATGGAAATAAATGCTCATGAATAAAATTATTTTTGCCCTGTTGCTGACAAGTATCAGCATGGCCGCGATGGCGCGTCAGGACGAATTATATAATAAACATTATGTTGAAACAGAAGCCGATAAACCGTGGCAAGAGCAGGCGGTTCCTTTGCCGGCTTATCCGGGCAATCAGGCTCAATGGGTGGATGTGTATGTGGGCGGTACTTATTCAGGTCAGCCAAAATTGATGGTAAACAGTATTTTCATCAATCAGGACAAAACCATTCACTATATTCTGAATCAGCAATCCAAAGAGGGCATTAATAATCTTTCGGCTGAAGCCATGTATTGCGCCCAGCGTAGTGTTAAATCATATGGTTATGGCGATGATGTGAATAAGCGCTGGATTCAGCCGCGTCAGGCAAAATGGACGGTGATCGGCAATACATTGAATCAATTGGATCCGGTGCGTTCGGTGTTGTATCAGACATTCTGTGAAGATGGCTTACCCAAAGATCAGAAAGAATTGATGGAACGCATCCGTACCCGTGCCATGCGATGATTGAGGTACTGATTTAGCCGTGTTGTCGTTTTGCCTGAAAAAACTGTTGTAATAATTGCTGGCTTTCATTGGCCAGCACACCGCCCAGTACCGCCGTATGCGCGTTTAATGATCGCTGGGCAAATAAATTCAATACACTGCCGGCAGCACCGCTTTTCTTTTCGGTAGTGGCATAAATCACCCGGCGGACTCTGGCCTGAATCAGGGCGCTGGCACACATGGCGCAAGGTTCAAGCGTAACGTATACATCACATTGTTGCAGCCGGTAATTTTGTGTGTATCGGCCAGCATCGGCCAGAGCCTGAATTTCAGCATGGTGGCTGATGTTATGGTGGGTAATACACTGATTAAAACCCTGGCCTATGATGGTCTGGTTGTGTACCACCACTGCACCGATAGGTACTTCATGCGCATTCAGGGCGTTTTGTGCCTGCATCAGTGCCTGACCCATCCAATGCTGCATTTGTGCCAGTGGCGGAAAGCAATCCACTGGCGGGTGTTGCTTTAGCTGTGTGTGCCAATAAGCCTTTTCGGTGGCAGTCAGTTCGCTGGTGTGACGGTTTTCAGTTAAGGCCATCAATTGCCACAATAAATGATCGGTTACCCCCAGTTTAGCCGCTTTTAATAGTAAAAAAGCAGTCAGGGCGCCCTTCTGGCGTAATGCCTCAATGGAATCAATATCCAATTCATGCAGTTTTTGAATGATTTTGGGCGGCAATGGCGGAGTGGTTAATGGTGTCATGGCATGAGTGATTATTAAACTGGCCACATGTTACTATATCTTTGGGGTGAAACTGTAGTGAATCACCAATCAAGATCAATAATGCAAGGACAAGATAATGAAGAAATGGGCGATTATCAGCGGCCATAGCCGTGGTCTGGGTCAGGCACTGGCACAGGGTTATCTGGATCAGGGATATCATGTGATCGGGCTGGCACGCCACAGCTGGCCTCAGCCACCAGCCTTATTGCAGCAGGTTAATATCGATCTGGGTAATGAAAACCAGCTGACAGACTGGCTGGCAGCAAATCCTTTCACACATGAATTGGCACAAGCGAAAGAATTGATTTTAATCAATAATGCCGGTGTGGTTGAACCCAATGCGCTAACCGGCCAGCAAAATCCGGCAGCGATCGTGCAGGCGGTAAAAATCAATGTGATGGCGCCATTATTGTTAACCAATGCGTTGATTGAGACGGCCACAAAGGCGAAAGTGCCCTTGCGTATTGCCCATATCAGCAGCGGTGCTGGCAGAAAGGCTTATCCGGGCTGGAGTATTTATGGTGCTACTAAAGCCGCGCTGGATCAGCATGCCGAGGCGGTGGCAGCAGAAAAGCATCCGGGGGTACGGATAGCCAGTATTGCTCCGGGCGTGGTCAATACCGATATGCAGGCACAAATCAGGGCTTCTCGTGAAGATCAGTTTCCATTGCGCAGTAATTTTGTGGATCTTTATGCCAGTCAGCGTTTGCAAACACCGGCAACCACCGCGCAGATGATTATGACTATGATGGCGGCGGCGGATTATGGGCAGGTAGTCAAACGTGATGTGCGGCAATAGGCTCAAATTGTTTATAATGCGTTTTTTTGTTATGTGATGTGTATCCGTTCATGGCCATGATTTCCCCTTCTTATCAGCAACAGCTGCTGAATAAACAAAATTATTTAACTGAATTACTGGCCGATTATGCTGTGCCGGAATTAGCCGTATTTGCGTCCGAGCCGGAACACTATCGTATGCGGGCTGAATTCCGATTCTGGCGGGAAGACGATGATTGCTGGTATGCTATGTTTGAAAAAAATGCAGGGAATTCAGCCAGAAAGGTGATCAAACTCAAGACATTGCCGCTGGCACATCAGCACATTACTGAATTAATGCCGGTTTTATTAGAGCACATTCAAAAAAATCCGGTATTAGAAAGCAGACTGTATCAGATTGAATTTCTGACCACCTTAACCCATGATACGTTGATCACTTTAATTTACCATCGCCAGCTGGACGATGATTGGGCAGAAGCAGCGCGGCAACTGGCAACGGTATTGGGTGTGCAGATCATTGGCCGCAGCCGCAAACAAAAATGGGTGCTGGATCGGGATTATGTGCTGGAAAAGCTTTGTGTTCATCATGAAGTATTTCAGTATAAACAATTAGAGGGCGGTTTTACCCAGCCCAATGCCCGTATGTGTGAAAAAATGCTCAATTGGGCGACAGACGTGGCGCAGGCAATTGGCAAAGGAGACTTACTGGAGCTTTATTGCGGTAATGGTAATTTTACCTTGCCTTTGTCGCGCCATTTTGACCGGGTGCTGGCTACTGAAGTATCCAAAACCTCGGTACAGGCCGCTCGTTGGAATATTGATGCCAATCAGATTAACAATATTGCTATTGCGCGGTTGTCGGCAGAAGAGTTTACACAGGCTTATCATGGCGTGCGTTCATTCAGGCGCCTGGATGAGGCAGAGATTGATCTGGCTGATTATCACTTCAGTACGGTTTTTGTTGACCCGCCGCGTGCAGGCATTGATCTGGATACGCTGAAATTGCTGCAACAATTTGACAATATTATTTATGTTTCATGTAATCCGGTAACTTTGCAGCAAAATCTGGCGGTGCTGAACCATAGCCATGCAATCAAACGGGCCGCCTTGTTTGATCAATTTCCGGGTACGCCTCATATTGAATCGGGTGTGTGGCTGCAACGGCGGTAAAACCAACAGCATAGACCCATGAGGCCGGATAGCAGGATACTGCTTTAACTGAGGATTGCTTTTTATGCGGTGAAAAAAGTTATGTGGTGGCTGGTTTTTGCCTGGTGAAAAGCCGGCCATGATGTATTACGCATAGAAAATAATGACTTGGCCGGTTTTGATGACTGCCTGTTGTCTCGCGGGGTTTAATTCATACCGTATTGAACATATTTTTAAATTTTATCAATAGTTAAATTAGGTCTCAAACAGCGTTGCTGCAATAATGTGGCAATGATCTGTTTTAAATAGGTGTATTGAATTTATGTGAATTATTGCCGGTTTTAAAGCAAGGACAATTAATTTGGTTTTGGGGGGAAATACAAGCAAGCAGTAATGTAGTCTTGTGTTGTACCATTGCATACCCATGACTAGTAATTGATTTTCTAATGATAAAGATGGCCGCCGGTATGCGTGATTAAAGTATGACCAAAGTGATTGAGACATGCGCCTTGAATCAGGATTGATGCTACGCCAGCTGGTTTGTCCGTACAAAAATGCAGGATACTGATATCTTTTATGGCTGGCTAAACATATAAAACGGCTGAAATCTTTTATCAACAAGATCCAATACCGCATTATGCTAAAATTTGACCACGGTGTGTTTTATGTCAATATAATTATATAATGCATATTCTCGTATGGCATAGTGATCAAGAATATCTATTTTTAAATAGTATTTAAATTGTTTTTAAGTCCTTCATGCGAATCATTCTATTTTATCAATAATAGTTATGTCTTCATTTTTCAAGTCGAGCGCGAAAGGCTTATATTCTTTATTTATTGATTTATTGAATTTACAAATCATTTTTTTGGTGATATTTGAGCTCTCTTGATAAATAAGCTTTCTCCCAGGCTTAAACCAAATATGCCGGCATCTGACTTATTTTGTGTGTGATGAATCAAAATGATACCTCTGCTATTTAATAAGCCCTGCATGGCACAGACATAACGCTAAGAATTTTCAGATTAGATGAGATGGAATAAAATTATCAATCAAGTATTTTTAAATAACAGATACAAAAGCGCTCTTTCTTTATTTTTATAGCTTCTATGATTAGCCGTGACTGCTATGTCGCAATACGTGATAAAAACAAAATCATCAATATCGCTGTTTTGCCATTGCGTTTAATAATATTATTATCAATTCCAGAAGTTTCATCTGTATTATTGGATTTGATTTGAAATAAGGTTTATTTTTTACAGTCAACAACCATGTCAGATCGCCATCAGTTGTTTATGTATTTTTATAAGTCTTTCCGCTTTCGGTATAAACCCCCCATTAAATACTCTCCATAAATTCAAGAATGGACATGCCAGTTTGTGTGGCGATATGTGCGGATTTGATATCTTTATCAAAAAGCTAAACAAATTTTCTTTAAAATTATTCATAATTTCTTTTAAGTTTTTTGTTTGGCAAGATACAAAAAAGCACAGGTAGTTACCTGTGCTTTGATTTTAATATTTGCCTGATAAGCAATTATTCATTGGTCTGGGTTTTCTGGCGTAACCGTAAGCCCAGTTCACGTAATTGTTTTTCATCCACCTGATTGGGAGCATCAACCAATAAATCCTGTGAACGTTGTGTCTTCGGAAAGGCGATGACGTCACGAATCGAATCTGCGCCAGCCATCAGCGTGACCAGACGATCCAGACCAAAGGCCAGACCACCATGAGGAGGGGCACCGAATTTCAGATTGTCCAACAGGAAGCCGAATTTATTTTGTTGCTCTTCCGGGCTGATTTTCAGGGCGGCAAACACTTTTTCCTGAACATCGGCGCGGTGGATACGGATTGAGCCGCCACCGATTTCCCAGCCGTTCAGTACCATATCATAGGCACGGGCAATGCTGTTGGCCGGATCGGTTTCCAGTAAATCTTCATGACCTGCTTTGGGCGCGGTAAAGGGGTGGTGCATGGCGCTCCAGCGCTGTTCTTCTTCATCGTATTCAAACATCGGGAAATCCACCACCCACAATGGGCGCCATTCATCGTGGAAATAGCCGTTTTCAGCGCCGTGTTCGTGGCCGATTTTGATGCGCAGTGCGCCAATGGCTTCATTAACGATTTTGGCTTTATCGGCACCAAAGAAAATAATATCGCCATTCTGCGCGCCGGTTTTGCTGATGATGGTTTTCAGGCCGGCTTCAGACAGGAATTTGACAATGGGTGATTGCAGCCCGCTGTCTTCAGTGTTGGTGATTTTGCTGATGTCGTTTACTTTGATGTAAGCCAGACCTTTGGCGCCGTAAATAGCGACAAACTGAGTATAGACATCAATTTCCTTGCGGGTCAGTTTGACGCCATTGGGGACGCGCAAAGCCACTACGCGGCCGTTTTCCATATCGGCAGCTGCACGAAAGACTTTGAATTCTTCGGTTTTCATGTCTTCGGTCAGTTCAGTGAATTTCAAATCTACGCGCAGATCAGGCTTGTCTGAACCATAATCAAACATGGCTTCATGCCAACTCATGCGCGGAAAAGTGCCCAGATCAACATTTAATGATTCATGGAATACGGATTTCACCATGTTTTCGGTGATGTCCATAATTTCATCTTCATTTAAAAATGAGGTTTCCAAATCGATTTGGGTAAATTCAGGCTGACGATCGGCACGTAAATCTTCATCACGAAAACATTTAACAATCTGATAATAGCGGTCAAAACCAGCCACCATTAATAATTGTTTGAATAGTTGCGGAGATTGCGGCAAGGCAAAAAATTCACCGGGAAATACGCGGCTGGGCACCAGATAATCACGCGCGCCTTCAGGGGTGGAACGGGTCAGCATCGGTGTTTCGATGTCAATGAAACCCTGTGCATCCAGATAACGGCGTACCGCCATGGCAACCCGATAGCGCAGGCGCAAGTTGTTTTGCATGGCGGGGCGGCGCAGATCAATCACCCGATTGGTCAGGCGAACATTTTCGCTGATGTTTTCATCATCAATCTGAAAGGGTGGTGTGGCGGCAGTATTCAGAATTTCAATTTCTTTTCCAAGTAATTCAATGCCACCTGAAATCATTTTATCGTTTTTGGTGCCTTCGGGGCGAGAGCGCACGCGCCCTGTGATTTGTAACACGTATTCATTGCGCGCTGAATCGGCCAGTGCAAAGGCTTCTGGTGTGTCAGGATCAATCACCACCTGTACAATACCTTCCCGATCACGTAAATCGATAAAGATCACTCCGCCATGGTCGCGGCGGCGATGTACCCAGCCTTTAACCGTAATGGTCTGATCAAGATATTGCTCGTTAATTAGGCCGCAGTAGTTTGTTCGCATAGTTTACCTTTAATGTTTCTTTAATTCTGAATAATAATTTCTGTTGTATTAATCAACGTGTAGTGGTTACAGCATGGTTTTATCTGTTCTGTCTTTGCCGGTAAGTCAGCCGTGTGGTTCATCCGGTTGTACCATTCCCATCGAAATAACGTATTTTAGAGCATCGTCCACACTCATATCAATTTCACGAATATCGGACTGATGCACCATGATGTAATAGCCGCCGGTGGGATTGGGGGTGGTGGGCACATAAACCGCAATATAGTGGTGTGTTTCCTCGTCTTGCGCATGCTTTGGCAGTGCCTGAGCAATGTTGTCAGGAATGTGGCCGGAAACAAAACCAATACTCCAGATGTCAGGCTGCGGAAAGGGCACAAGTACTGGCGTGGTAAATGATTGGCGCGAATCAGACAATAAAGATTCAGATACCTTCTTGACACCCAGATAGATACTTTTAACCACGGGAATACGGCTTAAAAGCGAATCACCCACAGCAATGACTTTGCGACCGATGATGTTGGCCGCGAATAAACCGGTTAAAAACAACAGCAAAATGGTGATCAATAAACCCAGCCCGGGTATCTGAAAACCCAACAGGATTCTGGGTTGCCAGTGCAGGGGCAGGATGGTCATGATTTTGTCAGCGATGCCAATAATATAACTAATCACCCAGATGGTTACCATAATGGGTAACCAGATCAGAATGCCAGTGAGCATGTATTTTTTGATGGCAGTGCTGAGTTTGCTGCTTTCGGCTGGCATCTGTGCCATAACGTCTTTTAAAACCTGTATCAGAATCTGTTTTGATGAGTGGCTAATTATACGCATATATTCATCTTTTCGCATGATGATTTGTGTGATTGTATGAATGGATAGATATGGTGCCGGTAAATGGACTATTGGATGAGGGTGTCGGAAATGTGTTGTATTGATTTCATGGATTACCCTATTCAAATATGCTATATTAATGAATAACCATATTGGATATTGATAAGATAAGGATAGGGTTATTTGGGGTCGTATCGTCAGGGATTAGCCTGGATACCTTGCTGGGTGATGGGGGTATGGGTATCGTTTTTGTTGCCTGTTTTTCTGGCGCAGCCTGTTTACTGGCTGGGTGCGGCTGTGGTTGGTTTAGTGGTGTTGGTGTGGCCACCATTACGCTGGTTGGCGTGTGTGGTTGCAGTATGTCTGGGGGTAGCCTTTGGTTTATGGCAGACGCAGACAGTATTGCACCAGCAATGGCCATTAAATCAGGCAAGAGTCATGCGGACAGTGCAGCTGTCTGTGGCTGATATTGTACAAACCGATGGGCGACGCAGCCGGTTTCTGGCGCGAGTATGGACGTCTCAACAACCGCCACAAATCTGGCTGGTCAATGATTATCAGCAACAATCCTGGCGTGCCGGTGATTGCTGGCAGGTGGCCGTACGGGTGCGGCCAGTAGTGGGAGAAGTGAATCGGGTTGGTTTCAATGCTGAGGCATGGGCGTTGTCTAATCATATTGTGGCCATGGCAACCATCAAAGGCGAGAGAACAGCATGTCATGCAACACGCCGGTGGCAAAGCGAATTGATTCGATGGCGGACGGTCCTGGGGCAGCGCTGGCAGCAACAGCGCCATGACTATCCGCAAGGAGTAGCGTTACTGAAAGCGTTAACCGTGGGTGATCAGGCGGCTTTGCCTGATGAGGCCTGGCAGATTTTTCGCCCGCTGGGCATTAATCATCTGGTGAGTATTTCCGGTTTGCATGTGGGTATGCTGGCCATGCTGTTTGCGTGGCTGTGTAAAATATTGTTGCGCTATCTGCCGTTGCCGATAAATGAGCCTTGGCGTTATGTACGTGCTACTGCGGTAGTGGTAGCGGTTATCTACAGCGGTCTGGCGGGCTTTGCCGTGCCTACCCAGCGCAGTATGCTGATGATTATTGTATTGGCGCTGACGTGGCGTCGTGGTCATCTGGCGCCGATGCAATTGTGGTGGTTGGTGATGGCGATGGTGTTGTTGTATGACTCCTTGGCGGTATTGAGTGTGGGTTTCTGGCTGTCATTTTTATTGGTGGCGGCATTGATGTGGGCAGGCAGTGGTTATTTATATTTGTCGCGTATCAGACAAGGAGTGCAGGCACAATGGGCGTCAGGTCTGGCTTCAGTGGTGTTGGTGTCTTATGTATTCGGTTCGGTAGCGGTTTTGTCGCCACTGGTGAATGCGGTGGCGATTCCGTGGTTTACATTGGTATTGGTGCCGGTGGCTTTGCTGTCATTATTTCTGCCATGGCCGCCCCTACTGACGTTGGCTGCCTGGCTATCTGAATGGACAATGCAGGCATTGCATTGGATAGCACAGTATGCGCCACAATATTATCCGGCTCAGGCGCCGGCGCTATTGTGGTTATTGTCTGTATTGGCTGTATTGATTCTATTATTGCCCCGAGGGTTGTGGTTACGGCCTTTATGCTGCCTGCTGGTGGTCATGCTCTTGACCTATCGGCCTTCCAAGCCTGAGCATGGCCAGGTTTTATTAACCGTCTGGGATGTAGGACAAGGTTTGTCTCTGAGCCTTGAAACTGCACATCATACGCTGATCTTTGATACAGGCACGGCGCATGCAGCGCAATCCGATCTGGTGCCGAATCTACAGGCATTGGGGATAAAGAAATTAGATATGCTGGTGTTGTCGCATCATGATACCGATCATGATGGTGGCGCGGATTTGATACGTGATCAGTTCCATCCTCATCAGATTGTAGCCGGGCAGGCGAATGCCTATCATTTTGCGGCTAAACCATGCTATGCGGGCTTAAACTGGCAGTGGGATGGGGTGTGGTTTGAATTTTTAAATCAGCCGGTTAAAGCCAAAGCCAGGAAAAATGATCATAGTTGTGTTTTGCGGGTAGTGGCTGCGGATAAAGCAGTGATGATTATGGGTGATTTATCTAAGACCGGAGAGCGTTCACTGATACAGGCGTATGGGCGTGATCTGTATAGTCAGATTTTGATTTTAGGACATCATGGCAGCCATACCTCCAGTAGTGAGGAATTTTTGCAACAGGTATCGCCTCAGTTTGCGGTGGCCAGTGCCGGTTTTGCCAATCCATACCGGCACCCTCATGCTGATGTGGTGGATTTGCTGGCACAGAACCATGTTCATCTGTTGCGCACTGACAGTATGGGGGCAGTACAGACGCTGTTGTCTGAAGCGCCGATTCATTGGCATACTTTACGGCAGCATAAACCCTACTGGCAGCGTAAACCTTGGCAAAGGCCGGAATAATCTGTGATCTAAGGTGATCAATGTGCGGACAATGGCCGAAATCCATTATCTGGACGCAATCCCATTAATCATGTTTTAACTGCAATGTTTTAGAGAATGATCACATACTTTCATTAAATTTGAATTTTGTTTTTAAAAAGTTGGAATACATTGATTATAACAATGAATCCATCAAGCAATGCCACAGGCCATGCATGATTCATAATGGCATAGATGGTAACTAAAAATGCACCAATCGCATTTAAAATACGAAGTTTTATTAATGAATTACATAAGAATGATAAGATTACCAGTACCGTACCTGTGTAGCCTAAAACATCTGCCAAGTTCATAAAATATCCTGTTTATTTTTATTTCCTGCTTTCTATATGATTAATCAGCGTAGGAATGTAATCCATCGAAACATAATAGCTAGCCTCTTTGAAATTTTCTTTTTCTCCAACAAAAACCGATATTTCTGCTTTGCGCAGCATGATAAAATCATTTTGATCATTACCGAAAGCAATATATTTTTCTTTTCCTATTAATTTAGACAGCGTCTGGTATTTATTATTTCCTTGTGGGGTAAAATCGTAAAAGCCGTCACTGCGGTGTGTATGTATGCTGACATCGTCCTTTGCATACATCATTATTTTATCTTTATGTTTTTCAGAAAGTATTAAAATTTTTGTTACCCCGCCAGAGATGATATCTTTCTCGCCTGTTTCATGATTGCTTAACGAACGGATATATTCGTGAAAAGGGTGGTCATTTTTAGAAATAGAATAATTCCATTTACCGTCAAGAACATAGGGAATGCCAAAGTTGTTCATAACGTTAATCATACGAGATACAAAACCACGCTCAAACACATGACTTAAAACAATTTGCCCGTTTTCCCATGCCATACCTCCGTTACAACCAATGAATACTGATGAATGGAGTTTATCCGAAACCATCGGCAACATGTCCCGAACCGGTCTGGCTGAAGCAAAAATAACCTGATTATTTCCGGTTAATTCAACAAGTTTTCTGTCTATAGCCGGGTGGACTTTCTTGCCGGCGTTGGAGAGGGTACCATCAATATCAAAAACATAAATACTCATAAAATAAACACTTTATAAAAATAATTATATTGTTAACACAATTTGAAATTGAGCTATACGATGTTATTCCATAATCATTACTTTTACTTTAAGTTTCTCAAGGAACCGGAAGCCGAAAGAGTCTATCCATTTGTCTTCAACATGAATAAGTTTTACTTTCTTCTCGAGCTCACTAAACAACTCAATAAGCCTTGCCGTAGATTTTCTCGCTAAATTCCCTCCCAGACAAACGTGCCATCCTGCTCCAAAAGAAACATTTTTTATTTTTTGATCACGAAGCATGACTTGCTCTGGCATGTAAGCACAGTTTGGATATATGTGATGCTAGTCCATCGGAAAGTCAGTCTCTGCCTCAGATAGGGTAGGGATTAAGATCAATAAAACAGGGCAAACTAGCCCGGCTAAGACGGCAATACCCTCAGCCTCAGTGCACGCCGTCGGGGCTATAAAGACAGCGCCGGTATTTCTGCCTCTTGCAACTGCCCCGCCAGCGTCTTTGGCTTAATGTGTCTGCGGCTACTGGTTGGGCAAGCGGCCTTCAGCTTCGAGTTGTTTAATGTATTCAGGCAGAATCACCTGCGGTATCTGCTTGCGCTCTTCTTTAATGGCGTCCATTTCGGCCTTATGCTTATGATAATCAGCCATGGATTTAATGATCGGCCGCGGGCGGCACAGTTTCTGGCTTTTACGGAACAAGGCATAATGCTTAGGAGTGCCATCATTGTAAAATTTTGAAATATATATGTATTTATTAAATACAGTGTAGCGATTACATAGTATTTCTTTCCTGAAGGCCATCTCCATCTCCCGTCAAACCGTTTGTATAGAAGCTACATTAACATAGATAATATTTGTTAACAATATGAATATTAATGTTTTATTATATGAGTTTATGAGAATAAACATATAAGAGATGTATGCAATCATTGTTTTTCGATGCCAGTATGGCATGTCCGGCTCATTCTGATCTGATATTTAATGTACAGTTATTTTTTATAAAACAAATAGATAATTTATTGCCGTATCATGATATTGGTCGTGTTGATGTGGTGGATTTGTTGGCATACTTTGCGGCAATATAAACCCTACTGGCAGCGTAAACCTTGGCAAAGGCCGGAATAATCTGTCTTTACGTATGATATAAAACGGCTATGATCTGAGGATTTGAGGTGATCAATGTTGTGTGGACAAGGGCTAAAACCCATCATCTGGACGATGATATTGCTGGGATTGATGTCTTGTGCAACGCCAGAACAAAAAGCAGCGCAGGCCAAAGCAGCAGAAGAGGCGCGTGAGCGACTGGTGGTGCAGCTGGCGGCGCAATGTGATGCGCATACGGCAGAACTGATGCAGCAACAGATGCAGAATCCGGCTTTTTTATCTGATCCTTTCTATGCTAAAGAGGCTGAAGAGTACCAGAAAAGTGTCAGTGCACCGTTGTTTCAGAGCTGTTATAAACTGGCCTGGGAAAATTATTTGAATGAGGTGCGATTACAAGAGATGCGTACTCAAGAGATGAATCGCCGCTGGCATGATGAATTTGACTGGATGCGTCAGCCGCGCTGGTGCCGGGGCTATCATCAGGGTAAACCGTTTGTTTATCGGTGTGGTTAATATAAATACTATTAAAATGTCATTAAGCCAGTGTAAGGTCAATCATTCTGCTTACACTGGTATTGCTGACTGTTTATTGGCTTAATACGTCTACCCCTTTGGGTGGGGTAAACTGAAATTGCTGGCGGGTAAACTGTGGCTGTGTATTGATGTCAGAAAACTGAATATCGGTTTGATTGCCAAAGCTGTCTTTTAATTGCATGCTGGCCAGTGTGTTGCCATTAAAGCCAATACGGATATATTGATAGCCGGTATCGTCTTTTTTCGGCGTGGCGCGCACATAGCTAACGCCATTGGTTTCTCCGTCTTCTTTTAAAGCATAGTAATTATTTAAAGCAATTTTATTGGATAAAATCGCTGCCGGCGAATCGCCCAGTGTCTGATTTTGTGACCGTTGGGTAACCTGAGCCAGATCATGGTCATACAACCAGACGGTTTTACCATCGCCTACAATGGTTTGCTGGTAAGGGGTGGTATATTCCCAACGAAATAGCCCGGGTCTTTGAATGGCAAAGGTACCACTGGTTACTTGGGTATGCTTTTTATTCTGAACACGCTGGCTGAATTTTCCGCTGATTTTACTGGTCTGGGTATTAAAATTCTGTAATGCCGCAATACCGCCAGCATGAGCGACAACACAGGTTGCGGCCAGTGCAAAAATGGCCACCGGCTGGGTCAGGTATTTCATTTATATATTTTCTCTCAATAAATCTGATAGGGTGGATTAGCGTTTAAGATTACCATGGAACCGGGCACGATCTGCTTTGGCTTCTTGTAATTTCCTGAGGGTTTTGGCCACGCGTTTTTCGGCTTTTTCGATTTTATGCGGGTCTCCGTTGACGCGTGCCCGAGCCAGTTGTGATTGATCACGAGCCAATTGTTGCTGATATTTTTCTACTTTATCCTGGTATTTCTGTGTCAGGTCATTATCGTTGCAATTGGCGATGATTTGTGATCTGGCGATTTTCAGGCGGTTTAATTCAGCCGGATTATGATAAGTAGTCGCATATTTGATCTGATTATTCACCGCCTGAAGTTTATCCGCGCAGGTTTGGCCATGGGCATGAGCGAAAACAGGCGCTGTCAGACAGGCAGTCAGAATTAAAAGTGAGCATGTATTCAGGGTTTTTGAAGATAAAGGCATAATATAAATTCCATTTGATGACAATCATTAACAAAGTATTCATTTAATTTTGAGTGTTGTCAATAATTATACATTTCTGACTCAATGCCAAACGAGTATTTGAATTTTTTATTATTGATTTATTTTATATTTATGCATTTATTATGTGCATAATGGCGGGTATGCATATTTTTTGGTTTGATTTAAACATTTAATTTTCATGGGTGAATAAATCTGATTTAAAAGGCCACGCGGATAGATTTCAAGTGCCAGACAAAACATGGCATTGGTTCTTGCCGGATTTTTGAGTAAATTTTGGCTGATCAAGGCTACATTTGGGTATTGTGGCATTGATGTATAAATAAATGAAATTTAATAAGTGCATAATTATATGTTTTTACAATACGTTTGAAACAATAAGGCTGCATGGGTTGTGTATAAAACTGTATGTCATTATTAAACATGGTTTTGATGCTAATGTAGAAACCAGCTGACGATCAGGTAGAGGGCATAACGGGTAGGGGCACTAAAACCAAGGCTGGCGGTTGTTTCTGTGCTGATGTGTGGCGATGAATGGAAATAAGGCATTGATTGAATCAATGCCTTATTTTTGGTTATTGCATGGCGCGGCTGAGTGCATTGACATTGTAGCGGAACATGTCAATGTAAGTAGCGGCGCTTTGATCACGGCTGAGTGCGTCCGAATAAAGGTGGCCGGAAATATGAACACCGGTTTCATCGGCTATGCGTTTAACCATGCGTGGGTCTTTAATATTTTCTGTGAATACGGCTTTAATGTGCTGTTCACGAATTTGACTGATAATTGCTGCTACCTGGCGCGCGGACGGCTCGGCTTCAGTGCTGACGCCTTGAGGTGCCAGAAATTCAATGTGATAGCGTTGTGCCAGATAGCCAAAAGCATCATGGCCGGTCAGTACTTTGCGGTTTGCTGCCGGAATGCGGGCAAAAATATTGCTTGCCCATTGGTTTAATTGTTGCAGTTGTTGCTGATACTGACTGAGGCGTTGCTGATAGTAGGCTTTACCAGCGGGATCAACCTGAATCAGGGCATCGGCCACATTCTGGGCATAGGTCTGCATCAGAACAGGATCGTTCCAGACATGGGGATCAATGGCGTGGTGATGATCATGATCATGGCTATGATCATGGCTGTGGTCGTGACTATGGTCATGATCGTGATCATGGTTGTGATCGTGATCTGTATGCATATCGATGGGTTTGATGCCTTTTGTTACTTCATAAACCGGAACATGACTTTGCTGTGCTGCCCGCTGCAAAGGCAAGGATTCGAAGCCTAATCCGTTGAGTAAGATCAGTTTGGACTGGCGCATCAAACGTAAATCTTTGCTGCTTAATTGATAGATATGAGCATCCTGATCAGGGCCTACCAGTGTTTGTACCTTGACCCGCTGACCGCCAATTTGTTGTGTTACATCACCCAGAATACTAAAACTGGTCACTACAGGCAGCGGGGCGGCCAGTATCTGTCGGCTAAAAAAGCACACTACAAAGGCAAAGAGCAAATAAATTCGACTAAGTTTCATCAGAAAATCACTTCATATAAGGGTTGTGGGTAAAAATAGATGACTGGAATCAATCAGGTTGCGTGATGACGACTGCGTTTATACAAACGTGGTAAAACGCCGTTTTCGTAACCAACGAATAAGGACAATAAATAAATAGTGCCGCAACACAAAATAATGGCAGGGCCTGAAGGCAGGTCGTAGTAGTAAGACAATAATAGTCCGATGTAGCCACAGCATAATGCCATCAGTGTTGACAATATCAGAATGACACCCATGGTTCTGGCCCATAAGCGCGCACTGATGGCGGGTAGCATCATGAGGCCGACAGACATTAAGGTGCCTAATGCCTGAAAACCGGCCACCAGATTAAGCACCACCAGAACCAGAAACATAATATGCCACAATCCGCCTTTACCTCTGACGGCGCGTAAAAATAAAGGGTCAATACTTTCTAAAAAGAGCGGGCGATAGATCAGTGCCAGTACGATCATGGTGATGCTGGTAGCCAGTGCAACCAAAGTCAGGGCAGTTTTATCGACAGCAAGAATGGAACCAAACAGTAAATTGAGTAAATCAACGCTGTTGCCGCTTTTGCTGACCAGTAACACGCCAATGGCCAGACATGTCAGGAAAAAAGCGGCAAAGCTGGCATCTTCTTTTACATTGGCAAACCGGCTGGCCAATCCGGCTAAAAGTGCCATTAAAAGTCCGGCAATAAAGCCGCCGATACTCATGGCGGGCACGCTTAAACCTGCGATAAGGTAGCCCACGGCTGCACCTGGCAAAATGGCATGGCCTAAAGCGTCACCGATCAGACTCATGCGGCGCATCATCAGAAATACGCCAACGGGTGCTGTGCCTAAAGCCAGAAAAATAATCGAGGCCAGCGCAAAACGCATAAAATCGTAATCGATGAAGGGGTCGGCCAATAAATGCAAAAATGAAATAAACATGTTATATCGCACACCATTCAGTATTATCAGGCTGATGTATGGCCATGTCTGCCTGACGGATATTTTCGGTAGTCAGTACTTCACGGGTGTGGCCAGAGGCTATTTTTTCACGTGCCATTAATAGAGTATAGGGAAAATAATGTTTCACTTGGCCATAGTCATGCAATACGGCAATGACAATACATTGATGTTGTTGCTGATGCCGACACAGCATATTTAAAAGTGCTTGCGTAGTTTGTGCGTCAACGGCATTAAAAGGCTCATCCAATAACAATACTTGTGCTTTTTGCACCAGCATGCGGGCAAATAAGACCCGTTGAAACTGGCCATTGGATAGCTGGGCAATCGGCCGGTCTGCATAGTCAGCCATATTCACTTGCTGCAATGCAGTGATTACTTTGGTTTTCATGGTTTGATTGATGGATTTGAAATAGCCGATCTCATACCATAAACCCATGGCGGTTAATTCAAACACACTCATGGGCATGCTGCGGTCAATGTCTGATTGTTGCGGCAAATAGGCAATATCGGCGCGTTGCAAGTCATGCCAGTGTATCTGGCCACTGTCTGGTTTGATTAAGCCCATAATGGCTTTTAAGAGGGTGGATTTACCCGCACCATTGGGGCCACACAGTGCCCACATCTGGTTTTTATTAAACTGAATGTTCAGATGATGAACGGCAGGGCGATGCCGGTAGCTGACCGTCAGATTATGAATATCAATATTCATGCTGCATTCACTGCCCATGCATAAATACCACCGATAAGCATCAGTAGGATAATCACACAAAGCAAGCGCCTGACTGCGCTGCTCAGTAATAAAGAAAAAAACATAATATACCTTTATTCCCTGCCTGAAATTCACTTGGGGATGTATGTTATAGTATAACATTTTCATTCCCCTGTATACGGAAGACGCAATATTTTTGATGATAACAAAAATGTGTATATTAAGCTTTTGAAATATTAGTCTTTGTATGCTGGTTTTATTGAGCAATAGTCGAATCAGGCACCATGCCAGGGCAGATGGTGGCTGATACTGCGAATGATTAATCTGTTGGGATGGAGTGCCTGTTGCAGTCTGGTTGATAACGGCGAGGGTAAACCGAGAATGGCGCAGGCGATTGCTTCTGCACATAAAGGGGCAGTAGTCAAGCCACGGCTGCCGTGTGCGGTATTGATAAAAATGCCCTGTTGCCATGGGCAGGGCGCATTGAGCCGATAATTTTTATCCAGTGCCAGTTGGGCATATACCTGCCGCATTTGCCGGCTGTCGCCTATGGCACCCACAACGGGTAAGTGATCAAAAGCATCGCAACGGATGGCTGCATGGCCTTGTAGTGCCGTGATCTGGGGCAAACTTCTGGCCAGTTCCGGCAACCATTGTGCCAGTTGCTGCTGATTGGCTTCCTGATCGGCATAGGTTAGGGCATCATGCCGGTTGTTGGGGTGAAATGTGGCACCAAAACACAGTTGATTCTGCCAGGCCGGTGTGATGTAGCTGTGACCACTGAGTGCGCATTGGGGTGTCATGGTGTGCGGGTTAACATGACTTACGGTAGTCTGCCCGCGAATAAATTGAAATGGCCAGTGTAATGTGGGTGACAGGGTATCGCTGTAGGCGCCCATACACAGCACAACGTGCGAGGCGCTAAGCTTTTGCGGTCTTCCATGTGCTTGGTATTGTACGCGCCAATGATTCTGAAGAGCATCCAGTCGGGTTACTTTACTGTGGGTATGAACAGTAATTAATGGGTGATCCAGTAAAGCCATACACCACAGTCTTGGATTAAGCGCCACGCCATGTGGCCACCAGAGGCCACCTGTAGTTAAGGGTAGTCCGGCCAGTTGTGAGGCTTTTTGGGCGCTGACCCATTGATACAAAGTGCTTTCAGGGTGTTGCTGAGCCAATAAACGATTACGCTGATATTCAGCGCTGTTGTGGTCAACATGTAATACACCACAACGATTCCAGCCTGTTTTACCTGTCATGGTCTGAGTCAGTAAAATCTGGCTATAGCCATATCCAGCCAGCAACAATTCACTTTGTATGGTGTCATGAGCTGAAATTTTGGCATACAACAAACCTTGCTGGTTGCCTGAGGCGGCTGTGGCTACATCGCTTTGATCGAGCACGGTAACGGCAACCTGGTGTTGTGCCAATGCATAAGCCGTGGCAGCGCCTGCGATGCCTGCACCAATGATGACTACCGATTTGGCCGGAATGGGTTCAGGTTGATCTAACCATGGTTTGGTTGCATCGGCCGGATGAATCAGATGATGCTCTGCTGTCAGGTGGGGAATAATCCAGTCAGGTAATCTCTGATGCCATGAGGCATACATATCGGGTTGGATTAATAATAGCCGTGAACCATGGATGAATGGCAGGCAGAAAACAGGTTGATGCTGATAGTACAAAGCGGCTTGGTGCAGTAGTGCCAGCCATTCATCTGAATACTGATCAGAAACATCGCTTAGCCAGTGATCAGCAACAATAATGCCTGTGGTAGCATGGTGCTGATTAAAGTGTCTTGTTAAAATTTCTGCTGATGGCCAGCCATGCCAGACAGGAATCATGGTTGAACAGACCAGTCATTGACTTCATTGCTGGCGCCTTGATTAAGCCATGACCATTGTTGTTTTAGTGTCTGGCGCAGGCTTTCCTGCTTTTGTTCGGGTGTGTGTAAACCTGCGGTCAGGCGCTGATAATCAATATTAAAATTGGGATGTGCGATGGCGCCGCTGATTTTCAGGGGCAATAAGCTTTGTTCATTATTATGCTGGGTTGAAATTAAAATCATGTAATCAATCAATTGATTGACTAAATTAAACTTTCCCTGTCCTTTGATATCAAAATTATCTGCGCGCAGTGCGAGCGTGCTGTTCTGACTTATGCCTTGTTGCAGTGGAATATGTAGTTTAAACAATTGAAATGGAGTTTGACTGGTTTCATTGTAAGTCATGGTGGTATTGGCGTTTTTATTTTTTAGAATATTATTGATATCAATGCCTTTGAGTAAACCTTGCTGTAATTGTATGTCAATTTCGCCATTAAGCGTATCCAGCCAGCGTTGTGAATTTTCGGCTTGTCCACTTAGGTCAATAGACGCATCGCCCTGACCGGCCAGATTATGGAAATTAAAATTGTCCTGCAAAAAAGGCTTGATTTGAATATTCTGAAAGCGTTGTTGTAACTGCCAGGATAAAGTTGAGTTGTTCATAATGCGAAACAAGCCATTGCTTACGCCATCATACATCTGAACCTTGATCGGAGACAGTGTGATGATATCCTTATTGGCCATGAGTCGGGTTTGCAACTGATTCAGTTGCAATGAAGGCGCAGTAATGCGATCAATGTTTACCTGCCAGTCTAGGCTGTGGTTTTGCAGCCAGTGATAACCGGTTTGCAGCCAGGATTTAATGGGATAGGTTGCCGTATCCTGTAGATAAGGCCGTAGGTTTAACTGAGCCAGTCTGATATTGCCTGTCAGGGTGGCTGGCTGCTGTTGTGGGTGATGCTGATAAGCCATCTCTATGTTCAGGGGTTGATTATCAAATTGCCCTTGTAGTTTCAAGTCAGTATTCTGGCCGATTGTGCTCGTTAAATCACCGGAAAGATCCATGATAAATCGTTGGTTTGGCCGGCTATCTATGCCATCCTGATGGCTGGTCAATGTTAAGTTGGCTATTTGCCATGTTTTTGCATCTGGCCATGTTAATTGGCCAGCTATATTGAGTGATGACTGATATTGCGGACTGCGCCAACCGGCATCTATTTGAAATTGCTTGATGGCCCACAAATGGTTTCTCCAATGGGTATCGGTAGCATTGAGTGACACATTGACTCTATCGTTAGTGGGGGTGCTGGCGGTAATCAACGCGTTTAATTGTGGCATGGTTAAGGTTGACCAGCCCAATTGCCAGTTTTTACCTGTGCCATTAGCATGGATATCATGATTTTGACTTTGCCAGCGCCATTTGATGTCATCGGTTTGCAGTAGTTGTTTATCGCCAAGCCAATAGGCATCAAAATTCCATTGGCCGGAGCTTGTGCCTAAAGTGACATGATTGGTCTGAATATTAAGTTGTACTTGTCGCCATTGATTATCGGCATGGTTAATCGCACTGAGCTGCCATAAAATGGGCATATGCGATGATTGTTGCCACAAGCCTTCAGCCTGAATTTTGCGGTTATTCCCGTTCAGATTGTTAATATTGGCATTTAAATGTTTCAATAAATACGTTTTTTGCTCATCCCGAATACGGATAGTGGCATTCTCAAGCACCAGTCGGTTGATATGCCATTTATCTTTTTGGCGTTGAAATGACTGCCAGAAATTATCGCTATTCCAGTGACCCTCTGTATTGCGAAAAATATTGGCATTAACGCCATCACATTGCCATTTTTCAATGATGGATCGACCCAGTAAAATTTGCCAGCTCAGGCCGATTTTCATGTCATCGGCGGTTAGCTCGGTGTTTTGGTGCTGCTTATGAATCATGCGTACCTGATGCAAAGTTACCGTTGGACGCGGAAACCATGAGCGACTGATGTGGTTGCTAAAATCAAGGCGATAATCTGTATTGGCCATCGCCGCATTGATATTCTGATAAATTTTATGGGTATCAAACAGATAATGCAGGCTGACTACGCCCAGCAGGCATAATGTGATTAAACCGATGAATCCGGTTACCATCAGTTTAAGCCAGAATTTTCCTGAGTGTAGTAATGCAATCATAAGGCAGCTTAATGAAGAGAAAAATGACTTTGTTGAGAAGATAGCATTTGATGATGTGTTTATCTCTCATGGTTATGGAGATGATAATAAATAATCGGGCATCAAACCAGACGTTATTATCTGATATGCCCGATCGCTTAACAACTTAGTGGCTGAATTAATAATTCATATCAACATAAAGAGGCAATATCAATCATCATTCTGATAATAGGGTTTTACTGCCTAACATTAATGCATTTTATGACCCTGACCATTGCCGGTTTTTACCGGTACAGTAATGTTCAAGGACTGGCTGTGTTTAAACATCAGTGTTAGTGGAATCGTGGTTCCCTGTTTTAAAGGCTGCTTCAAATCCATCAGCATGATGTGCATACTGCCGGGCTGAAGATGAGTGGTTTGATGGGCAGGTAAAGCCAATCCTTCAGGCAAAGCATGCATATGCATCATGCCTTCATGATTGACGCTTTCATGAATTTCACTTTTACCGGCCACTGGCGTACTGACCGCCACCAACACATCATCTTGTTTGCTTTGGTTGTCAATATCAAGAAACACGCCGCTGGCGCTCATGCCAGCCACACTGAATCGCGCCCATGCATTCTGTACTACAAGATCATGAGCATAAGTCAGACTGGTCAGACTGGTCAGTAAAGCCAGAAGCAATAATTTTCTGATTTTATTCATGGCAGATCATCCTTTAATCATTATTATTGTAGCAGAGCATATGGTGCAATGCTGGTCAGGGTTTATTTTAAATGCGGAGCGATAATTTGCAGTAATTGCGCCAGAATTTTGGGATTAGCTGCCACAATATCACCTGATTGCAGCCATTCCTGTTCGCCTTGCATATCCGTCACAATTCCGCCTGCTTCCTGTACGATCAAGGCGCCTGCGGCAATATCCCACGGTTTCAGATTAAATTCAAAATAACCATCCGCCCGGCCAGACGCAACATGACATAAATCCAATGAGGCGGCACCTTCGCGTCGCGCGCCGGCCGTTTTGGCCAGAACATCTTTCAAAATTGCCAGATAGGTATCCATCATGCTTTGATCAACCACCGGAAAACCAGTAGCTATCAGACTGCGCGACATCTCAATCCGGCTGCTGACCCGGATTCTTTTATCATTCAGTAAAGCGCCCTGTCCACGGCTGGCGGTATATAAATCATTCTGTTCTGGTGCGAAAACCAGTGCCTCAGTTAATACCCCTTTATGCAATAACGCCATTGAGATGGCAAATTGTTTATGCCCGTGCAGATAATTGGTGGTACCATCCAAAGGGTCGATAATCCATTGATATTCTGCTTTTTCATTACCGATCTGACCCATTTCTTCACTCAGAATGGCATGATGAGGATAGCTTTCCTGAAGTGTGCTGACCAGAATACGCTCTGCTTCGCGATCCACATCTGAAACAAAATCATTAATGGCTTTATTGTCTACTTTAATGTGATTCAGATTGTTACTGGCGCGTAACATCATGTGACCCGCTTTGCGTGCTGCTTTCCATGCAGTGGTCAAAATTGGATTCATAGCAAATTCTCTTGGTTGATATTTTTAGATGACACCACAATCAGTGATATCTGAACAAAAGGGGATATTTTATTTAAAGAACAAAAGCCGCGCATTCAGGTGACGCGGCAAAAGATAAACCGATGGAGCCGGATTATACGGGAAAAAGAACATTGACTGAAGTCGGCCAACCATCTATTTACAGCAAATTATATTCTGATTTGCTAAAATAACCTCATACCTTCATTAAAATGGCTTGTGTATCTGGCTATTAAGTAAACCTATTATAAATCTATCCATGAATAAACCCGAACTTCCTCCTTATCTGAATCAGATCAAAGTGGTTTTGTCCCGCACCAGTCATCCGGCCAATATTGGTTCAGCTGCACGTGCTATGAAAACCATGGGACTGACCCGTCTAGTACTGGTGGCGCCCCAATTAATGCAAACACCGATGACGCCAGAACCGCCGCAGTTTCATCCGGCTGATATAGCTGCCTATCAGTTACCTGAAGAATGTTTTATTCTGGCTTCTGGTGCACGCGATGTGCTTGAAAAAGCCTCTATTGTGGCCACGCTTAATGAAGCCTTGGCTGATACCACGTTATCCTGTGCGCTGACCAGCCGTAAGCGCGAATTAACCGCACCCATGCACACTCCGCGCGAGCTGGCGCCATCATTACTTCAGGCGGCCGCTCAAAATCAAACCGTGGCATTGGTTTTTGGTAACGAAACCTTCGGGTTAAGTATCGAAGAAGCACAAAGTTGCAACCGATTGATTACTATTAATGGCAATCCTGATTATTTTTCATTGAATCTGGCACAGGCAGTGCAGGTAATGTGTTATGAAATATTCAGTCATGCAGACGTTGCCATGGATTATTTAAAACAGCCCATGCATTATGCTTCTCATGAACAAATTAACGGTATGGTCATGCATTTGCGTGACACCATGCAAGATGTCCGTTTTTTTGATCGGCGTAATGAAGTCCGTTTAATCCGGCGCATGAGTGCCATGTTTAACCGAGCCGAGCTCACTACTGAAGATATTGATATTCTGCGTGGCTTTTTTAATACGGTTTCCCAGCGTGTGCAAAAAAATCACTCATGAACATTCCTGATGATGGAATCCTGATGATGGTCTAGCCTATGAATTATGCTTTGGATGCCTTGTGGTGGCGATTAAAAACGCCGGTTGTACGGGATCTGGCCAGTTTGCTGACCGCGCCGCCGCCATGGCACAGTGGCCATGAGTTGCCAGTAGCCACGCTATTGGGAACCGATGGTTTCCGTTATCTGCTGGCGCTGGATAAAGACGCCGCACCGTTATGCCAATACCTGCAATCACAGCCGCCAGATGGCCAGCGGTTGGGTCGCTATGCTGAGCGATTATTGGCTTTCTGGTTAAGTCATGCGCCGCATACGGCATTAATCTGGAAGAATATGCCCCTCAGTCAGCAAGGGCAAACGTTGGCTGAATTGGATTTTCTGGCCAGAATTGATGGTCAGCTATTTCATATTGAATTGGCCTGTAAATACTATGGTAGCCAGAGTAGCGATATCAATCAGTTGGTGGGTTTGAATGCACAGGATCGATGGCAGGATAAAGCGCTTAAATTACAACAGCAGCTGAGTCGGTTATCCATGCCTGAGGCACAACAGCAAGCTTTAGATGATTATGGACTTAAACTTCAGATGGTTCAGTCTGTCAGCGTACTTCGTGGCATGATTTTCACCCACAATGGTCAGCCACTGGCTAAACCACCCTTAAATCACCTGGGCTGGACTGGCTTATGCGTATTCCAATGGTCTGATTTGCTGCCTTATTTGTCTGAGCTGACAGTGCTTTATCGTTTCGGTATTATCGATAAAACCGCCTGGCTGTCGCCGCACATATTGCCTTTTTCATCTGAGCAAGCGTTAGACTGGCCGCGGATTCAGCAAATACAACAAGGTATGGTGGCGCTGATGGTTGGACGTGCTGATGGTTATTGGCATGAAGTGCAGCGGATCATGAAAATGACCCGGCCTGACTGAAAACTACTTTAAAAATGCCTGGCCACTTTTTAGCGTGACATATGTTTTTATGTTGGCTTATGGTACACTTACGCCTTATTTTTATTTTCATGTGATGAATAAGCCAACGCAATGATTATTTTCATGCATGAAATAACCAAATTGATATCAAACTAACTGAAAAACTAAGGGTTTACGATGAGCGTAACAGTAGAAAAACTGGAAAATCTAGAACGTAAGGTCGTACTGGCGCTGGCCTGGGACGATATTAATACACAAGTGAATACACGTTTGAAAAAGGCACAAAAACGCGCTCGCGTAGATGGTTTTCGCCCAGGTAAAGCCCCGCTGAAAATGATCGATTCCATGTATGGTGCTGGCATCCGTGATGAAGTATTGAATGAATTGGCTCAGAAAGCATTTTACGAAGTAGTGGTGGCAGAAAAATTAAAAGTAGCCGGCCTGAAAAGCTTGAATGCGCTTGAAGATGCCGAGCAGAATGATGATAAGGCTTTCAAAATTGCTGCTGTGTTTGAAGTTTATCCAGAAATCAAGGTAGGGGACTTGTCTGAACAGAATGTCAATAAAGTCACTACCGAAATCGGTGATGCCGAAGTGGATAAAACCATTGATATTCTGCGTAAACAGCGTACCCGCTTTAACCGCGTTGAACGTGAAGCGCAAAATGGTGACCGTGTGATTATTGATTTTGCCGGTCAGATCGATAATCTCCCATTTGAAGGTGGTTCTGCTGAAAATTACCCGTTCTTATTGGGCAACGGCCAGATGCTGCCTGAATTTGAAGCCGGTGTGGTTGGCATGAAAGAAGGGGATGTTAAAGAAGTAAGCGTTACCTTTCCGGAAGACTATCAAGGTAAAGATGTGGCCGGTAAAACCGCTATTTTCACCATTACCTTAAAAAATGTGGCCGAACCGGTATTGCCTGAAGTCAATGAGGATTTTGCCAAATCTTTAGGTATTGAAGATGGTGATATCAATAAAATGCGCGCTGAAGTAAAGAAAAATATCAGCCGTGAAGTCAATCGCCGCATTAGTGAAATGACCAAAGACAGTGTATTTGATGCTTTGCTGGCCGTGACACCTTTTGAAGTGCCGCAGGCATTGATTGCTGAAGAAGCCAGACATCTGGCTGATCGCATGAAAGAAAATTTTGCGGCGCAAGGCATGAGTGCGCAAGACCTGAATTTACCGGCAGATATGTTTAATGAACCGGCCAAGCGTCGTGTGGCTGTCAGTCTGATCATTGCGCAATTGATGGAAGATGCCAGCTTGCAGGCTACAGACGAGCAGATTAAAGCAGTGGTTACCGAATTCGCTGATAGCTATGAAGATCCTCAGGAAGTGATTGATTGGTATTTCAGTGATAAGAAAAATCTGCAAGGTCCTACTTCTTTGGCGGTTGAACAGAATGTCGTAGATTATGTTTTGAGTAAAGCCAAAGTAACTGATAAAGTATTGCCATTTGATGAAGTGATGAACCAACAGGCATAACTGAACCGGTCTGGTATATCATTATTGTGGTTTCTGATCAAAAGCACCCAAGTGGTTTATACTGCTTAGGTGCTTTTTGATGACAATTAAAGGAATAATCATGTCAAGTATCGAAAGTCTGGGACTGGTGCCCATGGTAGTAGAACAAAGCGGGCGAGGTGAACGCGCCTATGATATTTATTCGCGTTTACTGAAGGAGCGGATTGTATTTATGGTAGGGCCTGTAACCGATGAAACCGCCAATCTGGTGGTGGCACAATTGCTGTTTCTGGAAAGCGAGAATCCGGATAAAGATATTTCTTTATATATCAATTCTCCGGGCGGTTCGGTTACCGCCGGAATGTCTATTTTTGATACCATGAATTTCATTAAACCCGATGTTACCACGCTGTGCCTTGGACAGGCGGCCAGCATGGGGGCATTTTTATTATCTGCCGGCACTAAGGGAAAACGGTTTGCATTGCCCAATAGCCGTATCATGATTCATCAGCCTTTGATCAGCGGTGGTCTGGGCGGTCAGGCTTCAGACATCGAAATTCATGCGCGTGAATTATTGAAGTTGAAACATAAATTAAATCAACATCTGGCTGATCATACTGGTCAATCATTGGAACAGATTGAAAAGGACACAGATCGCGATAACTTTATGTCTGCGACTGAAGCCAGAGATTATGGTCTGGTTGATGAGGTGTTAACGCATCGCCTTAAATAATATTGTGTTTGATTGAGGCTAATTTATTGATTTTTACATGGTTCAGTATTGTTGTCTTATCCGGGGTTTTATACACTGAATAAAAGTATCGGTTGTGATTTCATTAATGTACTCTTAAAGAGGTAATGATTATGAATACTCAGAAACTGAAAACATGTATTGAACTGTGTAGCCAATGTTCAGCCGCGTGTGATTATTGCGCCAGCGCTTGCTTACGCGAAGAAGATGTTAAAATGATGGCCAAATGCGTGCATCTGGATATTGAATGTGCTGCTATTTGCCGATTGGCGGTGCAGTTGATGGCCTCAAACAGCGAATTTACCTCGCGCATTTGTCATTTATGTGCTGATGTTTGTCATGCCTGTGCTCTTGAATGTTCAAAACACAAACCGGAGCATTGTCAGCAGTGTGCCCAGATATGCCGTAAATGCAGTGATTTATGTGCCGAAATGGCAGCGTAATGTCTTAATGATCTCATTATTGATTGCTATCAGAAACAGGATAAAAAATACCTCTATAACAAATATAGAGGTATTTTTTATCCTGTTATCAAACGGTTTATATGTATAAACCAGATGTTATATCCATGCTCGGCAGTTAAACATCAACCAAAAAATAGCATATAAATAAAATGGTTAGTTGCGCGCTAATAACGTATCTTCAATAATATATTGTATATTCTGATATTTTATTAACTTATTTAAAATATATGTTGGACAATCATATCAACCACCCATAGAATGATCACTCTGATTAACGACAAAGAGATCACTTTTATGAACGATTTGCAAGCATTTCTCCAGCAAGAAATAGCAACCTTCATTCATCTGAGACATGATATTCACCAGCATCCCGAGCTGGCCTTCAATGAATATCGAACCAGTGATCTAGTGGCCAAATTATTGACTGAATGGGGTTACACAGTTGAGCGGAACATCGGCGGTACCGGATTGGTGGCTCAATTAAAACAAGGAGAGAGCTCTCGCACGATTGGCATACGCGCGGATATGGATGCTTTGCCGATTGAAGAAGAAACCAATATTGATTATTGCAGTGTAGAAAAAGGCAAAATGCATGCCTGCGGTCATGATGGACATACAGTGATATTATTGGCTGCGGCCAAAGCGTTGGCCACACGCCGCCGATTCAATGGTACTGTCAATTTAATCTTTCAGCCGGCTGAAGAAGTGGGTGTTGCCCATTGTGGTGCTGCCCAGATGATTGAAGACGGGTTATTTGCCAAGTATCCATGTGATGCCATTTATGGGATGCACAATATGCCCGGCTATCCGCAAGGTCAATTACATTTTTTTGATGGCGCCATGATGGCTTCTTCAGATAAGGCCACTATTACCTTGCATGGACCGGGTGGACATGGTGCACAACCACAAAAAACCCCTGACCCGATTGTGGCAACTGCTTCATTGGTGATGGCTTTGCAAACCGTGGTTGCCCGCAATGTTTCCCCATTGGATTCTGCGGTAGTGACCATTGGCATGATGCAGGCCGGAACAGCCAATAATATTATTCCGCAACAGGCTCAGCTGGTGCTGTCCATCCGATGCTTTAAACCTGATGTCCGGGATTTACTCCAGAAACGCATTGTTGAATTGGCTCAGGCACAGGCACAAAGCTTTGGTCTTACTGCCGAAGTAGTCTATGAAAGAGGCTATCCTCCTTTATACAATACGCTCAAAGAAACCGATTTTGCCCGCAAAATAGCTAAACAGATATTGCCACCTGAAGCAGTTGTGGAAAACACAATTCCCATGACGGGCAGCGAAGATTTTGCTTATATGCTGGAGCAATGTCCGGGTAGCTATCTTTTTATCGGTAATGGGGTTAATGAACCTGCTTATAGCCATAGCCTGCATAATCCGGGCTACAATTTCAATGATAAAAATATTCTGGTTGGGGCAATGTACTGGACCGCATTAGCAGAGAATTTTTTACAATAGATCGCTTTTATACAAGATTCCAATACCCCTGTTTAATCAGCTGAGAATGAGATAATGACAACCACAAATACTGTTGTCTCGGGATGTAAACCGCCCTCGGCCAAAGTTGTGATGGCCGCTGTGGCAGGAAATGCTCTTGAGTTCTATGATTTTATCATTTATTCCTTTTTTGCTACCTATATTGGACAAACATTTTTTCCTACCGGCAATGAGCTCACAACATTACTGGCTTCAGTAGCGGTATATGGTGTCGGGTTTTTTACCCGTCCGCTAGGTGGTTTTTTAATCGGTACTTTTGCTGACCGAGCCGGCCGCAAAGCTGCCATGATTCTAACGGTGGCTTTAATTACCATTGGTACTCTGGGTCTGGCCGCTACGCCAAGCTATGAACAGATCGGCATGGCTGCACCCATCATTGTATTGGTTGCACGATTACTTCAAGGTCTGGGGCTTGGCGGAGAAGTAGGGCCGGTATCGGCAATGCTGGTGGAAATCGCACCGCCTGACAAGCGTGCTTTTTATGCCAGCTGGCAGATGGCCAGTCAGGGCATAGCGGTATTCGTTGGCGGTTTGGTGGGTATACTGGTTTCCTGGGTGCTGACGGCTGAACAATTACTTGCCTGGGGTTGGCGTTTGCCTTTTATACTGAGTATTCTGCTGGTACCGATTGCGCTCTACATCAGGCGGGCATTGCCTGAAACCATGGAAGCGCCAACAGAACACACCAGTATCAAAATAGTAAGCACTTTATTATCGAAATACACCCGTTTCTTTATTCTGGGTATTTTGATCATGATGTCTTCAACGATATCGGTGCAGGTGGGCAATTATATGACCACTTATGCCTTAACCACCTTAAAGCTGAATGACGTGACGGCACAGATTGCTACTGCTATCGGTGGCATGATGCTGTTTGCCTCATCATTAGTGGGTGGTTATCTGGCGGATAAATATAATCGTAAAAACATCATTATCTGGCCAAGAATGCTGCTGACTTTGATCATAGTGCCTTTATTTTACTGGCTGGATAAAAGCGGTAATGTCTGGATATTGATTATTGTAACCATGTGCATTACATGGTTGTCTGGTATGAGTGGTGCTGTTTGTCTGGTGTCTATTCCGGAGATGATGCCTAAAGCTTTCCGAGCGACAGGTGTTTCCCTGATTTATGCAATCGGCGCCACCATTTTTGGCGGTACTACTCAATTCATTATTACCTGGCTGATTCCCCAGATAGGACCGGTAGGGCCGGCTTATTATGTCATGCTTTCAGGTGCTTTATCATTGGTGGCCATGTGGATGATGCCTGAGACCAAGCATAATGATATATCAGAATAATCATTAATTAATATGTTCACTGAGAAATAATATAAAACGGTTTTTGCTAAAGATAACAAAAACCGTTTTATACTGAATCATTGTATCAGCAGATGATTGATTCTAACGATGATAGCGGGCATGTTGCTGCTGTTGATTGCCAATGCCCATCAACATGGCCAGAATCATCATGACAGATAATGTGGCGGTACCACCATAACTGACCAAGGGTAAAGGAACACCCACCACCGGCAAGATACCGCTTACCATACCCATGTTGACAAAAGCATAGCAAAATAATGTCATGGTTAAAGCACCGGCCAATGTACGGCTATATAAGTTGGTAGCATGTAAAGTAATATACAGACCACGCCCAAGAATAAACGTGTACACACACACCAATAAAATATTGCCGATTAGGCCGAATTCCTCTCCAAACACGGCAAAGATAAAATCGGTAGTGGATTCAGGAATATAATCAAGATGTGTCTGAGAGCCGCCTAACCAGCCTTTGCCCCAGATGCCCCCCGAACCAATAGCGGTCATGGATTGCAGAATATGATAGCCGGCACCAAGACGGTCTTTAGTCGGGTCAAGCAGCGTCAATACGCGCATGCGCTGATAATCATGCATGCCGTAATTCCAGATGATCGGCAGCATGGCAATAAAACCGACAATGGCGGCAATGATGACTTTCCAGGGCAGACCGGCGAAGAAAATAACGAATAGCCCCGAAGCCATAATTAAAGTAGCCGTACCCAGATCAGGTTGTTTCAGAATCAAAGCCACTGGCAGGATAATCAGAATAAAGGCCACTATATAATGATACCAGCGGATATTACTTTCATAGCGCTGGAAATACCAGGCCACCAGCATGGGAACCGCAATTTTCATGATTTCCGATGGCTGAATACGGGTGATGCCTATACTTAACCAGCGAGTAGAGCCGTTAACGGTAATACCTATAAAATGAACGCCGATCAGTAAGAATATACCCAATATATATACAGGCAGCGCAAAACTACTGAGAATCTGTGGCGGTGTTCTGGCCACTACCCACAGCAAAATAAAACTTAAAATGGTATGAACGGTTTTATTTTCCAGTTGTCCGAAATCCTGTCCATCAGCAGAATACAGTAGAAACAGGCTCATGACATAGATAATCAGCATCGCGTAAAACAGCCATACATCCATGGGTGTCCATAATCGCTGCCATAAATTTTTTAACCAGGTAAATTCAGTATGCATAAAATTTGCTTTATCAATCTGTACCAGTTGTACTGGCCTGATAGGCGCGTAATAAAGGAGGAACTGGTGTTGGTGTGGCTTCCTCAAATTCTCGTGCATCCATCATGGCATTATTATTTAAATCATTACTTTGTGTTTCTTCGTCTGCTTTGGGCAAGGCATTGTCCGGCAGATTCTTGAGTTTTAACAGATAAAAGTCAATCAATTGCTTGGCGATCGGCGCTGCTGTAATGCCCCAGCCATTATTTTCCAGAATCACCGCTACCGCAATCTTTGGTTTAGATGCTGGAGCAAACGCGATAAACCAGGCATGATCGCGGTGTTGCAAGGCCAGTGCAGAAGCATTGTAGCGGGCACCTTGTTTGATGCGTACCACCTGCGCCGTACCTGTTTTGCCACCCATGGTGTAATTCAGACCAGCACCTATTGAAGCCGCAGTACCGCCCGGTTGCAATACTTTTTGCATGGCCTGTTTAATGTATTCAAAATTTTCACGCTTAAAAGGCAATGTGCGGATAGGCATGGGGTCAATATAAGTGATCTTGCGTTCATTATGATCCAGCAAGGCCTGCCCCAGATGCGGGCGAAATACAATGCCATCATTGGCCAGAATGGCGGTGGCAAATGCCATTTGCAACGGCGTATAAGCATTATAACCTTGTCCGATGGCCATGCTGACACTGTCTGCCGGTTGCCATGTACGAGTGGCCAGATTGGCTTTGGCAAAACGTTTTGCTTTCCATTCCCGCGAGGGTAAAACACCAGAGTATTCATGTGGCATGTCTATGCCGGTTTGTCGACCCAGTCCGAACTGAGCCAGATAGGGCGACATTTTATCAATACCCATTTCATAGCCAAGCCGGTAAAAAAATGTATCCGAAGATACTTGAATAGCACGGCTTAAATTGGCCGAGCCATGGCCATTGCGTGCTGCATCCCTGAACTGATGGGTTGAACCGGGAATGCTCCATGCACCCGGTGCCGGTAATACCGTGTTTTGTGTCAGTTTGCCACTTTCCAGAGCCGCCATGCCCAGAAAAGGCTTAAAGGTTGAACCGGGGGGGTACATACCTTGTGTAGCTCGGTTGAGTAAGGGATGGCGCCAGTCTTCATTCAAACTTTTCCAGGTATCGGTATCAATGCCATCAATAAATAAATTCGGATCGTAGCTCGGTTTTGATACCATGGCCAATACCGCGCCCGTTTGCGGATCTAAAGCCACGATGGCACCACGCTGGTTGCCAAGTAAACGATCTGCTTCCTGCTGTACACGAATATCCAGACCAAGACGTAAAGTTTGCCCTGGTATGGGTGGTACCGTTTTGATGGTACGCACAATATGCCCTTGGGCATCTTTTTCTACTTCTTTAAACCCCGGCGTACCGTGTAATTGTCGTTCATAAAACTGTTCCAATCCCATTTTGCCAATATGGGTGCTGCCCCGATACAGTGCAGTGAGTTTATTTTTATCTAAAGACGTCATGTCTTTATCGCTGATGCGGCCTATATAGCCGATAAAATGACCGGTAAGGGCTCCATAAGGATAATCACGAAACGTTCGCGCATTGATTTCCACGCCGGGAAAGCGGTATAACTGAGCCGCCAGTGTGCTGGCTTCTTCAATGGTCAGCTTCAGTTTTAAAGGAGTGCGATCATAAGAGCGGTAATCAGTACGGAATTTTTTAAAGCGTTTCAGATCGGCAGCTGTGATGTTAACATAGCTACGCAATGCTTCTATGGTATCTTCCAGATTGCCGGGTATTTCACTGGGAATCAGTTCAAGCGAATAGGCCGGATAATTATGAGCCAGAACAACGCCATTAACATCAACAATCTCGCCGCGTACCGGTGGCGTAGGAATCAGGGAAATACGGTTACTGGTTGCAGCGGCAACATAGTAATCATATTTGAATATCTGAAGATAAACAAACCGGCCGATAAGCAGGCAAAAACATAAAACAATAAGACTGAATGCTACAGCAACCCGTAATCCATGATCACGAAAGCGGGGCGGTTTCGTAGCACGAGGTGGCTTGGAATGAAATTTTAACGCTTTCATAAATGCCTGAATTGAGAAGAATACAGCATGAGTTTACTTAATAATGGCCATAACAGAGCACTAATAAAAGACGGCAAAAAAATAAACCAGCCAACAAATTGATGTGAGGCAAAGAAATGAATAATAATGATGATGAAATCCATTAATATCAATGCCCCCAAAACCGCCAATGATTGCAGGCCATAAGAATAGGCCAGTATCTGATTGCGGTTTTGCTGAATAACGTAAACAGCAAAAATGTAAGCTAAAGCGTGTAACCCTAAAGGTGTAGCTGTACCGACATCCAGAATCAGCCCGATGACAAACGCAACACCAATACCCAGATTCTGTGGCCGGTGTAATGCCCAGTACAGCGTAAAAAGTGCAGTACAGTTTGGCAGCCAATGACTGATCATGGGTGAAAATGGAATAAAATCCAGTAATAACGCCACCGCTAAACTGAATATAAAAAAACGTTTACGGATGTGGCGATGAAGGTTATCAATTTCGGTCATGGTGACAATTGAGTCTTATTTGTCTGGTACAGGAGAAATAATAGCAGCAGTTCGATTTTTTTTCTGCGGAATAACCAGTACAAAATTACTGCTGCGAACACTGGCCACCGGGCTGATCTGTGCCCGGTAATATGGTGAACCACTGCCACTTTGCGCCATTTCAACCATGGCAATGGGAATACCGGTAGGGTAAGCGCTGTCCAGCCCCGAAGTGACCAGCAGATCACCTTTTTGCAAACTGGAATTGGCTGGAAAAAAGCGTAGATCCAGACCGCCTGAACGTCCATAAACCAAAGTACGTACGCCCGTGCGCATCACCATGGCAGGAATGGCAATATTATTGCTGGTGATCAATGTTACTTCGGCACTAAAGGGCTGCACTGAGGAAACCTGACCAATAACACCTTTTTCATCACTGACCGGATCACCCGCCTGAACATGATCGTGTGACCCTTTGTTAATGATAAACCGATCCGACAGAGGATTGCTGTTGCTGGAAATAATCTGTGCAATCTGAGACTGGGGCAATGCCTGTTGTTGCAGTCGTGCCTGTTGCATCACCTGCGCGGCTGATTGTAATTGTATCTGCTGTTGCTGCAAAGACAATTTCAGTTGTGTATTTTGCGCTTTCAGCGTTTGGTTTTCGTGCAGTAGTCTGGTCTGATTCTGAAAATAACCGGTCACTTCACTGGTCAGATTGATCGGTTGCTTCGCCAGCCACTGTAAGGGATATAAAGTGGCGGCTATGTATGTGCGCCCTCGCTCAATAGCATCATAGCGGTGATCCAGCAACAGCAAGGCAATTGCTGCTAAAGAACACAACACCAGTTTACTGGTCGGGCGCAGCCCGTTTTGAACGAAATGTAATGAAGGTTCGGCCATCACGAATCACACAATACTGAAGCTTATGGATTAGATACAAATACGGAATTCATTTTACCAATCATATCAAGTGCATGACCAGAACCGCGAGCCACACAAGTCAGCGGATCCTCAGCAATCATTACCGGTAAGCCGGTTTCTTCAGACAGCAACCGATCCAACCCCTTCAGTAAGGCGCCGCCACCGGTTAATACCAGCCCGCGATCGGCAATATCTGCCCCCAGTTCCGGCGGTGTCTGCTCTAGTGCGTTTTTAACTGCCTGTACAATCTGATTCAAGGGTTCAGTTAAAGCCTCCAATACCTCATTGGAGCTGATGGTAAAGGCGCGCGGAATACCTTCAGCCAGATTGCGTCCTTTAACTTCAATTTCTTTGACTTCCATGCCAGGAAAAGCCGAACCGATATTTTTTTTGATTTCTTCGGCAGTAGATTCACCAATCAGCATGCCATAATTACGGCGAACATAATTGATAATAGCATCATCAAAAGCATCGCCGCCCACCCGGATAGAATGAGAATAAACCACGCCTGACAGTGAAATCACACCTACTTCTGTTGTACCACCACCAATGTCAACCACCATTGAGCCGGTCGGGTCTTCAATGGGCAGACCAGCGCCAATGGCGGCAGCCATCGGTTCTTCAATCAAATTCACGATGGAGGCACCGGCAGCCAGAGCTGAATCACGAATGGCTTTGCGTTCAACCTGGGTAGAGCCGCAGGGGACACAAATCACAATGCGTGGCGCCGCCGCAAAACGGCTGTTGTTTACCTTTTTGATAAATTGTTTCAGCATTTTTTCGGTAACGTTAAAGTCGGCAATAACACCGTCTTTCATCGGTCTGATCGCTTGGATACTGCCTGGCGTGCGACCCAGCATTTTTTTCGCTTCCGTACCAACAGCCAACATGGCATTTTTACCATTAGCTGAATCGTTTTGCACGGCAACAACTGAGGGCTCGTTAAGAACAATACCTTTATTTTTAATGAAAATCAAAGTATTGGCAGTACCAAGATCGATGGCAAGATCATTGGAGAAATATTGGGTTAAGAAGCGAAACATGAAGGGTCCTAAAACTTAAGCTTTAAATTAATCGGTCTGCCTAGGGTCTGTCTGTATCCTGACGACAGCATTCGGGCGATAAAATCGTTGCGCCAAAAAATGCGGTTTTCGGTTATAATCAGTGCAATTATGCTAACCAAACCAGAACGCGCAATGATACCGCAGTTTGCCCGTTTTGCTAAATCAAATTTAAGGATTTTTTGATGGCTTTAACATTAAGTGATGTAGATAAACTGGCGCGGTTGTCGCGGCTAAGTTTATCTGAGTCCGAGCAAAATAATATGTTAGGTGAACTTAACCATATCTTCAGTATGGTCGAAAAAATGCAATCGGTAAATACAGAAAATGTCGAGCCCATGGCTCACCCGCATGAGCTGGCTTTGCGTATGCGGGCTGATGTGGTGACTGAACTGGATCAGCATAGCGCGTTACAGTCGACTGCACCGATGGTGGATAAAGATTTATATCTGGTACCCAAAGTCATTGAATAGTCTGCTTGGCAGATGTGTTCATCTTTAAATTTATCATTTTCCATTTTCAGACCGGTTGAAATTGAGTCGGAATATTTAATAAGCCATGACAAAAAATTATACTTTAAAGCAGTGCAGTGAATTACTGCAAAATAAACAAAGTAGTGCGGTTGAGCTGGCACAGGACTATCTGGCCGCTATTAAAGAAAAGAATGCAGCTATTAATGCTTATATCACACTGGATAAAGAGCAGACATTACTTGAAGCCAGAGCGGCAGATGAACGATTGGCCGCTGGTACAGCCACTACTTTAACCGGTGTGCCCATTGCTTATAAAGATATCTTCTGTCAGCAAAACTGGCGCAGTGCCTGCGCTAGCCGGATGCTGGATAATTTTACCTCGCCTTATACCGCTACCGTGGTTCAGAATCTGCTTGATGCAGGCATGGTGACTTTAGGTCGCACCAATATGGATGAATTCGCCATGGGTTCGACCACAGAAACCTCTTTTTATGGCGCTACATGCAATCCCTGGCAGCATGAACATGTTCCGGGCGGGTCGTCCGGCGGCTCTGCTGCGGCAGTAGCAGCGCGGCTGGCACCCGCCGCCCTGGGATCAGATACCGGCGGTTCCATTCGTCAGCCAGCCTCCCATTGCGGCATTACCGGCATTAAACCCACCTATGGCGTGATCAGCCGCTTCGGTATGGTGGCCTATGCTTCCAGTTTTGATCAGGCCGGCCCCATGGCACAGACGGCTGAAGACTGTGCACTGTTACTTAACAGCATGGCCAGCTTTGATCAGCGGGATTCAACCAGTATTGAACGCAGCAAGGAAGACTATACCCGTGATCTAAATCAGCCACTGAAAGGTCTGAAGGTTGGCTTGCCACGCGAATATTTTGGCGAAGGCCTGAGTGAGGATGTACAAAAAGCCATTAATGAGGTTATTCAGTTATTGAAAACGCAAGACGCCGAATTGGTGGACGTATGCCTGCCGCAGACTGAATTGTCTATTCCTGCCTATTATGTGCTGGCTTCGGCTGAGGCCAGTACCAATCTGTCGCGTTATGATGGTGTCCGTTTTGGCCACCGGGCTGATCAATTTCATAATCTGGATGAAATGTACAGTAAAAGCCGTACAGAAGGCTTTGGTGATGAAGTAAAACGACGCATCATGATTGGTACTTACGTGTTATCCCATGGCTATTATGATGCTTATTACCTGAAAGCCCAGAAACTGCGCCGTCTGGTGGCTAATGATTTTCAGACTGCTTTAGCTGACTGTGACATCATTCTGGCACCCGTTGCACCATCGGCTGCGCCTAAACTGGGCAGTCATGATCATGATCCGGTTCAGATGTATTTATCGGATATTTATACCGTTTCACTTAATCTGGCTGGTTTGCCCGGCTTATCGCTGCCCGCAGGCTTTGACCGTAATGGCTTGCCGATTGGCGTGCAGTTGATCGGTAATTACTTTAGTGAAAGCAGATTATTGGGTGTAGCGCATCAGATTCAGCAACACAGTGACTGGCATAACAAAGCGCCGCAATAAGCTTAATCGTAAGCCAAAAGAATGATATAGAAAGCAGATATATGACTTGGGAAACCGTAATCGGGCTGGAAATACATGTTCAGCTGAATACACAATCTAAAATCTTCAGTGGTTCTTCCACTGCCTTTGGCGCGTCGCCAAATACTCATGCCAATGTGGTTGATTGTGCAATGCCCGGGGCTTTGCCCGTATTAAACCGGGAAGTGGTGAATAAAGCGATTAAACTGGGGCTGGCTTTAAATGCCACCATTAACCGTAAAAATGTATTTGACCGTAAAAATTATTTTTATCCGGATTTGCCCAAAGGCTATCAGATCAGTCAGATGGATTTACCCATTGTTGAACGGGGTAAACTGGACATTGTGGTGGGTGAGCAGGTTAAAACCATTAATGTAACGCGTGCGCATATGGAAGAAGATGCGGGTAAATCAGTGCATGATGCATTTGAGCATGCAACCGGTATTGACCTAAACCGGGCAGGTACACCATTACTTGAAGTGGTTTCAGAGCCTGAAATGCGTTCTGCCGCTGAAGCGGTAGCTTATGCCAAAACCATGCATGAATTGGTTACCTGGCTGGAAATCTGTGATGGCAACATGGCCGAAGGGTCATTCCGCATTGACGCCAATGTCTCTGTGCGTCAGCACGGTCAGCAGGCATTTGGTACCCGCTGTGAAATCAAAAATCTGAATTCATTTCGTTTTCTGGAACAGGCCATCAATTATGAAGTTGATCGTCAGATTGAATTAATTGAAGATGGCGGTCAGGTTATCCAGCAGACCCGACTTTTTGATCCGGATAAGGGTGAAACCCGTGCCATGCGCAGTAAAGAAGATGCACATGACTATCGCTATTTTCCTGATCCGGATTTACTGCCTGTAATGATCACTGACAGTATGATGGAAAAGGCCAGAGCCGCCATGCCGGAATTACCGGCAGAAATGGCTGAACGGTTTATTCAACAATATGGCGTCTCTGACTATGATGCCAGACTATTGACAACCCAGCGCGCGCAGGCCGCCTGGTTTGAGGAGACGGCAGATTTAAGCGGTGAGGGTAAATTAGTGGCCAACTGGATGCATGGTGAGTTGGCTGCCGCGCTCAATAAAGCCGGTTTAACCTTAACCGAAAGTCCGGTCAGTCCCGAACGTCTGGCAGGATTGATCAAACGCATCGCTGATCAAACCTTGAGCAACAAGCTGGCAAAACAAGTGTTTGAAGCCATGTGGCAAAGTGAACTTAGCGCAGATGCCATTATTGAACGTGATGGCTTAAAGCAGATGACTGATAACGGTGCTATTGAGAAAATTATTGATGAAGTATTGGCCAATAACCAGAAATCAGTAGAAGAATTCAAAGCCGGCAAAGAAAAAGCCTTCAATGCACTGGTGGGGCAAGTCATGAAAGCTTCTCGTGGTAAAGCAAATCCACAACAGGTACAGCAGTTACTTAAAGTGAAACTTGCTTAATACAGACATGATGACCGATGGGAAAAAATATGAATAAATGGCTATTGCTGATTTTAGCATTACTGCTCAGTGGTTGTGGTTTTCATCTTAAAGGTACTTCTGTTTTCGATCAGGCAATGCCTTACCAGCGCTGGAAAATCGAAGGTGGCAGCATGCAAAAGCCACTTGAAACCGTATTACGGCATCAGCCCAATGTCGAAGTGGATGAAACCAATACCGACATCACCGTCAAAGTCATTTCAGCCAATGAAAGCAAGACCACATCGGCAGTGGATTTATCGGGTGATACAGCTGAATACTTATTGACTTTGGAAGTGAATGTACAGGCCTATCGGCATGGAGATCCTTTAGGTGACCCCATCCGCGTGGTAGTAACCCGTTATATGGACTATTCAGACCATGAAGTATTGGCCAAGGAAAATGAAGAACGTCTGGTCTGGCGTGATATTCGTCAGGATGCGGCTGAACAATTGGTACGTCGGTTGGCTTATCTGCCGGTTGAGCCATAATGTCATCATTGAGTACTGCTTATCTGATTCATGGCGAAGAAGAATTATTGCGATTGGAAGCTTTGGATCAGATCCGGCATACTGCCCGCACCCAAGGCTATACTGACCGGAAAGTCATGACTATTGATGCTGGATTTGATTGGTCATTAATCTGGTCGGAAATTCAGTCAGTGGGTTTATTTGCGGACAAGAAATTCCTGGAATTGCATGTTTTGTCTGGTAAGCCAGGTAAAGAAGGCAGTGCCGTTTTACTACAACTGATCGATCAGCTGGCCGCAGACACATGCATTGTTCTGGTACTGCCAAAACTTGATCGTGCACAAATGCAGAGTAAATGGTTTACTGCATGGTCAAAAAAAGCTACGGTTATTGAGGCAAAATCCATTGGCGCTTCCTTACTGCCCCAATGGATTAAAAATCGTCTGGCTCAGCATGATTTATCAATTGAACCTGATGCTCTGGCTTTGTTTGCAGAAAAAGTGGAAGGCAATTTATTGGCTGCCCGGCAGGAAATTGATAAATTGGCTTTATTGTATCCTGAGGCACAAACTATTGGTTTACAAGCGATTGAAAATGCCATTGCCGATGTGGCGCGTTTTGATGTTTTCCAATTGGCCAGTGCGTGGATGAGTGGCGATGCTGCACGCTTGCTGCGCCTGTTGGATGGCTTGTCTATTCATGAAGGTGAGCCTGTTTTATTATTATGGGCAGTCAGTGAAGACATTCGTATTTTGTTAAAAGTACTGGCTGCACTCAAGCAAGGGCAGCCCATCGCTGAATTGAGGCGCAGTTTAAGATTATGGGGTGACAAGCAGACGCTGGCACCATTGGCGGCCAAGCGTATTGGTCCGGCGCGGCTTCTGGCTGCCTTACAAAGCTGTGCACAGATTGATCGCCAGATTAAAGGTGTGCACAGTGGCAATGCCTGGTCACAAACAAAACAGTTATTATTGTCACTGACTTATTAATAAAGTCTTTAATAACTGAATGGTAACTGAATTTTAATAATGTGGTGATGATGAAAACAGTAGAAAAAAATGTCTTGGTACTGCACAGTGCTGAACACATGTTCGATTTGGTGAATACTGTTGAAGATTATCCAAAATTTCTGCCCTGGTGCAATCGTACCGAAATCCTCAAGCGGGATGAGCATATGCTGGAAGCCGTATTGCATATGGATTATATGAAAATACGTCAATCCTTTTCTACACGTAACACCAATGAACGGCCACATCTGATCCGTATGGATTTATTGAATGGTCCGTTTCGCGCCTTGAGTGGTACCTGGCAATTTACGCCCATTCAGGACTTAGGTTGTAAAATTGATTTTTGTCTGCAATATGAATTTGCCAGTACTCTGTTATCCACACTGATCGGCCCGGTTTTTAATCATATTGCGGATACGTTGGTAGATGCATTCATTCAAGAGGCGGACAGGCGCTATCATGAATAAAATAACGGTTGAAGCAGTCTACGCAACACCTGAAAAACAGTACCTATGGCAAGGTGAAATTACAGAAGGATTGGGCGCTCGGGCAGTATTATTACAATCGGCGCTACCACAGGTATTTCATGACGTGGATTTTCATTACATACCGATTGGCATATTTGGTAAACAAGTGGCTGATGATTATATTGTGCAGGCAGGGGATCGTATAGAAGCTTACCGGCCTTTACTCATTGACCCAAAAGAAAATCGCAGACGCAGGGCACTAAAAAAATAATGAAGCGGAAATCAATATGATCATTCTGCTTATCTATAAGGAAGTATTATGTCTATCATCAGGCTGATCGCAGGCTTGGGTAATCCTGGTACGGAATATAAGCACACCCGTCACAATATGGGTTTTGATTTTATTGATCAGCTGGCTGATCATTGGCACCAGACATTGAAAACAGAAAAAAAATTTTTTGGTGATGTTGCCCGGGTTGCATTAGATAGCGGTGAAATCTGGTTATTAAAACCCAATACATTTATGAATAAATCAGGCATGGCTGTCCAGGCGCTGGCTGACTTTTATAAAATCCGGCCAGACGAAATTCTGGTGGTGCATGATGAATTGGATATTCCTTGTGGCCAGGTAAAATTTAAACGGGGTGGTGGTAATGGCGGTCATAATGGCTTGAAAGACATTCAGGCTAAATTAGGTTCAGCTGATTTTTATCGTTTACGTTTGGGTATTGATCATCCGGGCGATCGAAACTTAGTAGTGCATTATGTATTACATAAACCACAAACCTCAGAAAAGCGACTGATTGAGGAAGCCATGCAAAAGTCTATTGCAGTTATGCCTACTTTACTCAGTGATGACTTTACCGCAACACAGCAAATCCTGCACAGTAAATAAGGCAACGTAATGAAATATCATGATCTGCGTGAGTTTATTCAGCAATTGGCACAACAGAATCAGCTCAAACGCATTACTGTCCCGGTTTCTCCCGATCTGGAAATGACTGAAATTGCTGATCGCGTCCTGCGTCATCAAGGCCCCGCATTGCTATTTGAAAACCCTTGCAAAGCCAATGGCGATATTTATCCTTATCCTGTCCTGGCCAATTTATTTGGCACACCTGAGCGCGTGGCTTTGGGCATGGGAGCAGACAGTACAGATCAATTACGTGAAATCGGTAAAACACTGGCTTATCTGAAAGAACCGGAGCCACCCAAAGGCATCAAAGATGCTTTGAGTAAGTTGCCGTTATTGAAAGATTTGTGGAGTATGGCGCCCCATGTAGTCAGAAAAGCACCTTGTCAACAAATTATTATCGAAGGGACAGATGTTGACCTGACTCAATTACCCATACAGCATTGTTGGCCGGAAGATGTCGCACCATTGATCACCTGGGGACTGACGGTTACCCGCGGGCCACATAAAAAACGTCAGAATCTTGGTATTTATCGCCAGCAATTATTAGGTAAAAACAAACTCATCATGCGCTGGCTGGCACACCGCGGCGGGGCACTGGATTTTCAGGCACATAAACAACAATATCCTGATACCCCGTATCCTGTTGCCGTGGTACTGGGTTGTGATCCGGCCACCATTCTGGGCGCAGTTACTCCGGTGCCTGATACCCTGAGTGAATATCAGTTTGCCGGACTGCTTCGCGGTGCGCGCACCGAATTGGTAAAGTGTATTGGCAATGATTTGCAAGTACCTGCGCGGGCAGAGATTGTATTGGAAGGGGTGATTATGCCCGATGAGGTAGCTTTAGAAGGGCCTTATGGCGATCATACCGGCTATTATAATGAACAGGACTATTTTCCGGTGCTGACTGTAAACCGCATTACCATGCGTGAAAATGCCTTGTATCACAGCACATATACAGGCAAACCACCGGATGAACCGGCTGTTTTGGGTGTAGCGCTGAATGAAGTATTTGTTCCTTTGCTACAAAAGCAATTTCCCGAAATTGTGGATTTCTATCTGCCCCCCGAAGGATGCTCGTATCGTATGGCCATTGTTAGTATCAAAAAACAATATAGTGGCCATGCCAAGCGAGTGATGATGGGCTGCTGGAGTTATTTGCGCCAGTTTATGTATACCAAATTTATTGTGGTGGTGGATGATGACATCAATATACGAGACTGGAAAGAGGTGATCTGGGCCATTACTACCCGGGTTGACCCGGTTCGTGATACTACCTTAATTGATCACACCCCCATTGATTATCTGGATTTTGCCAGCCCGGTTAGTGGTCTCGGTGGCAAAATGGGGCTGGATGCTACCAATAAATGGGCAGGAGAAACACAACGGGAATGGGGCAGAATCATTCATAAAGACCCGCGCATTGTAACCAGAATAGATCAGATATGGGATAAATTAGGCTTGTAATCCAGATTTGCCCAATATTTCCACTCTGATCATCGGTCACTACATTTATAGTGAAAATTAAAAGCTTATGCTGAATACTAAAATAATTAATAAATGGATAAGTTGTCTTGCTTTATTGATGGCTTTATCTGCCTGCCAGAGTCTGCCTCCTTTGGCCGATCGCAGTATGGATAAGCATATCCCATCAGATGAGCCTTCTATTCTTGCTTATGCCAATGCGCCATTAATCGCTGCACATCAGGGCTTATCCGGTGTCTATCCGCTGGATGACGGACAAGAAGCATTTGCCGCCCGTCTGGCTTTGATTCGTCTGGCAGAGCATAGTCTGGATCTGCAATATTATATCTGGCGTAATGATACCTCCGGCCAATTATTGTTTCGTGAATTGGTTAAGGCTGCCAGACGCGGAGTGAAAGTGCGCTTACTGCTGGACGATAATAATACTGTGGGTCAGGATCGATTGTTGCAAGCCATTAACAATGAGCCGAATATTCAAATCCGTTTATTTAATCCGTTTGTAAACCGTCACTGGCGCGCATTGGGCTATATAACCGATTTTAACCGGCTAAACCGTCGTATGCATAATAAGTCCATGACAGCAGACAATCAGGTATCTATTGTGGGTGGCCGCAATATCGGAGACGAATATTTTGATATGGGCAATGGTTTACTGTTTGTTGATCTGGACGTATTAACCATCGGCCCGGTAGTAGAAAAAATATCAACGGATTTTGATCGTTACTGGAACAGCAGTTCAGCTTATCCTTTTGATCGTATTGTGCATCAGAAGAGGCCGGATTCAAAACCATCAGACCATTTAATTTATTATTCAGCCAATTTTAATCAGCATCGTGCCGACCATTACGAACAAAATGATTTTGTTTCCAGATTGAAGCAAGGATCGCTGGAATACGAATGGGCACAAACCAAATTAATCAGTGATGATCCGGCTAAGGCACTTCCCGGCAAACCTGAATCTGCTGGCCAGCAGCATGTCAATTTAAAGGAAACAGAAGCCACTAATAGCGAACTGGCTTTAAGCAATCTATTACAGACAATTCCTACACCAAAGAAAAACATGCTGCTGATTACACCCTATTTTGTGCCCACCAAAGTAGGGGTAAATTATCTGAGTATGATACATCATCAAGGCGTGCGCATTCGTGTTTTGACCAATTCTCTTGCTGCTACGGATGTGCCTATTGTTCATTCCGGTTATGCGCGTTATCGCCAGACATTATTACAAAATGGCATTGAGCTTTATGAATTGAAAAAACCGGCTCGTATCACCACTCATCGTGACCGCGGGTTTACCGGTAATTCAGCCTCCAGCCTGCATGCCAAAACATTTACAATCGACAATAACCAATTATTTGTTGGTTCACTGAATCTTGATCCACGCTCTGCCAGATTAAATACTGAAATGGGGGTTTTAATTCAATCGCCTGAATTGGTCCAATACATGAACCAGGCCATTGATGAGGCACTGCCTTACGTGACTTACCAGGTTTTACTGACACCAGGTAACAAGCTGCGCTGGCAAACACGAGAGGCGGATAATCATAAAAATATCATGTATCATGAACCTGAAGCCAGTTTATGGCGTCGAGGCTGGGTAAAAGCCTGGTCATGGTTACCGATAGAAAATTTATTATAGTTTAGTGCTGGTCAAATAATGCACAGACAGACATTAAGATAATATCCTGTATACCACAACGCATACTGATTTTGAATGATTTTTTACTGGGTGAAACAATAACTGTTTTATTGATAATTAAGGAGATCCAATGATTACACCGCAGCAGGCACTCAATCGTCTTTTAGATAATAATGAATTATTTTATGACGAAATGACTGATTTAATGCGTCAGATCATGAATGGTGAGGTATCGCCCGAAATCATTTCCGCTATTTTAATTGGTTTACGTGTAAAAGTAGAATCAGTATCAGAAATTGCTGCCGCCGCTTCTGTCATGCGGGAATTTGCCACCAAAGTACCGATAGAAGATACCACCCATCTGGTGGATATTGTGGGTACAGGCGGGGATAACGCCCATACATTTAATATTTCCACCACCAGTATGTTTGTTGCAGCGGCTGCCGGTGCCAAAATAGCCAAACACGGCGGACGCTCAGTATCTTCTTCCAGTGGTTCAGCAGATATTATCGAAGCCATGGGCGCCGGACTGGCTTTAGATCCGATACAGGTGGCTGAATGCATTCAGACATTGGGTGTGGGTTTCATGTTTGCGCCTAATCACCATCACAGCATGCGTCATGTAGCGCCCGTACGCAAAGCACTGGGCGTCAGAACCATTTTTAATATTCTTGGACCTTTGACCAATCCGGCCAGTGCAGTGAATCAGGTATTGGGGGTATTTCATATTGACCTGGTGGGGATTCTATCCCGGGTATTACAACATATGGGCAGTAAACATGTTCTGGTTGTACATGGACATGATGGTCTGGATGAAATTACGCTGACTGGCTCTACCCGGGTAGCCGAATTAAAAAATGGCCTGATTATGGAATATGATATTCATCCATCACAATTTGATCTTGCCGTTATTGAAGATTTGAAACCACTTCAGGTGAATAATAGTCAGGAATCCTTGCAGAAAATGAATGCCGTATTGGCCGGAGAGGCCGGTCCTTGCCGGGATATCGTGGTTCTTAATAGCGCCGCCGCTTTATATGCTGCTGATGTAGTCTCTTCCTTAGATGATGGTGTCAAAGCCGCGATACAGGCTATTGATAGCGGTAAAGCTAAAGACAAACAACAGGCTTTCATCCATGCCACACAACAATTAGTTACTCATAAAAAATGAGTCAGAGACAGACGATCAGTCTGATATCGTTTACAATTAACCATTATTTATTTTATCGTTTTCTATAGTCATTATGCTAGATATACAATTAATCCGTCAGGATATTAACGCGGTAGCTGCCAAGCTGGCTACACGAGGTTATACATTTGATGTGGCCGCATTTCAGGATATGGAGCAGCAACGTAAGCATTTGCAGATGCGCAAAGAAGAGTTGCAGGCCAAACGCAATGAATTATCCAAACAGATTGGCCTATTGAAAAAGCAGAATGAATCTGAAAAAATTGCTCAGGTCATGGCGCAGGTGGCAGAAATCAAAACGGAGCTGGAGCACATAGACAACAGTTATCAGATAATACAAACCGATATTGATCAATTATTGCTGTCTATACCCAATCTACCTCATGATAATGTACCGGTTGGCCGCGATGAACGCGACAACATTGAAATCAGACGCGTAGGCTCTCCTCGTCAGTTTGATTTTGATATTAAAGATCATGTGGATTTAGGCGAGCCGTTAGGACTGGATTTTAAAACAGCATCTGAACTCTCTGGCAGCCGTTTTGCTGTTATGAAAGGGTCAATCGCCCGCCTGCACCGCGCTTTAGCCCAATTTATGCTGGATACCCATACTCAACAGCATGGCTATACCGAATATTACACCCCTTATATTGTCAATCCGGAAGTACTCTATGGCACAGGGCAACTGCCTAAATTTGCAGAAGATATGTTTCAGGTACTGCGTGGCGGAGATGAGAATAAGCAGGAACAGTATTTAATTTCCACTGCCGAGATTACCCTCACCAATACTGTACGTGATCGTATTCTGAGTCAGGACGAATTACCTAGAAAAATGACCGCTCATTCACCCTGTTTCCGGTCAGAAGCCGGCTCTTATGGCAAGGATACCCGTGGTTTAATTCGTCAGCACCAGTTTGATAAGGTGGAAATGGTTCAGATCAGCCAGCCAGATACATCTTACCAGGCTTTGGAAGAAATGGTCGGCCATGCGGAAAGGATTCTGCAATTATTGGAACTGCCATATCGAGTGATTGTGTTGTGCACCGGTGACATGGGTTTCAGTGCTGCCAAAACTTATGATATAGAAGTATGGGTGCCCGCCCAGAACACATATCGTGAAATTTCCAGTTGTTCTAACTGTGAAGATTTTCAAGCCAGAAGAATGCAAACACGTTTTAAAGATAATGATGGCAAAAATAAACTGGTACATACATTGAATGGCTCTGGTCTGGCTGTTGGTCGTACCTTGGTAGCAGTTTTGGAAAATTACCAGAATGCCGATGGCAGTATACAGGTACCTAAGGTTTTACAACCCTATTTAGGTGGCCAAACAGAATTGGCGCCTGTAACCAAGTAATTTACATCGTCAAAAGTAGAAGAAGGTAACCATGATCAAGTTATTTCTGGTTTATTGGTTCAAATGATATTGTCAGATTAGTTTAAATAATTTACAATACTCACCTCTTTTGGGGTCGTTAGCTCAGTTGGTAGAGCAGTGGACTCTTAATCCATTTGTCCAGGGTTCGATCCCCTGACGACCCACCAGATTTTTAAAATCAGATCAATGAGTTAATTGTATATTTCTGATTTAATTTCTAAGCCACATTTCTGTCTGTGTCAGATTTGTGGCTTTTTTCCATTATTTCATCAATGGCTTTGGCATGTTGATGTAGGTGAGCCGGTGATAAATGTGCATACTTCTGTACCATCTCTATTGATTCCCAACCGCCCATTTCTTTCAAAGCATACAAAGATACGCCGCTTTGTACCAGCCAGCTTGCCCATGTGTGTCTAAGGTCATGCCATCGGAAATTTTCAATGCCTGCTTTATCTAGAGCTTTATGCCAGACTTTGTCGTTCAGTGTTTTGACCGGTCTGTTTCTCGAATGAACAAACACGTATTCACGATGTTTACCCGTCTGATTAAGTAATACCTTCATTGCAGTTTCATTTAATGCAATACCCAACGCGTGGCCTGATTTCATCTCATCAGGATAATAAGTTGCCACTTTTGTCACCATATTGATTTGTTCCCATTTTAAATTGAACACGTTTCGCTGCCTTAGCCCTGTTGCAAGACTGAATCTGGCCATCGCTGCCATGTAGTCAGGGAGGCAATTAATCAGTCGTTCAGCTTCCTTTGGTTTTAACCAGCGAATACGCTTTTTCTGTTCCTGATACTGTTTCAGATATGGTACTTCATTAAGCCAGCCCCAGTCTTTCAGACATGCATTCAAGATGCTGCGGACAACCGCAATATAGCGATTTTTAGTACTATCACCGCAGGGCTTCGATCTGATTACATGCATAATATTGTCTCTGGATAGTTCATGCAGAAAAATCCCCCTTAATTCTGGCAGGTTTCTAAGTCTGCTTAAATCAGCTTTAAGACTCCTTTTATCTTTTTTCTCTTTAATCCATCTTAATACTGCTTCGTCCCAGGTATATTTAGGTGTTTCCTTCAAACGACTTTGTCGCCACAAATCATGCTTGATTTTATCGTGCAACTCTTCCGCCTGCCTTTTGTCTCTGGTGCCAGTAGAGCGTCTAATTCTCTCTTTATCTGGCGTGATGACGTCAATATACCAAAATCCGTTTTCTCTTTGATAAAGAGACATTTGCTCACTCCTTTACGTTCGAGTGATACTTGCACTTGTTCATTTTGCAAATCATTTAGAAAAGCGTCAAGCGCACTCGCTGTAATACAATAACCTTTACCTACTTTTCGGGCAGCCAATTCACCTGATCGAATATGCCTTCTAATAGTTTCTTCATGACAATGACAAATTTTTGCAGCATCAATGACTGTATAAGTAATCAGATTAACCATTTATTTATCCATAAAACACTTCAAATACGTCAAACAGTGCTGTCTGCCGCCATCGTTTTAAGCTTCTAATCGCTAATGGTCGTGATAGACCATTTGCTAGAATCAGATAACTTGCTGGACTAATATAAAAAAACAGGCAATATTTCTTGCCTGTTTCCGTAGCGATTGGCTGCAACCAATAGTGCGGGTACGATTCTGGTTTTGGTTCGAAAGATGATGAAACCTTGTGGGTTTCAACTACCTCAACCCTACGATCAATAAGCATAATTTACCTCAGTACAATGTAGATGAGAATAACCAACTGAACCATACAGATGATGAATGACCAATTAATACTATTTTGTATCGGTCTTTTGGATAGAAGCTGATCCAGTTTATGACCGACCCGTCCATAAATTTTTTCGGCGGATTCAGCCTGAATGTCCTGGTTCTTTTGCAGTAGCTCAAGCAGTAACTGTTTCCGTAGCTGTTCAACCTGATCTACTTTTGCTGATAATTCCTGAACCATTTTAGAAAATGCTGAAAGAAATTCTTCTCTTTCGGCAGCATCATTTAATTTGAGCTTACTGATTTCAGTTTCAAAAAAATGACGATTCATCAAGAATTCAGTAATCAATGGGTCGTCTTCATTTATCTTTTCACCAGTTATCTGAAATACATCATTGATGACAGATTTAACCTGATCATTCATCATTGTTCCCTAGTTTTTGTCCACGATTTGGTCAATATTAAACAGTGGAAGATTAGCTAAGTTGGCGAAATATTCTTTCTTGATTGCCAGTAATCGATGACGTTGCATACGAGAAAATGAAGGAGATTCCATCACCTCCTTATATGTCAAATTATGTTTTAACATTTCTGCAATGTCTTTTCCGAACAGATCATCAACGTGATTTTTCATTGGTACCATGCCCAGAATTTTATCGTCATATTTTTTCAACATTTTAAGTTCGGTTAAATGTTTGCCGTCCAGTTCTAATTTACCGAAATGTTCATTAGCCCAGACCACTACACTTGCATCAAACATCCCTAGGATTTTTCCCAGACCCATGCAAGTATCTTCCATCGATTGCCCACCAATAACTGGTACATGAAAAAAGACTTCAATATTCATGCTTTTGAGTAGATCAAGTACTGAACATTCACTTAAATATTGGATGAGGGGAATAAAACTACCAGCCCCATTGTCAATAACTGCAATACCTTCTTTATCTATAATTTGTTCAATCATGCTGTCAAAGACTAAGGCATCAATGGTAATTGAACCTTCTGGTAGAATAGGCACAATTTGCGTATTAAAAGCTTTGTACCCAGCGAAGGTATGGTTACCAGGGTCAGTATCATAACAATGAACCGGTATTGGCATAGCCATTGCCGCACTTTCTGCCATTAGAAATTGCGCTAGCTGTGCGGCAGCCAGGCTTTTCCCGCAACCGCCTTTTACCTGCACAATAATATGAACTGCTTGCATATGATTTTCCTTTTTTGAATATTAATTTTCACAAAGAAAAAGCCACTTCGCGCGCTGAAATGCCTTTTCACTTGTAAAAAACCCCGCAGACGCTGTAAGGAAATGAAGCGAAAGCGGGGAAGGTTCGGGTTAACGAACACAGAGGAGAGAAATACTAATGTGAGATATTATTGATTAATCCACCGGCCACCATGATCTGGATCACCAACATATCTGACCTGATCTACGTTATAAGTCCAGCCTTGCTGTTCATATGCTGTACAGTAAGATGGCTTGGCTGGCTTAATATAAGAAATCTGTACTGATGTACATTGTTCTTGTCCGTTGTGCCAGAATCCGCTCTTTTCACATTTTTGAATGATCTTTGTACGGCGCATAACGCGATTAAGCTCAGCAGCGTCACAACGACCAGCGCCGTTTGCAATTGCGTTTATCAACTCTGGCATTCCCTTTTCATTGCTAGCAGGACATAGCTCAAGAAAGTTTTTACGCTTTTTGATCGTGTCGCTCATCTTTTTAGCGCTGATTGAAAAGTAACGTTTAATTGACGGGGTACATTCATTTGGCCGCTCGCCACTTGAAAGGCATAGGGTTGCTTCGCAAGCCAATTTGACATCACCTGTCAATAAATCATCAGTATCAGCCATAGCTAATGATGAAGAAAAACTGGCCGTGATGGCCAGCGGGATAAAATATTTTTTCATAAAGTTATCTTTCTAAAATATAATAAGAAAGTTTCATTGTAAGAGAGAAAAATATTAATTCTTAATACCTTTCTCTTGGTTTCTATAATTAAAGAATGGACTAAAATTCATGTCTTGGACGACCATATTCAGTGGAATATCTGCATTCCTTTTAGCCGGTACATTGATAATCTTATATATTGATAAACGGCAAAGTATCAGGCCACCTATTAATTATTTCTGTTCAATAAATCCTTTTACTGGGTTGCTTGAGATCCGTCTCAATTTGGGTCGATTTGAACAATTGCCTTATAAACTTAGAAAAATTGTTGTAGTCAATCAAAGAAATGTAGGTGTGATACGTTACAAAGTATTAAATGTAACCCCCGAAAAATTTATGAATGAATCTATATGGCGCAATAATAGAATAACAAATATAAATATGATTATTCAGCCATTATTTGTTAATGAGAAAAGAAATAATAATGTTGTTATGATTCTCTGGATTCCTTGTGGATCAAGGCTTCCAAAGTCATACAAACGGACACTTCGGCTTTACTTTCGTAGTGAGCGATTTCCTTGGCGTACCACCTTTTCCTTTGAAATTGAAGATGCAGCCCACAACACATATGCCTGAAATATGCTTATCTGAGTGAGAATTAATGCGATTAAGCCAAGAATTGTCTGAATATCGTTCATTGTGATGTTACCTATCAATCAGTTAATTAACTTAAATGGAATCATTCTGATTGTGTGATTCCTTTGGTAATTTCGCTACTATCAGAAGGTCTATCAAGCGTTGTAGTGCACGAATATTAATCAGAATTCTCCAAACACTGAAAAAGAGAAACAGAATATTTATGGCAATAATCAATAAAATAAGATTCAATAGCATGTTAAATTCCTAGTAAATTATCGTTTATCTTCTCTCGAACCCTTTTTCTGATAATCATTATTTTGTTTGCTTTTTTCGACATTGCCCCAGTCACAACTCAAGCTAGTATCACTTTTCAGACAAGTGACCTTTCGACCATCCGGTAATTTTTTGACGGTTGTGGTAAGAGAATCATTATTTTTATGTTCATCAAAATATGATGCGAACATTCCAACAGACAATAAAATAGAAATACATGTTGTTGTAATGATAATCCACCAAACTGGTCCATTAGAAATAATATCACTTATCATACAGCCTATAAGAAATCCAAATCCTATGAAGAATATTGATGCCACAATCATTATGATGAGATCACCAATCATCACACACCCCCCAAAATTTCACTACGTCCATTTATTGCTAAAGCACCATATCCTGAAAATAATCCTTAAATTCCGGATAGTCTCCGATAAAACTTTTTAACTGGCTGATAACCAGAGATTCAACAAAAATATTATTCATCGGTAGATTGTGTAATGCCTCGGATAAATCACCGATAATCTGTAAGTTTCTAATAGCAAGTTCAGAAGTTACTGCCGCTGGATTACGACGATAGTTGGACAGATTACGGATAATTGTGAACGTTTGTCCTGCAATGTGTAGTTGCTTTTTAGTATCCAATGGTTGATCCTTTTCTGATAAACAAATCCAAAATATAGGCAGCCTGGTATCGCCAAGCTGCCTGGTTTTAAATCTGTATCTACCGTTATTTCCGCGTTGCCACGACCTTAAAAGCCAGAAAAATACTAACTATCAAGATTTCTCAGAGGAGCAGTATGGGTTGCCCGCTTGAGATTTTTGTCTGGTACTGTCCGGTTTTTGAGAGTTATATATCTAATTCACTATGACTTCCTAAACGCAATAATTGTAGAATCAGCAATTCGCCATCACTCAGTTTCTGATAGATCAGCACCAGATCAGGCCTGATATGGCAATCCCGGTAGGGATACCAGTCTCCTGTTAGTGCATGATCTTTGTATTTTGCAGGTAAGATAGCATCGCTACACAGCAAGTTCAGAATAGAGAAAAGGTCGGCTTCAAGAGTTTCCTTATGCCGACCTTTGCGTTCCCGTTTCAAATCTTTTTTAAACCGAGATGTTAATTTAATCTGCCTCATTGAAAATAGCCTTTATTTCTGCTTTTGCCTCATCCAGAGAGAGCGCTTTAAGTTTACCTGAACGCGCCTCCTCAATGGCTTCCATGGTTTCAGCATTAGGCTGCCAGATTTCAAAAGGCAGGGTATTTTCCCTGGCGGTTCTGATGAGCATCAGACGCACGGCATCAGATATGGTTAAACCCATTGAGGCCAGTACTTTTGATGCTTCATTTTTAATGTCGGCATTGACGCGAGTAGTAACGAGTGCATTTGCAGCCATATTTAAACTCCTATGATTAACAATGTTAATCATACTATAAAGACCATGAAATGGCATCAGCTAATTTAGTGATATGTTGAAAACAAATCCAAAATATAGGCAGCCTGGTATCGCCAAGCTGCCTGGTTTTGAATCTGTGTCTGCCGTTATTTCCGCCACGACCTTAAAACTGAAGGTCTTAAGATTTCGCAGATGGGCGGCTTTGGTTCTCCGCTTGAGATTTTTGTCTGTCGCTAGAGCTATTCACTGATTGCGTGACGACCAAAGTGTCCCGCCATGCCGTTTGCTATGCCGATTGTGTCTCAGCGATTAATTGATTCGCATGATCAATTAACTAGCTGTGAAGTTTGACAAGCAAACTGCAACTATTTTCCTTATTACCAAAATAAATACATCTATTTGGAATTATTCGGACTAAATTGTTAAAGAACATTAATTTCTCAAACTATATCAAAAGATATATTTTTTAGCAACTAAATTTGATTGAAATATATCATAAGATATATTTTAAATTGTAATTTTTACATTTCATCTATTCCATAGATATATAAAACTAGTTATATTTATAATTTTTAAACTAAATGAAAAAAAATTAAGATTCATTTACTTTACTAAGAAAGATTTTTTATATGCTTAATCCCTATCTCTCTGAGTGCATTGATATCTTCGAAAAATATAAATTTTCTGCCTTTGTTGTTTATTTTGATGAAGATGGTAAATTAGTATTAAAAGAAATAGAGCCAGGTGCTTATTTAATCAAAACAGAAGATATTAAAGAATTAATAAAAGATCAATTTGAAGTCGATAATAATCTTGCCTTTGAATTGTATAGAATATTAAAAACAAGATTAGATGTTAAATAAATTTTCTAAATAATGCGACTACAGAACCAATTACACGAATCCGTTGAATCTGGTCTGTAGTCGCAATCAAATCTGGATATAAATTTTTTTCATTGTTGTCATTTGAAAAAATGATAGTTCCATTAAGTTGTCTAAATATACGAAAGATTGTTATGTCACCATTTATTAAGATGAGATATGTCTTTTTATCTTGTAAATGCGTATTAGAAGTATCAATTGCGAGTAAATCACCGATTATAATGTTCGGATACATATTATTATGTTGATATTGAAACTCAAAAATTTCAGTTGTGGCAAAACCATTTGTTGTTGCCCATTCATTTGTAAAGCACAAGCTCGGTTTAGAATTTATAAATTGATAAGTTTCATGTTTTGGTTCAATTTCATGAGAAAAAATTACATTAATATCAAGATCATTATTTATGTCTTTGTTGTGTTGCTGATCTAAGTATAGATTTTCAAGATGAAGATTCTTTTCTATTTTACGTGCTAATCTCTCACCTAGATTCCTAATTGGATTTGGTCCTATTATGTGACTTAGCTGATTAGCCGAAATTTCAGCTTTATCCGCAAATCCTTTTTGACCACCATATTTACGAACTAGATTCCGTAAATTAATTAAACGTATTGCGTACATATCCATTTTTTCCATACGTGGAATGTAACAATTTTATAGAGTTCTATAAACGTCCTCTTGATATATATTAATTGATTATTAAAAGTATCAAATGATATACTAAACAATCAATATATAAAGAAGGTAGACCGATAAATGAATTTATATATGTATTTTAAATCAAAGCCTCGCGGCGAAAGATTAGTTTTAGCAAAAAAAATTGGTTGTAATCCGACTTATTTATCACATTGTTCGAAGGGTATTCGCGTACCATCGCCAAAATTATCAGTAGCAATTGAAAAAGCCACTGAAGGAGAAGTCACGCGCTATGATTTGCGAAAAGATGCTAAGAGTATTTGGGGTTAAAAAGCTAAATGTTAGCAATTGAACTTGCTTTAACTCTTGATAAAACGGCAACCGCTATTAGTTTTAGCGGTTTTGAACAATTATGTGCTGATAAAGATGCCGCAAATGTACTGGCACGCCTATTCTATAAAACCAGAATGGTTGAGAATGGCAAGCCCGAACGCATGGGTTGGTTTTATCTCAGTGCTGATGAATTTTCAATGGCCAATATCAGTAGGCGTATCTATGAAAAATCCCGCAATATATTAATCGAATTGGGTGTTGTCCAGTATCGCCGCGCAGGAGTATTTGGCCGTATGTGGTGGAAACTGAATATTGATCAATTACATAGATTATTATGTAGGCAAAAAGGTATTGAACCCACCACACAGGATAATTTTCATCGTGATCGTGATGGTTTCCTTTTACCTAAGTTTATTCCACTTGAGCTATGGCATGAATATTTAGATACACGCCGCTCAAAAACTGGCCAGGCACCAACCAAGCCATTAAAACGAAAATGGGTCAGACAGATCGAAAAACTACAAAAACAAGGCGCTGATATTATTGTCACGATGACAGCCGCTATTGAAGGCGGTTGGAAAAACTTTTTCTTTCGTGATGCAAATTGGTCAAGTCAACATAATGATGGCAGAAAACCTACAGTAACTAATCCGCCCGTGTCGCCTGAAGTAAAACCACCGGATAAGCAAGAAGAACCTATATCAAAAGCTGAAGCGATGAAGCACCGAGACAATGTACTCAGAATGATTGGTCAATTGAAATAGCACAGTGAACCTCACTGTGTTTAGCCGTATCTGTAAGACACCAAAACCACCATCTGGTGGTATTTTTATGCCTGAATCAAGTGATTTGTCAGTAAACAGCGCATTTTTTACCAGGTTAATTGTGGAAGGAACCAATTTCTGTGGTTATTGCCTTATTTCCTCTGGAAAGTCCAGGTTATTCTTCTTAATAAAAGAATAAATAAAATCATATGTTTGTACATAGAGTACAAAGTAGTTTGTTTGAAAATAGCAAAGTAGTTTGCCGCTGATGTACACGCTATACATAGATATCAGCATAGACAACATTCATAAAAGTATGACGCGCATCAGCGCGACCAGACATTTTTTATTTTTTGAAGGGAAAACCGGTAGGAAAAATTAGAACGACTTGGTACTGAGCATGATTTTAATGTATAGTATAGGTACACATGGAAGCATTAAATGATTAAAAATTTTAAACATAAAGGACTAGAGCGGTTTTTCCTGACTGGTAATAAATCAGGTATTCAAACCTCTCATGCTAATAAATTGGCTCTGATTTTATTTACATTGGATCATGCATTGCAGCCTGAGGATATGAACGCAGCAGGCTGGCAATTGCATTCATTATCAGGGAATCTGAAAGATCACTGGAGTGTTAAAGTCAATGGTAACTGGCGTATTACCTTTAAATTTATAGGACAAAATGCTGAAATTGTTGATTATCAGGATTATCATTAAGGTTAGAAAGGAATAATAATGCCGATGCACAATCCCCCCCATCCAGGTTTAATATTACGTGAATATCTAGGTGAAACCAGCATTACAGAAGCTGCCAGACGTTTGGGCGTTACTCGGGCAGCACTGTCTCGCATACTTAATGGCAGAGCGGCTATCTCAGCCGATATGGCAGTAAGGTTGTCAATATTGTTAGGTACCAGCAGTGCTCTTTGGGCCGGCATGCAGACAAGTTATGATCTCTGGCAGGCAGAACAAAAAACACACAGAAATGTTATCCCATTGCATTCGGCAATGGCTTGAAGTAAGGCTATAAATCTTAAGCAAGGACAGATTCATATTGGATTTGTCCTTTTTATTGGCCAATGGCTAAATCCATTCATCAAGAGGTTTCTGTATTCATTTTTCTGTCTTGATATTTTAGAACATTTCATCTCTATTGAAACCATTTGCCCAAGAAGGCACTGGTTTGTCTGAACTAGGTTTCTGGCTTTGTTGTGTATCGTGTTTTATGATCATTTGACTTTGTTGAGTTGGTTTTAACGGAGAGTGGTTGCTTATTCTCTTAATAAATCTTTGAAGGCCAGGTTTGCTAATCTGGATATTGTTCCGCTCTAAGAAAATTAATATTTGATTCAAATTATAACCATTTTGATAAAGCGTCATGATATCAGACTGAAATGGTTCTAGTTTTGATTTTCTTGCAGCTGGTTTAACTTCTTGCATAAATTCTTTTATATCCATTAGATTGCTTCCAATTAACTATATATTACCCGATAGTAACATAAAATAAATACAAATATAGTCTATATATCCTTGTATATAACAATATAATCTAAATATTTAATAAAATAAACAGGAAATAAATCAATATTAATTAGAAAATTTATAAATTACCTATAAGTTACGTATAAATTAACTCTAATTAAAAGTTGGCCGCGTTCCATTTCTGAAAAACAACAAAAAAACAAATGAAAAAATTAAACGCGGGATAGGCTTGCGCCGGCAAAACGACCCGTTTTGCCAATATTCCGCATTCGCGGAAACGCCGATCCTCGGCTTAAGATTTAAAAACCTTTGCGGCGGGTGCCGCTGTGTTGTTTGCTGATGTCTAAATTTTCAGAACCATAAAGTCCAGACCAAGACAAGTGTCCTGGCACGTCTTCCACCTTTTCCACCACGCAAGCGTACCGAAAGAAGATGAAAGCCATACCAGGCCAGTCTGGACTTTATGGTTCTGAAAATTCTTAACGCCATCACAACACAGCGGCACCCGCCGCAAAGGTTTTATTAATTTGAAAAAAGGGCAGGGAACATGGATAAGGTTGATGAATATAAAAAACAGATGGTCAAATTATTAAATGGGTTTTCACGTAAATATTTTGTTCGGGAAGTTTTCAGGGATTTTATTCAGATGTCCGGAATTGCTTTATATAACCGGTATGGTTGTGATTCTGATTTAGAAGAACTGTTTAATCAAATCAAAAGAAAATATACCCAAGATGAATTTAAGGATTTTTCCTCTCTCTTAGGGTTAGTTATTCTCGCTATTCAAGCGGCTAAGGAAAGTGAGTATATTGATTTATTAGGGGATGTCTTCATGCAGTTAAATTTAGGAGATGAATCAAAAGACCAATATTTCACACCATTATCTATTGCAAAAATATTAGCTGAATTAACCGCAACTGGTGAGGCCATAAAAGCAAAAATAGCCGAACAATCATTTGTTAGTGTACTGGAACCGACCTGCGGAAGTGGCGTAAATATAATTACTTTTGCACAAAAAGTAGCAGATTTGGGTTATGACATTGAAAGAAATATGTGTGTTATGGGCGCAGACATTGATTTAACCTGTGTTTTGATGTGCTATATTCAATGTGAGTTATACGGCATACCAGCAAAAATTCTACACGGTAATTCTGCCACTAACAAATATCATACTGTGTGGCGCACATCAGCATGGGTGGCTTATAATTTTGAAAATAAAATAAAAACAAAAGAAAAAATTAAAGAGGCTGATACTGATGTTGTAAAAGAAGAACCGTTAGTTATGAATACTGAAGACCCAGAGCCAGTGTTGATATCCTCTTCTCAGATTGATAATCAACAAAAAATCGACCTTTTAGAACAATTGGCTTTGTTCTGATTAATTAAACAGTGGCTTTCGCCACTGCCGCAGCAGCCCCGTTGCACTTCACTTCGTTCCGCCACAACGCCCCCACGCCCCCAAAATATTAAACCCACGCTAAATGCACCGAAGGCAGCATTTTGCATGGGTCTAATATTTTGCCCCCTACTGCGGTTATTGTGGCCACTGCGTGGCCGATTATTTTAATTCTTACACCCATAGCAAAAATTCCTAGAACCCATTCCACAAACTCAATTACTGGCAAATCAGCCTTTCCGGTTTTTTCGGGTAAGGCCGCTTATTACCAATCCTTCCATGAATCCTATGTCAAGCCAAAAATGCCCACAAGGACAAGCCTCCGGTTTTGGTTGCACCCGTGTTACCCGCGCCAGTACAACCAAAATCCTTGTGGGCATTTTTGGCTCGCCATTGACGGAATCATGGATTGGTAAGAAGCGGCTCCGAAAAAACCGGAATGGCTAATGTTCTTTAAAAATTGAGTTTGTCGAATGGGTTCAAAGAAGTTTTTTTGATGAAAAGAGTTGTGTGCCGGTTCAAAAGAATAGGGCAGGGAAGTTACCTGACCAAAATATAAATATTTTATTTAAGGAAAGTTTGATATGTCTTGTATGGTTGTAAATGAAGAAACAATTAACGCTTTAATTTCTGTTTTAATTGATTCTAAAGTATTTGATAAAAATGATACATTTTCTATTAATAAATGGATTTATTGTATAAGAAAATTAAACTTACAATCCGTTCTGAATAAAAGAAAAGTGAGTATTGAAGAAATGGAGGAAACAGGAGAATATGTATTTAAATATTACCACTGGAACTATAAAGATATTTATGATCGTCTACAAATAGCTTGGTTAGCTGCTTTTGTGTGTTATCAATGCACGAATTCAGAAGATTATGACGACCACCCAATTGTTAAAGTTTTTAAACTCATACAAGCGCAAACCATAGAGCGATATATTGGTTTTTTAATTGAATCGGGTCGCCGTTGTGCGCATGGTACTTGGTGGGATAAAGATTTGACGGAATTGCCGATTTTTGATGAAAGTAGAGTGATGAAATGGGGATTTTAAAAAGCAAATAACAAGGAAATAAAAGTCAGATATCTGACTTTTATTTTTTTCCGCAGCAGCCCCGTTGCACTTCACTGTGTTCCGTCACAACGTCCCCACGCCCCCAAAATATTAAACCCACGCTAAATGCACCGAAAGCAGCATTTTGCATGGGTCTAATATTTTGCCCCCTACTGCGGCAAAATTCATTATTGTTAGCCAATTAATTTTTATTGGGTAATAAACGGTCAATTTTATGAATAAGATTAGGTAAATACCATGTATTGGATTCTAACCACGACTTTGTAACAGGGCATCGGTATCCCGTCAGTTGAATAATTTCTTGGTAATAACCAATTAAATTTAATTTAAAAATATTCCCATGATGAGCAATTTTATTTCTTAAATGTCTTACTTGATTAATAGAACCTTGTAGAAGTTTGATATTTTCTCTTATTGTGTTTTCCTCTTTTGGCAAATTAGGGAAAGAAACATACAAATTTTGTTTCCATAAAGAACTTTCAAAACCTGTTGAACAACATTTTTGCCAAAAATGTAAAGTTAATTGTGCAATGATATCATCATTACTTAAATTTTCTTTTTGCTCTTTTCCATTTCTCTCTTTCTTTATACCATTTTTTGTCAAATTTATTAAAGTGGATCTAATTTCATTAGGTAGAGATCTTTCGAAACCTGGATTCCGTGCCCATTCATCGCCGTATCGTTTTTTTAGAGCTTCAGAAATAGCATTCCTGATAGTAATTTCACAAATATTCAATGAAGGTAAAAAGGCAGCGGAAACCTCTGCATTCAATTGGTATAATTCTATTGCTTTTAATATATCATTTTTAGTTTCCCTCAAATAAGTATTTAAACGAGGTTGGGATAATGAGTTTATTAACGCATTACAATCTTGGCGAGTAATTGGCATTTTAAAAACAAATAAATTTAATTTTTTTCATTATAATGAAATTTTTTAATTTTGTAGAGATTTAATATTTATTTATATTAAACCTTAGGAAAATGCGAAAATTTACACTATTGACTTACGCATTCTCATTTTTTTAATTAATAATAGTTGACAATTTATAAGAACTTTTTATAATTAGATCCAATTGCTAGAGGACTTGCGGATTTTATAATCTTCCCCTCTGGACACACGAGTAATGAAGGGTCTATGTGAAAACATAGACCCTTCATCATTTTGTTCTCAATTATCGTTCTGTAGGAATATTTGCTAAGTCATTTGCCTGTTTAGGCTGTAATTTAGATTGCACCTGATCAAATTGAACCTGTGCTTTGGTATCAAATCCAGCCTTACTGACCTCTTTTGCCAGTTTGCTGATGATCTTTGCTTCCGTTTTGTAACCAGCCTGGTATAGCCCTTTGGATATCTTGTTATACTCACTCACAATGATGCCCCGTGTTTCCATGGCTTCTTTCAGAAACAAATGCTTTGGCCGTTCATTGGTTTTCAAGGCTTCAATCAGCTCTTTGATTTGGCGTTGTTGCACCTTGCCAAGATGACCTCGTTTTTTCATGGCTTTAATGGTACTGTTTTCTGTCTGGGTGACGCCACGATGCTGGCGGCGGGTAGCAGCGCAGGGAATCCCTTGTTCACGCATCTTTTCGGCGAACCGCAACCGCCATTCATACAGATCATTTTTCCGTGGATTAAGCCTTTGGCCATATTGGTTGCGCATCAAGACACACAAATGGACATGAGGGTGCGCTGGTTCGTCCGGATTGTCAGCGTGGGAATGAAGGGCAAAGGCGTACTGGTGATCGAGAAACTGGTCTTCAGCAAATGCGCGGGCGGCATTTTTAACTGCGTTGGCCGGTGTGCCAGCAGGCATGGATAGGACAATGTTCAATGCTTCTCGCTTGTTACTTTCTTCTTTAATGCCCAATTTCTGCCAGTCTTTTAATTGTTCCTGGATAGCTTTTTTGCCTTTCAGAATTTCACCGTCCTGATTCTCTACTTCAATCTTGCCATGACGGCTGATGTAGTCCATGTGGCCGCGAACGCCCTTTAAGCCGTTACTGTTGCCGCTTTGTCTGCGGGTAATCTTAACCATCACTTCGGGTTGTTTTAAAGCTGCAGCGCGTAAATTAGCCAGACCGTAGCCTGGCTTGAGTGGTTTTTTACTGCTGGATTTGGGTGATTTACCTGGAGAACCAAATCCGCCTGAATCTTTTTGATTGACTGCATGGGTTTTATAACCCAAAAGCCAGTCATCGATACGATTTTGTAGTGACATGGTTTGCCTCAATAATAACGTTGTTGATTAGCCAGTAATAAGTCTTTAACTTTATCGGTATGTTGTTCTATGATTTCACGTAACTGCCGGATTTCCTGGGCGGTCAGACTGGTGGCTTCACCGATATTCAGTTGTCTGGCAATTTGGTTCAGATTGCGGCCAATGCGTAGTAGCTGATAATTGGACTGATACAGTGCTTCAGCCTCTTTGTCCGATAAAGTCGGGTGTTGATCTCTATAGCTGTTGAGAATGTTGACGGCCACGGCGTTAGGTGTCATGTATTGTTGTGCCGCAACGGTTTTGAGATAGTGATACATTGCCGGTGAGAGTTTTAATTCCAGCCGGTATCTTTCTTCAGTTAATATTTCAGATTCAGGGACAGTAGCAGTTGTTTCCAGCAATTGCATTAATAAGGTTTTAGCCAAAAGAGAAATACTGGCTTTATGCACTTTTTGTTTTGCGATCAGGGTTAATTTTTCCTGTGCCTCGGCGGGCAATCCCCAGATTTTAATTTGTGAGGTAGACATGGTTTGGCTTTCTATCGTTCCTGTTCAGGTTCGGTATTCCTTGATTGATTGAATTCTTTGACCTGATTTTCATAAAAGTTAATTTGGGTCTGGAGTTTCATATCCGGATTCATGCCTGTAATGGTTTTTTCCATCGTGTACTCCAATAACAGGCGGGTTTGTTTCTCTTTGGTATTCAGCCTGACCGACTGGCTGTAATATTGGCTTTTGGCATTAGCCAGTCGTTCTTCAGTAAAAGGATTGGGTTCTGGAATTGATGTTGTGGCTGTAGGGGCGGGGGATTGATGTGGTGATGGGTCAGGTTGATTGTCTGGTTTTATGGATTGGGATTGTTCATGGTTAAATGACAACACATAGTCTTTGATTCTTTGAGCATCACCAGCGGCTTTCAGAATTTCACTGGAATCTTTCTGTAGGACATTAACCCAGCTCTCTACATAAGCAGCATGACGATCAGGGTTATGCGGTAAACCCAATTCACGGGTGAGCATCATGGAAGCGATTTCAGCCCGTAATTCCTCTTTTGCATAAGATTCAGAACCGAAACTGCCTTCCATATTTCTGTCTAAGCGACTGGAATGACCTGTCCAATGACCTAATTCATGCAAAGCAGTGGCATAGTATGAACCGGCATCGGGAAATTGTACTTTTTCCGGCAAAATTATTTTGTCTTTTTCAACATAATAACCAGCAATATCACCAGGCTTATGCTGAATATCTGCTCCAGAGGCTGTCAGAATGCGTTCAGCGGCATGATCGTTGTCCCATGTTAATTCGGGTAGTGGTTCTTTTTCATAAGCAGGCAGGCCGTCTATCTGCTCGGCATTGAAGACAACAAAGGTTTTAATGATGGGTTTGTCTAAATATGCCCGCACTGTTACTGGTTGCCCCTTCTCATCTTTAACCGGCTGTCCGTTTTCATCTTTTTTAATTCTGTCCGTGTATCGAATAACTCGTTGTAATGTAACTCCGCGTTCGCTTTTGCGTACCTGTGCATCAACGGATTGGGCTTGTTTATATGTGAGCCAGCGTGGGTCTTCACGGGATTGCATCATCAGATAAAGTTCATTAAAGCCGTTGTATTTGTTGCCTGTTATATGGTTATAGGGAACGCCATCGTTATTGATGGGCTTAAATGGGAGTTGCCAGGGCGCAGTGCCTTGTTTAATGCGTTCAATTAATTCATTAGTGACTTTTTCGGCATAAGACGGTTTTCGTGGTGATGATTTCTTATTCATGGTTATTCCGAAATACAAAAAAAGCCCTACTAAACATTAGCAGGGCAGGGTAATACGTTGAGTAATAATGAGACAGAGGGTTATTTCCAGCAATTCAGATCAAGTAATACCTTGGCTTGGGGTGGACTGTCTGGATTGTCCAGATAGGCTTTCATTGCCTCATAAGAGCTACAGGCATCAAGATAATCATCAAACTGTTCTTCAGTTAGCTCTGCAAGTACCTCTTGCTCTTCAGGCATTAAAAAATTTTCCAATGGCTCACTATCATCAATCAATTCTAAATCAGTCATATTCTGTCCTTATCTGTCTATTTCTGTTTCATCAATCGTTACCTGTGTTACTGATTCTGTCCGCTGCGCTGGTTCAGCGCGTTTTGTTTCATGTGTTGGTATTTGAATCGGGTGTGGTGCATCAAACTTACTGCCATGCATCGCCTTAACCGTATTGACATAGAAATTTTGTAAAGCTATATGATGAATTTCTGCTGGCATTCGATCTATAGCTTTCATGGTATTTTGCTCATAAAACATCAGTTTCGCCTTTTCGTCTTTACTTAGTTTTTCAGCTTTCTGAAGATACAGGTCTTTTGCCGCGTTAAAATCCATATCCTCTTTACTGGCCTTGACAGGTTCAGTTTCAGTGGGCTGTTGCGGTGCTGAAGGACTGGCCTCAGTTCGTGTTGATTCAGGTTGCGATTCGGCGGCTGGTTGTGCTGCGGTATGGGTTTCTGGTTCTGGCCGTGACGGTTCTTTCATAGGTGCTTTAGTAAGTACATCAATTTCAAAAACATTCCGATGAGTATTTTTTTCTTCATAATCAATCACCCGTCCATTGTCATCATGAACAGGCACATGAATTGTAACCGGTTTTTTGCCAAGATTATTGAGTTGAATCATGTCGCCGATGTTTGCATGTGCTTTATCAATAGCTTCTGCCAATCCAATGCCCCAGACTGTTCGCTGATGGCCGTTATTCTCTAAAGTAATATAGTAGCTTTCTTGACTTTTCGGATTGTGCTTATAGCTTGCACTGGCATGAGCAACGATGCGTTCACCTGAAGGATTTTTGTTCTGTGCTGGCTGTCCATCCTGTTTTGTACTGGTTGCCTTAGCCTGTGCCGGTTGTGGTTGTTGCTTTTGTGTTTGTTCCAGTTTAGGAGTTATGGCTTCAATGCTGTTTAATGCCTGTTCACCACGCAGTTTTTCAACAATGGCAAGATCAGCCGCGGTCGGTTTATAACCGCTGGTGCGAATGCCCTGGCTTTCAGCCGCTACATACATCATTGCTTTGAATTCAGGTGTGCCGGACAATTTGATGCTGTCCCAGTTTTTTGCTTTCGCTACTTCAAGCATATCGCGCACAGTTTGCATATCTGTTTTAGCAGTAGTCAGTTTTTTACCTTTGTCTTCAAACAGTACAGTAGTACCGTTCGCGGCCGACAGATACTTGCCATCAGCGACAATGTAGCGATCGATCAGATGTTGTGGTGTGTCATAATGTAAATCAGTGATTGGTTTTCTTTCCTGGTTTTCTGACGCTTCAGGTTCGGTAGTTTGGTCGGGTTCAGGTTGGTTTGTTTCTGATTGCTCCGCTTCAGGCTCGTTGCCTGTAGGGGTGACTGGCTCTGTTTGATGTGCTGGATTATCTTCCTGTTGGACTACCTTTTTAGACGTAGTTACTGGTTTGGCTTCTGCCGGTTCTGCTTCAGGTTTTAGTTCCGGTTTAGCTTCAGCATTGGTTTGCACTTGCTTATCTTGTGTATTAAAAGGTTCAGGTGAGGCATAGTATGATTCAGCAGACAAGTCAGCATAGAAAGCAGGCTCATCACGTTGTTCAAAAAATGGGTCTGGTTCATGCACCCATTCCGGTTTCTGTTCGTTCAATTCAATGCTGTTGATAATTTCAGTTTCAGTTGACATATCAGTTGACATATTGGTTTGCTCCGGACGTAAAAAAACCGCCGGTTCGGCGGTAGTGGTTGGGGATTGTTGAAGGGGCGGCTCAACCAAAGAAGAAGCCACCGGTTCGGTGGCTTCAGGGGTTATTTCTTTTGCTGGTTGAGCCGACTGTATTTTGGGTAGTTCTGTTGCAGCCATTCCAGGTCGCGTTTCATTTCTTGCCGCAGAGATTCTTGTTCTGATGGCGTCAACATTCTTGGCCGCTCTGAGATGTCCTGCTTCGCCTTGAGTGAGTTTATCAATGCCATAACCAAATTCTTCCTTCCATAGTTTATCCATACCGTCACCGTGCTTACGGTTAATAGCCTGAATCATAGTAGGTTTAATAACAATATTCAAGGAGCCTTCATGGGCGGTCATCACTGCTGCGCCCAATACTTTGCCACCATGAGTTTCGATATAGCCTTTCAGATTGGCAATAGTACTTCCAACTGACAAGGTATCGTCCATAAGGATATATTCTCGTCCTGCTTCAACCTTACCATTAAATTTGGGTTGAAAAGCAAGGCGATGATCTATACCGGCTCCAGTTCGACTGACTTTATTTGCCTGCCAGATATCATAGTCAATCGGTAATCCCAATTTCTGGCTAAAAGCATTGGCCATTGCCAGAGGAATTTTATTTTTGCCTGTTGCTTCTTCTGCCTGAACAGGGACAATATAAGGCTTATGTTCACCGATCATGTGCTGGATTGCTTCAGCAGTATGATCATTAATCAGTTTACTAATCAGGTGGGCAGCAGCTAGGACATCACCACCCTTGGCTGCCCGGTATTCCGGCTCATTCTTCAGTTCGCCCATATTGCCATTGCGAATGACTGGTGGGAAGTCTCCCCACGGTGTGCGATCGGGTTTTTGCCATTCTGGTTCTATCTCTATATTTTCAGGTGTCTGTTCTGGTTCCTCCTGGTAAGTCAGACCAATGGCTTGTCGCACGGCTTCCAGTCCTGCAAGTTGCTGTAAATCATTAAAATCTGACGGTAATAAATCCTGACCTGATTGTTGCTGATGTTGCTGAATCTGTTCCGGTGTGAATTCTGGCATGATGACTGTAGCACGTTGGCCAAAAACCTCAGCTGCTGCTTTAGCTTTGTTGATACCAGTTTGAGAAACGTCATTGTCGGCCGCAATAATAACCGGCACATCGGCAGACATGGACTGTTGCATTTTTTCGGCTACAGCTTTGAGATTGCCTGCATTGAATGCCACCACCACAGGTAAACCAGTTGCTTGGTAGAGGCTGGCAGCGGTCGCAACACCTTCTGCAATTATTATGCCCTGATTCATGCGTGAAGTGTCACCAATGAATGTATAACTGCCTTGCATTCTGCCGCCATTCAGAAAGCGTTTACTACCGGCCTCATCAATAAATTGCATTGAGACAATCTGTTTATTGTGCAAAACTGGAATCAGAAGATTATTTGTACCTTTATAGTTATTTTGTCTAATTTGGCCAAAAATATAGTGATTAGTAATACCTTTTTTCACTAAATATGGGTGTTGTGCTGATGCCTTATTGTCTTTATTGTGTCGCCAGATATTTTGTGCAGTGCGCTGAGCTCTTTGTTGTGCCCTGGCAGTTGCCTTTTCTTCAGCTAGACGACGCTGTTCCGCGTCTTTTGCTCGTCTAGCAAGCTCATCTGTGGAAGGAGGAGTATACGGCTTACTAGGCTTGTAACCTGCCTGCTTTGCTTCATAAAACAATGTTCCGATGCGTATATGGCCGGCTTTAAGACTTTTCCAGGCACTTTTTGCATCACGCGGTTTGTAGTTATCTGACTGCTGCGACCAGTTATCCCAGACATCAAAACCTGATTCTCCTAATTCATCTTTAACTGCGGCACCCATTTTTATCCACATATCTCTATCGTGTGGATCAATAAAATTTAGTGCTGCACGAATTTCATCTATATCACTCATAGTATGCTCACCAATAAAAAACCGGCTCATGGCCGGCGGTTGAAAAAATGTTTAATTAGCCAGCAATGATTTCAGAATCGGCATGGATTCAATGCCAAGATTCTGATTAACAAAATAACTTAATTGCTCTATGTACTCTTTTGAACTGTCGGGTGTGATGAGTTGTGCAAGGAGTTTTGTAGCAATCTCACCTGCATTGGTGCAATCTCTGAAATCAGTGCCTGGCATTTCTTCAGCACTGATGTATTGTGCAATCTGAGTTTTTGTACTTATCCTGCGTTTACCATCACTAATGGTTAGTGCTGGCACAATAGGGAAGGGCAGATTAGCTCGTTTGATGAAAATCTCATCTTGCCAGTACATAATTTTTTTTGCATAAATTGGACGGGTATTGTTAAGGCTGATAATGCTGTCGGACTGTGGCATCAGTCTTAATTCCTGCGGTAGCATAACTGCACGGCGCTGATCTGAATCACTTCTGCTGTTGCTTGATGTACGGCCGGAAGAACGTGAGACAGACCTTGCTTTAAACGTCTCATAACCGATCATTTCACTGTATTCTTTCGCGTCAGTATCGTCTTGCGGTGTAAACACAATGTGCGCAGAGAAATTTGTAAAGAAAGTACGCGTTGCTTCTTTGCCATAAATTTGTGTTACTTGGGATGGTGACTGAATAATGATCAGTAATCGCAGACCATAACCAGCAATATAAGCTACCCCATGCAAAATTGCGGGAATTGCTCCTAAAGCTGTGAATTCGTCCATCAGTAATAGACATTGATATTTCAGGGTTGGGTTGTTTTCAGGTAAACCCTGCTGGATATTTACCGTTACAAGTTGTGAGAAAAACAGATTTGTCAGACGTGCAAAGGGATCACTGTCTGTTGGAATAATGCCAAGATAAATTGTCATGCGTTTTTTTCTTAAATCTGTAAGTAAAAAGTCATCACCACTGGTAGCCGCTTCTACAACAGGGTCAAGAAACACGCCCAGCGGTGCAGTGAGTGTTGCCAAAATATCTGCACCGGTTTTGGCATTGCCATTTGCAAAACCATATAACAGCGTTTTGCAGTTACTGCTTAATTGTGTATGCTCTTGCTGATCACGCAGTTCAATTTCTTCTTTTATCCATTCTGCCAGTGTTTGTCCTGTAACCGGTGCTGTTAAGCGAAACAGATTTGCTAGGGTACTTTTTTGTTTCGAATCAGCCAAATCACGTTCCTTTTCGGTTTCTAACATATACAGCATCAACCCTGTAAATAGTTTTTGTGCCGATTCTGTGAAGAAGGTACTGGAGCCGCTGTCTTTCTCAGAACGTGGAATCAATATAGTGGCCATTTTCATAATATCTTTATACATATACTGGTAATTACGCCTGATATACGTCACTGGGTTCCACTTGTGAGAGACCAGCGGTGCATTGGGATTGACCGCGTGTTCCGGCATCTGCCCAGCGGGATTAAACAAGAATACTTGCTGTTTTAGTTTGTCTCTTCTGAAACCAGCAGTGATAAGAAAGTTTTCTAGCTTTGGGTCATACACCACCAAGCTGCCTCTGTAATGTAGACAATTTGGAATCACAATGCCCACGCCTTTACCGGAACGTGTCGGCGCTGCAAGATAGAGAAAAGTATTGCTCGACCATCTCAGAAATTGTTTGCCGACTTTGCCCAGAAGAAGGTCAGGATAATCTTTAGACGTGAATTCTTTCTTCAACAGTCCTGTCTGGTTGATTTCCAGACGATTGGCAAAGCGGGCTGAGCCATGCAGTTGCCGTTTCTGTTTAGTCAGAGCTGCAACAATAACCATCGGGATTGGTATAAATGTCAGCATCAGGGCAACACCGGCTCCAATTTTAAAAGGAGTAACAAGCTTAGGCGGAATGTGTTCGCCCATTTTGTAGACTTTGTATAGCAATGTCAGTGATGGTGATAAATCCAGATGAGCCAGCTGGATCATAATAAGACTGCCGACAAACTGGCCAATCACGCCAAGAATGGTGCATGCGATCAGCAAAAAAAGCAAAGTAGTGGCGAATTTTTTCATATTATGCCTTCATGAAAGTAAACCAATGCGTTGTTTTACAGCGATTAGTTGTATGTCCGAAAACGGGTTGCTGCTCTGTCAGTGCAAGTATGGTTTTAACTTTGATTTGATCTTCCTTCCATGACTTATTCAGTTGATCGTATTTTTTGGCCAGCCAGGAATCTTTGCCGGTATATACCAAATGAGGCGGGTCAAAGGGGATTAAATAAAAGGAATTGTCAGCAAAGGAATGAAAATGGCCAGCACATTAAAGGCTGGCCAATATTAAAAAAGAGGGGCAGGTTAGGTCTGTTCAAGCATTTTGTACTGTTCACCACCAGGCATGGCGTGATTAAGTTGTGCATGTTTGCCCTGGTCATAACCATTATTTTCATCATGATATGCTTGTCTGATGACCTGATTTTTTACCGTTACAGAGCGTGGTGCCACACTGGTCATCTTACCCAAATTTTTTTTGTAAGCATTAAGTTTTGCCTGCTCTTTTTCGGTTCCCGCAAAAGCATTAATTTTATTATCCACTGCACTAATCCAACCTAGACAAAATTGATCGGCTCGAAAGGCTCTGTTTTTAGCTATTTTGACGCGCTTCAAAGTAGTAGCAAGATAATGACGGCGAGCAGTACGCAACTGACGTATCAGTACATTATAAGCATAAGCTGCCAATTCTGGTTTTGGGGCTACTCCATAGAATTTATAATATGTCAGTGTTTTTCCTTGGTTTATATCATAATTTTCTAAAATATAACCGTCACACCCGAAAGCTCGTTTGCAAACTGTAAACAAAATATGCTGCCAAGTAGAATAAGATTTAGGAATTCTGACACCGGTTTCCATCACATCAGCCATTTCAACATCAAAATCATTGATCTGGTATTCATACATCAGGGATTGCGCATGTTTGAGTGCTTGTGCCGCTTCAAATTCATTTGCTGACTTAGCTAAACGCAGACATTTTTTAATTTTTTCAATTGCTTTTTTCTTATCCATTTTTAAAACCTCCGAGTAGTTTCACTAGTTCTTCAAGCATGTTGCATAGCACTTCTGTCATCAGTGATTGAGAAACAAACATCATGCTCTCCATATCTTCAGCTTGACCTCTTTCTTCCTGTACCACACCCAGAAACTGAATCTGCTTCAGGGTGAAATCCTGCGTTAAAATAAACCGCACACGATTCTGCCAGCACAGACCGAGCTGAGTAACCATCTTTTCATTTTTAACCAGTGAAATAATCTCTTCTGCGGTCAGGTTCTGGCGATTGATGCGCACGACCGGTGCAGAATCGCCAAAGCCTTTCAGTTCACAATCACGATCTAATGCAAACTGGCCAGCCGCATGTCCTTGTAAAAGCCAGTGTGTCATCAGATTACAAAGGGTGTTTTGAGTTCGCGGCCGGTGTGCTTCTAGGCCGCCCAGCGATTTTCTAAGTTTTGTCAGCAGCATTTCCGCCCGATTGGCATTAGCTTCATTCACCAGTAATAAACCCTGATTCAAGTTCAGAATGGCTTCAGTTTTTCGGCTTTTGGTGAATGCCCGTGGCAGTAAATCATCAATGATGTTTTCCTTCAGTGTGCTTTTTTCCTTTCTGCTAACAGATCGTCTTTCGACTTCACGGATATTCTGGACTTTCTCAGTCAGAAGGTTTTGAATGACAGAATTGGGCAACACCTTACTTTCGGTTTTTAACGCAATGCGCCAGGCGTTTTCTGTTGCAAACAACATGTCCGGATTAAAATCCACCGGAGCAGTAAAACCGGTACTATTCCAGCTTAAATCAGTACACGGACTAAAAGAAAAAGCGGCCAATGCGGCAGCAAGCTTGTCATTTGTTAAACCGTCAATATTCGATAGACGATACACAATTAAGTTTTTAAACCACATTTAGATTTCCTTTTTTGAACTGATCAGAATAACTAATTTATCAACGTATATTTCCCAGATCATGCGTTGAATACCGTCTTGCTCATATTTGCGAGAATGCATTGCACCACGCACCAAAACACTGTCACCAGGGTTAAGATGTAGACATGCCATCACTGCCTGTTTGCCATACAATATTGCTGGGAACCACTCGGTACGTTCTTTATCTTGATATTTATCTGTAACTGCAATGCTTAAACGTGTTGTTTGTACATTTTCACTAAGATGTCGCAAAATTGGCTTTTTACCGACATTACCAATGATTTCTATACTGTTCAAAAATGGATTCATAATGATTACTCTAAATGAAAATACAAGTGATAAAATCCAGACCAATGACGAATTAATACAGCGCATCAATTATCTGGAACAAAAACTGAATACAACCCAGAACATACTGAAGGCACTACTGTGCATGAACCTAGCCGGTATTGATCGAATACTGAATGATGAAGAAATGGCTTATCTTCATGAAATAATTATCAATAATGAAGATTTTTTCACTCATGATGATCTGCTTGAAATCAAGAAACAGATTATCAACAAGATATACGAGTGATCATGTTCATGATGTTGTTTCTGATCGCATCAATATCTTTGTCCGTGCTTTTTGCCTGTGTTCCTTCAATTCTTTGTAATAAATTTCTGACTTGCTGGCGCAGTTTGACGACTTCTTTCCGCCTTGCTGCCTGTTCATCTGCCTCATGCCTTACTGATGCCAGCCAGCCGGAAAATGCGCAAAGATAGGTTTGGCCATCACGTTTTGCTAATCCATCTTTATCTTGAAAAAAAACGGCTTCGAATCGGAGCCGTTGGTTTTCAATAAAGAAAGTCGGTAGATTGTCAAAAATCTGACGATAACGTTGAATATCGTCCATTGTTACCGTCCATTTTTCTTTTGATGTCGATAAGTTTCAGGGTAAACGGGGTTTTGGTCGCGCCATAGCCCTAATCGCTGATTTTTTGCCTTTGCCTCTACTTTTGCATAATCCTTTTGAGGATAACGTACATAAGACCACGCCATTCCTCTCGCTACCTGTTCTCTGTTGATATCACGCTGGCCAAGATAGATAATTCCAAGTTTCCGACCATAGCGATCAGTACCCGTGATATCAACATTAACCTGTTTCTGAAAAATCATATCTGCTAATGATTGTTTGGAAACCTGTCCATAGGCTTGTTTGCTTTCTGGTGCATCAATACCTGCCAATCTTATTCTGTGTTGCTGATTGTACTGATCAAGACAACGTACCGTATCACCATCACTGATTTTAACTACTTTACAATTAAGATTATGAGCGTTGGCCAAAGGTACAATGAACAATATTGCTAGTAATCCGAGATATTTTTGTTTAGTGAACATTTTAATTTCCATTAAAAAAAGGCCACTCTAAAAAGTGGCCTTGAAAGTTATCAAAAGTTATCAGAACCGGAAACCGAAACTTAATTTACCGCCAATTTTGGCTTGTCCGGACAAGTTTGAACTTACAGCTGCGGAATATTTGTATTTACCATCGGTCGATAAATAATGAGTACCCAGTGCCATCGCTGTTTCACCGTCATAAGTACCTAGACCAACGCCGCCAGCAAAACTCCCAACCTCGTCAGGCATATCAATCTGCATTGCCATTGCTGACGCAATGCCTTTGGCCGCAATTTTGCGATTATGTTCAACACGATTAGAGAGTGCATTGTAGCGCTGATTGTTGCTGAATTTGATCTGCTGATACATGTTAAATAACTGACTGCCATTAATCGCCTCATTGCTATCAGCAGTGACAGCACCTGGAGCCACGCCTGTGATAACACGATTACCACCGGTGCCTGCTATCGAAACAGTATCAGAAGTACCATCTTTATCAATCGTGGTAGTTTTGCCGTCAGTCTGTACCAGACCAACTTTACCGTTCACGATGTTGTTAATAGTGTTCTCATTGTGTGTCACACGATTATCAAGATGATTAATAGCATTGCTGTTACCAGCAACATTTTTATCTGTATCACTCATGTGATTATTCAGATCGCTGATCGCATTACTATTTGCATTGACATGCTGATTTGTCTGCCATAATTGACCACCGTTAATCGCATCTTTGGAATTCGAAATGACCTGGCCATTTGCAACATTTGTTAATGTCACATTGTCACCACCAGGATTGAATGTCACCTGATCTTTGTCTGAACCATCATAAAGTACGGCACCATTATGTAGATCATTAATTGCATTACTGTGATCAGCCAAGGTTTTATCAGATTCATTAAGATGACTATTTATGTCACTGATAGCATTGCTGTTATTAGTAACATTTTTATCAGTGTTATTGAGATGATTATTCAGATCATTGATGGCATTGCTGTTATTTGTAACATTTTTATCAGTATTACTGAGATGACCATTCATGTCACTGATAGCATTGCTGTTGTTAATGACATTTTTATCAGTATCACTGAGATGATTGTTCAGATCACTGATAGCGTTGCTATTAATATTTGTATCTTGATTGATTTTATCAAAGATATCATCTTTAATGCCCACATAACATGTTCCTGAACCGGCCAGTGACCCCGTATGTTCTGTCAGTTGTATTCCATTCTGACCAACGAACGCGCCACACGGTTTTGTCTGATTTGCACCGCTTTCAGCGAATACTTGTGCAGACAATGTCACTAATGATGAAAGTAGTAATTTTGAAACTATTTTGTTCATAACTTGCTTTTTAAAAATTGAATTAATAATAAAAAAGCCGATTACATAAAATATGTAATCGGCAAAGCTGCTGGTTTAAAAAAGTGTTTTACATAAAATGCTCCTTATTTATTTTGAACTGCATAAAACTTTGCAACTGGGTCAAAATACAATTCAGTTAAATGTGTCTTTGAAAAAAAAGCCACGATATCAATCGTGGCGCGAACAGAATTCAGAATGTAGTCGTATTCCATGGTCTGTCCAGTTGCTGATTCTTTGGCTAACTGGGCAATGCGGTAATGCACGCTGCGGGCATCATTCGCATGTACAGATGTCAGTCCACCTGGGTGGCCTGTGTTTAACAATGACAGATAGTCCCATGCTTCATCGCCGCGTAATTCAGTCAGAAATACACGGTCAGGCTTTAGCCGCATACATGCAGCGATCAGCATTTTTGCTGTGATGTGTTCCTTGTAGAACAGGTGTAAATGATTCGGGTGATTGGGCAGGCTTAATTCATGTGTGTCTTCCAGCGTGATTAGCCTTGTCTGCGGTGGCACCAAGTCTGCTATCGCTTTTGTAAAGGTGGTTTTACCGGAACCGGTACCGCCGACCATACAGATATTGAGCCTATGCTCAACAGCCAGGCGAAAAAAAGTATCCATATCCCTGTTAGCTTTGGCTTCCAGCATTTCATACTGCCATGCAGCAAGATATACATCATGTGGCAGTTTCATTTTGTCGCTGATGTCACGAAAGCGTTGGCCATCAATGTGGTTCTGATCAGTAATCATGGTATGAATGGCATAGTCACTGACATCATTAAACTGATTGATACGACCAGAACTGATGTAATCATTCAGAGAAAACCTGCTGGTAGAGGGTTTGCGCAGACACATTACCAGGGTGTTGTCTTCACACGATGGTGGCATCATCAGATGGCCGCGCTCGCCATCGGGTAGGGTGACTGACTGAATCGGCTGCTCAAAACACAGGTGTTTCTGATTCAGAATTGCAAGTGTGTTTGCCAGATATTCAAGTGATCGTAAATCAAGCCTGGTATCTTCATATCGTTTCATTCCCTCGGCACCGTCGGTAAATACTTCAAATGGACGGTTGATCATTACTTCAGTAATACCAGGGTGATTGAGGTATTCTGTGATACCCATGCGATCAAGCATATTGCGTGCTGAAGCATCGGCCTGTATTTGTCCGTGTTTTGTGGACATGGTTCTTTCCTTTGTGCATAAAACAAAAAAGCTGAATCCCATCGAGATTCAGCTTTGTTTCATCAGAAAACAACAGATGGCCGTGGTACGACTTCATACACTTTACTGAAATCAACATCACGCGCAACCATCACATTTAGTAACGTGCCTTGATTAATGGTACCTGTTGGCGGAATATTTATACTGTTGCGTAATACTTCAGTGGCTAACTGTTGAGCAGCATCGCTGGTATTATCATAAGTAATATTATTGTTGCTGCCATTCCTGTTACCTTTATTACTCAGATAATCGCCGAAATCAGCAATCATGCTGACCATCATTGCGCCACCGAAACGTTGCCAAAAATGATAATTAACGCTGGCGCCATGACCACCTTCACCCAATGCACCGCCACCAGGACTTGCAAGGGACACTTTGACCCCCTTAGGTGTATCAAGTTCATTCCAGAGGACAAAGACACGAGCCTGACCTTGTAGCATTGCTGCGGTCTGTTCGCCAATAATCTTACTGCCACGTTCCACCAGTAGCACCTTACCATCTGCTGAATAAACATCATGTGCGACCTGGCAACGTGTAAAGCCAGGCTGTGTTGTGATGATTCTTGTTTCAAGCACACACTGAATGTTTGTGCCCTTAGTTAACAACATAGACTGATTATGTCGAACCTGCGCCAAGCTACGAGGTGTGGCCGTTGGATTCAGTTTATTGCCGAAACTGCTGTTACCAGTGGTGCTGTTACCCAGAATATCAGAATCTCCATTGACCTGTTGTAATGAAGCTGAACCAACAGCTTGCAAAGACTGGCCACTGACATTCAACACTACATCACCCCCTAGTCTGCGAGCACGATTTGATAGTTGAGGAGTGGTGGTTGCCATAGCGTCACCGGAAGAAGAACTAGGATTGTTATTTTCAACAGTGCTATTGTCTGCAATTGCACCTACCACTGGCTCAGATGCAGTATTGGCACTGGCCAAAGCCTCAGAAGCAGCGGCCGCATCTAGTGCCAATTGTTCTTTGTCTTTATTAAAATCCTTTGGTTGCATGTTAACCGGTGCACTTGCTTGTTGTGTTGCTGTATTGACTGTTTCATCAGACCCAGAAGACATGCCAATCAGACCAGTTACGATTGCGCCAACACCAATTAAGCCTAATCCAGCCAAACCGGCTTTTGTGACATTTGATTTTTTACTAGTGGTTTCATTGAGTGGAACACCCATCTCAACATCTTCATCTTGAACAATATCGGACAGATCAGGTTGAATGCTGTTGTCTTCCATCAAATCTGGTTCAATATCATTATCATTTTTGACAGGTAAATCTGGTTCCGGTGTTTGTGGTTCTGATACTACTGGTTCAGATGGTTGTTTGCGTTTAGACAGTAATTTAGTAAAGATACCCATATCTGTTCCTCGATTTATTTCACAATACGCACTGAATCATGATCTGATGTGCCGGTTTTATTAAATTGGCCTACTGCGTTATAGCTGTGATTGGTGATTCCCAATACTGATTTACCCAAACGCAAAACAAACTGTTTTGCGGTTTCATGAATAACCAATGTATCGTTGTCGATATGTGAATTCACCAATGTTTCAGTGCCATCAGCCATAATCTTGTAAGCCGTGGGTAAGTCGCGTGCATTCTGAAACCGAAGATAAGTAAAACGGCCATCGTCCCATGCCGCTGTTGGTGCCAGGGCTTTATCGCCACGGCCATAATAGTTACTGTTATGAATTTTCCAGCCTGTTGTCTGGTGCTCGTCAGCTAGAACTGCCAGGGCTTTTTTATCTCTGGCCAAAGCTGCTGCTTTCGCCGCTGATTGTGTATCCGGATAACTGAAGCGCAGGGCATAAGTCGGCCGCTGGTTTTTGTTACCGGCCAGCGATAAGGTAAATAAATAGGTGCGTTTATTGGTTGTGACCACCATATTTGTGGCGGGTTTTGTCACCGTTGGTTTGAAAATAATATTATTGCCCTTGACCGCTACCTTCCAGGCTTCTGCATCGCCAAGCCCAAGCGCTGCGTTATCACCATCTAAGCGTTCATCAGGTTCTAATTGCACTAACGATACACGACCAATTTGTCCGTAAATGTGATACACCTGATCAGAGTTGTAAACCGCCGTCTGTACCCGCCCATCTGAAGCCAATCCACGCGGTGTGTACTCTGCATGTGCCAAAGAAATGGGCAAAATAAAAGCGGCCATAATGGCCGCTATTGGATTAAGTTTCTTCATCATTTTGTTTATGCCTTTATTAGACTTCTGGGTCTACACGATAACTTGTAACCATAAAACCCAAGGGATTAATCAATCGGTCTTTTTCCTGCAACGGTTTATCGCTGTATTCATAAGTTATGGTTGCAATCAGTTTTTGCGGTGGTGTCCGGTTTGTTTGATCACCCGAAACAGGGATTCTTTGTTTATCAAAGCGGATTTGTGCAGTGCGTCCAATGAAGCTTATTGCTTTGACTGTTGTGATCACTTTAAACCGGTCTTTCAGAATCAGATGTGGAGCACTTGGATTGTCGTTATAGATCGCTGCAAAGCCTTTTTGAACCGTATCGTCACTAAGCAACATCGTAGCATCGTAACTATTCTGAATTGTCTGCCAATCATAACTCTCGCGGAAGCGGATATATTGTGCTAGCCAATATTTGTCTATTATCTCACCGTATGATTGCTCAGATTTTTTAATTGTTGTGACAATGTCAGTTGCTCCTGTGTTGTTATCCACTCTAATGACAAAAGGAACCCGTTCTTTTAAGGGCGTTAAACCAGCAATTGCGCCTAATGCTAATCCGGTAAGTACCAGACTTGCTGCTGCAACACGCCATGCTATTTTATTGTTGCGTCGAATTGAATCAATTTCAGATTGTTCAAAGCTGCGAGCAGACTGAATAAACATATTTGCATCACGGATTGTTGTGGTCTTAGTTGGTGCAGAAGGTTTATTTTTAGATTTAAATTTCATTGTGCAGTATCCTGTTGGATTTGTGTGTTAATCGGGAATTCACTGCCGTAGGGTTGTGGCGATTTTGGTGCACCGCAAGCGGTGAGTAGAGCAGTGAGAATAAATGTACAGATAAGTTTAGATTTCATGTGTCTGACCTTAAAAAGAAAATTATTAATAAAAGAAAAGCCACTGATTTACTTCAGTGGCTTGATTTTGATTTTAGGCTACTTATTCGGCAGTAAACTAATTACATCATAGATTTATTTTAATATTTCTAAGCTACTTCCACAGTAATTATATCAATAAAAGAAAAAACAACTATTCTTCATAGTAATAAACACGACGTGGACTAAAAAATATACAGATTAGAACAGCGAGAACACAGAATAAGGTGACGCCATGATAAATCGGCATACCATAATCTTTGGTTAAGGAGGTTCCTACGTATCTATCAATATAAACACAGGCAGGAACAACAATAAAACAACTAACCAATACCAGAATACCGGCAATTTTGAAAATCAATTTTCTGACTGAGATACCCTTTGAATCTGCATACATGCAAAATAAAACAGCAGCACCAATGGGTGGTGTCAGTACAATCAGAATGAATAAACAAAATAGGATTTTCTTAAGTAGTGCCATTATTGTTCTCTCTTTATATTTTTATATATTATAACAAATAATCAACTGTTTGTGCTGATACTGTTGCCTTTTTTTAAGAGATTATTAATGGCTCTGTAAGTTGCCGCAGTTCCGCGGCCAGCCATTTTAGCTCCACGACCAGCTAAACCACTTGTTGCACCCCCAGCGCTGCTGATGTTACGGGCTGCCATTGCAAAACCACCAAAGCTGGCACCACCGGTTAATGCTGAGGTAATCTGTGGAATATTCCAGATTACGATCAGGAAAAATAAAGTCATCAGGAGAAAAGGAGCAGGTAATAACATAGCCTGAGCAACCGAACTAAATTCACCACCCCCTAAAGAAAGTATTTTGTCATTAAAGAAATCAATAAGAATTGATGAAATTATCGACAACATTAAAATTGAAATTATGTAATTCAGACATTGGCCAATCCAGTTCATGGCGTATTGTCGAGTTGCTGGAAACAGCATGGCACCTAAGAATAATGGTCCTACTGCCAACACTAGAGCCAAACTGATTTTAGCTACTGCATAAAATGCAAATGAAACACCTAAAACGGTATAGCCACATATAGAAACAGGAAATATAACCAATAAAGACATAACCAAATGTGAACCAACTTGGAAAACATTAAGACCTCTATCATAGAGAACTAATTTATCTATTAGTTCTTCCAATTTGGCAGAAGCACTATCGAATATACCTGCTCCAAAACTGGTATTAAAAAGGGAACATAACTCCTCAGGCATGTTGTAAATAATGTTTGCCAGCTTGGCGTATTGTGCAGCATTGAAGGCACAAGCAATCACAATGAGCCAGCCAAACATACGTTTAGAAAAGTCCAGAATATTCTCATCAAATCCCCGTCCATAACCATTTGTGATCACTAGTAATACGTAAATACCGAAACAAATAGAAAAAAACGGAGCAATACCACTGATAAGTGATGAAGTATGACTGAATAGATCAGACCCTAATTTGACAGTAAACATATCTGCCAGACTGGAAAAAATTGTTGAACTTGTAGAATTGGCCATATGTAAATCTCAAAAGAAAATGCCGGATAAAATATCCGGCATGGTGGTTATTTAAATAATAAAGATTCTGGATTTATTCTTTAACACATTTATCAACATCTATACTTTTATCGTATTTGGCTTTGATAAAACATTCGTCTTTTTTTGCTTGTAGTGTTGCTTCATTATCCATTTCTTTTGTCCTTTTGTCCGTATAACTTTCAGAAGGGCTGCAAGCAGTAAAAAGAAAAAATGATGCCAAAAAAATAAAAAACAGCCTCATTTATATTTCACCTTTCATTAACAACCTGATAAAGACCGACCATATTTTGCTGCTATGAAACATCTGTCTTTCTGAATCTGTTGTTGTTCAATAATTTTTTCCTGAATATCAAACATTTTAGCCATCATATCTAGCTTAGTCTGATTATTTGCAATAATAGCTTGCTCAGCACTGATACGACTTTGTAAATCTGCTGCCGCTTTTATATCTTGCGTAGTGTTGATTTTATTCATAAGTGCCTGGATGTTGTCAAGACGTTTCTTTGTATCTTCAAAAGATTTTAAAGTCATATCGTAATTTGCAAACAAAGCTTTGGCCGCCTCTTCATTGGAATAAGTCTTGGGCTTTATCAAATCTTTATAATCTGTTGCTATGGCTCCGTTCCCATAGATGGCTTGCCATTCTGCCGGAACCTGGTCTTTTACCGAATTCAAGATTTTGCCCAGATTCCGGCTACCAGACAGAGCCTTTACCTGGCTTTTTAATTCATTAATCTGACTGATCTGATTATCAATCTGTGTTTTCATCTGGATCAGGCTTTGCAAGGCATTGGCTGCTGCCGCACCATCAAAGGTGGGAATACCTGTGGCCATTGCTACCGGACTGATCATAATAAAAGCAGATAGAACAACTGCTGTGACTTTTTTGCATTTCGTGCGAAACATACTAATACTCCTTACCGTTAAGGTAAAAAAACACACCCTGGAAGGGTGTGTGGGTTAAGAACAATAAAAAAGCCAATCGTCTGGATTGGCTGATATTTCAAATTTCATCAATAGGACTTTTCTATGTATTGTTCATCATCTTTATTAATGGCTATGCCTTTATCGTACCTAGAAAAATCAATATTATTACCGCGTTCATCTAACTGGGCTTTGATAATCTGATCTGCCAGAGATAAATATTTACGCGCATCTATAAGCTGACTCTGTACATTAATAAGCTGCTGGGCAATATCATGTAAAGCATAGATACGAACCTTTGCACCAGTGATATCAAAGCCATCTTTTTCTAAGGCTTCCAGCAGTTCAAGTTCAGGTGCACGGTTGCGTTGGTTGAGAATAACCCTCGGTGTTAGCCAGGCATTTGCCAACACGCGTTTTCGAGGAGAGGCAGTTTCAAGAGGAAAATTATAATTTCCTCTGAATGAATAACCCCCCGTTTTGCGGATTGATGGTAATACCTCAGAAGTCACCCATTTTTTAAATCGTTTTGCTTCGGGTTTTCGGCTACGTAAAATAAGTGAATATAAACCACTCTCATTAATGAGATTATAGCTCTGTGCACCTTGTCCAGCCCGATTATAGCTATTAGCTAGGGTCGTCTTTTTATCATCTAGATATTTTTGGCTCTGACCCTTACTAATAGTAAGGGTCGCTTTTTCGTCTTCATCTAAACTATACAAAGCCTTAGTCACATTACCTATTTCTAAGGCCTTACATACATCAGCAGCAATAAACCAGATTTTGCCATCGCGATCAATAGCACGAACGGTAGTGTCGTTAAAAACATGAGGAATCAAATCAGACATTGCATTTACTCCTGGTAAGTTTTAAACCTTACTAACCACTTTCTCACGGTGGTGAGCAAGGACGCACAGGGTGAGAAACTGCCTTACCAGAAAACAGCCAACCTTGCGGTTGCCTGTACGCCTCGCTCATTAGAAGCAATGCAAAAAATAAACCGCATACGCGGCATTTAATGCCTGGTAAAAATCAGGTTCTCACACCCGACAGCTTGATTGAAAGCTGTATCTGTATCATAACAAACTCCTTTTGACTAAGCAATAAAAAGCCACTTAATTAAAAGTGGCTTTCGGGTTAATAAATACTTGAGTACAAATTAATTATTGCGCCTATTCAGTGTTTTCTTTTTCATTTCCGAATTACGTTGTTTAATCGCATCGCAGAATGGCTGGTACCAGTGTTCTGGTTTGTCCCCGTATTCAGCAATGATTTGGTGCAACAATTCAACCGTATCTGCTGAGCCTGAAAGGAACGGCATCAGATCAGCAAAACCATATAAATCCAGTTTTGCAAACGCTGAATGTTTGGATTGCTTAATCAGAAATGTCCGGCTTTCCTTGCCACAGGTCATTAGCTCATCGTATTCTTTCCGTGTAATACCGCAGCGTTCATAGCTGTTCTCAAACTCGGCATCGGGATTGGGTAAAAACACTTTTGTTGGTGTCTGCTGGATAATCGCTGCAAAGATAGGGCAGTTAATCGCATCTTCTGGTGATTGTGAAACCAGTATTAGCCAGCCACCGAGCTTCCGGTCAGTTTTCAGCATCTTCAGCATGATTTCCTGCAAAACAGGAAAACGTGCGGCATACCAAAACTCTTCAATGACGGTAGCCAGAATACCATTCTGCTGCGCGATTCTTTGCATCATTATCTGGCGCAGATGAAACATGTATGCCAGAACAGGTGCTGTAGGAGGATAGTTGTCCTTCAGAATGTCGGTCAGATCAATTCCAACCCTGAAGAAATCTTCCGGATTAAATAGATTTTCCGGATTATCCAGACACCATGCGTAACGTCCGTCTTCACTCCGACACCATTTACTTAATCTGATACGCAGCGAATTCGGGCCATCATGAATGATAGGTATGCTTTGCAGCAGATGACTGAAATTGCGCTGTTCAAAATCAAGATTCATTACAGTATCAACTGCTACCTTGATATGTTGTTCGTCCTGTGCTGTCAGCTTACCATTTTCATCAGCACCACACAGACCAACTAATGTGTACAGAAATTCGCGGTTACTTGGTATGTCCGGTAACTGAAACGGATTCAGCCCTGACGGTTTACCTGATTCAAGACTGAAATAACTGCCGCCGACCGCCCGTACAAATATTTTCATACCGCGGTCTAAATCCATGATGAACATTGCCGGACGAAAACGTTCAGTAAAAGTCATCATTGCGGTTTGTGTTGTGGTTTTACCTACACCGGTAGCACCGAGAATCAACGTATGACCAGCCACCTTTTCGCCGATATTGTCTTCATTTTCAGCAGTGAAATGAAAATTAAAATCATAGATAGTTTTGGAAATGGTCTGTAACGGCATAATCGCTGAACCATCGCCGAGTGGATTACCTTGTTTCTTGCCGTGGCTATAATTGTGTAAACCAAATGTTGTTGCAAGATTTGTGGTAGTTTTGGGGAAAGATCGCGGTCGTTCTTTGCTGCCAGGCAATTGACTGAAGTAAGTTGCCGGAGCAGATAAGCCCGCTTTATTAAATGTGTATCCACCTGCATTTAGAAACGCTGAATGGGCATGGGCACCATTGTTGGCAGCTTCTTTTGCTGTATGGCCAAAAACTATCAGAGCGGCATGGTAATCGCCAAACATCAGTTCCCCAGCAACTAGTTTACCTTGAGCAGTGTACAGTTCATCATGCTGTTCTACCGCCTGATCATTAGCTGATTCCAGATTATTTAATTGCTTACGGATATTAGACTGCATCTTGTGCGAATTAATATAGATCAGACTTTGAGTGAGTGTGAACTCGAATGGTAGCGTTAAAATGCTTGTCAATATTTTAGGTTGTGATAACCCGAAATCTTTCAGATCATACATAATTGCATATTTACGTTTGCTGGTTCCCGGCCTGATTTCACAAACATCAGTACCAAAATGTATACTGGCATCAGAAATGGTCTGGAATGCATCAGTGTTTGAAAGAGGTATTTGTTGCTGAGTGCTGTTTACCAGGCTACCGAAGAATTCATATACTTCAGAAAACAAAACTCCTTGTGGGTTTTTGTAGGCAGTTAACAAAGTTGGTTCATATGGCTGGAGGCTATGCAGCATCATATTTGTTAAATCCTGAGCTTCTTTGATACCGGTATCAATATCACTGGTCTTGATCACTACAGTTAGATGGAAAATATTTTCAAAATAATCCTCTTTCTCAAAACGTTGTAAATAACGAGTTGTAAAATCACGGCAGAATTGGTTTTCAAATTCATAATGACGATTAAAATCAATCTTGCGCCGTTGCAGCGTACACCACAAGGCAAGCCGGTCACCAAGGGTTTTGCCACTGGCTGCAAAAAGATTGCGCAGACTGACAAAATGCTGATACAAATGTTTGTCATCAACACCGTCAAAAGGTAATCCTTCCAGCCGGATTACAAAAGCCAGATAACCATCTTTGTACCAAACCAAATGGCTAGTAACGTGTTGGCAAATCTTCGGCATGAAATCTGGTGCCGAAGTCTGATTTTTGAGTACTGATTTCAATAAATCGCTGATAATCATTTAATTGTCTTCCATATTTTGTCGAAAGTATGGTATTTGTATGGTTAAATAAACGTACATTACGTCGTCGGATAAACCATTTGCATTCGGCTAGAACAATGCGTAATGCTTGATCATCGTTCATACAAATTGAGCGTATAAATGCTAATGGTGGTAAAGGCATCAGCAGAAAAAACAATGCCGAACCGTGAAGAAACGGCATTGTGATCAAAGCTGACAGTAAGCCACCCATACCGCAGATAGCAAGAGCGGGAATTGGAATCCCCAGAACCATTGCTTGTCTTGCCAGCCCATTAAAAGTGAGCTGTTTTGTATGAATATTTTCTGTCATATATTAAATATCCTATAAACTTACACTTCCACCGGATTTGAAAACCCATTCGCCAATTGCAATCCCAGCGCCAGCAGCAGCAATCCACAAACCAAGTATAAGAATGTCACTCCAGGGCTTATTACCTTGCCACCCTAGAAAACAATTCCAAACGAAATAGCCACCGGCTAATACTCCTACAAGGGCATAAATCCATCCGCGGACTTGTACTACGGTGTTAGTAACTTGGGTAAAGCCACCACCACTCGCTGCAAAAGCTAAAACTGGTAAAAATAAAGTGGCCAGAACTAGAGCATTGTCCGGTTGGGCTAATCGTATAAATAGTGAAGGCTTTTTGATACTTTTATGTTTCATATATATATTCCTTTTATAAAATACAAACGCAAAAAAAGCCGCCCGAAGGCGGCAGGTACAAAAAAACCGGCACAAGCCGGTATTTGAGATTAGAGAGATGAAAATTAATGGTTAGAATTCCTGAAAAATATCCCAGCTTTGATGTTGTTGAATGGGTTTAGCCTGAATCTGAGCAGGTATTGGATTTTCAGAACTCTGACGTTTAAGTAGAGAGGCCATGCCAGAAGAAACCTTAATTAATTTTTGAGGAGGTGTGATTACGATACTAGAATCAATAGCAGGAACCTTTATTGTTGTTTTTTCTGAATTCATACTTGCAGAGTTAACAACTTTCTGAACATAAGATGGTTGTCCTTGAAAGTCCTGTTTAAAGCCAAATTTAAAGTTTCCACTGTAGTAGCAGCTTAACGCCTTTTGCAGTGCCGATTGCGTCATGCGTCCTCCTCCTGCTCGTGTAAAACAGTTAGTTAGAATTTTGGCACCTGTAGCCAAATTCCTACATGTGTCAAAAACAGTCTCATAATTTAATCCGTACGCAGCCAGGTTCTTTTTATTAATCTGTACCAGACCCATACTGAAATTCTTACCTTGTGCGTGTAGTGCTTTTGCTGTTGCTACTGCCTCAGCATATGAGCGAGGTTGCTGTTTAAGACTTCCTTTCACCACACCGATAGCGTATGGATTAAAACCACTTTCTACTCTTGCAATAGCCTGCAAGGTGTTGTGATGAACCGATGGAGCACAGGTTTGTGCGAGGTTATTAAAAGAAACCCGCTGAACAGTATCACTGACAGTGGGTTGGTAAACTACTTTTTGTAAACCAGAGCTGATACAAAATGATGGAAAAATCAGCATTATTATGAAGCAAAATTTAAGTTTGATCATCGTCAGATACCGTAGTGATTTTTGCGTTATATTATTTTGTTTAATAACCAAAAAAGAGCTGCTAAGAATAAGAATGTCATTCCTATAGCACTTATAAACTCAGATTTATGAACTAAGTTATTTATTTGCGCTTGTTCATAATCGCAACTTTGCAATTGAAGTGTAATTTGTTGATTATTGAATTCAAGATGATTATCTGAACGAGTTAATGATTGTACGTAACCATTTTGATCGATCATAGTTGGAAAGCTTGCAATGAATGCTTGTTCAGCATTTGCTTTTGTCTGATGGCAAGTTACATCATGTGGTAACTTATATCCCATTTTTACTCCTTGATAAATAATTTATTATTTCTTGATCTGGAACCACATAATCAGAACCATTATTGATAGGCTTAACAAACCCAAGTCTGTTAATGCTCGGCTATATAGATCTGCCGTGTTTGTTTCACAGGTTTGTAGTTGTAAGTGCATTTGAGTGTTATTAAATTCAAGATGATTTTTCCGACTGAATGCAATTGTATTGCCGTGAACATCTGTCATTGTTGGTAGTTTGACTAAGAATGCATTTTCAGCATCTTGCATTGTTTGATAACATGTGTCATCGTTTGGTAATTGATATCCCATAATTGCTCCTAATAAAAATTAAACCCGCTTTCTGGTAGCGGGTTGGAACGCAGGACTTAAACTATTGTCTTTGAAAGTTTGCAATACTCATAGCGCCTGTTATTGCAAGTCCATTGAGAAACAAAAATATAGTAATATTCAAACCATATTGTTTTATATAAAATAGAAATTTATTTTTATCAAAAACTGTGCTGTATTTTTCATATTTTTCAAATGTATATAACGGAAGGGAAGCGCCAGTTGCCCAAAATGTAACAAATCCTATTGTTATTATTTCTGAAAACAGTATTCCATCAGTTTTTATTTTGTGATCTAAACTATTAATTGTTGAAAAAGTATCAATAAGAAAATTTCTAGACATTAATAAAAATAAGCCAAGCATCATTGATACAAGACCGACTATTTTGAAAATGCGGAATACAACATCTAATGTGCTCTGTTGTGCAAAACAATAGATAAACATTAATAGTCCCCAGATAGAAATTGTTAATCCAATAACCAACATGATATTTCCTTCCTTAGCAAAGCGCCCATTGCCATACCATCTACTCTTCCAATAGCCTGTATGGTTGGATTTAACCAACCATTAAATAATCGTTCTTTTTCTTTTGTGACAAATTTGTGTCAACAACAACCTGATATAATGTTGTATATGATGAAGTGTGCAAGCATCACATTTATTAAAATCAATGGTTTATGGTTTTTATTCCGGACTCTTAATCCATTTGTCCAGGGTTCGATCCCCTGACGACCCACCAGAAATTCAAACGCTAGTAATTGATTTACTAGCGTTTTTTGTTGGGTTAATTTTTTGTCTTTGTTTAGTTTGATCTACATTTTGTTATTTTTGAGGGAAATTTTTCAGCGGTTGGTGCAACCAAATATTTGTCAACAAATTTATGCATGGTTATTCATTTTTATGCCTATTTATGCATATCAGTCAAAGTAAAGAAATCAAATAGCTAATAGCATAGAATAAAATACCTATAATATGAAAAAGCCAGCTATAAAAGCTGGCTATTGATGGGTTAAACCATTATTCTTGCCATTGAATATTTGGCTTACGTTTATTTTTAGCGCAATCTTTAAGGAACAAGTTAATTAATGACTGATAGGGAAGGCCAGTTTCTTCTGATAATTGTTTGAAATAATTAATACTGTCATCATCTATTCGGATGGTAATGGTTTTCTTCAGTTGTTTAGCATAAGGATTTTTCTTAGCATTGCTGAAATCATATTCTTTTTTCATGATTGTTGTCCTTCATATTGTTTGCGTTCAGTTTTTGTTGCCAGACGAGCAGAAATAATACGGATACTTTCACCTCGTTCGCAATGAATAACAACTAGAGTTCGTAACTTCTCACTGATACCCAGCAATACAAAACGATTTTCATCATCTGAATGCTCGGTATCATTGATTAATAAAGCTTGTTCATCCCAAAAAACTGTTACTGCTTCCTCAAAAGAAACACCATGTTTTTTGATATTGCGTGTAGCTTTATCTTGATTCCATTCAAAACCATCTATCATGGCATCTTCTTTCGTGTAAATATATTATATTTACTTTATTTGGAAAGATCAAATTAAATATATTAAAAATAAACAGGTTGTATTTTCCTGCTCAAATATTATTTGTTTGGACTTAATAGGTTGAATCCCTAAATTATATCAATTGTGTAAATCATTTTTTATAATATATGTCTGATTTAATGTATTTTTTACCGAGACTCTTAATCCATTTGTCCAGAGTTCGATCCCCTGACGATCTACCAGAAATCAAACCGCTAGTATTTGTTTTACTAGCGTTTTTTATTGTGTAAAATTTTTTGGCTTTGTTCTGCCTGATCTACATTTATCCCTCTGATCTACATTTTGTTATTTTTGAGAGAAATTTTTCAGCGGTTGGTGCAACCAATTTTCCTTTAAGGTGGCGCACATAATGCATGGTCATGGATGTTGATTTATGTCCCAATAATTGACGTACCGCTTCTAATCTCATGGCTTCTTCTTTGTCCGTACCCGATTTGGCATGAAGATCACGAAACTGAATCTGATCTTTTTCGATACCCGCCAGACGTCTGGCCTTATCCATACCATAACGCAAAGCGTTATAGCTAAGTGGTTGACCTTTGGCATTGGTAAATAAAAAGCGGTGCTTTGCTGAACCACGTTTCTAGGTAATTTTAGTAATCAGCGAGGCCAGCTCAGCACGCAATTCAACCCGCAAACGGGTGTCTGTTTTGTTTTGTGCAAACCAGATGGCACCACCATGGATATCATCCAATGTGATTTCCAAATTGTCAGATACCCGCTGACCAGTCAAGTAGGCAATCAGCATGATGCATTTAAGAGGTGCGTGTACCACGGCTGAATTAATGACCTCGCGCTACATTGCACATTATTTTCACGAGTAAGATCGATTACTTGCCAACTTGTGCGCACAATGCATTTAGAATCGCAGCAAGGACATTGGTGTTGTATGCACATGGTTCCGGATTCGCGTTGATTTTTAATCATGATTATTCATGGTCATCTGGGGTTTAATTAATTCATGGCAGATGGGTATGGATAATGTGCGCATAAATGAATCCCATCGCGGCTTATGCAAATGCACCAATAAGCCTATTATTCAACACCTGTCTGCTTAATTGTGATTTCATCCAATGCATTTAATACATAATAAGACAATAATTTTGGTCTTCGATAAAAATTTGAGCACATGCTTAATCCCTTAATGGTTATTTTCTGGATTTAGGTTTTGTAAAGCTCAGTATGAGATTAAGATGTGAATTCAGAGTCAGATTTACAAGCTTTTGTGCTTTTTCTAGAGCAGCAATGCATAAAAACCCTGAGACATTACGACTATGTTTTAAAGCCATCTGCTTGATCAGAAGTAAATCATCAGGATTAGGAGTGACTGTTTGAAGAACAGAGCTATTTCTGCGCGGATTGCGACGTGCTTTTTTTCTTTAACATTTAAGCTATTCATTTTATAATAGCTCTCACCCAATAGGCATAATTGGCTAGTAATATGAGATTCGATACCTGCATATTATTCTTATAATGCATACTGGACAAATAATCTTATTTTTGAGTATTAAATTTTTGTTTTATAGGATAATTTATTTTTTGGCGACACCGCTTACGATGTGTTTAACCGCTTAAAATATGTTTTTCAAGTGAGCACTGCCAAAGAATTTGCTCAGAAAACCGGATTGTCGGAGTCTGGCATCAGTAATGCTATTAAACGTAATTCTATTCCGTTTAGTTTTTGTGCTGATGTTGCGATGACTTATGGCATACCACTGGACTGGTTAATTTTTGGTGATGTTGATGGAAGTAAGCATTACCGATTGATAGAGCCTGAGTTTTTCAATCGAATTTATCGGCATGCGGATTTTAATATTGCAGCTGAAAAACCAGTGATCAGCGCGGTGGAGATCAATGGCATTATTATGGTGCCTGCCTACGATATTCCTGTTAATGTAGTCGATGGAGATTTTTGGAAAGAGGAATATATTACCCAAAAGATTCCGTTTAATGTAAGTTGGTTACAGGATCACGGATTGTCTGAAAATGATTTGGTATGTTTGCAAGTAAATGGAGATGAGATGATGCCTAGCTTGGGCGAGAATGATATTGCTTTGATTACCCGAAAGGTAAAGCAAGGCAATGGTGTTTTTGCATTAAGAGTGGGGCATACTATTTCTATTAAACGGTTGCAATATTTAATAGATGGCACTTTGCGGATTAGTAGTGATAACCCATTGTATGAATCAGAGATTATTGATCCTGCACAGATGGGTAGCAGGTTGAAGTGATTGGCATGTGCCATAGTTGTATTTGTAAAGTAGTTTAGTGATGGTCATTTGATTTTTTCAAGTGGTTTTTTGTTGTTGATCGTTTAGTTCACTGCCGTATAGGCAGCTTAGAAAATATGAAAGTATTTGTTGCATTTAAATAATTTGAATAGCGATTCTTAATTGATCAAAAGGGAATAAAATAATATGAGTACTGTGGTTGGTAGTATATTGCTCTTGGTTAGTTTCATAATCTTTATTACGGCATTGGTTGGGTTATTTAAGCCCAGTCTGTTTAGAAATAAAACAACAAATGTAATACCCAGCCGTTTAAAATTGTTTCTTGGTATATGGTCTGTTAGTATTATTGTTTTTATCATTTCTATTGTAATTTTACCTGGTGGGCAAACATCGAATCCAGATCAAGCAAAACCGGCGGCTGGTGAATTTGCTACTAATGTGCCAAAAGAGACTAAAACAGATAATAAAACTCCAACAAGCGAACCGGTTACAGAGGAAACTACTGAAGCAGAATCGCCAAAGAAAGGGTTTAATTTTGATTTTGATTCTTTTAGAAAAAGAGCTAATGCACGGTTAGAAAATAATGGATCATCTTATAAAATTTCCGATGACATCAAACCTGAACGTATTGGAAAGTCAGTTAATTATCTTGCCAAAATATTATTTACTAAAGAATTTAGTGTATTGGTAAGCACTGCTCCTAAAACAAATAAAGTTAAGGGGATAGTAGTTATCTATAATCCACAAGACCAAGGAACTGCAACTATGATATCAAACTTCTTAGATGCGTTGGCCATACTTTCCATAGCTGAAACTGAACCCATGAAGGCTCAAGAAATCAATCAAAAATTATACAAGATGATCTATAGTGGTCTTGAAGAGCTTGCTAAAGGTAACCAAGGATCAGATGATAAATCTTTAATCATTGATCATGTCCAATATTCAGTAGTTTTGAGTAAAAATATGCCAATAGTGATGATCGCTGCACCCGTGGAGTAACTAAAATATAGATAAAATGAATTTAGACCTGCGTTTGCTTATGTTTAAAAACATATGACAGCATGAATATCAGTAAGGCATTAGCCATAATCTTGTAGTAAAAATACTAAGGTTATGGCTAATTAACTGAGAAATCTGCTTATTCATCAATAAGCAACACTTCCAACTCCAACGATGAAGTAAATCACCATCATTCAGACTATGGATGATTCGCAATAATATCCAACTCTCGGCGTCAATCTTGGCTTTGAATCCGGTCACATTAATCGGTGTTTCCCGATATAGATCAGGCTGGCCAATGGCCAGATTGATTTTGAATTCTGCTAATCCTCGTTTGATTTTCTTGAATGCGGCGCGGGCACCTGATTCGGCACCTTCTTTAGTAGCATAGAGGTGGCGCAGGGTTTTGATTTTTTGTCCTTCGGCGCTGATGAGTTTGGTTACTTTAATGGTTTTAGTCACTTTCTTCTTTTTGCGGTTACCTACGATTTTGGTGACTTTTTTCTTGGTAGGATACAGGTTTTCCTGATTAATCAATACGCTCATTTTTTTACCGGTTTTGCGCGCAGTATAATAAGCTTTCATGGCTGAATAATTATTGGTGCTGCTGTAGGTAAAGCTGTGACGGGTAATGTCAATGGGTTCTATGTCTTTACCGCTGGCTGTTTTGGCAGTATCGGTGGATAAAAATAATCATTTCCCATCTTTGATGGATGCAATGGCATCGTATCGGGTGGCCAGTCTGCCAAGGTAGATGGCATCACGTTCATTAGTCTGGTCAATGTGAACAATGCTGATTTTTTATATTCTTTATCAATTAAATATTGATAATGATATTTTTTGGCAATGGTTTCGGCCAAACGATACAGAGTTAAGCAATTGGCACGCAATTTATCGGCCAATGTTGAAAATTGCGTGCCTGTTTATTGGGTATAAATCAATGTGAGGGTAGATTCTAAAAATATGTTATTGTTTGATGTTAATTAGACCATGCAAAATCTGATCCAATCCCCCCACAACAGAGATCTTGTCGATTTTTTCGGCAATATGTTCCAGCGTTTCCATTTCTTTCAGACGCAAGGCGACGGGATTGTTTTCCATTACCTTGGCGGTATTCAGCAGCGAGCGGGTAGCTGCGGTTTCTTCGCGGCGGCGAATAACATTGGCCTGCGCTGATTTCTCTGCTTCCACCACTTGGGCAAGTATGTTTTTCATATCTCCAGGCAGAATAATGTCTTTTACTCCAACAGAAGAAGTTGTGATTCCTAAACCAGATAGATTGGTGGTAACGCGGTTGGTTACTACTTCATCAATAATGGTTTTGTTTTCCAGTAATTCGTCTAATGTGCGTGTGCCCACAGCCTCACGCAAGCCCATTTGCAGTTCGCGGTAAAGGTATTGTGCAGGTTCCGCCAGCTTTGCATGTGCTTGAAGAACATCATTATATCGCCAATTGGCAATCAGATTGATGCGCAGATTGATTTTGTCTTTAGTAAGGATTTCCTGACCGGAGATTTCTATGGATTGTAGTCGAGTATCAACCAGCTCGACTTTTATGTCATGATGCAGACGCCAATATGCACTGATACCTGCATCCAGTAAGCATTCAATTTTACCATCAACATTCAGTATCCCGACAAAGAAGGCAGGTACTTCAGCGATCAATACGTTATTGCTGCCTTTTATGTCGACTTTGCGCAATTCTGGTTGGATAAGTTGCTGTATCAGCGATTCGGGTAAAGTGTAATCAGTTTTCGAATTTATTCGTTCCAAATGTTGTCGACATTTATTTTGCCAATACAACCGCCGGGTGCCTGGTGGCAGAATTTCTACTAATACATTATCTTCATAAAGCAGACCTACATCATCGGCACCAATCTCAATATTCAGGCAATATTTAGCTACAGAATCCGGAAGGCTGTTACGCAGTGCATCAGCTATTTTTTCATCAATCGGATTATTATTCAGAGGGAATTTACTCAACATCACTTCATGAGTGTAACCACAATAAGCCACAGCTTTGGCGGAAGTCACTACACGGGTAAGTTGTTGGTCAACAAACAACAAGCCGATTTGTTCGTCAGTAAAACGGGCAATGGTAAGCTGTGCCAAACCGTTTACTTTGGTGCTGGCGGTTTTTGCTTCCATTAATTCCTCGGCAGTGTCCGAAGAAAGCACATAGCTTTGTGTTAAAGGTTCGATAACGACACGTTTTTCTAAATAACCTTGCCAGAGCATGCGTTTTTGTTCAGGGAGAACAATATCAGTCAGATAATTGTCAGTATAAACCTTGGCTATTTCATTTTTGTCAGGGCACACATCCAGACAAAATGTTTTTACCGTATCAGGACAAAATCGGCGCAGATACTCAGCCAGATCTTTATCAACACAGTCTTTTTCAGGGTTCAGTATTTTGATGAATATTCCCGGTGAATGCCAAAAAAAATGTGTTTTCCCACCAGGAAAAATACTTTTAAATTCACCATTTTTAAATACCAGTGCCAATTCGTTTTTCTTGATATCAATCCTGCGCAACATCGTATTTCTCCTTTAAAATTTTTAGAAAAGATCATAAATGTGTGGAAGACCAAAGCCACACACAGTCAGCGAAATGCTAAGCGAAGTAAAAGGGAAAGTAGTAATGTCGGTTTTACTGCTAGGCGGATAAACAGCTTTTGCCTTAACGAAAAACATCATCGTCACTTTGCCTGTCACCCGGCCAGTACATCCGGCTTATGTGTGCTGTTGGACAAAATATTTTTTGTACGACCGGCTTTGGTTATGAGTACAACTTAACAACAGTCATGAACCTACTTACTACTGGTGGTCTGTATAGGACTCGAACCTATATAGCCAACATCATATGATGTTGTGCTTTACCTTTGAAAACAGACAAATGCAGGAATCGAACCTGCTGAACAATCTGATAAAACAGATGTCGCTATCCATAGGCTGATTGGGTTATTTTGCTGCACATACAGGGCAGGCATACGTTTTGGTAACGGCAACCGTCCGGCACGTACCTGTCGGCTGGAGAGACCGACCTCTCATATGGCAAGCTATAATATAACGGTCCAACCAAACGGCATATTACACCTAATTAAGCTACGTTGTCATGATTAGCTGTGTGGAAAATGTGCAACACTTGAGAACTAAAAGGCTAATGTTTCAGTTTGGTAAAAGTATCTGATATTGTATGGCGTGATGTCAGGCAAGATAAGCTTATATTATCATTGTAAATGTGACTATACTGTTAGTAATAGACTGATTATTGGCAAACTTGGTTGAAAATGTCTTTACGCGTTTGAAAGTTTCACAAAATAGCGATTAGGTTGGAGAAATAAATATGTAATCACTGGTCAAAGTTGAGTATTGGCTGTTGGTTTATTTGGTGTAAAGGCAAAATGAGGATTCTATGAGCATATCAATAATTTTGTGTAACCCTCTTTAAAGATACCTGGTCACACACTTTTCAAACATAATGCTAAAACGTTTCAGTACAGCCTTTCAGTTCTGTATCGGCATTGTCCATTTCTTACTTGTCGCCGCAATCGCCAATTAAATCATTTTCCTCACCGATTCATCGTAGGAAAGATCTTCCTGCTCCTGATTACACGCCAGATCACATTATTCAGTAATTCTATCGTATTGGTTGTATATTGCCTTACGTATATCCTCAAAATAAACCACAAAGACATTAAAATTCGCCCGGTTTGCCTGCCACGATTTACTGAGTTATGGGTATCTATCCTCCCATTTGCAATCAAATTCATCCAGTGCCTGTGCTGATCGTATCTGTGGCATACAGAGACAGGAATATCAGTTTGATATTTTTTGAGACATTGAGCATCGAATGTATTGTCATAATTTTTTGACGTATGAAGTTTAGATTTACCATGGCTAGTAATGAGCCGTTTGGAGATATAATCATTGCGTACATTTTTATCAGCCTTGAGGCTATTCTTCTGATAACCTAAATCAGTGAATTCTGCATGAAAGGCTACTTCAACAATCAGTTTTTTTAAGGATTTACTGGAGCAATTCAAATCATCTGAAGTTTTAATATTTTTGGTGAATTCTTTGGCCAAAGTCAGTTTTACTTCTTTTTATGGTAACCACCTTGTTTTAATTTCAATAACCCTACGGGAAAGTCCGGTTTTACAAAAAATAAAGTGTAACCGGGAAATGGTTATTTGGGTATTTTCAATGTATTATACAATAATAACAATAGACCAAAAGTAGTTATTGTTCACTCTGAGAGTGAATGCAGCGATCTTAATATCTGATGCGTATGAAATATAGTATTTGCATTTTCTGTGAATTAACAGTATAGTCAACACCATTCTACTAACCAAATGGCAAAGTACTGCAGAAAGGAGCGACGTAACATGCCTACTCATATTATTTTTATCCGATTGATTAATGATCGGATCACTATTAAATAGTAACTGGCATGAGTCGCTTTTCGGACAATTGTCAGTTCCATGATATTTGTCCGAATGCAGAAACCCCGGCATTCGCCGGGGTTTTTTGATGTTCAGTTCGGACAAAAAATAAAGGAATAGAACTTGGGCATTCAAAGAATACTTAATGCCGATGCCGTTTATGGTGCACCGGTTAAAATTTTTACTAATCATATTGATGAAGGCAGCATTCAGCAGTTATCGAATATTGCGCAGCTTAATTTTATTTACCCCCATATTGCTGTGATGCCGGATGTGCATGTAGGTAAAGGCGCGACAATAGGCAGTGTCATTCCCAGCCGTAAAGCCATTATTCCAGCAACAGTAGGCGTAGATATTGGCTGTGGCATGAATGCATTGCGGCTAAATCTTACGGCAGATAAATTGCCAGATAATTTGTCTAAAGTACGTCAGGCGATTGAGCGTGCCGTTCCCGTTGGTCAGGCGCGCCACCGTACTGCTGCCTGTCCTTCTTCAAAACTGATTCTTTTGCAGAATGGTTTGCAGCCAATTATCAGTAAACATTCTGGTTTAACAAGAATGTTGCGTCAGTTTGAAACAACCTGGCAAAAACAATTGGGTACCTTGGGAGGTGGTAACCATTTCATTGAATTATGTATTGATGAAGAAAATGCCGTCTGGATTATGCTGCATTCTGGTAGCAGAGGTATTGGTAACTCCATTGGTACTTATTTTATTGAGCGTGCGCGCAAAGATGCCGAACGTTGTTTCGGTTATGTACCGGAAGAAAATCTGCATTATTTTGCTGAAGGGGCACAACATTTCGATGATTACGTAGAGGCGGTTAGCTGGGCACAGGATTATGCATTATGTAATCGACGTGAAATGATGCGTTTGGTTTTGCAGGCAATCCGTCCTTTGTTGCCGAAGTTTCAGATGAGTAAGGAGGCGATTAACTGTCACCATAATTATATTAGTCGTGAGCATCACTTTGGTGAAGATGTCTGGATAACACGTAAAGGTGCAATACGTGCCGGTGAGGGTGAACTGGGTATTATTCCGGGATCTATGGGAACCCGATCCTATATTGTCAGAGGTAAAGGCAATGCGGAGTCATTCTGCTCTTGCTCTCATGGCGCCGGTAGAAAAATGAGTCGACATCAGGCCAGAAAAGTATTTAGTCAGCAGGATCTGATTGATCAGACTTCTGCGGTAGAATGCCGTAAAGACAATGGTGTATTAGATGAAATTCCCGGTGCCTATAAGGACATTGACCAGGTTATGGCTGATCAGACTGATCTGGTGGAAGTGGTACATACTTTAAAGCAGGTTTTATGTGTCAAAGGATAAACCATGTTGATTAAATTAAAAGGTGTAGCTAAAGCTAAAATACGAAATCCTTTGGCCTTGAATCCATTAATGCATAAAGGCGGTGTTTTTGTTACTGAGAAACCGCGTGCAGTACAGCGTAGAGAGCGGCGGAAATATAAGCAACTACTGCGTCGGGATTTTTGGCCTGAGGATTAAATGATTAATTAAGATAGATCAATGTCAGCGGACATTCAGGATTTATTAATCAGAATATAGAATTTTAGCCCTGAATGGCTGCTGTTTTCATATATTATTATTTTATGATGTATTTACCATGATAGTTTAGCAAATTTTTGCTGTGTTTTTTGGAACTATTCTGTGACTCAGACTATTGTCTATTGCAGAGTGGTATAAATCCCGTTATATCAATATCTAAGCTAATTTGGCTTATCACGGTTAGATTGTGATTATGATGGTATTCGTATTAGATATTTGTGGTGATTAACGTCTTATTTTAATGCGTTAAATAGTAAATTATCTTGGAAGAGGTAATGTTGATACAGTTTCACCCACGTCATATTAATTTATTATGTCCAATAATATTAACGCCAAAGAAGGGTATTCTTATCCGTATTTTTGATGTAAAAACATGCATCATCAATTCAGAGGGCTATTTACGTGTATTCTGTCATTGGTGTTGTGCAATATTAAATTTAAATACATAAATATTAAAGAATTGATACCTTAACGACTGAAGTTATTGCACTTTCTGGTTTATTAGGCTACTTTAATATTACTTATGACTCAAATCCAGCGAGTGAATCAGATAACTTTTTAAATGAATCCAAACCTGTTATGGATATATTTACTTACATCATGTAAGTAGATGACCATCGTTGGATATTTGAAGAGTCTCATTTATCTTAGATTTTCCTTCAATACTGTAATAGCGTGATTCAAAAATGGAGCACGCCTCACAATGAGTGCGTATATTTCATTACCTTGCAACAAGTGAAGAAATGATTTTCTGAATGAATAGAGGATATTTATCAGTATTCAAAATCAATTATGTTGGCGGATAAAAGTATCCATAAAAATGAAGTCCATTTATCCAATAGCAGGTAGAACAGTCATTTGTTTGAAAACATCTTTAGTCAGGGTAGAATCATTTATAGTATTTAAGGATATAAATGGTTTGTAGGAAAAATAATTATATTTTGAGATAAATAAAACCAAAACATAGATAATATTTACGTTAGTTAACCGAAATAAATCAATTTCAACTATCAGGCTGAGAAATAAAATTGTACAAGTAGCCGGCGAGAGTTTGTGGTGCAGAGCATCAAATGCTGAACAGAACGCTATAAACGATACTAAATAGCCAGAAAGCTGTAATTTATTCGGATAACAGAAAGATCATCAAAATAAATATTACATCAATGTCGTTTGCGTAAAAATCCCCATTAACCTAACCCCAGTTAATGGGGATTAAAATAATATTAAAACCGTCTTTGTAGTTTAGCCGCTAAAATAATACTGGCTGCCAGTTCCTCAATCGATTTATGCGTGGTATTGGTATAGGGTATATGGAAACGGCGATACATTTCTTCAGCAGTATCAATTTCGCGCCGGCAATTTTCACGGCTGGCATAGCGTGAATCTGGTCGCCGTTCTGAACGGATATGATGCAAACGATCAGAATCAATGGTTAAGCCATAAAGTTTATGTTTAAATGGTTTCAGCATGCGGGGTAAATCGCTGCTTTCCATATCCTCGGGTGTTAAGGGATAGTTGGCTGCCCTGATACCATATTGCAAAGCCAGATAAAGACAGGTCGGGGTTTTGCCACTGCGTGAAACGCCCATCAGGATAACATCGGCTGTTTGTAACTCCCTATCAGTAATACCATCATCATGGTTCAAGGTAAAGTTGATGGCATCCATACGGGTATCATAACGCTCAGTATCATGCATACCATGTGTACGTCCGACAGAATGATTGGCCTCGGTGGCAAATTCGTCCTCCAGTTGACCAATAAAAGCATCATAAAAGCTCATGTGTAAGCCGGCACTGGTTTTAATAATCGTGCGAATGTTTTCATCTACAATACTGGAAAAAACCAGAGGGCGGGCTTCGGACTGCTTGGCTGCCTGATTGATGAGTGCCACTATCTCATTGGCTTTGGTTTCAGTATCAATAAAGGGGTAAGTAGACCGTTTAAATTCAATGCTGTCAAATTGATTCAGTAATGCACCGCCCATGCTTTCTGCGGTAATGCCTGTGCGGTCTGAGATGAAAAAAACCTGTCGTGAAGAATTCATAATAGTCCTTGAGTAAAAAGATAAAATCCATTACATATCAGTGATTGCAGATGGTGCATATCAAAGGCAGTATAAATGTTGGTTAGCCCGATAATTCATCACCGTCAATAATCATGTGTTTATTTGGTATAGGTCTGTATTATGCCAGTTTAGTGAGGCCTCTGGTAACGGCAACAAGATCAGCAGATGCATTGTCAATATATATTTTATCGCCGGATGGAATAATATTTGTGATTTCATCAATATAAACAAACTAAGGATATGCATATTGTATCAGATGTATCAGATTTTTCTTATGTTAAATCTAAATTCATATAAAAATACATGACATTCTAGGGCTGAATCGTTAAAATAAGGTGTCTTTCTTTTATTTAATCTTCTTCCCATTGGATGACCGACATGGCTGGTAATAATGTAATCTGGTTTGAAAATCTACGTATGACTGATGTGGAGAGCGTTGGTGGTAAAAATGCCTCTTTGGGCGAAATGATTTCTCAGCTCACAGAAAAAGGGGTGCGTGTACCGGGTGGCTTTGCAACCACTGCCGATGCTTACCGTAGGTTTTTGGCTCATGAGGGACTAAATGAGCGTATCAATGATGCGCTGAAAAATCTGGATGTAGACAATGTAACTGAATTGGCGCAGGTGGGTAAGCAAATTCGCCAGTGGATTATGGATACACCCTTTCCGCCTGAATTGGACGCAGATTTACAGACAGCATGGGATAAGATGGTTGCTGATGCTGGTACAGAGGATATCTGTGTGGCCGTGCGTTCCTCCGCCACTGCTGAGGATCTGCCTGATGCTTCTTTTGCAGGTCAGCAGGAAACTTTTCTGAATATCAGTGGATTGGATAATGTTAAGGAAGCAATGCATCACGTATTTGCTTCTCTATATAATGACCGTGCGATTTCCTATCGGGTGCATAAGGATTTTGCTCATGACGTTGTGGCACTGTCAGCCGGTGTGCAGCGTATGGTTCGCTCGGATAAAGGAGCGGCTGGGGTGATGTTTACCATGGATACTGAATCAGGATTTGATCAGGTGGTATTCATTACTTCATCCTATGGTTTAGGTGAAACGGTTGTGCAAGGTTCAGTTAATCCAGACGAATTTTACGTGCATAAACCTACCTTGCGTGCAGGTCGTCCGGCGATCCTACGTAAAACCATGGGTTCCAAACTGACTAAAATGATTTTTACTGATGCCGCTCAAGCCGGTAAATCAGTACAGACCATTGACGTAGAACCAGCTGATCGCAAGAAATTCTCTATCAGTGCAGAAGAAGTAAGCGAATTGGCCAAATATGCATTGATTATCGAAGAGCATTATGGTCGTCCGATGGATATTGAATGGGGTCGCGATGGCATAGATGGCAAATTGTACATCTTACAGGCTCGTCCCGAAACCGTAAAATCTCAGGAAAATAATAGCCGTACATTGCGTCGCTATCTTATTGTTGATAAGTCAACCGTTTTGGTTGAAGGCCGTGCCATTGGTCAGAAAGTTGGTCAGGGTAAAGTTCGTTTGGTGAAAAACGCCTCCGAAATGGATAAAGTTCTGCCTGGTGATGTCTTGGTTACCGATATGACTGATCCTGATTGGGAACCGGTAATGAAACGGGCTTCTGCCATTGTGACCAATCGTGGTGGTCGTACTTGTCATGCCGCTATTATTGCTCGTGAACTGGGTATTCCGGCAGTAGTAGGGTGTGGCGATGCTACTCGTACTTTGCAGGATGGCCAGGAGGTAACTGTATCTTGTGCTGAAGGCGATACTGGCTATGTTTATGAAGGTCTGCTGAAAGTTGATGTTACTGAAGTGGCGCTGGATAATATGCCGGAAGCGCCGACTAAAATTATGATGAATGTGGGAAATCCTGAATTGGCATTCAGTTTTGCCAGCCTGCCTAATTACGGCATTGGTCTGGCCCGGATGGAATTCATCATTAACCGACAAATCGGCATTCATCCTAAAGCACTGTTAGAATTTGATCAGCAAGACAAAGACATGCAGGATATGATCACAGATCGTATTGCAGGTTACGCCTCTCCGGTAGACTTTTATATTGATAAGATCGCTGAAGGTGTGGCTACTTTGGCTGCTTCCGCCTACCCCAAAAAAGTTATTGTGCGTATGTCAGACTTTAAGTCAAATGAATATGCCAATTTACTGGGAGGCAACCGATATGAGCCTCATGAGGAAAATCCAATGCTGGGTTTCCGTGGTGCGGCACGTTATGTTTCCGACGATTTTAAAGAATGTTTTGCTTTGGAATGCAAAGCACTGAAGTATGTCCGTGACGAAATGGGATTAACCAATGTTGAAATCATGATTCCGTTTGTCCGTACATTAAAAGAAGCGGAAGATGTGGTACGTGCGCTCAAGGAAAACGGACTGGAACGCGGCAAAAACGGGTTACGACTCATTATGATGTGTGAATTGCCGAATAATGCTATTCTGGCTGAACAATACCTGAAATATTTTGATGGGTTCTCTATTGGCTCAAATGATATGACTCAGCTGACATTAGGTGTAGATCGCGATAGCGGCGGCCCTATTGCAGGTACATTCGATGAGCGCGATCCGGCCGTTAAAGTAATGTTCAGTTTGGCCATTCAGGCTTGCCGCAAACTCAATAAATATGTAGGGATTTGTGGTCAAGGTCCATCGGATCATGCGGATTTTGCCAAATGGTTGATTGAAGAAGGTATTGAAACCATTTCTTTAAATCCTGATACCGTTATTGAAACATGGTTGTATCTGGCTAAAGAGCTGAAGAAATAAACTGATTATTGTATCTATTAATACAAGCCGCCATTATATAAATTGATGGCGGTTTTTTATTTTAATAAAAACTACTGATGTAATATTATATCCATAACAAATATTTCAATAATATTGGTGATAACCTGACGATAGTAATCTGTATCTGGAATCAAATAAGCGCCTGTGACAGATCTTTGGGTATATGAATTTCTGATCAGCTCAAGATGCGGTGTTACAATTTCTCTGGATTTTGAGTATTTAGATAGTATTCAGATGATGTAGTCTGATTAAATTAAATATAATTATTGAGATATCTTGTCGGTGATATTATAAAACGTGCGTGTATTGATCACTTAAAGCTCAGAAGGATAGGGTCATTTTTTTAGGAAAATAAGGTTTTATGATAAGTTTTATCGACCAAAGAAAATGGTAAAATTTTAATTACCTGCCAAATAAAAATCCGGTCAAATAATCATCTGGCCGGATTCGAAATCAATGTAAAATTTTTAATACACTACAAGATTTTAGTGACTTTCTTTCTGATGCAATAATTTTATAGGCTTTTTAGCGGCCAATCCCAATGATTGTTGCCATTTAACAGGATCTTTGACTAAATCCAATGCTGTTTTAAGTTGCTTATCTTTGGCCGGATTTGGATCTCTCCTGGCTAACCAGTCATCTTCAGCTTTGTTGGTTTTTGTCTTATCTGTTTTGTCTTTCAGTTGTTTTGATGGAGTTTCGGAAACAGTATCTGAATTTGCCGTGGCAGATGCGCTGGCTGCGGTACTGGGTAAATCTCCTTTTACTTCTTGTCCACCGAGGGGGTTACTCAAGTGGCCATTCAGATCTGCTTCCCGGCTCTCATAATAACGATTCTGATCTTTGACTTCAACGTCTGGCACAATTCCCTGTGCCTGAATAGACCGGTCATTTGGTGTATAGTAAAGCGCTGTGGTGATTTTGATGGCACTGCCATTGGCTAAAGGCATAACGGTTTGTACAGAGCCTTTGCCGAAGCTTTGGGTGCCAACAATAACTGCCCGTTTATGATCTTGCAAGGCGCCGGATACGATTTCCGAGGCGGAGGCAGTGCCGGAATTAATCAGGATGGTCATTGGAATGGTTTTAAGTTCGTCAGGTAAGCCAATTAAAGGGTCTTTACCTTTTAACTGATAGTCCTGCGAAACGGCTTTGAGTTTCATGCCTTCTTTTTTATCACGCCCTTTAGTACTGACCACATCTGCACCCGGTTGTAAAAATGCTGCTGAAACGCCAACAGCGCTATTCAGTAAACCACCCGGATCATCACGCAAATCTAAAATAATACCTTTAAAAGGTTTATGATGATTTTGTTTCTCTAATTCTTTAATGGCATCAGCCAGAGCATTTACAGTCTGTTCTTGAAATTGTGTGACACGGATATAACCATAATCAGGTTCCAGTAATTTAAAGCGAACACTTTTTACTTTTATAATGGCACGGGTCAGATTTACTACAATTGGCTGTGTATGGTTCTTGCGAGCCAGGGTCAGTTGTATACTGGTGCCGGGCTTGCCGCGCATTTTTTTTACTGCTTCAGTAACCGTCATGTTGCGTGTTGATTCATCGTTGATTTTAACGATGTAATCACCACTTTTGATGCCAGCTTTATCTGCGGGTGTATCTTCTATTGGTGCCACGATTTTGATGGCGCCATCTTCGATACCCACTTCCATACCTAAACCACCAAACTGGCCGGTAGTGCTTTCCTGCAAATCGGCATAATCTTTAATATTAAGATATTCGGAATGAGGATCAAGATTACTGACCATGCCTTTCATGGCACCTTCGAGAATGTCGTCATCACTTTTATTCTCAACATAATTGGCTTTAATCTGACCATATACTTCGGCCATGGTGCGCAAGGATTGTACAGGCAGAGCCTCGGTCTTGCTATTGGCATATCCTTGTAGACTTAAAGTAAGAAGGATACCGCTGAATGCCCCTAAAGTGTACAGAGCCATTTTTTTTAATGAAGAATTAGCCATTTTAAAAGATTCTTTCTGAAGATATGACGATTTCAAAGTAATAAATATGCTTTTGTAATTTATAGCCAAATGAAGGAGGTAGTATATATCATTATGGATAAAGGAAAAAACTAGTTAATCCACGATAATGGATTCATGGGTTGATTATGGTAGCGAATTTCAAAATATAAACCATTTTCACGATCAGGAAGATTGCCGCTTTTACCGATTCCGGCACCAGCTGCAATCGTTTGAGCCGATTGTACAAATATGTCTGCTAAGCCGGTATAAATACTTAAATATCCATCACCATGATCAATAATAATGGTATTGCCGTATCCTTTTAGGGGCGCAGCATAAATAACGGTTCCTTGTGCTATGCTGCGGACTGTGGTGGGCGTTGTTGCAAAAAATAAACCTTTCCATGTGCCGCCTTCTGTGCGACTGGTACCAAAATGATGCGTTACTGGCGCGTTAACCGGCCGATAAAGCTGACCTTGCTGGCTGACGAATGCCCCGGTGACGTGAACCTCATGATCATCTGCTTTTAATTTTAAATCCTCAGCCGTCAGGCTGGAAGTGGATGCCGGTGCAGTTTGCGGAGTTTTCTTCTCTGATAGTTTATGAATGGCTATTTTTTGTTGTTTGATTTTTTGCTTTTCTTTTGTAGTGGCCAAACGACTCAATAAAGCATTCATTCGTTTCTCATCAGCTTTGAGTTTTTGTAGTTTTTGATTCTGATGGAATAGCTGTTTTTCTAATTCAGTGCTTTGTTGTAATTTTATTTGATGCGCATGGCTAAGTTGTGTCACCAGTGTTTGTTGTCTGGTCTTTAATATGGCCAATTGTTTTTGCTGTGTGGTCAGATCTTGTTGCTGCCGGATTAATTGTTGACGTTGCTGCTGTAACTGATTAATCACTTGTTCATTGGCACGGTTTAAATAACGCAGATATTGCAGAATACGTCCTTTTTGTTCAATATGGCTGCGGTTCAGCAATATATTGACACTATTGGGTTGCTGATTGCGATAGTGCGCATTCAGTAATCTGGCAATTTGTGTCTGAGTGGCATTTATTTCTGTTTGTGTCTGATCCAGCTGATTTTGTAGTTTGGTTAACCGCTGTAAACTCAGGTGTTGCTGTTTATCTAATAAGATCAGTTGTGTTTGTGCATTGCTAAGTTCAGTATGGGTTTTCTCTAAAGATACGCCGATTTGTTTTTGTGCAGTAGAGGTATTTTTAATCTGTATCTGTGTGGCCGAAATGGCTTTCTGCACTTTACTCAGTTCTGATTGATCGTTGGCAAAAGCAGGGCAGGTGATGGCAAAAGCCATCACCATCACACAGATATTTAAGTATAATTTGACAAAAAATGGCATAGATTTATACAAATTCAATCAAATTGTGACCACTCATGTCTGAAGGTGGCGTCAGACCCAAAGCAGCCAGTAAAGAGGGGGCAACATCTTTCAGGGCGCCATGAGGGCGAATATGTGCCTGACGACCAATATAAATAAAGGGTACAGGTTCAATAGTATGCTGTGTATGGGGTTGCTGGTTTTTATCGTCATACATGTGTTCACAATTGCCATGATCTGCAGTGATGATGACTTCGCCACCGGCAGCCAGCGTTGCTTCAACCACTTTGCCTACACATGTGTCTAAAGTTTCTACAGCGCGAATGGCCGCATTTAACTGACCTGTATGTCCGACCATGTCCCCGTTGGCAAAATTACAAATGATGACATCATGACGTTGATGCTGCAAGCTGTCGATGATATTTTCAGTAATACCGATGGCGCTCATTTCCGGTTGTAAATCATAAGTATTTACCTTTGGCGAAGGAATCATGATGCGCTCTTCTTGCGGATAGGGTTCCTCCCGGCCACCACTGAAAAAATAGGTAACATGTGGATATTTTTCTGTCTCTGCAATGCGAAGCTGGCTCAGTCCTTTCTCAGCCAGAAATTCTCCTAAGCCATTGGAAATAATCTGCCGGTCAAACATGACCGGTGAAGTAAACTGATCGCTGTAATTGGTCAGGCTGGCAAAATAGCCTAATTGCGCCTGATGCTTACGATGAAAGCCGGTAAAATCAGTTTGTGTCAGCGCCTGAGTCAGCTCTCTGGCTCGGTCTGCGCGAAAATTCAGAAATAAAACAGCATCACCATCTTTAATTGCAGTATGTGGGTCAATTAAGGTGGGCTGGATAAATTCGTCCATTTCTTGTCTTGCATAGGCCTGTTCCAAAGCAGCAACCGGAGAATCTGCGTGATGGGTTGCTTCGCCGAATAAAGCATTATAGGCAGCCTCTACACGATCCCAGCGGTGATCGCGATCCATGGCAAAGAAACGACCCATAATGGCGCCACATTTAACCTGAGGGAACTGTTGCATATAGTTTTGCAGGCGTTGCAAATAAGGCAGTGCGCTTTGCGGTGGTGTGTCGCGCCCGTCCAGAAAAGGATAAACAACTATATGCTGCATTTTTGCTGCTACAGCAGCATCCAGTATGGCAAAAAAATGATCAATATGGCTATGAACACCACCATCAGAAAATAAACCCAAAAGGTGAACGGTTTTATTGGGTGTGTTCCAGGCATTTTGTAATACCGGATTTTGTGCTAGGGTTCCATCTTCAATAGCCATATCGATGCGTGTGATGTCCTGAGGTACGATTCTGCCTGCGCCAATATTCAAGTGACCCACTTCCGAATTGCCAAACTGGCCTACAGGCAAGCCAACCATGCGTTCTGACGCATCGATCGTACCATAAGCATATTGATGGCGATACTGATCCAGACAAGGTGTTTTGGCTAATAAAACAGCATTGTCATCGCCATCAGTACGATGGCCAAAACCGTCTAGAATGAGTAATACGATGGGTTTGGTGAGTGGCACAATAAACCTTTCTATTGATCTGTATGCAAAACGGAATGCATCAGACGGATATGGCTAAAATAGACAATGTCTACCAGAAAATATCAAAATAATATTATATCGGAAAAGATAAGCTTGAGAAATGCATTCATTAACCCAATATGTCAGTTCAAATAGCCGTATCATCTGTCCTGATTAAATATTTATTAAATGAGCAAATAGCGTCATGAGTGATAAAACGACTCCTTTTTCACTGGCCAATCATTTTCTGATTGCCATGCCATCCATGGAAGATCCTTTTTTCCAGAGAGGTGTAGTTTATGTGTGCGAACACTCGGCAAGGGGAGCAATGGGTATCATGGTGAATAAGCCGTCTCCTTTAAGTATGGATTTATTGTTTGATGCCATTAAAACACCAACACCCAGCCGGTTTTATGGTCAGCGCGTATTAATGGGCGGTCCTGTACAGATTGATCGCGGTTTTCTGGTACATACGCCAGCTGGTTCGTGGCAGAGTAGTTTGCTGATAACAGACGATATTGCCATGACGACTTCGCGCGATATTATTGCCAGCCTGAGTCATGATAAAGAGGTGAATCAGGCCATCGCAACCATTGGATATTCACAATGGCAGGCCGGGCAATTAGAACAGGAACTGGCGGATAATGACTGGCTGACAGTGGCTGCGGATAAACGCATCCTGTTTGAATTGCCCTATGAAGAGCGGTATGATTCTGCGTTAAAATTATTGAATATTGATCTGATGTGTTTAAATCAGCAGGCAGGGCATGCCTGATGGGACGGAATCATTTGGTTAAAGGTACTGTACTGGGATTTGATTTTGGCACCATGCGCATTGGTATTGCTGTCGGTGAAACAGAAATGCAGACAGCCCATCCTTTGGAAACTATCAATAGCCCGATGACTGATGTGCGTTTTCAGCGGATTGCTGCTTTGATCGCGGAATGGAAACCGGCAGCTCTGATTGTTGGTCTACCTACGCATGCTGATGGCGGGGAGGATGATGCCACCAGTCTGAGTCAGCGGTTTGGCCAGCGGCTACATGGTCGCTTCCATCTTCCGGTATATTGGGTAGACGAGCGCTGGACTTCAGTGGTTGCTGAACATTTATTAACTGAGGCTCATGTGTTTGGGCGTAAACGCAAACAGGTATCGGATCAGATTGCAGCTCAGGCTATTCTGCAAACTTTCTTTGATGCTTCTGAAGAATTGCCATCACTAAAATAAGAATAATAAATATAACTTTATTGATAATATCCGCTTTTGCTTTTTATGCAGTAAAGGTGATTTGTTTTTAATGTATTTATCATTTGCATTGCAATATATTATTCATGTCAATTAACTAAAAACTTAAAAATGATTCATTGTATTATGGCAGAATGATTTGCCGAATAACCGGAATACTGAGTTTTATTATAAAAAAATTTATATAAAATAGATGTTTGTTCCGGGATAGGATTATTTAAATGATGAAACGCTTGACATAAAAATCAGAACTATTATAATCCTGCCTCATTCCCTGATAGCTCAGTCGGTAGAGCGACGGACTGTTAATCCGCAGGTCCCTGGTTCGAGCCCAGGTCGGGGAGCCAAATACCAAAGGTACTCTGCCATGAGTACCTTTTTATTTTGCCCGTTTTGGGCATCTGTATTGACTATCGCCATGTATACACTGACACTAGAACAATTAAGAGTGACCACTGATAATGGTGGCGTTAAGGGTGTTTTGCTCAAGGCCTATGGCGGAAGTTTTTTCGTTGAAATCGAAACCCGTACGGGCAATGCAGTTTTAAGTAAAGCACGCAGCACGCAGCCTCGAAGTTTTGCTAATCCGATTCAGGCAATGCGCGTACTGCGGGAATTGGGTATTGCCTGTGGTCGTTTTGATTTAACTCAATATGATCCTAATCAGAGAGATATGTCACGCACGCGACCAGATCGTGCACGTGCCATGAAAGCCATTCATGCAGCTGCAAGTGCCAAATTACAAGACAAGAAAAATAGCAAACCAAAACAGATTCAGTTAGATTTGTTGGATTAAGAGATTTTATCCGGACTGGCATAATATGGGTAAGAAAAAATTAAAATCTGTCACTGAAGAGAGTTGTCCTTGTGGCGCACTGGACTCCCAAGGGCACGAATTATCTTTTGATAATTGCTGCGGGCGGTTGCTTACAGGAAAAGAAACAGCAAAAACCCCAGAGCAATTGATGCGGTCACGGTATACGGCCTATACCTTAAATAATCTTGAATATTTAAAACAAACCTGGCATCCGGATACCTCTCCGGAAGAATTATTGGCTGATCATCAGATCAAATGGTTATCTTTACAAGTATTGTCATCAAAACAGATTGAACCCAATGTTGCGGAAGTGTGTTTTATTGCGCGGTATAAGTATAATGGCCGGGCTGAAAAATTGCAGGAATGTAGCCGCTTTGTTCAGGTTAATGGATTATGGGTTTATGTGAATGGTGATATCTGTTGATATTGCTTTAAATTATTGTGATCTTAATATTGAATCAAGGCACTTTGATCGTGCCTTGATGAATAAGAATTACTGTCCTACTTTGATTAATTTAACATCGAAAATCAATGTACTATTTGGCGGAATAGCGCTACTGGGGCTATTTTCACCATAAGCCAGATCGGCAGGGATATAAAAGGTGTAATCACTGCCTTCTTTCATCAGTTGTAATCCTTCAGTCCAGCCGGGAATAACCCGATCTAGAGGGAAGCTGACAGGCTGCCCCCCATGCATGGCTGTACTGTCAAACACATTGCCATTGGTTAACCGTCCTTCATATTCCACTTGAACCACATCAGTGCGTGCTGGTTGTTTGCCATTGCCTTCACGATTGATTTTATATTGCAATCCTGAATCAGTGGTATGGACGCCGGGCGCTGTTTTGTTTTTTGTCAGAAAATCATCTTGCGTGGAAGAAGGTTGGTTAATCGCAGTGGCTGAGGCTGTATCATGGTTTGATTTAAAATTATTGCCGGAATGACAGGCTGATAAAGCCAGAATAACCGTTAAACTCATCAAGGAAAAAGGAAAAAGCCGCATGGTTCTCTCTCATCAGAATTGAAAAATTTATTATAGCATGTAATTATTCTGCGATTTTGTTGTATTATTTTGAATGTGTTGATGTCTTTCTGATAGAATGCTTGACACTGACCAGACCAAAGCATAGAATTGATTGTAATCGGCAAGACGCCATTTTCTTTGTTTTCAGTCTGTCTTTATTGCCGATATAAACCAAACCGATTCTCAGTAAATATTTTTATATAGTCATCGCAAACGTTATTGGCTATAAGGTAGCCGGCGGGCAGTATGTCCCGGTATTTGATGTGGCCGCCTTATCTTTCACTCTAATAATTATTTTATTCTTATACATTACATTCTATGCACGTTTCTGAATTACAAAATCAACATGTGTCTGACCTTTTAGCCATTGCTGAGGAGTTAGGCATTGAAAATGCCAATCGTCTACGTAAGCAAGACTTAGTTTTTGCTATTGTGCGAATTAAAATGAAGCAGGGCGAAGGCTTTACCTGTTCAGGTACTCTGGAGATCCTGCCTGATGGTTTCGGCTTTCTGCGTAGCATGAATACTTCTTATTTGGCTGGGCCAGACGATATTTATGTCAGTCCGAGTCAGATCCGGCGCTTCAATCTGCATACAGGTGACACCATAGAAGGTAGTGTACGGGTTCCTAAAGATAATGAGCGGTATTTTGCTCTGGTTCGGCTGGATAAAATCAATGATGATCACCCTGATGTGTGTAAGCACAAAATTCTGTTTGAAAATTTAACGCCGCTTTTCCCCGATCGTCAGTTTATTCTGGAACGTGATATTCGTTCTGAAGAAAATTATACCAGCCGTGCAATTGATCTGATTTCGCCGATTGGTTTTGGCCAGCGAGCATTATTGGTTGCTCCGCCTAAATCGGGTAAAACCGTTATGTTGCAGAATATTGCACATGCAATTACCGGCAATTATCCTGAGGCAGAATTGATTGTTTTATTAATTGATGAACGGCCGGAAGAAGTTACCGAAATGACGCGTTCCGTACGTGGTGAAGTAGTGTCATCTACTTTTGACGAACCGGCAACCCGTCATGTTCAGGTGGCTGAAATGGTAATCGAAAAAGCCAAACGTCTGGTTGAACATAAAAAAGATGTGGTTATTTTGCTTGATTCCATTACCCGTCTGGCACGGGCATATAATACAGTGGTGCCTACGTCCGGTAAAATCTTAACCGGTGGTGTGGATGCCAATGCCTTACATCGTCCAAAACGTTTTTTTGGTGCTGCCCGTAATGTGGAAGAAGGTGGCTCACTGACTATTATCGCTACGGCTTTGGTGGAAACCGGCAGTCGCATGGATGATGTGATTTATGAGGAATTCAAAGGCACTGGCAATATGGAATTACATCTGGATCGCCGCATGGCTGAAAAACGCTTGTTCCCGGCCATTCATATTAATCGCTCTGGTACGCGGCGCGAAGAATTGTTGGTATCTAATGAACATCTCCAGAAAATGTGGTTATTGCGTAAATTCCTCCATCCGATGGACGATATCGAAGCCATGGAATTCCTCACAGATAAACTGAAGCAATCAAAAAATAATGCAGATTTCTTTGATCTGATGCGCGGTAAATAAATCTGGATTGTGTGTAATCAAAAAGTAATGCCCTGTCTGATTAAAATCAGACAGGGCATTTTGGTTTTAATTTATGGGTGATGAGCCAATACTATATCTTGTCTTGGGCTAAATTATTTATAAATTAAATAGTTAATGTGTGAGCATGGACACCAGTTGCATCAATCGCCAGATAACCGCCGCTATTCTGTTCCCAGTCTTGGATGACATAACGCTGAAAAATATGGCCATTCATTACATGTTGATGCTGGCCGGGGCGATGGGTATGGCCATGAATCAATGCTGGCATGGGTTGACTGATAAACGCAGCCATTAATGTATTAATACCTTCCTCTGAAGCATCAGATAAATCATTTTTACCTTGATCTGTTTTTTTAATCTCACTCATCTGACGAATTTGGCCAGCCAGTAACCGTCTTTCTGCCAATGGTTTCATTAATACCATTTGCTGCCATAATGGCTGCCGTGATTGAGCACGGAATTGTTGATAAGGAATATCCCGTGTGCACAATTCATCACCATGGGTCAGAATATAATGGTGTCCATATAGCATGACTTTCTGAGGGGAGGACAGAATTGTAATGCCAGTCTGATTAGCAAACTGTGTACCAAGCAGAAAGTCACGATTACCATGCATAAAATAAATGGGTGTTTCACTACTGAAGTTTTTTAATAACTGCTTAATGTGACTAATAAACGAACCATCATCGTCATCACCGACCCAGACGTCGAAAAAATCACCTAATATATATAAAGCGTCAATTTTCCCTTGCCATTGTTGGAGTGTATGTTCAAAAAGCTGATTAAGTTTTGGTGTATTTTCAGATAGATGTAGGTCTGAAATAATAATGGTGGTTTGATTCATGATTAATATTATTTCTTAAGCAATGGTGTGAATAAGTCAGCGTAATGTTGTTCGTTAAATCCGGCGGTTACAGTATCGTCCACAATCAGAACAGGTCTTTTAATGATAGAAGGGTGAGTAAGCATGATTTCTATGGCCTCCTCATCACTCATAAACGCCTGTTGCTGCTCTGTTTGTGTGAGTTTTCGCCAGGTGGTGCCTTTGCGATTGATCAGCGTTTCTTTTGGTAAGTGGGTTAACCAGAATTGAATATCCTGCTTGGTTGGCGGTATTTTTTTAAAGTCGATAAACTCAGCATCAATACCTTGTGCTTTTAACCATAAACGTGCCTTTTTTACGGTATTACAGTTAGCAATACCATATAATTTAATCATATTGTGTCAATCCATCATGATAAAAATTAAGTTCTGTCAGTGAGGTATTATAACTGGTTTTAATGCGTATTCTGCACATTAAATAAGATTAATAATGTTTCACTGTGAAGGTTTAAGTAAGATTATGCTAGAATTTTAGACAAACATTGCCAACTTTAGAATAAGACAGTATTCTTAACATGTTATCTGTAAATTGGTAAGGTTTAATGATGAATAAAATAGCACTGACAGGCCTATTGAGTTTAAGTGTATTGTTGACCGCATGTGGTAATTCGCAAAAGGCAACTAAAAGTAATTTTGCCAAAGCCATCGATGCATATGCAACACATGAAAAAGTATGTCTGCCCGTTGGCTTAACGTTACAGAATGATCAGCATAATAATATTGTATTTCTGGGTAATCAGGAAATTCGTATTGCCAAGCGAGATGTCGATGGTAAAGCCATCAATAAAAATGCCATTAAACAGATGCATGTGTTGGTAGATGCCGGCTTATATCATCAGGAAGAGGAAAAACAACAGGATAACAAAATCCCTGTTATCGTATTTACCCGCACTGAAAAGAGCAATGATACTGTGGTAAATAGCCCGACTACACCTTTATTGTGTATTGGTAAACAACATGTTGAACAAATCATTCTGTTTACTGAACCAACACCCGATAATGGCGTGATGGCTTCAAAAGTGGTATACGATGCGCGCATTCAACCGGAAAAATGGGCTGAAAAATTATTAAAAACCCGCGATGATGATTGGAAAGACAAATTACATCAGCCACAACGCGGAGTATCAACTTTGGTACTCACCAATGAAGGCTGGAAGGACATCAGGGCTATTCAATAAAACATGTGTAATAAAATAAGTAGTCGTTCAGACTGATCTTACTGAACCTACTAATAAAAACGGTACTGCTCAGATAATTCATTTATCTGAGCAGTACCGTTTTTATCGATTGTGTTTATCTCTTAAACCAATATCAGACAACGGCTTCTTCTTTGCGTTTTGGTGTTTTCACCAGATTTTGCCGGTTCAATCCGAACATCAGCAATAAAGGACTGGCCACTAATACAGAAGAATAAATACCAAATACAATGCCGATGGTCAGTGCCATGGCGAATCCATGTAATGCCGCACCACCAAAAACCAACATTGAAATAACCATCACTTCAGTTGAACCATGGGTAATGATGGTACGGCTCATGGTGGCCGTAATGGCGTTATCAATGATTACAGGAACACTTTTACCGCGCATTTGTGGCTTGCGGAAATTTTCACGAATCCGGTCAAATACCACCACAGATTCATTAACAGAATAGCCTAACACTGCCAAGACACCAGCCAGTACTGTTAATGAAAATTCCCATTGAAACAAAGCAAAACAGCCCAGGATAATAATCACGTCATGCATATTGGCAATGATGGCCGATACGGCAAAACGCCATTCAAACCGGATAGACAGATAAATGATAATGCCGATGACCACCATACCCAGCGCTAAAAGACCATGTGTGACCAATTCTTCACCTACCTGAGGGCCAATAAATTCAACTTGCCTCAGTTTGACACCTTTCTGATGCTGTTCTAATAAATTCATGACTTGATTGGACAATTGAGCAGAACTCACATTGGCTTTATTGGGCAGCCGGATCATGATCTGTTTATTTGTACCCAATGCCTGCACCTGTATGTCGCCCAACTTCAAATCATCCAGTTCACTACGGATTTGGTTTACATCTGCACTTTGCTGGAACTCAACCTCCATCACAGTACCACCCGTAAATTCCACCGAATAATTCAGGCCGCGGGTCACCAGAAAAAATACCGCTAAAATAAAAGTAATCAGAGAAATGGCTGTAGTAAGCTTGCCATAGCTCATAAACGGGATATCGCGTTTAATTCTGAAAAATTCCATGATTTAATCCTTCGCTTTGCTGGGCTGCATTGCTGAATCAGCAATCCATATATGACCAATGGATAAACTGCGTAATTTACGTTTGCGTCCATACCACAGATTAACGAACGCACGAGAAACCACGACTGATGAATACATTGAAGTCATGATGCCCAGACAGTGAACAACGGCAAATCCGCGTACAGGGCCGGAACCGAAAATCAGCAAGGCCAGACCGGCAATCAGTGAGGTGATGTTGGAGTCAACAATGGTGTGCCATGCATGTTCGTAACCTGCATTGATGGCCATTTGCGGCGTATTGCCATACCGCAATTCCTCTCGAATACGTTCATTGATGAGTACATTTGAATCGATGGCCATACCCAGTGTCAGTGCAATGGCGGCGATGCCGGGCAAGGTGAGGGTTGCTTGCATGAATGATAAAATAGCCAGCAAGAATAATAAATTGCACGACAGTGCCAGTACTGAAAATATACCAAAAACGCGATAATAGAAAATCATGAAAATGGCTACAGCGATAAAACCCCAAAGGGTAGAGTGAAAACCTTTACTGATGTTTTCTTTACCCAAAGAAGGGCCGATGGTGCGTTCTTCAATAATTTTCATGGGTGCAGCCAGAGAGCCGGCGCGCAGTAATAGGGCAGTATCATTAGCCTCAGCAATATTCATGCTGCCTGAAATAATGGTTTTGCCGCCTGGGATAGGTTCATTAATCACAGGAGCGGTAATCACTTCGGCTTTACCTTGCTCAATTAATACCATGGCCATGCGTTTGCCCACATTATTGCGTGTGAGGTCAGCAAAGATACTGGCTCCTGTGCTGTCAAAACTCACGCTGACACCGGGCTGACCGCGCTCATTAAAGCTAGGCTGGGCATCATTGATATTATCACCGGTTAATTCTACCTGCTTACTGACTAAAGTAGGCAGGCCATTGGCGGGCAATAATTCATAGCCGCTGGGTATCTGCCCTTGTGCTGCTTGTTGTAATAAGGCTGGATCGTCACTGACCATGCGAACCTGCAATGTGGCGGTGCGGCCAATAATGTCTTTCGCTTTGGCGGTATCCTGCACCCCTGGCAATTCCACCATGATGCGATCAGGGCCTGCCTGTTGAATAACAGGTTCAGCAACACCCAGTTCATTCACACGATTATGTAAAGTGGTGATATTTTGTTTGACTGCCTCGGTACGCACTTTGGCAATAACTGCATCACTAAGACTGACAATCAATCGATTGTCACGTGAGGTGAATGTAGCATCAGTAATACGTTTCTGTAACTGGGGGACGGCGGTGTTCAGATCATTATTTGACTGGAAGGGAATAATTAAGGTTTGCCCTGTTTTAATGATTTCTCCACTGCGGATATGCATTTTTCGCAGCTGGCGGCGGATATCACCTGCATAGCTATCCAGTGTTTTATCTACTGCGGAAGCCATGTCAACCTGCATGGTGAAATGTACTCCGCCACGCAGATCCAGTCCCAGGAACATGGGTTTAGCATGAATTCTGGCCATCCATTCAGGAGTGTTGGCCAATAAATTCAGAGCCACAATATAGCCATCGCCAAACTGGGCAGCAATGGCATCACGTGCCTTAAGCTGTGTTTCTGTGTCTGCAAAGCGAACTTTCAGACTGCCATCGGTAATGAACATGCCATCATCGCTGATTTGAGCTGCGGCTAAGGCTTTTTTAACGGTACTTTCTGTCTGATCATCAATAATGATGGCCTGGCGATTGGTGGATATCTGTACAGCGGGAATTTCACCAAAGAAATTGGGAATAGTATACAGTAGCCCCAAAATCAAAGTAATGATAATTAACAGGTATTTCCATAAAGGATAACGATTCATAAGAGCTGCCTTATACTCAGACTGCTGTCTCTCAACTGTTTGATAAAAAATAAAGGCCGCAACCTATAGTTGCGGCTATACTGGAAATATTAATTCTGAATTTTACCGCTGATTGCATTGCGCTCAAATTCTACTTCAACATTAGGGGCGATTTCCACTGTGAAGAATTGTTCTCCCACTTTGGTTATTTTACCGGCTATACCTGAACTGGTAATGACTTTATCGCCTTTTTTCAGTTCGGCAATCATTTGCTGGTGCTTTTTCATTTTCGCTTGCTGCGGACGCATAATCAGAAAATAGAAAACCACTAAAATAAGAAGAATAGGCAAAAACTGCATGAGGGTGCTTGAGGTACCGCCAGCGTCAGCTGCATAAGCGAAATCAATCATGGAAAACTCCAGTTGGTTGAGAGGGCATTAAATGCTTTAAAGCCCTCTATTGTAATTGGCACAGCCATTTTTTTCTAGCTTGTTCCCCATTTTTTAAATTAATTCATCTGAATCCATTATATTAATCCTAAAGCCATCATCGAAGTAGTGGATTTCTGGGTAACAATAAAATGATCCAGTAAATGGATATTCAGTACTTCCAGTGCCTGTTTCAGTTTATCAGTAAATATTTTGTCTGCTTCAGAAGGTTTGCAGCTTTGTCCCGGATGATTATGCGCCAGAATAATAGCCGCAGCATGGTGTTCCAATGCAGTGGCCGCTATCTGGCGGATATAAACCGTATTTTCATTGACGGTACCGCGTGCCAGTTCTACCGTATGCAATAATTCATGGCGCTGATTCAGTAACAAGGCCAGACATACTTCTACCGGTTCATGTCCGATGCGCAGACGCAAAAATGAGGATACCCGGTCAGGACTATTAAAAACGGGGCCTTGTGCTATTTCTTCCGCCAGCATGCGCTGGCTGATTTCACGAATCACTGCAAACTGGGCATAACTGGCCAATCCCATGCCTTTGTGCTGACATAAAGTCTCTGAATCAGCATTAAGCACATTTCTTAAGCTGCCCATTTCCTTGATGAGCTGGCGAGCCAGATCAACTGCGCTGATGCCTTTAATGCCGGTGCGTAATAATATAGCCAATAATTCTGTATCGTTTAATGCGCCTGAGCCCAGACGCCTTAATTTTTCCCGCGGGCGGTCTGTTTCAGGCCAATCTTTAATACTCATAAAATCATGGTTTCTTGAAATAATAGGGTTTTATGGGTAGACTTGTCACATCTTTATTTCTGTGATGATGTTTCGGTATTCAATAATTTAATCATTTGTATATTCATTAATTTATCATCAATTTATTCATTGAGTTAAATAGATAGCATCAATGTAATCATATTACATAATTGTCATTAAAAAGTAAACATGTCAATAGAATTTTCAGGATGTGCTGTAATCATTAAGTAATAAAAATAGTTTAATATATTATGGTTTTATTAAAATGAATGGATAATGGCTAAAAACAAGACACAATATCAATGCCGCGTCTGCGGCGCGATTTCACCCAAATGGCAGGGACGCTGCTCGGGTTGTAACGAATGGAACACTTTGGAAGAAAGTGTTGTATCGCCCTCAAACCATAGTCCACGGTTTCAGTCTTGGGCGTCTACTGTATCGCAAATACAGAATTTATCTGAAGTCAGTGCGGTTGAAGTAGCTCGGTTGCCTACCGGTTCTGCAGAGCTTGATCGTGTGCTGGGAGGCGGACTGGTAGAAGGTGCCGTTATTTTACTGGGTGGCGATCCGGGCATCGGTAAATCGACATTATTGTTACAAACCATTGCACAGATGGCGGAAGATGAACCTGTTTTGTATGTGTCCGGAGAGGAATCCGCGCAACAGGTGGCTTTACGCGCACAGCGGTTAAATGTTCGAGCCGATAAAGTGCAGCTACTGGCTGAAATCAGAATTGAAGCCATCAGTTCAGCCTTGATACAACACAAACCGAGGGTAGTGGTGATTGATTCGATTCAGACCATGTATTCTGAAAATATTACTTCAGCACCCGGCTCCGTTTCACAGGTGCGCGAATGTGCTGCCCAATTAACCCGTCTGGCCAAACAACATGGCATCAGTATGCTACTGGTGGGTCATGTGACCAAAGACGGTGCTATTGCCGGCCCGCGGGTATTGGAACACATGGTAGATACGGTATTGTATTTTGAAGGGGATACTCATTCCAGCTATCGCATGATTCGCGCGATTAAAAACCGGTTCGGTGCCGCCAATGAATTGGGGGTTTTTGCCATGACCGAGCGTGGATTGAAAGGTGTTTCCAATCCATCTGCAATATTTCTCTCCAGCTATCGGGATGATGTTCCGGGTGCCTGTGTTCTGGTGACACAGGAAGGTTCTCGCCCGTTGCTGGTGGAAATACAGGCATTGGTTGATGATGCGCATGGATTTGCACCCAAGCGGTTAACGGTGGGTCTGGCGCAGGAACGATTGGCTATGCTGCTGGCAGTATTGAATCGACATGCAGGCATTGCCTGCTTTGATCAGGATGTTTTTCTAAATGCCGTGGGCGGTGTCAAAATCAGTGAGCCGGCGGCAGATCTGGCCGTTATTTTGGCCATGCTGTCCAGCTATCGTAATCGGCCATTGCCAGAGAAACTGGTGGTTTTCGGAGAGGTCGGGTTGTCTGGAGAAATCCGGCCGGTTCCCCGAGGGCAGGAACGGTTACGCGAGGCAGAAAAACTGGGATTTACACATGCAATTGTGCCACTGGCTAATTGCCCGCGTAAAACTGAGGATTTCCCCAATCTGACCATTATCGGTGTCTCTTCCGTACAGGAAGGGGTGGATGCAATCCGGCAAGATTCATAAAATACAGTAAACAGGAATAAACATGAAAACAATTAAACTGAATAATCAGGATAGGGCGGTAGGGAATATTTTTTGTATTGGCCGCAATTATACGGAACATATTAAAGAATTGCATAATGCCACGCCTGAAGAACCGGTGGTTTTTCTAAAACCGACTTCGGCGTTATCGCTAACAGAAACTCCTATTATTCTGCCAGACTACAGTATGGATGTTCAGCATGAATGTGAATTGGTGGTTTATATTGATCGAAATGCTGAATGTGTAAAAGAGCAGGAGGCATTGGATTATGTTGGCGGCTATGCAGTGGGTCTTGATTTAACGGCACGCGATGTACAAAGTCAGTGTAAGCAAAAAGGCTTACCCTGGACTAAAGCCAAAGGTTTTCGCACATCAGCCTGTGTGTCTGATTTTATTGATTCAGATCAAGTAGTTGATATTCAGTCGCAATATTTTGGATTAAGGGTGAATGGACAATTACGCCAACATGGGTATACTGCCGACATGATGTTTACCGTTGCTCATATCATCTCTTATTTATCCAGGGTATATGGTCTGGCGGCGGGTGATCTGATTTATACCGGCACGCCTGCCGGTGTGGCGCAATTACAATCCGGTGACAAACTTGAATTGTTATGGGCTGATCAGATTGTAGCACAATTTCAGGTGCAATAATTATCCTGTTGCTGCCCAATAGATCAGGCTCAGCATAAACTAGGGTAGGTATTCTGACGGGACACTGGCTTGGTTATTGCGGCTTAATTAACTTAATCATTCTGAGTAATAAAAATCATTATGTTGCCAACACAGCATTCCTCCTCATCACCCATCAGGCTGCCTTTGTGGCTGATGCTCTATTTTGTCTTGTGGGTTCTGCTGCCGTTTTTATTGTCGGGCAGCTACCCTCTGGATGTGCCGGAAGGTATTTATTGGGGAAGAGAGTGGCAATGGGGTTATTATAAACATCCGCCTTTATCAAGCTGGGTCTTGTATTCTTTTTACACAGTGTTTGGTCATATTGGCCCTTATCTACTGAGCCAATGTACGATTGCGCTCAGTTTATGGCTGGCTTATGCACTGGGTAAACACCTCATGAGTCGTCAACGGGCTTTTGTAGGTGCCTTATTTTTACTGGCCATTTTCTATTATACCTGGCCTTCGCTGGAATTTAATCATAACGTAGCACAAATGCCTGTCTGGCTCGGGCTTGTCTATACTTTTTATCTGGCTACCCGTAAAAATCACTGGTCATACTGGATACTTTTCGGGATACTGGCCGGCGCCGGCATGTTGATAAAATACTCCGTTGCGGTGCTATTGGTGGTTATGGTGGCGTATTCCTTGATTACACCTTACCGCAAGCTGTGGTTAACGCCTAAACCCTGGCTGGCTTTATTACTGGCCATTTGTATCTTTATACCTAATGTTGTCTGGCTATGGCATCATGACTGGCTGCCTTTTACTTATGCCCAAGAGCGATCTTTGCAGGATCAAAGTAAGCATGGCCGTTGGGCTGCGCTGGGTTTTCTGGGGACACAAATCATTAATCATTTACCCCTGTTGCTTATTTTATTATGTACCCGGACACGACTGTGGCGGCCAGTAGCAGACACCTCAATTGAAAAAGAAAACTGGTTTTTCTTATGGTTTCTGGGGTTAATGCCTGTATCACTATTGGTAATGGCCGGCTTACTCTTTAATATTGGCCTGCGCGATATGTGGGGTATGCCTATGTGGGGGTTATCGGGTTTAATTGTGGCCATGATGATTCCTGAAACAGTCTTTCAGTATAAATTCAAATCCCTGATTAAAGGCGTGTCTATCTGGGCTTTGATTATTACTGTACTGATGGCGGTTTATATCGGATTTGGTGCCCGCATGAAACACAAGCCCTCCAGAATGGATTGGCCACAAACCGAGCTAGCCAGAAAGACAGATCAGCAATGGCAGCAATTAAGCCATTGCAGACTGGATAGCATTACGGGTTCAGATTGGATTGTGTTATTGGCAGCCTCTTATTCACAATGGGCTCCATCGGTGATGGTATCGGGTAATGCTGCCTATTCGCCCTGGATGAATCATGAACGGTTACATCAGTATGGAACGCTGGCTATCTGGCCACAAGGTGAACAACCAGCCACACCCTGGTTAGATCAACTGGCACAGGATAAACAGTTGGTATTGCGTCAAGGTACCTGGTTTATTCCGTGGAATAAAATGCCTGGCCGTGAGCCGTTACAAGTCCAATGGCAGGCGTATATTCCTGTCAGCTGTGTGAATAAATAAAGCTAGATTTAAATTTTAATGATTTGTTATCAATGAATAGATCATTTAAGCTATTTTAAAGTATAGACATGAATACAAAAATCGAAGCCGTGGGTTTGAGCATTATTTTACCTGTCTATAATGATGCTCAGGCAGTTGATCAGTTTCTGCCGCAATTATTTGAATTTACCGCCAGACAAAGTTCAGCCTGTGAAGTTATTCTGGTGGATGATGGTAGCCAGCATGATCTGTCCGCATTATATCAGCAGCACCTATCACAACGGCCAGACAATACTGCCTTGCAATTGATTCGCTTTTCACGCAATTTTGGCAAAGAAGCGGCACTCAGTGCAGGTCTTGCGCACGCAAGAGGGGAATTGATTGCCATGATGGACGCAGATGGCCAACATCCGATTGAAGTATTGGCACAAATGCTGACCCTGATCAATACCAATTCAGTCGATGTGGTGGCGGCTGTACAAGCCTCACGTGATCATGAAAGTTTTTTACTGCGCTGGTTTAAACGCGGGTTTTATTATTTTATGCAAGATACCAACCGCTATGAATTAAAGCCCAATGCGGGGGACTTTCGAATCATGCGACGTAAAGTCGCTGATGCTTTATTGCAATTGCCTGAACGTCAGCGCTTTATGAAAGGGTTGTATGCCTGGGTTGGTTTTCCAACCTTATATGTGCCTTTTCAGGCACCGCCACGACAGGCTGGCAGCAGTAAATTTAACTATTTCAGTCTGTTTGAATTGGCTTTAGTCGGTATCACTTCTTTTTCACAGCGGCCATTGCGCTGGATCTCGCGCATGGGATTGCTGGTTTCTTTCATGGCCTTGATTTATGGCGCACTCATCGTAGGCGATACTTTGTTTTTTGGTAAAGATCTGGCCGGATGGGCAACACTGGCCGCCGGAATTATGTTTTCTGCCGGCATTCAGCTGATTTGTCTGGGATTAATCGGTGAATATATTGGTCGGATTTATGAAGAAGTCAAACAAAGACCGCTTTATCTGGTAGACAAGGTATGGGACAGTCGCGATTCAAAACCCTAGTATTGCCCAGCGAAACCCTCTGGTTTGTCGTGGTCGGCGCTTTGGCGGCAGGCACGCATCTGACCTGTTTATTTATTGCGGTCCGGTTTATGCACATCTTGCCGAAATACGCCAATATACTGGCGTTTATGTTGGCTTTTCTGGTCAGTTTTGCCGGCCATTATCGGCTGACATTTCAAGCGACCACACAAATCTGGCATCAGGCATTGTGGCGTTGGTTATGCAGTGCCATCATCGGATTTTGTTTGAATCAGTTATTGTTTCTCTGGGGCCTGCATTTATTCGGGCAGCAGCAGTATTTATGGACATGGCTGGTGGTTACGTTATTGGTCACCCTGCTAACATTTTTAATGGGTAAATTCTGGGCATTTCATGGCAAGGATTCAGCATGAAGCGGGTGATGATTAATGTTGATGACTTGGGTTTGTCTGATGCGGTTAATCAGGCGGTGGTGTCTTTGGCACAAATGCGGCGGATTCATGCAACCAGTTTCATGAGCCTTGGCCGCATTCAGCATGATGAAGTGCGATTTTTACAGCAACAGGGCATTGAAATAGGTTTACATTTTGATTTAACAGCTTTTACTGATACAGGCAATTTAAAAACGGTTTTACTCCGTTCTTACTTGCATGGATGGAAACAACCGCATTTGCATCAATTGATTTGCCAGCAACTTGATGCTTTTGAAGATAAAATACAGGCACAGCCTGTATTCGTGGATGGCCACCAGCATGTGCATCAATTTCCACAAATCAGACAAATGCTGCTACAAGAAATTCAAAAGCGCTACGGTACTGGAATAGGAATACGCAACACCTATCCTATTCAGCATGATTTAAAGGCTCAGATTATCTATCATCTGGGTGGCCGGGCTTTAAACCAATATCTGCTAAAGAAACCGTGGCTATACAATGCCGCTTTTGGTGGAATTTATCATTTCAATCCTAAAGGTATATCCTTACCTGAATTATGGCGGCAATGGCTGACACAAGCAAAAGATCGAACCATCATCATGTGCCATCCAGCCATTGCTGATCAGCAATGGCAAGATGACATAAAAGAGGCTCGACAAGCTGAATGGCATTGGCTTAGTAGTGATGCATTTTCTGCATGCTGGGAGCAAAATCAGTGTCGCAGCTGGCACTGGCGAGAAAATGACAACGGTTAACAGGTAGTAATTTTGATCTGCTTCAGCACTTTTGTATCCATATTGTAGCGAAAATGTATAAAATAGTTTATTTTACTGCCTGCTTTCGATAAACTCAAAGTCATGCTATAAGTCATTGGGTGGGTCAATTAGGGAAAACCATGATTAAATTTGAGAATATAGACAAAACATATATTAAAAATAAACAGCAGGTACATGCATTAAAAGACATTAATCTGACGGTGGATCAAGGTGACATATTTGGTCTGATCGGCTGGAGTGGTGCGGGTAAAAGTACTTTGATTCGTCTGGTCAACCAATTGGAAAAACCCAGCTCTGGTACAGTATTGGTTGATGGCATCAATCTTAACCGGTTAAGTGCAGTAGAACAGCGAAAACACAAAAAAAATATTGGCATGATTTTCCAGCATTTTAATTTGCTGGAAACCAAAACAGTAGGGCAAAACATTGCGCTGCCCCTGATTTTGCAAAATGTTGATCGTACTGAAATAGAACAGCGTGTGGATGCCATGCTGGATTATATCGATTTAAAGGCCAAGAAAGACAGCTATCCCGGTCAGCTTTCAGGTGGACAAAAACAGCGGGTTGGTATTGCGCGCGCGCTGATTACCCAGCCTTCTATCTTGCTGTGCGATGAGGCAACATCGGCATTAGACCCGCAGACAACATTGTCTATATTAAAATTGCTGAAACAGATTAATCATGAGCAAAACATCACCATATTACTGGTCACCCATGAAATGGAAGTGATCAGCTCCATTTGCAATAAAGTAGCCGTAATGGAACAAGGACAGGTGATAGAACAAGGTTCTGTATTGGAGATTTTTTCTACTCCCAAACACAATACTACCAAGAAATTTGTCAGCACCGTTTTGAATGCTGAAATCCCGGAACGTATTTTAGAAAGTTTGGTGTGTCAACATGATATCTATCGGCTGGAATTTCTCGGCGACTCGGCTCGTGAACCCATTATTAATGAGCTTATATTGAAACAGTTGGTGAAGATTAATATTTTATTCGGCAATATGCGTGAAATCAGTGGCGTTGTGCTGGGCAGCATGTTCGTACAAATATCGGGTGAAGATGATGCTATTGAAGAAGCGTTGTCATTTTTGAAGCAAAATGGCGTGCGTATTGAAAGGGAAGTGGCATGAATCATTGGTTTAATACCTCGTTAACAACTGAACAATTCTGGCAGGCTTTAGAGCAGACTTTGATCATGGTGGGTGTGTCTTTTTTCATCGGCTCACTGCTTGGTTTGTTGCTAGGCATATTATTGCTGATCACTCGTCCGGGCAGTTTCTGGCAAAAACCCTGGTTATATAAAATCCTGAATCCCATCATTAATATTGTTCGCTCCCTACCATTTATTATTTTATTGGTGGCAATTATTCCGTTCACCCGGCTATTGGTAGGTACTTCCATTGGCACCAGAGCAGCCATTGTGCCTTTGGTTTTATATATTGCGCCTTATATTGCCCGATTGATTGAAAATTCATTATTAAGCGTATCGCATGGGATTATTGAGGCTGCCCAAGCCATGGGTGCCAGTAACTGGCAGATTATTCGTTATTTTATTCTGCCGGAAGCTAAATCTTCCATTATTCTGAGCCTGACTACGGCCACAATTGGATTGGTGGGTGCTACTGCCATGGCGGGTGCTGTCGGTGGCGGCGGTATTGGAGATCTGGCCTTGAATTATGGTTATCAACGGTTTGATAATGTGGCCATGGTTTTAACCGTGATTGCATTAATCATTATCGTGCAATTGATTCAAAGTATCGGTAACTGGCTGGCTACCAGAGCTCATAAAGGTTAATTAAATTTAAATAAAAAACAGTCATTAGTGACTGTTTTTTTATAATTCATTGCGATATCATCAATATTGAGAAGTATTAAAAATAATTATTTATGAATTACTGATCATGGTATTTGCTATTTAAATCAGGGGAGTTATAATTCGTTATTAACATGTTAATCCATAAGGAGAAACAATGAAGACCTGGTATAAATATTTACTTGTTTTAGTAGTCACAATAGGCTTGGTATCCTGCCACCAGAATACTAAAGATGAACACGCTATTACGATAGGCACATCTCCCGGGCCATACAGTCAATTATTTCTTGATGCTGTTAAGCCCATATTGGAAAAACAAGGATACAAAATAAAAGCGATCGATTTTTCTGATCTGATGTTGGCAGATATTGCTTTACAGGAAGGACAGATTGATTTGAATGTTGATCAGCACACTGCTTATCTGAACGCATTTAATCGCAATAAGGGTGGTCAGCTCATAGCGCTAGTTCATCTACCTACTGTGCCAACAGCTATATATTCGGTACATTATCCGGATTTGAAAGCAGTAAAAAATGGCAGTACTGTGGCCATTCCCAATGATCCTTCAAATGCCGCACGTGCTTATCGCTTATTGGAAAAAGCCGGCTGGATTACTTTAAAACCAAAAAATAATGATGGTACCTTATCCAAAAACGATATTGCGACCAATCCGTACCAGCTGAAGATTTCCGAGATAGATTCAAGTAATATTCCACGCACGTTACCCGATTTTGATTTTGCCGTTGTCCCCGGGAGTCGTGCTTATGCCGCTAAACTTGATCCCAAACAGGCTTTATTGCATGAGCACATTGTGCCCGCATTTGAACTTGTTCTGGCGATTAAAAACACCAATTTAAATAAACCGTGGGTTAAAGCAGTAGAAGATGCTTACCAGTCTGACGAATTTAAACAGTATATGGACACCCATAATATCAATCAATATTGGTATATTCCCCAGAATCCACCTAAAAATTAATCTGCCCAATATAATGGACAGGTAGATTAAAGCCGGTTGTTTTTAAACAACCGGCTTTTGGTTTCAGTGCTTAATGATTAACAGTGTTCACACCATATTCATCAGGCAGCGGCAGCAAACCGCTGCTCAACTTCATTCCAGTTAACAATTTCCCAGAAATTTTTCAGGTAATTAGGACGGCTATTGCGATAGTCGATGTAATAAGCATGTTCCCATACATCACAAGTCAGTAATGGCACATTATCTGTCGTCAAAGGTGTAGCGGCATTGCTGGTTGATACCAGATCCAGTTCACCCGCAGGCGTTTTTACCAGCCATGCCCAGCCAGAACCGAAAGTACCGGCAGCTACTTTATCAAAAGCTTCCTGGAATGCTTCAAAAGAGCCCCATTTGGCATTAATGGCTTTGGCCAGTTCGCCTTCTTTTTTTAAAGCCACGCCTTTAGGTGCAAAACCAAACCAGTAAAAAGTATGATTCCATGATTGGGCGGCATTATTAAATAAGCCGCCAGAAGATTTTTTAACAATTTCTTCTAAAGGCAGATTCTCAAATTCAGTACCTTTAATCTGGTTATTCATGTTGGTAATGTATGTCTGGTGATGTTTACCATAATGGTATTCCATCGTCTCTTTTGAAATGTGTGGTGCTAAAGCATCCAAGGCGTACGGCAACTCAGGCAGTTTGTGTTCCATGATTGCTTCCTTTTTCGTAACAAGATTAATTATATATTGCGATACTTTGTCGGATACAGCACAGCAGAACATTTGGCAAAATCATACTGATTTCTGAATATCCGGCAAGCTTATTGTAATACAGTGATACAAGAGCTCGCAAATACATGCTCACCTGACTTAATGGTAAAATCAAACTTATTTAATTCAGACAAAAAAATATGGAAAATATTGCTGCTGCGCCTGGCGATGAAACCGAACAGCTATCCGTGCCGCCACATTCTACCGAAGCTGAGCAATCGGTTCTGGGAGGGCTATTGCTTGAAAATAGTGCATGGGATCGAATTGCCGATGTTATTGATGAAGGTGACTTTTACCGGTATGAACACCGGCTGATTTTCAGAGCCATCCGGAATCTGATTGATCTGTCCCGACCGGCGGATGTGATTACTGTTCAGGAAGAATTAGAACGACGTGAAGAACTGGAGCCGGCAGGGGGGCTGACTTATTTAATTAACCTTGCCCAGAATACCCCTTCAGCGGCCAATATCCGCCGCTATGGTGAAATAGTACGCGAACGCTCAGTGATGCGGCAACTAGCTGCTGTAGGAACGCAAATTGCCCGTACGGCCTATAATCCGCAAGGAAAAGATGCAGCGCAAATGCTGGATGAGGCAGAAAACAGTGTCTTTCAGATTGCTGAATCTACCGCCCGCTCTCAACAGGGCTTTTTAGGTATGCCCACCTTATTAAAAGAAGTAGTGGCACGGATTGATTTTCTGTATTCACGTGACAACAAAAATGACGTTACCGGCATTGCTACCGGCTTTATTGATCTGGATAAAATGACTTCCGGTTTACAGGCAGGTGATCTGATTATCGTGGCGGGGCGTCCATCAATGGGTAAAACCGCTTTTTCGCTCAACATTGCCGAACATGTGGCCATTGAGGAAAAACTGCCGGTGGCTGTATTTTCCATGGAAATGGGGGGGGCACAATTGGTTTTACGTATGCTGGGTTCGGTAGGGCGTGTAGATCATAGCGTACTCAAAACAGGACAGCTACAGGATGAGCATTGGGGTAAATTGAATGATGCGGTTGTTAAACTGACCGATGCGCCAATGTTTATTGACGAAACGCCCGGCTTAACCGCTTTGGAAGTACGTGCCCGTGCCCGTAGACTGGCACGGCAGCAAGGTGGTAAGCTTGGGCTGATTGTATTGGACTACCTGCAACTGATGTCCGGCTCTGGCCGTTCTGATAACCGCGCATCAGAATTGGGAGAAATTTCCCGCTCACTGAAAACTTTGGCTAAGGAATTACAAGTTCCGATCATTGCGTTGTCTCAGCTATCCCGTACCGTGGAGCAACGTACCGATAAACGGCCATTAATGTCTGATTTGCGCGAATCCGGCGCTATTGAACAGGATGCCGATTTGATTATGTTTATGTACCGGGATGAATATTATCATCCTGACAGTCAATTCAAAGGATTGGCAGAGTGTATCATTGGCAAACACCGTAACGGTCCTACCGGTAAAGTGCATCTTACCTTTCAAGGACAGTTTACCAAGTTTGATAATGCGGCATTGCCTGATAATTATGATTATGAATAAATTGTGTTTTAATTAAGATAAATTAGCGCAACGCAAATAAATTGATGTAAAATAAACCAGTACGTTGTTTAACTCTTATTGTGGAGTATGGTCATTCCATGAACCCGAATCAGCAGCAAAGAGGATTTACCCTGATTGAGATGATGGTTGTTGTCATCCTGATGGGGATTATTGCCAGTATTGCACTACCCGCCATGGGGCGCATGGTGGCTCAGCAACGGGTACAAAATCGTATTGATCAGACCTGGTCATTGTTGCAATTTTCCAAGGCAGAGGCATTGCGTATCAATAAGCCGGTGATTGTCTGCCCGACTTTAGTCAGAGCCAATTCCGCGCAGACCAATGGTTGCGATAAGTGGAAATCAGATCATAAAGAGCAGGGTATTCTGGCATTCAGTGATGATAATATGAGTCAGGATTATGAAGAGGCGAATGATGCATTATTGCGTTCCGTCTTATTCGGACAGAATAATGCCGATATACCAGTTAATACTACAGTTGAGCAGTGTGCCAACAATACGTGTAGTGCATTAAATCAAGATAAATGGCTGATTTTTATGCCTGATGGCCGTTTCGGTTATCGTGTCAAAGAAAATAAGTGGGCATTGGGTGAGGCTTATGTCAGAGTGACTATTCAGGACGCTGGTGAACCAAATGCCATCCGCCGGCTGGTGATAACGCCCGGAGGCAAAGCCATTGCTTGCCCGACTTCTACAACAGAGAAACAATTGACTTATTGTAAAGGTTAGAAATGAAACCATGCTTTCCTGATCAAACAATACAGCGGGCTCATATTTTGTCCCGTCATCAGCAAGGTTCCACGCTGATCGAAGTGATTGTGGCTATTTTTGTTTTGTCGTTTGGTGTGCTGGCATTGATGCTGGCTCAATTGGGCGCAGTGAATACCTCCATCAACGCCGCCAATCAGGCCGAAGTAACCCGGGCAGTACAGAATTATATTGAAATAATGCGGGCAGAACCTAAAATGGCGGCTCGGGCATTCAGCCATGGCAGTGGCAAAGAGGAAACCCGTGTCAGCTATTTGGTTTTTGATTACAGTAATTTTAATACCAGCGGGAATGACTGCGTTAATAAATTGGGTCTGCACTTATCCAATACACCAACCATCAGCAAATGTGAAATTAAAAATGGTCAGATCACGGTCAGCTGGCAGGGGCAGAATAATCGTAGCGATGACCAGAATGACAATAATTTTACCTATTCTTTATCAGTAAACGATGGTTCTGGTTCAAACAATGACCAACCAAACGCTGATTCTGGCTCAAGCAATAACCAGCCAAATGATGATTCTGATTCAAACAATAACCAACCATGAGATTGATTTATCCTATGATAAGCAATATTCAAAACAGCAGAAACCGTTCACCTCGTCATCAGCGCGGGCTTACTCTGATTGAGCTTATGGTGGCTAGCGCCATTGGTATTGTGGTTCTGCTGGCGGCCAGCTCGACTTATTTTTCTACTTTCCGGCTAAAGCAACAGGTACAGACCCGGGTTGCGTATGAGCAAGATGTTCGTAACACGGCCAACATGATGCGCCGCGATGCGCGGCAGCTGGGTAATTATAGTTGCATGGATGCGCCTACTGCCGCACAGTTGAATACTGGTAAAATGACTGGCGCATTTGATGATAACAATAACACCCAGTCTATTTCCACGACGTTACCCATCAGTTTTAACGCCGATAATCCTGGTCTTACTCTTGATACAAACAGTACCGCATTAGTTATGGTGTCTGGTAGCGAAGCACTGGCCAATAGTGTTGTAGCCACAGGAAAAGACGAGGGTGCAGGGGAGAGTAAAAACAGTTGTGGCCATGCTATTGTGGGCGATAATACTTTGCAAGGTGTGATTTATGTTGTAGCCACCGATGTGAGCACTGGGAAGAAGGGTTTATACCGGATTCTGTATACTAATGGCAACACAAACAATCTGGGTGCCCCCCAATTACTGGTAGACAATGTCATCAGTGTACAACAGCAATTTCAATATGATGATCTTAAAAGCACAAACTGCCCGAGCGTTCCTGAGGATGACAATGCTGATGTGGCATGGGAGAATCTGGCATGGAAGGATCCTAAATTGACAATTTTGCAAAATCAACTGGATTTTGATAAAAAGAATCCACCGATTTTGATCACCACTACCTTAACAACATGTCCGAATGGTGTTAATGATGCCGGTACCTGTACAGCAAATGCCAGTAGCTCTGGCCCTGTGACGTATGTCATCAAATCTATGGTACGTCAGGGTGCAGTCTGCGCTCAACAGGCTTTAGATGAATAATATTGTGCATACCTGTTTATATCAAATTTTAATTAAGTGATCATGACAATGAAAAATAAACAATGGACATCATATTCAAATCAATCCGGATTTGCTTTATTTATGGTTTTAATTGTGATGATTGTGATTGCGTTTCTGGTGATTTCCACCATGCAAAGCACAACCATGGATGCCCACACCAGTGCCAATGACAGTGATCGTCAGTTGGCCATGCAAAATGCTCAGTCCGGATTAAGAAATGCTGAAGATGATATCCGCAGCTGGGGAGAAGACAATGACAATGAAGATAAAATATTCAAATTTGATTGCAAGTGTACCGATCATCGTTGTGCCGCTAAAGGGCTGGAAGAGAAGAATATGGGTACCAAACGTTTTGAATTGAGTTGTAATGACACAAAGAATTTAGAAGAAGTATGGAGAAGGAAAAATGATACTGGCGAATATTTGTTAAGTACTCCCATCAATAGCCAGAATGCCCAAAATTACGATTATGCCATTGAGTATTTAGGAAAAAATTCAGATAATAAATTTCTTTTCCGTATTACAGCCAAAGGCTGGGGGGAAAATCCTTCGTCTACAGGTATGGTGCAGGAAGTGGTCGAAGCCACTATGCCTTACTTAAATATTTAAATCCGGGTTAAATATTTCTATCCAACACAGTGAGAATAAAATTGATTAATCCTAAAAAATACATGATGGCTGGTTTTACTTTGGTGGAGTTATTGACAACCATTATTATCATAGGTGTGCTGGCCGGTATTGCCTGGCCATCTTATTCGCGCTATGTCGAAAAAGGCGATCTGGCCGAAGCCAAAACCATATTGATAACAGTCAATCAGGAGATTTTAAATCAGAAGGTGGCGCAGCTGGGTGACGTAAACAATACCGGTTTATCCAAAGATGATATTGAGACCAAATATATTCAGCCAAAAATATCCAGCATTCAGCAATCATCGAGTGTGCCGCCTAAATATACTATTGGTATAGCCTGCGATAATGATGAGGCATGTAGCAGCAATTATCATTTATATGCCAAACCCGAACGGTCGGGTTATCGTAAAAATTTATGGATGAACGATCTGGGTGAGGCCTACACCTGTACTGATACAGATACGATAGCAGCAAGTATTAGTACCATCAAAAATTCAGATAAATGCGAGCGAGGTTGATGTAGTGTGATTTTAAAAGCCAGCATATTAATGCTGGCTTTAGATAATGAGAACATCAGGCAGTTTTAACGCAGGCAGTGATTAATCCAGCTTTGACGCTGCTGATCATTCAGTACCTGTAAAAAATGATATTGCACTTTTAATTCATCAATATCCTGTTGCATTCTTTCCGCGTACCGTTCCAGTATATAACGTTTTGCCTGAGCTTCTTCAAAATTGGGTTGTGTTAGAATTCTGGCTAATTTCTTATTATTATACTGATTATTGTTAGAAGCATAATGAAAATTACCCCCATTATCCCGGTACTGTACACGAATCAGCCGCATTTTGGTTTTTTGGGCGGGTGTCAGTTCAAGTTTGCGAATATCACAGCTGGTCTGGGTGGCGGCCAGTGCAGTAGTGCTTAATAAAGATATTCCTACCATCGTACATAAAGTGACCAGCTTTCGGTTAGATCTAATAATAGCCACTTTGTTCTCCAGGAAATAAAAACATTTTCTATATCAAAGTATACAAGAGCTGTAGTGAAACACGTATAATGGCCGTAAACTTGCGTAAATTAGTACCGCTCGTTATTGGCTATTCACAATAAATCATCAAATAATTTAATTATGACCGAATATTATATCGCCCCCAGTATTTTATCAGCAGATTTTGCCCGTCTGGGCGAAGAAATTACCCATGTGATTGCTGCGGGAGCAGACTGGATCCATTTTGATGTTATGGACAATCATTATGTGCCCAATCTGACATTTGGCCCCATGATCTGCCAGGCTTTAAAACCCTATGCACAGGTGCCTATTGACGTTCACCTGATGGTGGAACCTGTTGACCAGATGATTGATGCTTTTGCTGAGGCCGGAGCCGATATTATCACTTTTCATCCGGAGGCGAGCCGACACATTGATCGCAGTCTGGGACTGATCAAAAGCAGAGGATGTAAAGCCGGATTGGTGTTGAATCCGGCAACACCAGTGTATGTTTTAGAACATGTATTGGATAAGCTGGATGTGATTTTATTGATGTCTGTTAATCCGGGATTTGGCGGCCAGCAATTTATTCCGCAGACATTACAGAAAATCAGTCAGGTTCGTTCATTGATTGATATTTATGAAGGCGAGACTGGCCGTAAAATCCGGCTTGAGGTTGATGGCGGCATTAAAATCAGCAATATTGCCCAAGTTGCGCAAGCGGGTGCCGATACATTTGTGGCTGGCTCAGCCATTTTCGGCCATGAGGATTACGCAAAGCAAATCAGTGCCATGCGCCAAGAGCTGATTAATATTAAACCCGCAGGTTGTAAATAAAATCCAGATGATAAGATTGAAATACTTGTCTGACACCAACATCAGACAAGTATTTTTTATGTCAGAAATCTATTGATATTAATTATTTCTAATGGGCTTCTTCCCAATTTGAACCACTGCCGACATCAGCCACTAATGGTACTTTTAATGTACCTACACTGGCCATCAGTTCAGGAAGTACTTTTTTCACCAGTGACAATTCTGCCTGTGGTGTTTCGATAATCAATTCATCGTGTACCTGCATAATTAAACGGCTGTGCAATGATTGCCGGGTAAGCCAGTCTTGTACTGCAATCATGGCGCGTTTGATCAGATCTGAAGCTGTACCTTGCATGGGGGCATTAATGGCAGCGCGCAGGGCGCCGGCGCGTTCATTGCCATTGCGACTGTGTAAGCCAGTTAAATAAAGCCGCCGGCCAAATAAAGTTTCCACATAGCCATGTTGTAACGCTTGTTCCTTAGTGCGCTCCATGTATTCATGTACGCCTGGGTAACGGGCAAAATAACGGGCAATAAAATGTTGTGCGGCCGCCAATTCAATATTTAATGTTTTGGCCAGACCATATTCACTCATACCATAGATTAAGCCAAAATTAATGGTTTTGGCATAGCGACGTTGTTCTGAAGTGACTTCATGCTGTTCAATGGCAAAAATTTCGGCAGCGGTGCGCCGGTGAATGTCCTGTCCGTGCTGAAACGCTTCAATCAAGGTCGCATCATCCGATAAATGAGCCATGATCCGCAATTCAATTTGTGAGTAGTCGGCAGATACAATACTGGCTTGCGGCGGTGCAATAAAGGCTTTTCTGATGCGTCTGCCTTCTTCTGTCCGTACAGGGATATTCTGTAAATTGGGATTATTGCTGGCTAAACGACCGGTAATGGCCACGGCCTGGGCATAGGTTGTGTGTACACGGCCGGTATCCGGATTAACCAGCTGGGGGAGTTTATCGGTATAGGTAGACTTCAGTTTACTCAGGCTACGGGTTTGCAGAATCAATTTAGGCAAAGGGTAGTCGGGCGCCAGTTTTTCCAAAACTGCTTCATTCGTTGAAATACCGCCAGAAGCTGTTTTTTTAAGACCCGTGGTAGGAATACCCATTTGTTCAAACAGAATGGTTTGTAATTGTTTGGGCGAATTCAGGTTGAAAGGCTGGCCGGCAAGTTGTTCTGCTTCATGGGTTAATTGCATCAATTCTTTGCCCAGTTCGTGGCTTTGATGTCTTAATTCTGTCTGATCAATCAGCACGCCGGTACGTTCCATGATAAACAATACCTGTTCTACCGGTAATTCCATTTCCGTATACAATTTAAGCTGTGCCGTATCCATTTTGGTGCGCAATAATGTCTCCAGGCGCAGACAGACATCGGCGTCTTCAGCCGCATAACTGACAGCATCATCAATAGCCACATCAGCAAAGCTGATTTGTTTGGCACCTTTGCCACATAAGTCTTCATAATGAATGGTTTGCCAGTCTAAATGGCGGGCGGCCAGTTCATCCAGACCATGACCGAGATGGCTTTCAACAATGTACGAGGCCAGCATGGAGTCACCCACAATGTGACGCAGGTGCACCTGATAATTGGCCAGTACATGCTGATCATATTTGATGTTCTGACCAATAATACCCAATTGATCAGACTCAAGAAAAGGTTTTAGTGCAGTTAATACGGTTTCCAGAGGCAGCTGTTCAGGTGCTGCGGTAAGGGTATGGCCTACGGGAATATAGACAGCATCGCCAGCTGAAAAGGCAATACTGAGGCCAACCAGCTTAGCCTGCATTGCGTCCAGGCTGGTGGTTTCAGTATCCAGCGCAATGGTTTTTGCACTTTCCAATTGTTTAACAAGTTCATCTAACTGGGATTGACTGGTAATAGCGCGATAATAACGAGGGCTATTCTTAAGATTCATTAACACCTGATCCTGACTGGTATGTTCAGCAGGGGGCGGTAATTGATCTGGTTGAACGCTGAATAAATCTTCACTATCGGCCACGGTTTCAGAAGCAGAAGATTGATGATTTAAGTGGTTATCGGCTTCTTTCAGCCAGCCTTTAAACCCCAGTTCCTGAAAGCGGGTTTTCAATACCGCCCATTCTGGCTCATGCCGTTTTAAATCATTAAAATCATTGGGTAATACTTCTGTTAAATCCACATCAGTCTTAATGGTGATCAATTGGTGGGAAAGAGGTAGATGAGGGCAGGCCTGGCGTAAATTTTCTCCCACTTTACCTTTAATGTCTTCGGCGTGAGCTATGATGTTTTGTAATGATCCATATTCATTCAGCCATTTGACCGCGGTTTTGGGGCCACATTTATCCACACCGGGCACATTGTCAACTTTGTCGCCAATCAAGCTTAAATAGTCAATGATCTGATCTGGCCTGACACCGAATTTAGCTATTACGCCATCTATGTCCAGTAATTCATTGGTCATGGTGTTGACCAAGGTTACTTGATCGTTGACCAATTGCGCCATATCTTTATCGCCAGTAGAGATAATGGTGTGGTAACCAGACTGTTTTGCTGTCTGGGTTAAGGTACCGATCACATCATCGGCTTCCACGCCTGACACAACCAATACCGGCCAGCCCATCTGATAAACCAACTCGGGTAAAATTTCTGCCTGCGGACGCAAATCTTCCGGCATCGGCGGGCGATTGGCCTTATAGTCGGGGTATAATGCATGCCGAAAATTTTCGCCTTTAGCATCAAAGACACAGCAGGCATAATCATGGGGTGTATCCAGCCGTAGCCGCCGCAACATATTCAAAACACCATAGACGGCACCTGTTGGCATACCAGCCGGGCTGGTTAAAGGTGCCAGGGCATGGAATGCGCGATATAAATAGGACGAACCGTCCACCAAGAGTAAAGTTTTTTGCATGAGACCAATCCACAATATGCGGGTAATCAATATAATAAAATATAAAATATATCTGTATCCGAGTCAGTTGTTCGGATTTTATTGATTTTTAAAAGATAAAGCCAGTGTATCTGAGCTGGTAAAACAGTGATCATGATACGGTATCTGACGCATTAAAACACTATTCATTGTATCCTATAAAGGAAAACATCATGTCTGCCAATATGGTTATTTTATGTGTAGTTGCTTTGTGTTTTATATTATTGATGGTTAAACCCAAACGAAGCCGCTCATCAAAACAAATATCCCCGGAACCTGCCATTTGGCCATTTGAAACGTGTGCATTAATGAGTATACCTGAACGTCAGTTATACTGGCGGTTGGTTGAAATTTTTCCGGACATGATTGTATTGGCTCAGGTTCAGGCCAGCCGCGTACTTCGGGTTCAGCAAGGCCAGAATGTGCAATATTGGTTTAATCGCATTTGTCGCACCAGTTATGATTTTGTGATCTGTGATCAGGATAGTTTTCCGATTGCGGTTATTGAACTGGATGACTCCAGCCATGATACGGCCAAACGCCGTGCTGATGATGCACGTAAAAATAAAGCACTGGCTGGCGCTGGATTAAAAATCATTCGGTTACGGGTTAACCGGCTACCTGATGATCATGAATTGCGCCGGCTGATATTATCAGCATAATGTTCAAAATATTGTTTTGCGATATTTGCTATTCCAGTTATTTAATTTCGCATAATATATATTATGTTAAATTTTTAATTCTATTAAAAGCCAGATATGATTGTTCTTTTCACTATCCGGCTTTTAAGTCAGTTGTTACTGATCTTTCCATCGTTGTTGTGATTCGCGAATGACTGCTTTGGCTTCATCCACATCACCCCAGTGCGTTACCTGTGTGGTGCCTGCTTTTTTCAGGTCTTTATAATGATTGAAATGAAATTCAATCTGTTTGATTAATTGGGCTGGTACATCAGCCAATGATTTAATCGCATTGCCATTATGGCGATCATCTTCCGGCACTGCCACAATTTTATCGTCAACTTCACCATCATCCATGAATTTCATCACACCAATGATACGTGCTTTCAGATAAATACCTGTTGTCAACGGCTGGTCTGTAATAATCAGAATATCCAATTCATCGCCATCTTCGTCCAATGTTTGCGGAATAAACCCATAATTGGTTGGTTTTGCAAATATGGCTGGTTCTACGCGATCCAATTTCATCACGCCTAACTGACGATCCCATTCGATTTTATGATTGGAGCCAGCCGGAATCTCAACCACGGCATTAATAATGCCACCTTCTACATCACCCGCATCCAGTATCTGATTAAAATCAGCCATCATTCAATTCCTGTTTACATTTAAATAAGAGCTATTTTAGACAAAGTCTGCTCATTTGCCCACTTATGATTGGCTTTATATTAAAAAAATTCTGCTTATATCTTTGATATTTTAAATAAATAATTTAACAACTTCTTGTCAATCATTGGCGGTATGATAATATTTATCTTCAACACAATAAATTAAAGGTATCCGAACATGCATTCTCGTCCGCTGATTGGTCTGATGTGTGATGTAAAATTGATCGGCCAATGGGATTTTCATGCTGTTGGTGACAAATACGTTCAGGCAATACAACATGCTGTTGGTGATGTTATTTTACTCCCTGCTCTGTCTGATGAAGCCGTATTGGCACGACTACTGCCCCTGTTGGATGGTGTGCTGTTGCCTGGTGCCTATTCAAATGTAGCGCCACACCATTACCATGGTGCCAAATCGCGTGCCGGTACCTTGCACGATACTCATCGCGACCAGACCGCCTTGCCATTGATTCCCATGCTCATCAATCTTGGTATTCCTTTACTGGGTATTTGCCGCGGCCTTCAGGAGATTAATGTTGCCCTGGGCGGCACCTTACATCAGCATGTTCAGGAATTGCCGCATTATCTTGATCATCGTGAACCCGAAAATACCAGTATTGCTACCCAGTATGCCGATGCACATCATGTTAAAGTGGTTAAAGACAGCTGGTTGTATCATTGGTTAAATACACAACAAATCTGTGTGAATTCTCTGCATCAGCAAGGGATTAAAGATCTGGCACCGGGGCTGACCATAGAAGCGTGTGCGTCTGATGGCCTGATTGAGGCTTTCCGTATTGATAACGCCCCTATTTTCGGCTATGCGGTTCAGTGGCATCCCGAATGGCAATATGACCAGAATCCGGTATCAATAGCTGTTTTTAAAGCATTTCGTGAGGCATGTGTACAATATAAATCAGAAAAATCAAATTTTTAATTTAAATTCAGGTGACCTATGTATGATGACATTTTTGATTGGCTTAAAGAGCATGGTATTACTGAGGTAGAATGTATTTTGCCAGACATTACCGGTGTGGCGCGAGGTAAAATCATTCCCAAGGATAAATTTATTTCCGAACCTGAAATGCGCCTGCCAGAAGCGGTGTTATTACAAACAGTTACCGGAGAATATCCACAGACAGAATTAATTGATGAAACTGATTCTGACATGGAGCTTAAACCAGATGCCTCAACTTTACGTTTTGTACCTTGGGCACAGGATCCGACAGCTTCGCTGATTTTTGATTGTTTTTCAGCCGATGGTTTGCCGGTAGAAACGGCGCCACGCAATGTCTTAAAGCGTGCACTACAACTCTATGCCAACCTGGGATTGCAACCCATCGTAGCCCCTGAAATTGAATTTTATCTGATTTCCCCCAACCCTGATCCTGATGTACCTCTGCGCCCACCCATTGGCCGTACTGGTCGCAGTGAATTTGGCCGGCGATCTTATGCCGTTGACGCGGTGAATGAATTCGATCCATTGTTTGAGGAAATTTATGATTATTGTCATGAACAGAATCTGGAAGTGGATACGCTGATTCATGAAATCGGTGCCGCCCAGATGGAAATCAATTTTCTGCACGGCGATGCTCTTGATTTGGCCGATCAGGTATTTTTATTCAAACGAACCGTCCGTGAAGCCGCATTTCATCACAAAATGTATGCTACTTTTATGGCCAAACCAATGGAGGGAGAACCCGGTAGCGCCATGCACCTGCATCAAAGCTTGCGTCATATGGATAATGGCACCAATGCATTCAGTAATGATGACGGCTCTCCTTCTGAATTGTTTTTCTATTTTATTGGCGGCTTACAGAAATATTTGCCTCTGACCATGCCCTTTTTTGCGCCTTATGTGAATTCTTTTCGTCGACTGACCCGCTATACTGCCGCACCCACCAATGTAGAATGGGGATATGACAACCGCACAGTAGGATTGCGGGTACCGCGCTCGGCACCAAAAAATCGTCGTATTGAAAATCGTCTGGCCGGTGTAGACGTTAACCCTTATCTGGCTATGGCATGTTCTCTGGCCTGCGGTTATCTGGGCATTGTTGAAAAACTGCCCCCTCGCACGCCGATGAGCACCAATGCCTACACCTTACCTTACCAGTTTCCCACCACACTGGAAGAATCAATTGAGCGATTACGCCAGTGTGAACCCTTTCATGAACTTCTGGGTAACCGCTTTGTTGATATGTACATTGCGGTTAAAGAGCAGGAAGTTTCTGAATACTTCAGAGTCATCAGCCCTTGGGAACGCAAATTTTTATTGTTACACGTATGATGTCTGAAAAATTTCAGTTCCTCATATAAATGAATGATTTTGACCAATAACCCGCGAAGGAGCAGCAAATTGAGTAAAAAGCACCACAGCCATGAAGCCATGCGTCACCACTTACACCCTTTTTCTGATAATGCACAGTTACAAAAAGAAGGTGTTCGTGTCATTGTTAAAGCCAAAGGTGTATATATTTACGATGAAAATAAACAAAAAATTCTGGACGCCATGGCCGGGCTATGGTGTGTCAATATCGGCTATGGCCGCCGGAAACTGGCTAAAGTCGCCAAAAAGCAAATGGAAAAGTTACCGTTTTATAATACCTTTTTTAAAACCACTCATCCGGCCGTGATCAAATTATCTAAAAAATTAATCGATATCACTCCGCCTCAGTTCAATTATGTGTTTTATACCAATTCAGGCTCTGAATCAGTCGACACCATGATGCGCATGGTACGGCATTACTGGACATCGGTCGGACAGCCAGATAAAAAAGTGATCATTGGACGCTGGAATGGCTATCATGGCTCTACCATTGGCGCGGCTAGTATAGGCGGCATGAAAAGCATGCACACCCAGGGCGGCCTGCCGATTTCCAATATTGTACATATCGAACAACCCTGGTATTACGGTCTGGCCAGAGCGAATGAAACAGAAGAAGCATTTGGCTTAAGAGCAGCCAACTGGCTGGAGGAAAAAATTCTTAGTATTGGGGCGGATAAAATTGCGGCATTTGTAGGAGAACCGATTCAAGGTGCCGGTGGTGTGATTATTCCGCCCGAAACCTACTGGCCCAGAATTCAGGAAATATGTCAGAAATACGATATTCTGCTGGTATCTGATGAAGTGATCTGCGGCTATGGCCGTACTGGACAATGGTTTGGTTATCAGGCTTTAGGTTTTGAGCCGGATATTTTTACCATGGCCAAAGGACTGTCTTCTGGTTATTTACCGATTGGTGCTGTCTTAGTCAATGATAAGGTAGCGGCTGGTCTTTTAGCCGGTGGTGAATTTAATCACGGCTTTACTTATGGCGGCCATCCGGTATCTGCTGCTGTTGCCAGAGCCAATCTGTCTATTTTAGATAAAGAGCACATCATTCAGCGCGTGCATGATCAGACAGGCCCGTATCTGCAAAAACGCTGGGCGGAAACATTTAAACCCTTTAAATATGTTGCTGATGTCAGGAGCTTAGGATTAATGTGCGGTTTTACCTTGGTTAAAAATAAACATACCAAAACATTATGGCCTAATTGGGGGGAAGCCGGATTAATCTGCCGAGATCTGTTTTTTAAACATAATCTCATTATGCGCGCCTGTGGCGATCATATTGTGGCTGCGCCGCCATTAATCATTACTCCGGACGAAATTGAACAAATGCTGGCCATTGCCCGACAATGCATGATTGAATTTGAAACCATCATGGATCAGCGCCAGACATCAGCATCACCGGCTTAACCCATTTTGTACTGGCATTAAATGTGTTTTATCAATGCCGATGTATAATAGTGGCAAACACAATAAATAAAGGAATAAGCCATCATGAATCTTAATCAATTGTCTCAGAACCGCTATACAGCCAAATCTTACGATCCGGCCAGAAAGATCTCACTAGCTGATATGGATCAATTATGCCAGTTTCTGCGTTATTGCCCGTCTTCAGTCAATGCACAAGGCTGGCATTTTATGGTTATCGGTACTGAAGAGGCCAAAAAGCAGATCTTACCGGCCTTTGCCGGAGCCAATCAGCCTAAAGTTCAGAATGCTTCGCATACTGTGATATTTTGTGCCAAAACCAGTCTGGATGAAACATATTTGCAAAAGGTTTTGGATAAAGAGGAAGCAGACGGCCGGTTTGCCAATGAACAGCAACGGCAGGAAAATGATGCTACGCGCCGATATTTTATCGGTTTAAATAATACCAGTCCGGAGGCGCTATTAAACTGGCAAAGCAAACAGCTTTATATTGCTCTGAGTGGCCTGCTTTTTTCCGCGCAGGCTTTAGGTATTGATTCTACCCCTATAGAAGGCTTTGATGCGGGCAAACTGGATGAGATATTACAGCTAAAGCAAAAAGGATTGACCAGCGTTGTTGTGGCCACACTGGGCTATCATGCCGCAGATGATTTTAATGCCAAGCTTCCTAAATCGCGCTTAGATACAGAGGATTTATTTACTTTCCTGTAATAATAGTCAAATGACATAACCGGGTATTTGCTTATTCAGACAAATACCCGTTTTATTCAGATATTGTCATTTATCTGACCAGATGGGTCAGCGCTCACCTGCGCTAAAACAGGCGAATATGGCAAAGCCTGATAATCTATTATCGGTGTCAAAGGTATGGTGCGCTTTTCTAGTACCAATGCATATAATGCAGCCAGATGCGGCCACCAGCGGTTACCCATAAGCTCAATATAATGATGGGTATGCGAATGCTTTCCAGTCAGACCATAACCTAAAAACTGGCCTTCATTTAATACAAACTGTTGTTTATGTAACCACCGGATAACCTCACCTGCTTTGTGTATCTGGCATTGCGCCAGAATGGGTCTGCCATACAATAACCGCCAGTAACCTGCCTGATTGAAACCGGTTAACAATATTTTTCCACCCTCTTTCAGTACCCGATAAATTTCACCTAAGGTTTGGGTTGAATTTTTTTTATCCATGCCATGAGGCCAGATAATCAGATCCATGCTCTGGCAAGAGTAAGGCAATAGTTGTTTTCCAGAATCAGTCTGATTTAATATTTCCTCCCTATCAGGTTGAATAATATATTGTATTTTATTGTTCGATATATTAAATTGCCACGCAGGCATACCGATTTGTAATACAGTCTGCGCTGCGATGGTATTGAGTTTCGTCTGTAAAAACGATTTTTCCAACTGACTCAGATAATATCCGAATCGGTTAGACATAAACCATTGATCTAATAATTTATCATTCATGCCATATTGTGGTTATCAGTTTATAAATTTATGTTTTAAATAATAAAATACATAATATTACTTAGAATATATCTGTAAAAAAACAGCTTCGTCCTTGACCATCACCTATCTGACCTTTAATATTCACATAATTTTGCATGCATATCATGGTATTCACATGGCTCAATTGAAGCATATAGCATTGACTTTGACCAGTTTAGTATTTGTTCCGTCTATTTGTCTAGCACAGTCCTACAGCAGTAATGATATCGGCCTGGCCATAATGAATTTAAATGCCGCTACCTTAAAAGGTAAGGCATATTCAATGAACGATATCTGGGGACGGATACGTCGGGATTTTCGTATGACTGAAGTCAATCCCGAACTGGTCAGACAGCAAGAACAATTTTATGCCAGCCGCAGTGATTACCTCAACCGTATGATTGATCGCAGCCAGCCTTACATTTATCATATTGTTACCGAAGCAGAAAAAAGACAGATTCCGGCTGAAGTCGCTCTTTTACCGTTTATTGAAAGTGCTTTTGTTAATAAAGCCCAATCGCGGGTAGGCGCCTCCGGTTTGTGGCAATTTATGCCTGCCAGCGGCCGCCAATACGGGCTGGAACAAAATAATCTATATGACGGGCGCCATGATGTGTATGCTGCCACTGATGCAGCCCTGACTTACCTGCAATATCTGCATGATTTGTTTGGTGACTGGTCTTTGGCACTGGCGGCTTATAATTGGGGTGAAGGCAATGTCGGCAAAGCCATTAAACGGGCAGAACTCAGCGGCATTGACCCAACCTATGAAAACTTGCGTCTGCCCAATGAAACACGCAATTATGTTCCCAAATTATTGGCCGTACGTAATATTATAGAAAATCCCGAAGCTTTTGGCATTCGCTTGGCGTCCATTCCTAATAAACCCTATTTTGAAGCCATTAATATTGAAGAGCCGATAGATATTACCAGCGCCGCACGTCTGGCCAATATCTCCATCTCTGAATTTCTGGCATTAAATCCAAGTTTTAGAAGCCCTGTTTTTATTCCCAAAGCCAATCGCAAAATGCTACTGCCTATCAGTGCGGTTAAAACCTTTGAACGCAATTACCGCCAGGCAGATAAAAACAGCTTACTTTCCTGGAATATTTATACCGCAGATCAGCCCATCAGAATCATGGAGCTGGCCGAACAAACCGGCATGAATATCAGTGATATTAAAAGATTAAACAATTTACACAGTAATATTATTCCGGCTGGCCGCAGTCTGTTACTGAGTAAGAATGACTTTAACATTGATAATAAACGAAGTATAGATGGTATTGATTCAGATACTGCACTGGATCGTACAATAACATTGGCCACGAATCCGGTTCAAGCCACAACTGATATAACCACTGCCTCAGTTTCAGCACCTGGCTCAGTGAATGCCTCATCACCTTATTTAATGAAAGTGTCCATGAGTGGCCGTGCTTCTGCCGCCGCTACCTTCCAGACCAGCCATAATCTGAAATTAAATACCGATAAAACCACCACCCAGTCTTCAGCAGCCAGTAAATCTTCTGCCAAAGCCAAAGCAACAACCCATAAAGTCGTTACAGGTGACACTTTATTCTCTATTGCCCAAAAATATCATTTGAATGTTGCTGATTTGGTTACTGCCAATAATCTGCGCGGAAATAATATTCACCCAGGGCAAATACTGGCTGTTTCATTTAATGATAGCGATCTCAAGCGTAAAAAAAGCATTCATAACACTGTCCAGAATAACCGCAAGAAAACCCCTGTTATCCCCGCTTCTTATACCATTAAAAAGGGAGATACTTTAACAGGTATTGCACAGCAATTTAATATTCCCGTGCAGAAACTGAGAAAAGTACATGGCAATAAAATTTTACGTCCGGGTCAGAAAATCAAACTGACTAATTTGTAAGCAAATTAAAACCATAATCAAATGATTAATATCAGTCATTGAGTTTTTTTACTGAGATCGCAGATTCATTAATTACACCAAAATCAAAATGGTTTAATAATTAATATCATCAGGCATAATGTAAACCAGTAAATGACAAGTATGCCTATATAATGATATTATAAATACTTAATTTATTGCTGGTTTTGATAATATGTATTATTTTGGTATTAGTGACCCTTTTCGGCAGCATTTAGGGTTTATGGTGTTGATGAATGAAGAAGATTCTGACAAATCAAACAGTGAAAAAGGTTATTTCGCCATCAAAATGGCCGATGATGCAATTTCTTCAGATTCAGCGGCACATCAGACTTTACAGAAACTCTCCAACCAGCCTATGTTGTTCTGGTATAAACAAGGGGATTATCTTCAGTTAACCAATGAAACAGGAGAAATCATCGGAAAGCTGCAACAGCAATTTTTACACATTGATCACCAACACTATATTCTTGAAGATCTGACGGGAACATTATAAAACCGCGCTTCATATTCTATTTAATTCAACCATAATGAAGATTATTTTATCTATAGATAAAATATCTGAATCCATGCCATGCCTATTCCTGATAACTTAAAATCAACACATTACTTCAGCTTTGTTACATCAAGACGATTTCTGCCCTTATTCTGTACCCAATTATGCAATGCACTGAATGATAATCTATTTAAGACAGCTTTCTTTGTTTTAATCAGTTTCTCTCAGTTTAACCATCATTCATGGCTACCAGCCAGTCAGTTGCTTAATCTGGCCGCATTTTTATTCATCTTGCCCTATTTTCTGTTTTCCACCCTAGGCGGCGAAATTGCCAATAAATTTGACAAAGCCACAGTGGCACGCAATATCAAATTGATGGAACTGGTGATCATGTCCATTGCGGCCGTCGGATTTTTACTGCACAGTATTGTTTTATTAATGCTGTGTTTGTTTTTAATGGGCACGCATTCGGCGCTGTTTGGTCCTTTGAAATACGCCATATTGCCCGACTACTTAAAACCATCGGAACTGGTCAGCGGTAATGGGCTGGTCGAATCCGGCACCTTTATAGCCATTCTGTTCGGACAATTATTAGGTTCAATATTGGCCGGCATGGATTTATACTGGCTAATCACCGGATTATTGCTGATTGCCATAGTAGGTCAGATAGCCAGTCTGTTTATGCTGCCCGTAGCACCAGTAACACCTGATATTCCCCTTCATTTCAACATCGGGCAGCGCACATGGCAATTATTACGGAAAAGCCATCAGCAGAAAAATATCTGGACTGCCATCATGGGTATTTCCTGGTTCTGGCTGATCGGCTCAGTTTACATGACACAGCTTCCCACGTTTACACGCTCAAATCTGGGTGGTGATGCCAACGTTTTCAATCTGATGCTGACTTTGTTTTCTGTTGGCATTGGTCTGGGCTCTCTGTTATGTGCCAAATTCAGCAAAGGGCAATTGCATTTAAGCCTGATCATACCGGCCACACTGGGTCTCAGTATTTTCGGTTGTACTCTGGTGTATCTGACTCATGATCAGCATCATGTTCAACCACAATCATTGGTTTACTTCTTGCAACAGGCTCACTCCTATGGGGTCATGGTGTGCATTCTGGGTATCGGTTTATCGGGCGGTTTTTTCTCCATTCCTTTGTATACCTGGCTGCAAACCAGCAGTACCCATGAATTTCGCACGCATGCCATTGCGGCAAATAATATTGTTAATGGATTATTCATGCTGTTTTCTGCTGTGGCCAGTTCTTTATTAATCTGGTTATTCGACAGCATCAATCTGCTTTATCTCATGGTGGCCATAGGTAATCTGTTCATGCTGACCTATTTATTGCTAAAGTCGCCGGTTTTACGCAAAGATTGCAAATTTTTGCTATTAAAACAATAATAGATGATTGTAATTTGGCTACTAGGTAACCATTTATCTAATCACTATTTTTTATGATTGAGATTTTGGATAAGCTTTGTTTTTCAAATATTCTTTAATTAGCAGCCTGAAAGCACAGTACAATGTCAGATAACGATACTATTCGTATTCGCGGAGCACGTACCCACAATTTAAAAAATGTAGATTTAGATATACCACGGCATAAACTGGTGGTTATTACCGGCTTATCAGGCAGTGGCAAATCTTCCTTAGCCTTTGATACCCTATATGCAGAAGGACAGCGCCGTTATGTAGAGAGCCTGTCTGCCTATGCGCGTCAGTTTTTACAGATGATGGAAAAACCAGATGTTGACCTGATTGAAGGTCTGTCTCCTGCTATTTCCATTGAACAGAAAGCCACCAGTCACAATCCACGCTCCACCGTGGGTACCGTCACAGAAATTCATGATTATCTGCGTTTACTTTACGCCAGAGTAGGCACGCCCTATTGCCCTGAACACAATCTTCCTCTAACCAGCCAGACCGTATCTCAAATGGTCGACCATGTGATGGCATTGCCAGAAGATACCCGTGTGATGATTCTGGCACCGGCTGTGCGTGAACGCAAAGGTGAATTTGTTGAATTATTTGCTGATTTACAAATTCAGGGCTTTGCCCGTGTTCGAGTTGATGGTGAAATTTATGCTTTAGAAGACGTGCCGGCATTGAAAAAAAACATCAAGCATAATATTGATGTAGTCATTGATCGTGTCAAGGTTCGGCCAGATTTGCAACAAAGACTGGCAGAAAGCTTTGAAACGGCATTGCGTCATGGCAATGACCGGGCATTGGCGCTGGAAATGGATTCCGGTAAAGAACACTGGTTTTCAGCCCGCTTTGCCTGCCCTGCCTGCTCATATAGTTTACAAGAATTAGAGCCGCGGTTATTCAGCTTCAATAACCCCATGGGCGCCTGCGCCAAATGTGATGGTCTGGGCAGCATGAATTTTTTCGACCCTGAGCGGGTAGTGATGCATCCTGATTTGTCTTTGGCCAGTGGCGCCATCAAAGGATGGGATAAACGCAATACCTTTTATTTTCAGATGATTCAATCTTTGGCCAGACATTACCAGTTTGATGCTAATACTCCTTTCAATCAACTGCCTGAAAAAATACAGAATATTATTCTGTTTGGTTCTGGCAAGGAAGCCATAGAATTTACCTATTTATCCGAACGTGGCACCACCTTCCAGCGCAGCCATGCTTTTGAAGGTATTATGGTCAATATGGAACGCCGCTATCGTGAGACAGATTCCAATGCCGTGCGCGAAGAATTAAGCCAGTATCAAAGCCATCGCGCCTGCCCTGCCTGTGGTGGCGCCCGTCTGCGTAAGGAAGCCCGCTATGTTTACATTAACCAAAAGCCGCTACATGAAGTAAGCTCATGGCCATTAAGTCAGGCACTGGACTTTTTTGCCCACCTGAATCTGGAAGGCAATAAGCAACAGATTGCAGAAAAAATTCTTAAAGAAATTACCGAGCGGCTTGGTTTTTTAATTAATGTCGGTCTGAATTATCTCAATCTGGCACGCAGTGCTGAAACTCTGTCCGGTGGCGAAGCCCAGCGTATTCGCCTGGCCAGTCAGATAGGCTCTGGTCTAACCGGTGTTATGTATGTTCTGGATGAACCTTCCATTGGCTTACATCAGCGCGATAATGATCGCTTACTGGACACGCTAAAACATTTACGAGATCTGGGCAACAGCGTTATTGTGGTTGAACATGATGAAGATGCGATCCGTACCGCTGATTTTGTGGTGGACATGGGGCCTGGTGCCGGCGAACACGGTGGCCATGTCATTGTGGCGGCACCACCGGCCAAACTCAGCGCCTGTGCCGAATCAGTGACAGGGCAATATTTAAGCGGGCGTCAGAAAATCGAGATTCCGTCTGAACGTACACCCGCTGACCCGGAGCGTTTATTGACGCTCAAAGGCGCCAAAGGCAATAATCTGAAAGAAATCACCCTCAATTTACCGCTTGGTTTGATTACTTGCATTACAGGTGTATCCGGTAGCGGCAAATCCACACTGATCAACGATACTCTGGCCAAAATTGCCGCACGTGAACTCAATCGAGCCAGTACTGAGCCCGCCTCTTATGATGAAATTATTGGTCTGGATCAATTGGATAAAGTGATCAATGTAGATCAATCCCCCATCGGCAGAACACCGCGTTCAAATCCGGCCACCTATACCGGCTTATTCACCCCCATTCGTGAACTCTTTGCCGGCGTACCTCTGGCACGTGAACGCGGCTACAATGTCGGCCGCTTCTCTTTCAATGTTAAAGGTGGTCGCTGCGAAGCCTGTCAGGGTGATGGAGTTCTGAAAGTTGAAATGCATTTTCTGCCTGATATCTATGTCCCGTGTGAAGTCTGCCATGGTAAGCGGTACAATCGTGAAACCTTGGAAATACAATATAAAGGTAAAAATATCAGTCAGATTCTGGACATGACTGTTGAAGAAGCTGCCCTCTTTTTTGATGCTGTGCCCATTATCAAACGTAAACTGCAAACATTATTAGATGTTGGTTTAGGTTATGTGCGATTAGGCCAGTCAGCCACCACACTCTCTGGTGGCGAAGCGCAACGGGTCAAGCTGGCACTTGAATTATCCAAACGCGACACAGGCCGTACTTTGTATATTCTGGATGAACCGACTACCGGCCTGCATTTTGCAGACATCGCGTTATTATTACAAGTTATTCAGCGTCTGAAAGGCAAAGGTAATACCATTGTGATCATTGAGCACAATCTGGATGTAATCAAAACAGCTGATTACATTGTTGACCTGGGGCCGGAAGGCGGTGATGGTGGTGGTACCATTATTGCAGAAGGCACGCCCGAACAAGTATCAGAAAATACCCGTAGCTATACCGGTAAGTACTTAAAACCGTTATTGAATGCTTAATAATCTGTGCCAGTGGCTTAATATCATGGCTATCTTTGAGCCATTATTGTATGATAATGGCTCAAAATAAACGTTAGTTTTAGATTTTTTATGTTAGTTAATTGATAGAGGATTCAAAATGAGAGCATGGATTAAGCCATTATTGTCCTGCATAGCCTTATCCGCGTTATTGTCAGCATGTAATCATCAGACAGAGAGTAATAATAAAACAACACAAACAGAACCATCCAAAATCATTCAGATTGCGGCTACACCAGTACCGCATGTCGAAATTCTGGAAGCGGCCAAACCTTTACTGGCCAAAGAAGGTATTACACTCAAAATTATCCAGATGACCGATTATGTCCGACCCAATATGGCGTTGGCAGACAAAGAAATTGATGCCAATTTCTTTCAGACCATTCCTTATTTTGAAGCATTTACGAAAGAGCGCCATTTAAAATTTACCAATGTGGCCAATATTCACATTGAACCAATGGGCATTTACTCCAAAAAAATAAAATCATTGAATGAATTGAAAAATGGTGACCATGTTGCCATTCCGAATGACCCCAGCAACGATGGTCGCGCTCTGGCTTTAATGCAGAATGCCGGTCTGATCACTTTAAAAGATGGTGTAGGTATCCATGGTACGCCACGCGACATTATTGATAACCCTAAAAAATTAAAAATCATTGAAATGGACGCTCCGCAGTTGCCGCGAGTATTGGATGATGTATCGCTGGCGCTTATTAATACCAACTTTGCCTTGGAAGCCAAGCTAAACCCGACTAAAGATGCTTTGTTTATTGAACAAAAGGATTCTCCTTACGCCAATATTCTGGCGGTACGCACTGGCGATGAAAACCGTCCGGAAATACAAGCATTGAAAAAAGCACTGACCTCACCTGAAATTAAAGAGTTTATTAATCAGAAATACCAAGGTGCTATTGTTCCGGCCTTTTAATGATTAACCTGATGATTAAATGAAACGGTATGCCGGTGTGCATGCCGTTTTTTTATACTTCTAATCATCCTAAGCAAACCGGATAATATTCATGTGTGAGTTTAATATTCCGGATTCAGTCTGACAGCTTGATAAATGATTCAGATAAAGCACCATGAATCTGATTCAGACCGACATCAAAAATAAAATCAGAGCCATTATTTTTTTTCATGAGTTACCGTTTCAATTAAAATAATTCAACTTAATTGATTGATAAATCATCTAATCAGACTGGAAAATATGGATAATCATTGCTAAAGTAGGCCATACACAAATAGGGCTTCTACTCAAATACTAATACATGACCGGATTGCATTATTGATGGCTAATTGGTTTTGGCCACATCATTTACTGACCCATCTATACAGGACCTGATAATGAGAAATTGGATCAAAATACTGTTGTCTTGTGTGACAATATCAGCAATATTAACCGCCTGCCAGCAGCAAAACAGCACAGAGGATAAACCAATGGCCTCCCGTCCGGCCACAGTGATCAAAATTGCCGCGACTGCCGTACCGCATATTGAGATTCTGGAATTTGTGCAACCTTTATTGGCCAAACAAGGGATTAAATTAAATATTATCCAGATAACTGACTATGCCGGCTCCAACATGGCTTTGGCTAATAAAGAAATTGATGCTAATTTCTTTCAAACCATCCCCTATCTGGAAGCATTTCAGAAATCACATCATTTAAATCTGAGTAATGTGGCCAATATTCATATTGAGCCGATGGGTATTTATTCCAGAAAAATAACGTCTCTGCGTGACTTAAAAGAAGGTGATCAGGTAGCCATTCCCAATGATTTCAGTAATGATGGCCGCGCATTGGCCTTAATGCAGAAAGCTGGCTTAATCACCTTGAAAAATGGTGTGGGTATCAATGGTACACCAAGCGACATTATCGATAATCCCAAACATTTAAAAATTATTGCCATGTCAGCGGCACAATTACCCCGCGTACTGGATGATGTGGCGCTAGCGGCCATCAATACCAATTTTGCATTAGAAGCAAAATTAAACCCGGGCAAAGACGCTTTATTCCTTGAACAGAAAGACTCGCCTTATGTCAATATTCTGGTGGTACGGCAAAAAGATGAAAACAAACCGGAAATACAGGCATTAAAGAAAGTTCTTACTTCATCTGAAGTAAAAGATTTTATTAATCAAAAGTATCAGGGCGCCGTGGTACCTGCTTTTTAAACACGGATAATCCAAGAGCGACAGCCAGCATAAAACGGTATGTATTAACATACCGTTTTTTATGGTTCAATAACAAATAAATATTTGTGGTATTTGATATTTTTCCAGATGGCATGATGATTCATCAGCTATCTTTCTAAAATCGGTTTATATACTGATCACCGGTTTTTTATCCCCAAAGCAGCCGGATTGATGTCATTTCATTAATGGTGTTTTTGGATATGCTTACTGGTATGGACTGATATTTTGGCAATTCTGAGAGATGGTTATGCATCTAAAACGGTTAACCGCTAAATAGATGAAGCTAGCCTGATATCAGCCGGCCAGATTCAATCTGCTGCCATTGCCCTAGACCCAGATGCATATCAAAAATATTTAATGGCCCTATGGCTACCCTGACCAAGCGTAAGCAGGGCCAGCCTACTTTGGCACACATTCTGCGTACCTGCCGGTTTTTGCCTTCGGTGATTTTAATTTCCAGCCAAAAATCGCTGACAGTCTGACGCACACGAATCGGTGGATTTCTCGGCCACAGGCGGTTACTTTCAGCAGCAGTCAATAACCTTACCTTGGCCGGTTGTGTGGTAAATTCTTTTAACACCACACCACGCTGCAATTGCTGCAATTTTGCCACATCCGGCGTACCCTCTACCTGTGCCCAGTAGGTTTTCAGCATTTTGTTCCTGGGGTGGCTGATTCTGGATTGTAACGCGCCATTTGAAGTCAGCAACAATAATCCTTCACTGTCTGTATCCAATCTTCCTGCCGGATAAACTTCAGGTATCGGTATATAGTGTTTTAGTGTTGCATGTTTTTCATGAGGACTAAACTGGCAGATAACCCCATAAGGTTTATTGAATGCGATTAAGGTTGATTGATTCATGCCTGAAAACAGATAAGCCAAAGAGAACATCATACAGGCTGTACCAGAAGGCAAACAACCTGTATTTGAATAATCAGGCCTGAACTAGCTTAATAATAAAGCATCATCGGTAATTTTTTCACCGCGGGTTTGCTCAAACATTTGCAATAAATCCGCCACTGTCATGCCATCACGCTCTTTACCGGCGATATCCAGAACCACTTGCCCCTGATGCAGCATAATTGTACGCGTACCGTGTTCCAGTGCCTGTTGCATGGAATGCGTTACCATCATGGCCGTTAACCGGTTTTCCTGGACAATTTTATCCGTCAATGTCAGTACAAAGGCGGCGGTTTTGGGGTCGAGCGCTGCTGTATGTTCGTCCAGCAGTAAAATTTTGGACGTTTGCAAAGAGGCCATCAGCAGACTGACAGCCTGTCTTTGGCCGCCAGAGAGTAAGCCGATGCGGTCACTGAGCCGGTTCTCTAATCCCAGATTAAGGATTGCCAGTTTTTCCCGGAATAAGGCCCGATTTTCTTTATTAATGGCATTTCTCAGCCCGCGTTTACGCCCGCGCTGAAGTGCCAAAGCCATGTTTTCTTCAATGGTTAAGGCTTCACAGGTTCCCGCCATCGGATCCTGAAAAACCCGCGCCACCAAAGCCGCACGCTGGTGCGCCGGTTTGCGGCTGACATCCACATTATTAATCTTAATAATGCCGGAATCGACCATGGTATCGCCACTGATGGCATTAAGAAAAGTAGATTTTCCTGCGCCATTGCTACCAATAACGGTTACAAATTCGCCATCATTAATATGCAGACTCATGCCCCGCAATGCCGGATTCTCAATCGGTGTACCGGGATTAAAAGTCAGTTTTAAATTTTCTGCATACATCATGACCGTAATTTCCTTTTGATATAAGCTTTAATAGCTGGCAAACGTAACGCCAGTATCACCAAAATTGCGGTCACCAAATTCAAATCTTGTGGACCAAACCCCATATTTTGTAATGTTTCACTGCCCAGTGCGAATGAAATAAACAGACGATACAATAAAGCACCCACAATTACTGCCAGCGTAATGACAATAAAGCGTTTTCCCGGAATTAACGTTTCACCAATGATCACAGCTGCCAGACCCACAACAATAGTACCGATACCAATGGAAATGTCGGCTCCGCCCTGTGTCTGTACAAATAAAGCGCCAGCAAGACCGATAAAGGCATTGGATAAAGCCATGCCCAGTATCAGCATGGCAGAGGTATTAATTCCCTGTGCTTTAGCCATACGGGTATTGGCACCCGTAGCACGCATGGCTAACCCGGTCTGTGTTGAGAAAAACCAGTCCAGTAAAAATTTACCTACCAGCACAAAAGCCAGAATCACCAATGGTTGTATCCAGTATTGATTGCTGGCATCGGCATTGAAAAACGGGGCAAATACACTGGGCTGATTCAGTAAAGGCAGATTGGGGGCTCCCATAATACGTAAATTTACAGAATACAAAGCCACCATCACCAGAATACTGGCCAGCAATTGCATAATTTTCAAAGAGACATGCAGCCAGGCCGTAACAAAACCGGCACAAGCGCCGGCAGCTGCGCCCAAGAGACAACCCAACCAGGGATTAACACCATGCATGACACAAACTGCAAATACCGCTCCACCCAGAGGGAAACTGCCATCAACGGTCAGATCAGGAAAATCCAGAATACGAAATGAGATTAAAACGCCCAATGCAACCAGCGCATAAATCAGGCCACTTTCCAAAGCACCAAATAAAGCAATTGTTGACATAAACAACCAGAATAAAAATAAAATAAAAACAACACCGGCAAAATAAATACCTCGTTTGTCGATGTTGCATCGTCACAGAATAGCTGAATGACCTATTCTACTATCTTTGCCTTTTTGAGCAAATCAGCGGACAAGGTTGCGCCTTCCTCTGCGGCATGGGCGGGGCTGACCAGTAGATTCAGTGTTTCTTTCGATTCGCGCTGCGGTGCAATATCACCAGCTTTTTCACCCTTTAAAATACGCACAACGATTTTGCCTGTTGTCATGCCCAGTTCATGGTAATTAACACCCAACGCCGCCACGGCGCCTCGTCTGACAGAATCTGTATCTGAAGCCACTAAAGGTAATTTACTTTCTTTGGCCGCTTTATACATGGATTCATAGGCAGAAACCACATTATTATCCAATGAGGTATAAATCAAATCTGCCTTACCTTGCAGGCTTCGGACAGCCAGCGGTACATCAGTGGTTCTCTGTGCCGGTACTGCGACCAATTTAATGCCTTGAGGCGTTAATAAATCCTTAAGTTTCCCCATCACGACCGTAGAATTTACTTCTCCCGGGCTATATACATAACCAACCGTTTTCAGATTGGGAACAATGCTCTTCATTAAATCGATTTGCGGCTCCAGCGGCAAATCATCGGAAACACCGGTAACATTGGTTTTGCTGGGTGCCCAGCTGGGCACCAGCTGAGCGGCCACCGGATCGGTAACTGCTGCAAAAACCACGGGAATATTTTTAGTGGCAGCAATAACAGATTGCGCACTGGGCGTGGCTATGGCCACAATTACATCAGGTTTGTCGCCCACAAATTTTTTGGCAATCTGACCGGCAGTAGCCGTATTGCCCTGGGCGCTTTGAAAATCAATTTGTACATTCTTACCTTGCTGATAGCCTTGTAAAGCCAGTTCATCAATCACCCCCTGACGTACCGAATCCAGCGCCGGATGTTCAACAATGGCGGTAATGGCCACTTTTTTCATATTGGCACTGGCTTTGGCTGTATCGGTATCCTGTTTGGCCGGACTGCATGCTGCCAATAAAATGGCCGCAGTTATACTAAGGAAGGCTGTACTTTTTGAAAGATAAGTCATGTATGATTTCCTGAATTGCAAATACCAACAATAACAACAAATAAACATTTACAGAGTATGCATGTTATTTTGTTAGGAATAAGTAATTATACACATAAATGAATTATTCACCCCCGTATTATTCGTCACTCAATAAAATAATCATTCAAAAATCTATACAAAAATAGAATTAAATAGCTAGTTTAATCTCATATTTTGAATTTTATATCAAATATTCAGTTAAAATAGTTTATTTTTATCGCTTTCTTTAAATGAATTGGGTTTTAAAACCGCAATCCCCACAAAGTTGTTTTCAATGCAATCCTAAATTGTCTCGGCCGGGGCAGATTCAATTGATAGCGCAAAAGATTAGCAACCCCATCACGACTGATTTCTTCTAACAATGCATAACTGCAAGCCAATTGAGCCAGACTGAGTTTTTGTCTGCGTTTGTCCACGGCCGGAAGTATAGACGCTGCTTCCAGATGCGTGGCTTTTAATGTTTCAATCAACTTGGCCATCAGCTGATTGAATTCATTGCTACCTTGATGATTTAAAATCAAGGCAGCCGGGACATTGGCCGTTTGCAGTTCTTTAACCGGCAGATAAAGGCGTCCTTGGCGTGCATCAGCGCCAATGCGCGAAATTAAATGACTCATAAACAGTACTTGTCCTACCAAGTCAGCATAATCCAGTGTTTCATCTGTCTGAAAACCCAAAATCCGACTTGTCAACCGCCCAGAGGCATAACCTGCCTGACGCACATATTTAATCAGCTCCTCCATATCACTAAAACGTGACCGGGTAAGAAGGTACTGTTTTGATTGAAGTAAAACCAGTAATTCAGCTTGTGGCAGGTTAAATTGTCTGATTGCAGGCTTTAATAGTTGTAATACCGGATGAGCAGGCTGATCGCTTTTCCGATATAAATCCGCTGTCTGTTCTTGCCACCATTGCAATGTAGTCAGTGCAACATTCCGATCAGAGTAATTTTCTGTAATAGCGGTTATTTCTGTAGCATAGGCATGTACGGCCAATAATGCACTACGCTTGGCAACAGACAAAAAGGGAAAGCCAACAATGCCACACTGAGGATGATTCTTAATTTTCTGACGACAATAATCAAGGGGTAACACGTAATATCTACTATCAGGAAAAATTAAACAGTCATTGTAACCCAACTTTCCCCCTCAAAACCGGCAGGATGATTACTTATCCGGATCTTGCTTTGATTCGCCATTTTTTAAGACAAATGACACTGTGCCATCCCAGAATTCAGCAATAAAAATTTCTTTAGGATCTATTTTTAATTTTTTGATCTCATCTTCCAGCCATTGCTGGTTTTTGCCTATGTCTTTTAATTCAGATGTCCGTACATTATCATTTTTCATTAAAATAACAGAAGGCAGTTTGCTGCTCTTGCAAACCACTGTCAGCGCGCCACTGGGCTCAATTTGTGCATAACGCACCTGTTGAAATGACTGTATCCCCTGGGCGTGTAATTGAGAGGCCACATTCATAATGTCAATTTTATTGCTTTTCTTTAAAATATTCTCCATCAAAAAATGACCATTCTTAATAATGGGAATAGGTTCTCCAATCGTAAACGCTCTGAAAAACCAGACATGTTTGCTGACCCAGTTCAGAAAAGAAATCAAGAATACACCCAGAAGTAATACAATAATATATTCATGAATTGGAATCTGATCATTGTAGATCACGCCGCCAATGATACCACCGAGTACAAAGTTACCAATAAAATCAACGGGCGTCATTTGTGATAGCTGAGTTTTGCCTGAGAGGTTCAAATGGACAATGACAACCACGAAACCAATTACAAATTTTGTAAAAACGATAAGATAATATTCCATATTGTTTACCGCTCCAATTCAATTGTTTAAATAACTACAATCATGATCAAACCCCTCATCTCTACCAATGGGTCACGTTATCCAATATTTTAAATAAAGTGCATTCAGGGATTTTATTTCCGTAATTAAATCAAGCTTTCTGATGGTATCGGTTTATTTTCAATAAAGCAATTCATCAATAACGTCTGTTTATATTTTCAGGCATTGAATACCACAAACACACGGCAGTAAGTAATATCCGCTATAATGCTGTACTGATTTTTAAATACAAAAAATTTTAAGCTATGCCAAATCAAAGATTAATTATGGGCTTTCATGCGGTCAATGCCCGTTTATGGCAACAACCAGACAGCATCATTGAACTGTATGTATTGGAAGGCAAACACGATGCGCGCATGCGTGATGTCTTGTCCAAGGCCGCGGCAGAAAATGTCCGCGTGATTAACGCAGATGCCGCCCGGTTAGATGCATTAAGTAAACATGCGCGCCATCAGGGCGTGGTTGGTTTTATCGATGCCTCCAAAAATCATGTTGATTTAGATGACGTGTTGGATAATCTGCATACCCCTCCGTTTTTACTGATTTTAGATGGTATTACTGATCCTCATAATCTGGGCGCCTGTTTGCGAGTTGCTGATGCCATGGGCGTACATGCTGTTATTGCACCCAAGGATAAAAGTGCCGGCATTAATGCTACTGTCAGCAAAGTGGCTTGTGGCGCGGCCGAATCCATACCATATGTAACCGTGACCAATCTGGCGCGCACTATTCGAGAATTAAAAGAGCGCGGTGTCTGGATTGTGGGTACAGACATGAACGCTGATGTGGATTTATATCATTTTCAGGCGCCTGAAGCGATTGCCTGGGTAATGGGTGCAGAAGGCAGTGGTATGCGCCGTCTTACCCGTGATTTATGTGATACTCTGGTGTCTATTCCCATGTTTGGTACAGTGGAAAGTCTGAATGTTTCTGTCAGCACCGGTATGGTATTGAGCGAAACTTGCCGCCAGCGAATGCTGACTCAGTAATGCCCGCTGAACCTCATATAATCCTATAAATGATAGTGACCACTCATGTACTGGATCATTGCAGCCGTTGTCTTATTTATTATTGAAATGTTTACCGGAACATTTTATTTACTGATCATCAGTGCTTCCCTGGCCAGCGCTGGTCTGTCTGCATGGCTGTTTCAGACTTCGCAGAATACCAATGCACTGATTGCTATTCTGTGCTCAATTGCAGGCATTTTATTTATGCGATTCTGGCTGAAAAAACGTCAGCCAAGCCCTTCTGCTGAGTTATTCACTCAGGCCATTGACGATGGCCAGCCGGTGGTATTGTATAAACCACTGGCAGATAACCTGTGGCAAGTACAATACCGGGGCACTGTCTGGCAGGCCTGCCTTCAAGATGCAAAGGAGGCAAAACCTGGCAGTATAGCCTACATCACCGGCCAAAAAGGCAATGTCTTATTCATTAGTTTAAACCCTGATACTACTTTGGAGAATATAAAAAATGTTTGAATTTTCTACGATAGCTGTAATTATTTTTATCGCTATTTTTGTGTTTGGCTATCATGCCTTTCAACGAGTACAGCAGCAGGAAGTTTATATCATCGAACGATTGGGACGTTATCATCGTACCTTGTCTGCCGGCCTGGCGTTTATTATTCCATTTATTGATCGCGTAGCTTATAAACACACATTGAAAGAAATTCCATTGGAGGTGGCTAGTCAGGTATGTATCACCCGTGACAATACCCAGCTGACCGTAGACGGAGTGATTTATTTTCAGGTAACCGACCCGGTACAGGCCTCCTATGGCACCAGTAATTATGTTCTGGCCATCACCCAATTGGCACAAACTACCCTGCGGTCTGTTATCGGACGCATGGAACTGGATAAAACGTTTGAAGAACGGAATGAGATTAATCGTCTGGTGGTTTCTTCTCTGGATGAGGCAGCCGTATCATGGGGCGTGAAAGTGTTGCGTTATGAAATTCAGAATCTGGTTCTGCCACAGGAAATCCTGCAATCCATGCAGGCGCAAACCACGGCCGAACGTGAAAAGCGCGCTCGTATTGCCAACTCTGAAGGGGTCAAACAAGAACAGATCAATCTGGCTTTAGGCCAGCGTGAAGCTGATATTCAGAAGTCTCAAGGTGAAGCGCAAGCCGTCATTAATGCTTCTGATGCCGCCAAAATTGCCAAAATCAATCAGGCTCAAGCTGAAGCAGAAACCCTGCGTCTGGTTGCCAAAGCTACTGCCGAGGCCATTTCATCCGTAGCTCAGGCGATACAACAACCGGGCGGTGCTGAAGCCGTAAATCTGAAAGTGGCAGAACAATATGTTGACGCCTTTGCTAAGCTGGCTAAAACCAATAATACTTTAATCATGCCCGCCAACGTGGCTGATATCGGTAGTTTGGTCAGCGCTGGTATGAATATTATCAAAGGTCAGAAGGTTTAAAATAATCTGATCCTGATCAAAAGGCTGGCGCCTTGTGTGGTGCCGGTCATTTACTCATCAGGCCATAACCATGCCCAGACTGATCTTCCTTCACTGCGCAAAATCATACAAGTACGACAAGCAGCCTGGGTATTCATGCTTTCCAGACCTATGCCATGACTGGCAAGAGTGGCCACCAGTTTAGGTGCTAAAAAAAGATGCTGCCGACCAGTGCCGACTAAAATAACCTCTGGTCGCTGGCCGATAGCGTCTGCAAAATCTTCTGTATCCAGCTCAGTTACTGCCATTTTACTGACAGAAATAACCATTTGATCTGTAAGGCATACCGGCAGCGAATATTGTTGGCTGCTAATGGTAATGTTCTGTTTATCGCAGTTTTCTATCTGTAATGATTGTTCATGATTCATTTCAGTAATCAGCATATTCACAATCCTTTAACTTTTAAGGGGTAATTGTGGTCAAATGTTTTCTTTTCCGTTAGCATAGATACTTTTAACGAACAGCAGACTATACAAATCAAATCTGTTCAACGCAAGGAGTAAATATGCAGCCTATTCGCATTGGTTTATTGGGTGTTGGCACGGTAGGTGGTGGCACTATTGAACTTTTAAAAACTAATGCTGCAGATATTGGCCGCCGTTTAGGCCGTGAGCTGACGATTAGCCATGTGGCCAATCGCCACACTGAACGTGCTAAATCTCTGCTGGATGAACATACCTTTATTAGCAACGATGTTAATGATGTGGTTAATGCCAAGGATGTGGATATTGTGGTTGAGCTGATTGGTGGAACCACCACGGCTAAAGATGCAGTTATTCAAGCCATCAAAAACGGTAAGCACATTGTAACCGCCAATAAAAAGCTATTGGCAGAACATGGTAACGAAATTTTTGCCCTGGCAGCCAAACAGGGAGTTATGGTCATGTTTGAGGCGGCTATTGCTGGTGGCATTCCCATTGTTAAAGCTTTGCGTGAAGGATTGGCCGCCAATCAGATTCAGTCTGTTGCCGGCATTATTAATGGTACCAGTAATTTTATCCTGAGCGAAATGCGCATTCGTCACAGTGCTTTTGATGAAACCCTGAAAGAGGCACAAGAACTTGGTTATGCGGAAGCCGATCCGACTTTTGATATTGAAGGACAAGATGCCGGCCATAAACTCAGCCTGATATCCTCTCTGGCTTTTGGTACACCGATTCATTTTGATCAGTGCTATCTGGAAGGCATTAAACACTTGGCACAGCAGGACATTCAATATGCTGAAGAACTGGGCTATCGCATCAAGTTACTGGGTATTACGCGTAAAACATCTGCGGGTATTGAATTGCGTGTGCATCCCACATTAATTCCACAAGCCCGGCTTATTGCCAAAGTAGATGGCGTCATGAATGCAGTATCTGTACAGTCCAATATGGTGGGTCAGACATTATATTATGGTGCGGGTGCGGGTGCGGCACCTACAGCCAGCGCTGTGGTGGCAGATATTATTGATGTGGCGCGTCTGATAGACAGTAATCCCCATAATCGCGTGCCTTATCTGGCTTTTCAGCCCGCTCTCTTGGAAAACACTCCCATCCTATCTATGGACAACATCATCAGTAGCTATTATCTGCGGGTATCGGCACGAGATGAACCTGGCGTATTGGGTGAAATTGCCAATATTCTTGCTTCTGAACACATCTCCATTGAAGCGCTGATTCAAAAAGGTGTTGTTCATCATGACACCGCCGAAATTGTTATTCTGACGCATTCAACCAGAGAAGGAACCATTAAAAAGGCCATCAGCTGTATGGAAAATCTGTCACGCGTGATCGCTCCCATTACCATGATTCGCATGGAAAGTTTACATGCCCGCTGATGATAATTTATCAAATAAATAAAAATAGAGCTGTTGATCAACAGCTCTATTTTTATTTAAGGTTGTTATTTATTCAATCCTGATTAATGATCATCATTTTCTAGATTAATGATATTACCGTCTTCATCCCATTCCGTCTTTTTGATTAATTCATCTTGTCTGAATATCGATTCACTTTTTTTAGTACCAGATGGATACCAGCTTAAAACCACTCCGTTTTGCTTATGATCCTGTATGGCAATATCAGCTATTAACCGGCCATCTTTATCCCAGCTGGTTAACGTTTGCACTTCGCCTTCATGCACCATCATGTCTTGTGATAACTGTCCATTATTATGCCAACGCTGCCAGCGCCCTTCCCCTTTGCCGTCAACAAAATTTAATTCACCTCTTTTCTGTCCATTTTCATACCAGTGAATCGCCTTTCCTTCAGGTACACCATTGCGCCAATAAGTTTCCATGGCCAGCTGACCATTAGGATACCAGATTCGCCATTGTCCATCTGGCTGACCATTGTGATAATTACCCTGCATTTTTTTCTGGCGATCGGTATACCATAAAGTTACCTCACCTTCCTGACCAGAAAGAGGAATAACCTGATTGATTGGTATGGATTCGTCAGGGGAAGTATATTGATCATTGGCTTTGGTTTTTACCAAAGCATAAAAAGCATGGGCATGACCATGATGTCCGGCTACCTTCAATAGCTGCAAAGGTGGAAATTGAGTGATGGTGTAGGCAGTTGCTGATTCTTCATTTTCATCACAAGAATAGTGATGTGATTGTATCTGCCAACATAGCGCTGCCAGCATCGCCATACTGCCAGCAAGAAACCATCCAGAAGGCCTGACCAAAAACATCATCGTATCCTTATCATCAATAAGAAAATCCCATGTGATATTCATGAATTATCACAAAATCTGATCAATACCACTGACTGGGAACCAGCGAAATTTTACTTTTGCCAATATGTCTTAATATTCACAAACTGGTATAAACCAAATTCTGATAACTCACGTCCGAAACCGGAATCTTTTACGCCACCAAAAGGCAAGCGTAAATCACTACTGGTGTGCCGGTTAATAAAAACACTTCCTACATCAAGCTGTTTTGCCCATTGCCATGCCTCAGCAGTATGCTGGGTATAAATACTGGCACCCAGACCAAATGAAGTGTCATTGGCCAGATCAACCGCTTCTTTAGCTGAATCCGCATACAAAATGACGGCAACAGGTCCGAATACTTCCTCATTATATACCTGACTTTCAGGACTAACATGGTCAAGTAAGGTTGCGGGATAGAAAAAACCTTGTTTTTGCGGAATATAACCACCAGTCAGACACCGTGCACCACGATTTAAAGCATCATCTACCTGATCTTGTAACCGGTCTCTTAAATCGGCACGATGCAAAGGCGGTAAGGTGGTTTGTGGCAGCCATGGTGCGCCCATATGCAGCGCCTGACATTCAGTCATTAATGCACGAACAAACGGAGCAGCAATTTGTTTTTGAACAATCAATCTTTTGGCTGCATTACAGGATTGACCTGCGTCACGAAATCGAGAATAACATGCTGCTTTGGCCGCCGCGGTGATATCCGCATCAGCCAATACAATAAGTGCATTACTGCCTCCCAGTTCCATGACTGATTTACGCAGATGTCGCCCCGCCATGGCAGCAAGATTGCGGCCGGTTTGGGTTGAGCCGGTAAAGGCCAACGCATCCGTTTGGGCGATGGCGGTTTCAATATCATCATGAGCCAGCCATGTCACCTGAAAGGGTAATGCATCACCAACCAGATCAAACAGCATCTGCGTGATTTTCCCTACACTGGGTGCCGGCTTTACCAGACAGGCATTACCAGCGCATAAAGCAGGAATGGCAAAACGCACTACCTGCCATAAAGGGTAATTCCAGGGCATAACCGCCAGTACTACTCCTAAAGCTTCAAACCTTACCTGACTTAAACTGGCCTCTGTATTAATAGTCTTATCAGCCAGATATTCAGGCGCTACCTGAGCATAATAACGGATTAAGGCGATTGATTTATTAACTTCAGCTTCACATTCGCGTAAACATCGCCCGACTTCAATACAAATCTGATAGGCAAGTTCTGACTTAGCCGCTTCCAGTCTGTCTGCCAAAATCAACAATAAGTCAATCCGTTTGGTAATGTCTAATTGGGCAAAATCATGCTGTTGCTGCGCAATTTCATGGTACTGTTGCAAAAAAACCGCCGGTGTAATACTTTCTCGTTCAAACAGTATCTCATCACTAATTGCATGATGACTGATGTACAACATAACTTGCCCTTTAAACTAAACAGCAGAGTAATAACCATTCAATCTGTCAGCTATTACACGCATAGACTGACATCTATTTAATCATCATTATCCAGCTTTTGTGCCCCTTTTTTCAATTTAATATCGGCCTTTAACCATTCCAGCGTACTGGCCAGTAATTGCTGTGTTTCACCTTGCCCAAGCAGGTTTTTCATATTGGGTAAGGCATCATTTACATTTTCTGGAGGCAGAATGGTATTGATTTTAACCAATATAGGATTATCACCCTGTGTCAGTAAAATATAAGCTGGCTTATCTTGAATAGGTTTGGCTTTCACCCAGCTTGTAAAGTCTTTAGGTGGCATCAATACAACAGCCTTCTGAGGTGTTAAAACAGTGACGGCAGACCATTCGCCTTCAATAGTTCCGTCTTTTTGAGCATTGGCTAAAGTTTGTTTAGCGGCGTCCATGGCCAATTGACTGCTTTGTTGCGCAACATAATCTTTCTGTACCTGTGATTTGACTTCTTCAAAGGTGGCCTGATGCGCTTTGCGCACCGCTAATGCATGTATTACCCAGTATTGATTATCGCCTACGTCAATCAGATCAGAGTTATAGTTCTTTTCGATCACATCTGCGCTGAATAAAGCGTCTTGCAGACTTTGCGGCAATTGCATTTTTTTGGCTTCATCACTGGTTAACCAAAGCTGATCCATTTTGTGAATGGGCAGTTTCAATTTATCGGCCGCCGGCTGTAAAGATTGTGGATGATTAAAAGCCATGTCAGTCAGTGTATCTTTAGCTTCCTGTAATGCTTTAATGGCTTTGCGCTGCTGAATTTGCTGAGTCAGTGTTGCTTTAAGCGTTTCTAATGTTGGCTTGGTTTCTGAAGCGGCCACTGGTAACTGATTATAGGCTTCCTGTAGTTCGGAATCACTCACCGTCTGCTTAGTGGCTAATTCACTGGCCGAAAGACTGAGATATTCATATTTAATCGCCTGATTCAGAAAGTAATTCTTTTTATTTTTCTCATAAAATGCTTTGAGTTTAGCCTCATCAACCGCTACTTTCTGAATAAACTGATCGGAGGAAAAGGCCATGGTCTGCATCTGACGCGGTGATTGTAATAAGGTAATCATTTGCTCAGCCTGCTGATCACTGACCATATTACCGGCCTGAATCAGGTTATACATGGTTTGTAATGCAACCTGTTTACGAAATGCATCAATTAAATCCTCTTCTCTCAGACCGCTCTGTTGTAAAAACTGCTGATATTTATTTTTGCTGAACTGACCATTTTCCTGAAAAGCCGGATCTTTGATAATGATTTGCTTAATCTGATCCAGTGAAACAGAAACCCCCAGATTTTTAGCACCTTGCTGTACATAGGCCTGATCCAGTAATCCTTGATAAACGGTTTGTTTATCAACTGATGCCCCTTGTGTCTGCACTCGTCTGAAAGTATCCGAAACATCGGCGGTACTGATTTTGATATCGCCTACCTTGGCAATGTAATCGGTACCCGTCATGGATAAAGAATAACCACCCGCAAAAACAAAACTCAGGCCGATGAGACCCAATAGAATCTGGGCGGGTAATTTATATTTTTCAATAGCATGAAACATAAGATTAGTATTTTTCCGTAAAACTGATCAAAGTGGATTATTGTAACGGTTTTCTTATTATAGAACCATGTTGTAATAAAAGTAATCCTGCCCAATAAATAGCAAAAAAGCGGGTTATCCCCGCTTTCATCACCTCAACCGGTATGGGTTAGATGGCATCTTTCAATGATTTGCCTGCACGGAATTTAGGTGTTTTAGACGCTTTAATTTCCAATGGCTCACCTGTTTTAGGATTGCGGCCAGTACGAGCAGACCGTTCGCCTACATAGAACGTACCAAAACCAATTAATGTCACGGTATCTCCGGTCTTCAAAGCAGCAGCGACAGCATTCATCATACCGTCAAGTGCTTTGGCTGCGGTTGCTTTTGGCAAATCAGCATCTTTGGCGATAGCTTCAATCAATTCAGACTTATTCACAATGAAAGTCCCTTTCTATTGTTATGGTGATCAGTTAATTATTAACCATTAACTCGTGCTAATGGCCTAATCAAACAGTACAAGCATTTATAGCAAGCTCAAAATCTTTATGTCAAGCATTTGATGGGGGTGAAAATGAATTCTCTACAAAAAATTACAGCCATTCACCTGTTGTGTTGGTGAATGGCTGCATCTATTAATGTTTTATAGTACTTTTGCTTGACTTACGGTCAGTGGTGGGTAATGGTGTCTCTTTAGTGACTTCAGCCCAGGGACTGGGCGCATATGCCAGTCCTAAATTAAGCACTTCATCAATCCATTGTACCGGATGTATGGTCAGTTCCTTGCAGATATTCTCAGGAATTTCTTCCAGATCCTTGACGTTATCCTTCGGAATCAACACATGTTTAATACCGCCACGCAAGGCAGCCAGCAGTTTTTCCTTTAAGCCGCCAATAGGCAACACTTCCCCGCGCAGAGTAATTTCGCCCGTCATGGCAACATCTGCCCGAACAGGAATACCCGTGAAGGCTGAAACAATGGCCAGCGTAATAGCACTACCGGCGCTGGGACCGTCTTTCGGCGTTGCCCCTTCAGGCACATGTACATGAATATCGTTCTTTTCATAGAAATTGGGTTCTATACCCAGACTTTCTGCCCGAGAACGTACTACACTCCATGCGGCGCTGATGGATTCCTGCATCACATCGCCCAGTTTGCCGGTACGGATAATATGGCCTTTACCGTGAAATTTGCTGGCTTCAATCGTGAGTAATTCTCCGCCAACTTCTGTCCAGGCCAGACCAGTGACCTGACCTACCCGATTTTCACTTTCAGCCACGCCATAATCAAATCGTCTCACGCCCAGATAATCATGCAGATTTTCTGCGTTGACGACCACAGGCTTCAGAGTACCTTCTTTTTTGACCGCTGTCTGCCCAGCTTTTTCTGTGGTCAGTGCTTGCTGCATCACCACTTTACGACAGATTTTGGCAATCTCGCGATCAAGAGAACGCACACCGGCCTCACGGGTATAGTAACGAATGATGTCTCGTACTGCCGATTGATCAATTTCAATCTCATCTGCGCGCAGCCCATTTTGTTTTATCTGCTTTTCAACCAGATATTGCATGGCAATATTGATTTTTTCGTCTTCGGTATAGCCTGATAAACGAATAATTTCCATACGATCCAAGAGCGCTGAAGGAATATTCATGCTGTTGGATGTAGCAATAAACATCACATCAGACAGATCAAATTCCACCTCGGCATAATGATCGGCAAAGGAATGATTTTGTTCCGGATCCAGCACTTCCAGTAAAGCACTGGCCGGATCACCACGAAAATCACCACCCATTTTATCGATTTCATCCAATAAAAAGAGCGGATTTTTAACACCCACCTTAGCCAGATTCTGTAAAATTTTACCGGGCATAGAACCAATATAGGTACGACGATGACCACGAATTTCACTTTCATCATGGACACCACCTAAAGCCATACGCACATATTTACGCCCCGTGGCACGGGCAATAGACTGCCCTAATGATGTTTTACCCACTCCCGGAGGACCCACCAGACACAAAATAGGTCCTTTCAAGCGATTCATGCGTTTTTGTACAGCCAGGTATTCCAGAATACGTTCTTTAACCTTGTCCAGGCCATAATGATCGGCATTCAAAATCAGATCTGCCTTGGTAATATTTTTACTGATTTTGCTTTTTTTCTTCCACGGCAAAGACAGTAAGGTATCAATATAATTGCGTACTACAGTAGATTCTGCCGACATGGGTGGCATCATCCGCAGTTTTTTCATTTCGGCCATGCATTTTTCTTCTGCCTCGGTACTCATGCCCGCTTCTTGAATCTGCTTTTCCAATGCATCAAGGTCATCTTCACCTTCACCCAATTCTTTCTGAATGGCTTTAACCTGCTCATTAAGATAGTATTCACGCTGGGATTTCTCCATTTGCCGTTTAACACGGCCGCGAATGCGTTTCTCAACCTGCAAAATATCCAGTTCGGCTTCCAGTAATTGCAACAGATGTTCCATGCGAGCCGTGATATTAATCAGAAACAGAATTTCCTGCTTTTGTTCCAGCTTTAACTGCAAATGGGCAGTAATGGTATCGGCCAGACGACTATTGTCTTCAATCGCATGTATGGTGCTGACCACTTCGTCCGGGATTTTTTTATTTAATTTAGCCAATTGATCAAATTGTGCCAGTAATGTGCGACGCAGCGCTTCCTGATCGGCGCTGTTGTTTTCTGTTTCTTCACAAAGAACAATGTGTGCCTGCACATAAGGATCTTCTTCATCCAGATGCTGTACCCGGGCACGATATAAACCTTCAACCAATACTTTTACTGTCCCATCGGGTAACTTTAATACTTGCAGTACATTAGCAACCGTACCTATAGTATACATATCATCAATGTGTGGCTCTTCCGTACTGGCATTTTTCTGTGCCAGTAAAAATACGGGTTCATCATGCTCCATAGCGGCATTTAATGCGGCTATGGATTTTTCCCGCCCGACAAAAAGAGGCAATACCATATGCGGATAAACCACTACATCACGTAAAGGCAGCATAGCCAGAGTGGTAGGCTGAGCCTGATGTACTTCGGTCATGAATATTAACCTTTCCAAATTTAAATTAATTTGGTTGTCAACATGGTACTGGAAAAGCAAATTTCAAGACCTTAACCGGGCTTATTATTGCTTTTTGATCGTTTATCAAAAATAAAACACCCGGATGTCTGAGCCTGTGATCTGTATTTTTATCAATCAGCCCATTCAAGAATGTTTTACATCACACCAGTAAACATAATTTCTTGTTTTCACTGATTACGATGCAAACCAATAGGTTTAGCCGGTATTCATAGCCACTTTGCGCTAAAATGAATGTTTTATTCTACTGATTTATTCTTATGGAATTTTTATCGGCAATCATTGATTTCATCGTGCATATTGATCAGCATTTGCAGTATTTTGTCGTCAACTATGGACTTTGGATATATGCTATTCTGTTTATTCTGATTTTCTGTGAAACAGGCTTAGTAATCACCCCTTTCTTACCTGGGGATTCTTTATTATTTGCTGCTGGCAGTATTGCTGCCATCGGTGAAATGAATATCCATGTCATGGTGCTATTGTTGATTCTGGCTGCCATTTTAGGTGATATTGTCAATTTTACCGGGGGTAAATTCTTCGGCCGGCAATTATTCAGTAATCCACAATCCAGAATTTTTAAGCCAGACTACCTCTATAAAACACAAGCCTTTTATGCCCGACACGGTGGTAAAACCATTATTATTGCCCGTTTCATACCCATAATCCGTACCTTTGCCCCCTTTGTCGGTGGTATGGGTCAAATGGATTATAGCCAGTTTCTTCGTTATAATATTTTTGGTGGCTGTGTGTGGGTCTTGCTCTTTTCTTATGCAGGTTATTGGTTTGGTAATCTAAATATTGTCAAAGATAATTTATCTCTCACTATGATGGTCATTATTCTGATCTCTCTGCTGCCAGCACTGATTGAGTTGGTGCGTCATCAATTTAAACGGCCTGGTATATAAAGTTTTGATCTCCTTCTTATTGTTACTGATAGGTCACTCATGAGCGAAATCCACCTTTTACCCGATCATTTAATCAATCAGATTGCCGCTGGTGAGGTGGTTGAACGACCCGCCAATGCCTTGAAGGAAATTATTGAAAACAGCCTCGATGCGGGTGCAACCCGCATTGACGTTGAATTGGAAAATGGTGGGATTAAAAGATTATGCGTCAAAGATAACGGTGCTGGTATTCAAAGCTCTGATATTCCTTTGGCATTACAGCGGCATGCAACCAGTAAAATCAGTTCATTGGCTGATCTGGAAAAAGTCATGAGCATGGGGTTCAGAGGAGAGGGGCTGGCCAGTATTGCCTCAGTGAGCCGCTTAACCCTGACCAGCCGCAATGCAAAAGATGCTCAGGGTACGCAGATTTATGCTGAAGATGGCCAATTGTCTGAACCCAAAATTGCCGTACATCAAATTGGTACCACGATCGAGATATTCGAATTATTTTTTAATACGCCGGCACGGCGCGCCTTTTTGAAATCTGAAGCCACAGAATATGCCCATTGTCGCACCATCTGGGAACGCCTGGCTCTGGCTCATTGTCATGTTGCTTTTTCGCTCAGTCATAATGGTAAAAACATTATGACCTTACCGGTTCAGGATTTAGCTTCACGCAGTGCCGCTATTTTAGGTACTGCATTTCAAACAGCCAGTCTCACCATAAATGAGCAACTGAACCAGATGCACTTATCTGGATTCATTGCCAAGCCCACATTTACACAGGGAAAAAACAGTCAGCAATATATATTTATCAACCAAAGATTTGTTAAAGATAAAATTATTCTGCACGCTGTAAAGCAAGCCTATAATGATGTCCTGCATCAATCCATCACTCCGGCATTTGTACTGTTTCTTACCTTGCCGCCGACAGAGGTAGATGCCAATGTACACCCAACCAAAGCAGAAGTTCGTTTTCATCAAGGTCAGGCAGTACATCAGCTGGTATTACATAGCTTGAATAAAGCATTGGCCACCACCAATGCAGCACAAACTGAATCTATATCCCAGCCTGATATGGTTTTGCATGAGGTGATGGCCAAACAGCCTGCCAGTGTTAATCCTCAGGCTTATACCGCGGGCAAATCTGCCCCTAGACCAAAGCCATTGACTGATCCGGCTTATGCCGTACATACACCGCTGCAACAGGCTTTCAAATTACAGGAAGCACAAACAGCACTGCAAACCTATGCACAGCTATATCAAGATACCCAATCCACCTCTGGTGAAGATGAACTATTGCATTTAGAAGTGATGCAAGGTTTACGTAGCATGCCTATGGATCAGCAATCTGATTTCTCTTTCCCTCCATTGGGATATGCCATTGCACAGTTATTGGATATTTATATTTTGGCACAGGCTGAAGAGGCATTGATTCTGGTAGACATGCATGCAGCTGCCGAACGGGTCAATTATGAAAAAATGAAATCACAAAGAGATCAGTCCGGTCAGGTTAAGAGCCAAACATTATTAATTCCGGAACACATTCAGGTCAGTTATGAAGAAATGGCCACCGCCACAGAATATCAGACATTATTAAACCAGTATGGATTAACACTGGCGATTGTCAACGAATCAACATTAGCTATTGAAGCCGTTCCTGCCATGCTGGCTAAAAGTAATCTGGCTCATCTGACCCAACAGGTATTGGCAGAATTAATGACTTTCGGGCACAGCGCTATACTTCAGGAACAGGAAAATCGCCTTTTATCTACTCTGGCCTGTCATGGTTCCGTGCGCGCCGGTCGCAGATTAACTCTGCCGGAAATGAATGCCCTGCTGCGCGATATGGAGCATACAGAGCGCAGTAATCAATGTAATCATGGCCGCCCTACCTGGATTAAACTCAGATTGCAGGATCTGGATGCCTTGTTTCTACGCGGACAATAAAACATTTCGTATGACCCTGATTGTCCGCTGCATGATTTAATGAATTCAGATTTGCTATTTTAATCTCAAGACGATTAAAAATGATTTTGTGCAAAGACGGAATTTTCAGACCACAAGCCTAATGCACAGATAGTCATCATAGGATTCATGATTGTATATATCCCAATGATTACGCGGTCTGCTTAAAAAATAAAACAGGTGCATTCTATCCATATAATAAAAGGAGACTGATTAATAATCAGTCTCCTTTTATTATTGAATCATTACTGTTCATTTACCGCTGTTGCTGAACTGGCCGCCACACCTTCTTCATCCCAGTTTTCCTCTTCAGGTTCAGCCATCAAGGTTTTATGATTGAACAGCAACTGACCATTATTCAATTGCACTGTGGTGTTGACTATACCCTGATCAGTGGTTAGATAACCCTTCTGTGCCATTGCTTTTAGCGAAGTATCTACCATTAAACGAATGGTCTGATCAATGTCAGCCAAGGCATTTTCACCTTCAATACTGCTGTCGACAGTAAACAGTGCCCGCGCTTGGGTCACGGCAAAATTTTCCAGTATGGTTTGCGGAATACTTAAATTCATTTGTGATTGAACTTTGCGAATCATGCTGCCAAATTGCTGCATATCTGCTGCTTGCAGATTTCTAAAACCAAATGAACCTTGAATATTCACCAGTCCTTCCGGCATCTGTAAGGTAAATCGATTCAATGTAATCAATGGGTCATGGGTAAATAATCCCAGTCCTTCATGTCGCGCTGCCGCCACAATGGCATTACGTAATTCTTCTTCATTGAGGTTTTGGGTGGCCAATTCACTGAATTTATTTTTCAAAGCCGCCAGACTCTGAGCATCTAAATGTTTCGCTGCGGCATCAATATTTAATGGACCATAGGTTTCCTGCCCGTATAGCAATTTATCAAAACCAAATTGACCATGGCTGTCTACCCATTGTTCTTTTTGCTGCATATCCGTACTAAAGTACAGATTCTGCACTTCAATTCTGGAAGGCGGTACAGAACCAGTGGGATTGATAAAAGCACCGATTTGTAAATCACTGACAAAATTCAATAAATCATTCAATCGGACATCATAGCTTACACCCTGCTGCCATTGCACATTAAATTTTTCCAGATTGACTTTACTGTGCCCCAGCGATAGCCCGGACTGACTATTTTCTGTGTGGGTATGGATAGTCAGATTTTTGTATGAAAGAGTTCCTTTATCAGCCAGAATGACATTCAGACCAGGCGTTTTAATCTCATTATCATATTGATCAAAATCGGGAGCATAGCTGATGCTTGACTGCAATCCTTCCCAGATTAATTTAATTCCCGACAGTTCTTCATAGTTAAATGCGGGAATATTGAGTTGAATATTGCCATGCCCGTTCAAATCAATAACATTTTCCATTCTCAAAGGCGCTTGCTGACCAAAAAAACGCGCCAGAATTTGTTGTGTTTCCGGGGTATACTGAAATTCAGTATTCACTCGAGCGCGTACAGGTTTGAAACCACTGGCAAATAAACCATGATGTATATGATTAACTACTGTAATGGGTTGTTGTAATACCGTACGCACATTATCAGGTAATTTTTGTTGGATACCTGATAAAAATGTGGGTTTGAAATGAATGGTCATGGTTTCAGTGGAAGTAAACCAGCCGCGCTGGTAGGTATGCTCACTTAACGTAACCATTGAATTCTGAGCCAGCAAAGATTGCTGTTTTTGTAAACTTTGCTTTGTTTTGATACCTAAATAATAGGGCAAAATCAATATGATCAATAGTAATACAACCACAAGTGTGGCCATTATCATCAAAATACGTTTATTCATACTTGATATGTTTTGTGTTTACACCTAAACCCACAGGATAACACCAAACTACGGGCTTGTCCTTGTGTTTGTCACTTAATTGATATCTGTTAAAAAAGTAGTTCATGGACTATTTAACCGTTGCCGCTGCTGCTCAAACAAACACACACTGGCCGCCATGGCCACATTGAGCGATTCAGCCGGCCCAGTCATCGGAATGATAACATGATGCCTTATTGCAGCCAGAGTATCCTGCCGGATACCCGCCCCTTCATTACCAAAAATCCAGGCAGACGGTTGGGTTAGGTCTAAGGCATAAAGACTCTGAGCCGATGCACTTAATACAGTTGCATAAATTAAATACGGGTATTGGCGACACCATAAAGCAATGTCCTCTGCCTCATGAAATTTTAAAAAAGCATGGGCGCCCATGGCAGAACGCAATACTTTAGGCGACCACACATCCGCACAATGCTTACTCAATACAATATCAGTAATCCCCGTGGCTATACTGCTGCGTAAAATGGTACCCACATTACCCGGATCCTGTACATCCTCCAGAATAACCACATCTTTGCCAGATATTTCCATGTTTGTTGCCGGCAAATAAAAAATAGCTGTAATTTCTTCAGCATTAGATAAACTGCTGACTTTATGCAAAACGCCTTCAGCAACAAACACAATTTTATCAGGTGTAATCCGCGAGAGTAATATTTGTATTTCTGCCTCGGTGTAACAGGTCTCAGGTACGTAGACTTTAAATATCGGCATGTCGGCGTCAATAAAAGTCTGGAGTAAGTGTATCCCCTCCACCACGATTTGCTGATGGCTCTGGCGATAGCTGCGTTGTCTGATCAGCTTGGCCAGATGTTTAATTTCAGGATTGGAGGCTGATTGAATGAATTTCGATGACATAGTGGGGTAATTTAAAGGGTCGCAATATATTTTTGTAACGTATATTGTATGTCTGTTATGGTCGTCAGGGTACGCAATAGATTAAATAAAACTTCTGCTTCTGGATAATGTTGCTTTAGCATGGCCAGCCATTGTTTTAACCGGGCGCTGGGATACTTTGATGCGGCATTTTTGTTACTGCATAAAAGCAAAAATTTTTCCAGCCACAATACCACTTCCGACCAGGGCATCACTTCTATACATTCATGGCGATTAAATGCAGCAATTTGCCGCGCAAGGTCTGGCATCATGACGGCTCCGCGTCCCAGCATAACATCATCACACTGGCTGATCTGACGAATTCGCTGATAATCGTCCAGACTAAAAACATCGCCATTAGCCACTAAAGGTAATGCTACTATTTCGCGGATACGCCTGATCCATTCCCAATGTGCCGGCGGCTGATAACCTTCTATTTTGGTTCTTGCATGAACTGTCAGTTGTTGAGCACCACCATTTTCAATTGCCCGGGCACAATCCAGAGCCAGGTCTTTATGCTCATAGCCCAATCGCATTTTGGCACTGAGAAAAATATGAGCGGGTAAATGCTGGCGTATAGTGGAAACAATGTGTTCAATCCGCTTTGGCTCCCGCAATAAAATTGCTCCCCCTTGATGTTGATTGACGGTAGGTGCCGGACAGCCAAAATTCAGGTCAATATGATTAATTCCCAGATTCACTGCGTATAATGCATTTTGTACCATATTATCTGCATCACTACCCAATAGCTGAATGGCCACGGGTGTACCAGACGGTGTTTTGTTCTGATTCTTTATTTCAGGCATGTATTTTAACCATGTCTGACGGCCATGAATAGTATGGGTAATCCGCACAAACTCAGTTACACAACCATCAAAACCACCGATCTCAGTTAAAATTGTGCGCATTACATCATCTACCAAGCCTTGCATGGGTGCCAGCAACAGTTGTGGTGGCCGATGTACAGATTCAGAAACAGGCATCATACAACTCATGATTTCTCTCATAAAACATAAAATAAAATCAACGCAGTATTCAATTTTGAATACTGCGTTGATTTAATCAGGAATGAAGTATATCAAATATACATCAATCACGTAATGTTTCAATCAGGTCAATTAGAAGCTCCAGTTTGTCTCTGCTTAAAGGTTCAAAGCCATCCTGCAAACCCAGATCATTTAAAATCAATTGCCCGGACGGTTCTTCCTGAATACGGCTGAAAATATCCTGTAATTGATCACGTAATTCTGCCTGACGTGGATGAATCAGGATAACGTGAGATAAATCATGAATCTGACTTTCAATTAAGAGATTCAATTGGCTGCGGGTAAACTTGGTCAGATTATGATAAGCAGAACTCATAAATAAACCAATATCAGCCTTACTTTGAATCAGACTGCGTGCCACAGAAGAAAAAGAATCCACATGCAGCCAGGTCAGGTCTTTTTCACTGATGTCTACGGCCTCCAGTAATCGCAGACTCACCAGTTTAACGTCCAGATTATCTGTATAGGCGACAGTCATTCCAGGCTTAATGTCTTCAAAGCTGTTAACTGTACTTTCCACTCCTCTGGCAATCACAGTTTCATCAGAGTGATTTTTGGGGATCACTACCGGTAGATAGCCATATTTGCGTACCAAGTCAGTAGTATCAAACGGATTAGTATAAATCAGATCTACATTATCCCGCTCAATCTGCTGGCGCTCCTCAGTGGCATTTGCCGGTAAAATCAAATGAATCGGCAAATCGATCATTCTTTGTAACCGCGTACTGAGAAAATGCCAGCCAGTGAAATATTCAGGAGAAAAATCCGGCGCAATCAGAAAATTCAATTTACTCATGCTTCCCCCCGTTCTGCCTGAATCATCTGAGCATATAAAGCAGCCATTTCATTAATTTTACTTCTGGATGGTTTTCTGCGAACAGATGTATAACCTTTGATTTCTCCATCACGAAAGCTGGGCACAATCGTTGCATATACCCAGTAAAACCCACCGTTTTTACGCAGATTTTTAACATATCCGTGCCATTTTTTCCCCTCCTGCACCGTTGTCCATAAATCCTGATATGCTACTTTGGGCATGTCCGGATGCCGAAGAATATAATGCTCTGCACCCATCAACTCATCTTTAGACCAGCCACTCATTTCGATAAATGCATCATTGACGTGTGTAATAACACCTTCCAAATCAGTCGTCGATGTGATCAGGCAACCATCGGGAAACTGCTTTTCCTCTTCAGTACAATAGACAGTGCGTTTAACACCATCATAATGTGTTAATTCAAAAGTACGATGTTCAATTGTTGGTTCCGGCATTGGTGCAATCATTATGACTCCATTTTCTATGGTGTGGATAATGAACATGGCTTAAAACCATGTTTTATAGTAGGTAAATAATCTGTTTTTATTTAGCTCAACAGTATCGCACTAAAGTATCGTTCGTGACAATTTTTTTGATTATTTTACATATTTATTTGATAAAAGTTTGATCTATATCAAATTTATGTAATTTTCTTATGTCATTTTATTAAATTAATCGCTTTACCATGTAATTTTGATTTGCGCTCATTAATTCAATAAAATCGGATAGGTGGGTATTTTAATTTTTAAATTGCGGCAGATACCATGTATGAGCATCTACACTATTGATATTCTGAAATATGTTATCTTATTAAAGATAAACAGCGATACCAATATAATAAGGGCATTTTATTATACCATGATCGTATGATCTTACCATTAGAGTGTAAACAACAAAAAATAAAATTTCTGCACACACGTTGAATATTTTTTATTCCACATGTGTGCGAATCAAATATTAAATTAACGTCTTTTATTTTTGTGAGCAATGGCTGTATTCATTCCTGCCCAGCGCATAATGCCGGCCACTTCGACCTCATTTAGTTCATAATACTGACCACGTTTCAGACGTGTTGGCAGTGCCAACGGACCAAATCGCACCCGCACCAAACGGCTCACCACCAGTCCCTGGCTTTCAAATAACCGCCGTACTTCCCGATTGCGTCCTTCTTTAACCACAATATTGTACCAACGATTGGCACCTTCTCCACCCTGTTCGCTCAGTGCCTGTGCCTTGGCGATACCATCATCCAGTTGAACACCCTCCAGCAAAGCCTGTTTTTGTTCTATCGTCAGTTCACCCAATACTCTGACTGCATATTCGCGTTCAACTTCAAAGCTGGGATGGGCAAAGCGATTCACCAATTCACCCGAGGTGGTTAAGATTAAAAGACCACAAGTATTAATATCCAACCGGCCAATAGCTACCCAACGACTGCTGACGGTTTGTGGCAACCGGTCGAAAATACTAACCCGTCCTTGCGGGTCATCCCGGCTGACAATTTCACCTTCCTGTTTGTAATACAACACAATGCGCGGCAGCCGATCAGGCCATTTGATACGAATCTGTTTCCCGCGGATACTCACTTCATCAGTAGGTAAAATCCGGTCACCCAGTTTGGCTGTTTTACCATTTACCACAACCAGCCCCTGGCTGATCCATTGTTCCATTTCGCGTCTGGAGCCTGCGCCTGAGGCAGCCAGTGCTTTTTGTAACCGCACAGGTTCAATCCGGCTTATATCAAATCGTTGCTCTTTTAATGTACGTGCCCGTAGTTGTGTTTCCTGATTCGGGTTGCGTACCACCATTTTTTTGGCACGCGGTACGCGTTGTTTAACTGGCTGCAATGCAGCTGAAGGAGTTTGAACACTCTGATGTTTCTCATCTGTTGCCTGACGGGTACGATGAGTATTTTTTTTAGATGTCTGACGTCCGGGTTTCACAGTAACGCCATCTCGTATTTGTCGTTTGGTTAACGATTTATGTTTGGTTTGATTCATTTTTGAGTTCCTAATCCATCATCAGATGGTTCTTCTGCGGTATGATTGGATACGGCAGGTTCAGTAAAATCAGGCAGAATTAATTCGCCCAATTCGGTTAAAGGGGGTAATTGATTAAGATCAGACAATTGTAAATCACTTAAAAAATCACCTGTTGTAGCCCATAAATTGGGGCGTCCTAATGAATCACGCTGGCCGATGATTTCAATCCAGCCCCGATCCTGTAAAGTTTGTAAAACAGTGGATGAAACTGCAACGCCACGTATGGCCTCAATATCACCACGTGTCACTGGTTGCTGATAGGCAATAATCGCCAATGTTTCCAATACCGCACGCGAATATCTTGGCGTTCGCTGTACTTCCAGATGACTTAATCTTTCAAAAGCATCACCAGTAAGCTGGAAACGCCATCCTTCATGGGTCTGCACCAATTTAAGTGCCCGATTCTGCCAGCGGCATTGTAGCGTCTCCAGAATATCAATCAGTTTGTCTGCCGATAAAGGCGGGCTAACAAGATGACGCAGGGCACGCTCGCTCAGCGACTGGTTCTGAGTCAGTAGTGCCGCTTCAATTAACGTTTCAGCAGATGAAGAAAAGGATTCAGTCATAAACAATGGGCCGGCAGATAAAACACCATACTTTGAACATTAAATCACAAACCAGCATACCCAATTCAATATTTCAAAAGAATAAATAACAATAATTCCAGTGATAGAAAGAAGCATGTTCTGGCCATACATAAATACTAGCCTTTACGCGCCGCTTTTTTCAATTCACGCTGTGCCTTTAAAGCACTTTCCTGCTGCTGTCCCTTTTTCAGCCAGATGGCCCATTGATTGGGTGTTTCCAGCGTAATCCGGCCAATATGCCCATCCCTGAAATCGGTTAAAACCCGTTCTGCTGCCTTTTGATGATCAACCCGACCGCCGCTGAGTAAAGCACCCCGTTTCTTGGCAATCCAATCCAGCCATTCATGATCGAGCCAATGCGGACTCAGACTAAGGTCAGCCTGATATCGGTTTTGTAATAAAGTCAGATAATGGCGCCGCAGATAATCCAATAATTCCAGCGCCACAACCTCTTCATCTAAAGCATTACGCCCTACTGCGCCACTGGCGGCCAAATGATAGCCGGCCTCTTCAACAATGATTTTCGGCCAGAGCATACCCGGCGTATCATACAACCAGAAATCGTCTGCCAGAATTAATCTTTGTTCGGCTTTAGTAATACCTGGTTCATTGCCGGTTTTGGCGCCTCTTTTACCCAGCATTCCATTGATTAAAGTGGATTTACCTACATTCGGAATGCCGCAAATCATCACACGTAAAGGTTTCTCAATGCCTTTACGATGTGGCACCAGCATACGGCACTCATGAATCAGCTTGCTGGCTGCCTGTTTATCCGATGCCTCCAGTGCAATGGCGCGCGTAGCCGGTCGGGCATTATAATCTGCCAGCCAGATTTGAGTACGTTCCGGATCGGCCAGATCACATTTATTCAAAATTTTTAATTTAGGCTTATCGTTTGCCAGCTTGGCCAATAAAGGATTCAGACTGGACGCTGGTAATCGTGCATCCAAGACCTCAATCACCATATCGACATTTTTAAGGCGATCGATGATGGCTTTCTTTGCTTTATGCATGTGACCCGGATACCATTGAATAGCCATAAATTTCCTTAAATTACGCACGCTAAAATAAAACAATCACCTATTTTCACAGACCATCATTTATGATTTATCATGAACAAGATGAAAGAAGCCCGCCATTATAACGGTTTTTCATCCCCAACGCCGTCAAGCTGACGATGGCGCACCAGAACATCATAATCTTTCAGTTTTCGTGCTAACGATTCAACAATATAGACAGATCGATGCTGTCCGCCAGTACAGCCAATACCAATATTAACATAGCTCCGACTTTCCTTTTCCATCTCAGGCAACCAGCGACCAAGAAAAACAGCAATGTCGTCAATCATTTCCTGCATGAGCGGCTGATGGATAAAAAAATCTACGATGGGCAGATCCAGACCAGTATAAGGTCGTAATGTATGATCATAAAAAGGATTAGGCAAACAGCGCACATCAAAAACAAAATCCAGACCCTGCGGTGGCCCGAACTTAAAACCGAATGACTCTAAAACAATGTGCATAGCTACTTTGGGTAAATCAAGCCACTCTTGTACATCACACCTTAATTGAGAAGCACTTAATAAAGAAGTATCCAGAATATAAGCCTGACTGGCCAGAGCAGACATGTAGTCACGTTCTGCCGCCATACTTTCCTGCAAAGTCTGCCGCTCCTTCGCCAGAGGGTGACTGCGACGTGTTTCAGAAAATCGCCTTAACAATACCTGCTCTGTTGCCGTCAGAAACAAAACATCAACACAATGACCTTGCAGCCGCAGTGTTTGTATCAAAGTGAACAATTCAGGGAAACGAAAACGGGAACGGATATCCACGCTAACCCCTAGTTGGGTCACTCCCGTAGACTGATAGTGATGTATCAAAGGAGGTAATAATTCAATTGGCAGATTATCTACACAGATAAAGCCAACATCTTCCAGAAGACGTAAAGCAATAGATTTACCCGAACCGGATAAACCACTAATCAACACTATCCTCATAATTACCGCCATCCTCTTCAAGCATTGCGTTATGACGATGCAAAAATTCTTTTGTACTGTCTTTGCCACGAAGCTGTAAAATATAATTACGCACAGCCGCCTCAACCAATACCGCCAGATTGCGCCCTACCGCCACCGGCAACGTAATACTGCGTACCGCCACATTTAAAATTGATTCTGTCTCACTTTGAATGCTTAAACGATCCAGGCTTTGCATATACTGATCATCAGCCAATACCAGATTAATAATCAACTGTAATGTCTTTTTTGGCCGTATGGCCGTTTCGCCAAAAATAGCACGGATATTGAGTACACCCAGCCCGCGAACCTCCAGAAAATCCCTGAGCATGGGCGGACATCGCCCTTCCAATGTTTCCGGACCAATGCGATACAATTCTACTGCATCATCGGCCACCAGACCATGACCGCGCGAAACCAGCTCCAACGCCAGTTCACTTTTACCCAGACCGGACTGACCGGTAATCAAAATACCGATTTCAAACACATCCAGAAAAACCCCGTACTTGACTGTTGAAGAAGCCAGTACCCGCTGCAAATAAATCCGCAGCACATCCATCAGAAACGGGCTTTCTGTTTTCGAAGTCAGCAACGGGATATTGTGGGTATGACAATAATCCCGCAACATATAAGGAACAGCCAGATCATTGGCCACAATCACCAATGCCATGGTTAAATCAAACAATTCATCCAAAGTTGATTTAACTTCGCCCGCCTCCATTTTATTAAGATATTCGACTTCAGCAATCCCGATGACCTGTACCTGATTGGGATGGATAAAATTAAGATGACCCACCAATGCCAGCACTGGTTTATCCGCATCTACACTGATCCGGTTATCAGCCCCTGCTGTACCTGCTGACCAGGCCAGTTTTAATTTGGTTTGATTGTCTTGATAGAGGCGACGAACAGAAATACTGGGCATAGGATTAACTTTGATTAAAGCAACATGAATTAATTGGCTGACGTCAGAATCAGCTGCACTTCTTCCTTACTTGTTGCCGCAAGTAAAGCATCACGCACTGATTTCAGCGAAAATTTATTGGCCAGCTCTGACAATACTTCCAAATGCTGGCTTGAAGCATTCTCCGGTACCAACAGCACAAATACCAATGATACAGGCAGACCATCGGGTGCATCAAAAGAGACCGGATTTTTAAGGCGGAAGAATACACCTACTGTATTTTTTACCGCACTGGTTCGTCCGTGAGGTATAGCCACACCTTGCCCCAATCCGGTAGAGCCTAATTTTTCCCGTGCAAACAGGCAATCAAAAACATCAGCACGCGACAAACCATCATCATTCTCCAGCAACAATCCCGCCTGCTCAAAAAGCCGTTTTTTACTGCCCACATCTAAATCCAATACAATGTGTGATATGGGCAAAATATCTTTAATCAGACTCATCATCAATTCTAATCCAATACTATATATTTATTGTGCTCAACCTAAGTGATTGTACTGCCACTGTCGAGTCATCTCAAATGCAAACAATGCATTAAATCATTAATTCAGCCAACATTTAATGCACTAAAGTAAACCACTCTATCATCATGACTACTTCGGCCATAAATAATCCAGTAAAATAGCCAGAAACCAGACCATACCAACATGATTATTAGAGAGAAAAACCCGAAAACAACACTCACGATCACGGCCTTTGGCCATTTGATACTGCCTGAACTGCAATATCATTACGATAGGCACAGCCAGCCAATAAAACCAGCCGGCCTGAATCAATAAGCCCACCATCATCATCAAAGCATCAAAAATCAAATGGCATAGCATCGCCATCTCAAGATCATGACGACCAAAAGTCAGCGCTGAGGTTTTGATGCCGATTTTAATGTCATCTTCCTTATCCGCCATGGCATAAATAGTATCATAAGCCAATGTCCAGAATAAATTTGCACCCATCAATACCCAGGCGGACAAAGGCACATAACCCGCCTGAGCAGCAAAAGCCATGGGAATACCAAAAGAATAGGCTATCCCCAAATAAAATTGCGGAATCGGAAAAAACCGTTTAGTAAACGGATAAGTCAACGCCAGAAACAATGCCGGTAAACTCAGTAACCAAGTCAGCAAATTCAGCGGAAACAGGCACAAAGCGGCCAAAAAACATAAAACACCGGTTAAGATCAATGCTTCCTTGCTGGAAACCTTTTTTAAAGCAAACGGCCTGTTACAAGTACGCGCCACAGCACCATCAAAATCCCGGTCAGCATAATCATTGATCACACAGCCAGCACTACGCATCAACACAGTGCCCAGACCAAATAATATGACAATCTTCATATCAGGCACACCCTGCCCGGCAATCAATAAAGCCCATAAGGTTGGCCACAACAAAAGCAGAATACCGATCGGCCTATCCAGACGCATCAATTGTATATAAATATGTATACGCTCTAACAAATAAAACCATGATATATTTTTATGATCCGAACCAGAGGATAGTTTCATGCTATGATTTTCTGAAATAAGATAAACAAATTCTGACAAATGAATATTTGCAAAAGAAAATGGAGGAGCCATTGTATCATAGTCTGATTTTAACCATAATCTGCCCTGTCACTCATAAAATAGAAGAGGAAAAATGACCATGGAGATCATCTTATGGCGTCATGCCGAAGCCCAGGACGGACAGCGTGACCTATATCGCCCCTTAACCAGAAAAGGACAGCAGCAGGCAAAAATCAGCGCTGCATGGCTGAAAGAACACCTGCCGCCCGATACCCGTGTCCTTGTGTCTCAAGCCTTGCGTAGTCAGCAGACAGCAGCCTATCTCAAACGACCTGCCGCCATCATGCCTACTCTGAATCCGGATACTCATATCAGTAGCGTAATGAATTTATTGCAAAGCCAGACTGATCAAACACCGCTGGTATGGGTAGGTCATCAACCCTGGATAGGACAACTATGTAGTTATTTACTGAATGGCAGCTGGCTACCACAACAATACTGGAGTGTTAAAAAAGCAGCATTCTGGTGGTTCAGCTTTGAGTTTATTCATGGCAGACCACAAGCGCGGTTAAAAGTCATGCTGAGCCCCGCCATGTTAAAATAATAAAGATCAAACACACTGATTCAATCAGAATTCAGATCAAAAAATAGTCATTAATCATATAGAAATAATGAGTTATATATTATTCACAGTTTCCGAACCCATGCCGGATTTACGGCACCTAAAAATAACAATCCCTATTAATTCGATATACACAATCTAATTTATAACTCATTATTATTTAAAAATAAAAATCAATGAAAACCAACAGAATTTAAAAATCCTTTTTCTATTTCGCCAAAATACCCATTAATAAGTAAAATTTAGACAATTAACACTCGATATACATAATATATGGTCTAAATTTGACATAAAAAACCAATAATATGCAATTTAAAAGAATATAATAAACCAAAATTAGCCAATTTTGGTTTATATCACCATTGTAAGACTTGATTAACCAGAAAAACTGTTTTATCGTTAACACACATTTTGATAACCCTAGGCAGCTACTCCGACTACCGGACGTGCGACTGACTGTTCACTATTAATTAACAACTTATGGGCACGTACCTGAAATCGTCACTTGTAAGTTAATAGTAGCTCATTGCTTTGAACATCGCTTGCTCGTCAGTCGGGCTACCTGAATCGTAGAGGTCGATATGCAATTATCTGGTGCACAAATTTTGGTGCAAAGTCTTAAAGCTGAAGGTGTAGAACACATTTTCGGGTATCCTGGTGGCGCTGTACTTGAAATTTACGATGCCATTTTACAGCTGAATAAGTTCCGGCACATTTTAGTCAGACATGAACAAGCCGCCGTACATGCTGCAGACGCCTATTCCCGCGCCAGCAATGGCCAGAAAATTGGGGTTGCTCTGGTAACCTCCGGTCCGGGAGCAACCAACACCATTACCGGCATTGCTACAGCCAATTCAGATTCTGTACCTGTAGTCATCATTACCGGACAAGTAGCTACCCCTGCCATTGGTTCAGATGCATTTCAGGAAGTAGACACCATTGGCATTACCCGACCTTGTGTTAAGCACAATTTTCTGATCACCGATGTTCATAAGATTGCGGAAACAGTTAAGAAAGCCTTTCAGATTGCCAGAAGTGGGCGACCGGGTCCGGTAGTCATCGACATTCCTAAAGATGTCACTCAGGCAATGGCCAATTTCAGCTATCCGCAGGAAAAACTGCACATTCGCTCTTACCAGCCGATTGAACAGGGTCACATCGGACAAATTAAAAAAGCCACTCAGTTGCTTGCTTCAGCCAAACGTCCCGTCATTCATTTTGGCGGCGGTGTTGTGCTTGGTAATGCCAGCGAAATACTGACACAATTAATTCACAAAACCCAATCACCTGCTACCGCCACCCTCATGGGGCTGGGCGCCTACCCGTCTACTGATAAACAATTTCTGGGCATGGCTGGTATGCATGGCAGCTATGAAGCCAATATGACCTTGCAAAATGCAGATGTTGTACTGGCCATCGGCACCCGCTTTGATGACCGGGTAATTTCCGTGCCCGATAAATTTACAGCCAACGGCAAGAAAATCATTCAAATTGATATTGACCCTTCCAGTATTGATAAACGCGTTAAAGTTGATGTGCCCATTGTAGGTGATGTTAAAAACATTCTGACTGAAATTTTAGCCATCTGGGAAAAACAAAGCTATACCTTCAATACAGAAGCATTACAAAAATGGTGGCATACCATAGAAGACTGGCGCCAGCGTGACGGCTTCTGGTATGAACCTTCCGACGAAGTCATTAAACCACAGTTTGTGATTCAGACATTGGCCAAACTCACAAACAATAACGCCATCATTACCTCTGATGTTGGACAACACCAGATGTTTGCGGCTCAGTACTATCCCTTTCAGCGACCACGCCAATGGCTGAATTCGGGCGGACAAGGTACCATGGGTGTGGGTTTGCCTTATGCCATGGGTGCCAAATTTGTACACCCTGATGAAGATGTTTTCTGTATTACAGGCGAAGGCTCCATTCAAATGAATATCCAGGAACTATCCACCTGTTTTCAATACAGCCTGCCCATAAAAATCATTAACCTGAACAATCGCTATCTGGGTATGGTCAGACAGTGGCAGGAATTTTATTATCACGATCGTTATGCTGCATCCTATATGGAATCATTACCCGACTTTGTCAAACTGGCAGAAGCCTATGGTCATGTTGGTATGCGGATTGAAAAACCATCGGAAGTGGAAGCAGCTTTAAAAGAAGCCATAGCACTCAAAGATAAACTGGTTTTCATCGACTTCATCACTGATCGCAAACAAAATGTCTATCCCATGGTAGGTAATGGCAAAGGTCTGGATGAAATGGTTTTGCCTCAGCACATGTGTGAGAAAAAGGCAGATACACATGTCAACAAAGTACAAGACCGTACTTATGATATCCGGAGTATGCCATGAAACACATATTATCTATCCTGATGGAAAATGAGGCCGGCGCCATGAGCCGGATTGTAGGGCTATTTTCTGCACGCGGTTACAACATTAATTCACTTTCCGTCGCGCCCACTGAAGATGCCTCACTTTCACGCATGACCATTACTACCTATTCGTCTGATGAGGGCACCATTGAACAGATCGTCAAACAGCTTAATAAACTGATTGAAGTGATTAAAGTCTGTGATTTAACCGGACACAGTCTGGTTGAACGGGAATTAATGCTGGTTAAATTACAGGCAAATCACAAAGATCGCGCCAATATCATTCAGCTGGCAGAGATATTCCGCGCCCATATCATTGATATATCCGACAAAACCATAACCATTGAACTTACTGGTACCAGTGAGAAACTGGATGCCTTTTTAAAAGCCATTGGTCACAGTTTAATTCTGGAAACGGCAAGAACAGGCGTTACCGGTTTGAGTCGTGGCGAACACACTTTGCGTATTTAGTTCATCAATCATGTGTTGTTCACATGCGCAACACATGATTTTCTTTCTCTTCATTTAGTTTTGATGTGTACTTTTCCAGTACATCAATCATAAAGGAAAAACAATGCGTATTTTTTATGATAAAGATGCCGATCTTTCTCTGATAAAAGGTAAAACCGTAGCCATTATCGGCTATGGCTCTCAAGGCCATGCCCATGCAGCCAACTTAAAAGATTCCGGCATCAATGTGATCGTAGGACTTCGTAAAGAAGGAAACTCATGGCACAAAGCCGTGAATGCCGGCCATGATGTACGTGAAGTAGCAGAAGCCACCAAAGCCGCCGATGTTGTCATGATTCTGTTGCCTGACGAAAATCAGCCGGAAATCTATCAACAGCAAATTGCCGCCAACCTTAAAGACGGCGCCACCATTGCTTTTGCGCATGGTTTTAATATTCATTACAACCAGATCGTACCGGCCAAAAATCTTGATGTTGTCATGATTGCACCCAAAGGCCCGGGTCATACCGTGCGCAGTGAATTTCTGAAAGGTGGTGGTGTACCCGATCTGATCGCCGTACAACAAGATGCCTCAGGCCGTGCCCGCGATATTGCCTTATCTTATGCTGCAGCCATCGGCGGCACTAAAGGCGGCGTGATTGAAACCACATTTAAAGAAGAAACTGAAACCGACTTATTCGGCGAACAGGCCGTTTTATGCGGTGGTCTGGTTGAATTGATCAAAACCGGTTTTGAAACACTGGTAGAGGCAGGCTACGCCCCCGAAATGGCTTACTTCGAATGTCTGCATGAAATGAAACTGATTGTAGACCTGATTTATGAAGGCGGTATTGCCAACATGAATTACTCCATCTCCAATAATGCCGAATTTGGTGAATATGTGACTGGTCCCAAAGTAGTCAATGACAGCTCAAGACAAGCCATGCGTGAAACATTGAAACGCATCCAGAATGGCGACTATGCCAAACAATTTATTCTGGAAGGCGCTACCCGCTATCCTACCCTGACTGCCCGCCGCCGCCAGATGGCCGACCATCCGGTAGAAATTATCGGACAAAAATTGCGCAGCATGATGCCATGGATTGCCAACAATAAGCTGGTTGATCAGGATAAAAATTAATTGGCCAGACCAATTAATCATTAATCTGTATCAACATTGATAAAGATAAAAAGCTTGTGTTTGCATATCGACACAGGCTTTTTTTAAATTTCGCTAAAAAATCAATAGAAGAAAAAACACAATGAAACCCCTATCGTCTACTTTAGATGGTGAAACCTTACCAGAAAACACCATCAACTCCCCTGGCAAAATTGCTTTTGCCAGCTTTATCGGCACCACGATTGAATTTTATGATTTCTATATTTACAGTCTGGCTGCCGCAACCTTGATGGGACCATTGTTTTTCAGCAATGATAATCCTGCCATTGCTGTCATGTCTGCCTTTCTAACCTTCGGTATCGCTTTTGTTGCCCGTCCGATCGGCGCCATCCTGTTTGGCCATTTCGGCGATCGGATTGGCCGCAAAACAACCCTGATTGCCTCATTACTGATCATGGGCATCAGCACCACATTGATTGGCGCCCTGCCCACCTATCAACAGGCTGGCGTCATTGCCCCCGTATTGCTTTGTCTGATGCGCTTTTGTCAGGGACTGGGCTTAGGCGGTGAATGGGGTGGCGCAGCTCTTCTGGCTACTGAAAATGCACCCAAAGGCAAACGCGCCCTGTTTGCCATGTTTCCACAAATAGGCCCACCCATTGGCTTTATTGTGGCCAGCATGGTTTTTATCCTGATTAATCAATCTCTGACTAAAGAACAAGTATTCAGCTGGGGCTGGCGACTGCCTTTTTTGTTTAGCTTTGTTTTGGTTGGTGTGGGCTTGTATGTACGTACCTCCATCATGGAAAGTACTGCTTTTCAAAACATGACCGCCAAGAAAACCCAGTTAAAAATGCCCATAAGGGAAACCATTCAGAAACATTACAAGCTGCTGTTTCTGGGTTCATTATCCGCCATGTCCTGTTTTACCCTATTTTTTCTGACTTCGGTTTTCTCAATCTCATATGCCACTACAGTACACCCGTGGCAATTAGAATCTTTATACCCGCAGATCACCTATTTATTCATGCTCATGCTGGCCATCGTGTTTATGGCTCTTGGTTCGCCGGTTTCTGCCTGGCTGGCTGATCGTTTTGGCCGCCGGCCAACCTTCTTTATCGGCGGCATAGCCACCATTATTATCGGCTATTTCTTTGGTGACCTGATGAATAGCACCCATGCATGGATTACCTTCTTATTTTTATCCGTATCACTCTTTATCATGGGCATATTATGGACACCCTTAGCCGCCTTTTTACCTGAAATTTTTCCAACCAATGTCCGCTATACCGGCGCTTCTCTCGCCTTCAGCTTTGGCGGCATACTGGGCGGCTCGCTAACTCCTTTTGCAGCAGCATGGTTAGTCACACATTTTGCCCAGAAAGGCATTGATTATGTAGGTTGGTTCTTAATGGCTTCATGTGTTATCAGCTTGATTGCCGTATGGTTTCTACCAGAAACACGACATCAGCACATTGATTCATAACATGATCAAACCTGAAAGCAGATCACTATTCTTGATCTGCTTTCAAACATCAAATCGCCTATCCAAAAAAGTCCGCCCTGATATCGTTCCCTTTCTGATAAAATAATAGCGTACTAAAAATCTAAGACCATAAACATTATGAGCATTATTAACAATAAAAAAGCCTTTCACGATTACTTTATCGAAGAAAAGATTGAAGCCGGACTAGTGCTGGATGGCTGGGAAGTCAAAGCCATTCGTGCTGGCCGCGTACAGATCAAAGAAAGTTATATTCAATGGAAAAAAGGCGCCTTTTATCTGATCGGCTGCCACATTACCGCCCTACCTACTGCTTCTGACCATGTCAAACCCATACCTACCCGCCCGCGTAAACTATTATTGCGCCAGGCCGAAATCAATAAATTTATCGGCAAAGTAGAACGCAGCGGCTATACACTGGTACCGCTTAACCTGCACTACAGCCATGGTTTTGTTAAAATGGAAATGGGACTGGCCAAAGGTAAAAAACTGCATGACAAACGCCAAAGCAGCAAAGAGAAAGATTGGAGCCGCGAAAAACAACGGCTACTGAAACAAAGCCGCTAGTCTAGTATTGAAGCCAACAATTGAATATTCTTTTCTTTTTAACTTAATTCAGAATAAAACGACCATACAGCAATTAAGGGCAGTTTATCTCTATCGATCAGGTGAATCACCATTTGATCAAATCAACGTCACACTGCCCTAATCGCCTGTTTATCCCACTAATTCATTAATAATCTATTGCTCAAAAATCATTAAACCATCAATTTCATTACATATAGTGAAATCAGCATAACAACTTAAATCTACTAATTTTTATTACAATAACCACTAAGTAACACCAAAGAAAAACCTCAGTCCTGAAAAAAATACTAAAAAGCCTTAACCAACATCAAGGCATATGGCATAATCAATGTCTCTAAAACAGGTTATCACTTATTCTGCCCAGTCCGGATATATTTTATATATAAAATAAGATCGATAGATACCATTCTAAAAATCATAAAATAAAATTATTTTTATAACTTAGGAAACACAAATGCAAGGTAAAATTTTAGATTTTTCAATCTCTACAAATACTGGTTTTATAAGTGGAAATGATAACGCACGATATCGGTTTAAAGGTAATGCATGGCGAGAGCAGGTAAATCCGGAAAAAAACATGTTGGTGGATTTCGATATTGATCAAATTTCCGGAGAAGCAATAGATATTTTTATCTGTGAACCAAAACAGCAACATGATACGCAAACATCAAAAATATCCAATGGGAAAATAGGATATGCCATTACTTCACTGTTCTGCTCCATTTTTTGTTTGTTAGTAACCTTCGGTGGATACGAATTTAACCAGAATGATCGTGATCTTACCAATGGATTTATTCTTTTTATGGTCATAGCCATTGTTACTGCAATTATTACCCTGAAAAACAAATATGATGGAAATAAAATGGCCATTTCAAGTTTAATTATATGCGCCATTGCATTATTAATGGCCATACCTTAATCTAATGACAAAATCTTGGAAAGAATAAATAAATGAAAGGTAAAATTTCAGGATTTCCAATAGATGCCAATAAAAAGACTATCAATAAAGATTGATAACCAAAAATACATATTTAAAGGCAAAACATAGCAGGAAATAGGCATTATCCAGACAAAATGCTCGTTAATCATGATATCAATAAAGTTGCTGATAAAGCACCAGATACTTTTTGGTTCACTAGAAAATAAAAGCCATACCATAAATCAGATAGCAACACAGCACATACCAAACAACCAGAATAAAACCGTGTAAACGCCAAACACTCCATCAATATTATTGCAATTAAAGCAAAGCATTATTGATACCCTCTAATATGCTCAATTCTGGAATATATGAGCCTGCTTGCCTGACCTCTCTTATTTCCTCTATCCAAAGATATTATTTAAATTATTGGTAAATGTGAGGTGCTGATATCTTTTACACCCAAGTAAACAAACAAAAAAAACGGCTAAAATCTTTTAAATACAATACTTAACGCCGTTTTATGCCAAAATCTAAAAATGATATCTTTTACACCAAAATGATTATAAAATGCGTATTCTTTTATACCAAAATGATCAAGAATAATCATTTTTTAAATAAGTTTTAAACCTGCTTTAAATTCTTCGCCCGAACCATTCCACCTTGCCTCTTATTGCCACATCTTCATTTTTTAAATGGGGAATTCATCGTTATCATCGTCAATGTTTGCCATGTTATCTTTTACGTCCTCGTAAATGTTTAAACCACTAAAATAAAACTTTAAATTTAAAATTAAAACAACAGTATATAAAAATAAGTACCTTATTATCCAAAAAATAAACTTTTACGTATGTACTGAAAAAAGAGCGGCTAAAGCTGCTTTTTTGGTGTAAAGAATAGGAAATTTATGCCATTAGTTGGGTTTAAAAGAAAAGGGAAAAAAGTGTAAAAGAATTCGGCGCCCTACATAAATAAATATATCACTATGATTTACTGCATTATTGCCCTAAACACCACAACCTGATTAAAGCTTAAAACACCATTATCATTGCGTCTGCCTTAATCGCCAATCCAGACCATCATTGATAAAAAGAAAAATTTTTAATCATTCAATATTTATCACGGGATATTCAGACAAAAATACATCTATTAATATAAAATTTGATAACCCCATAAATAAAAGCCATTACCAATGAATTACCTACCTAATTGAATGCAGCACTCAATCTTTAACCCAACTCATCAGCGAATTTGAAAATTTAAATAAATGCCAAATCAGATTATTTTGGCAAATATCTGGATTTTTCATCTCAAACACCCCCGTTAAGCATGTTTTCTTACAAAAGCATCCATGTAAATCATTAATCTTATTTGACCTGGCAATAGCGTCAATGTGCTGAAGCACACCCTAAAAAATGCTAAAATAAGCGACTTTATTTTTCTGCTCTGTGCCCCATTATGACCCAAGATAAAATTCTGATTCTGGACTTCGGTTCTCAAGTCACACAGCTCATCGCCCGTCGCGTGCGTGAAGCCCATGTTTATTGCGAGCTGCATTCCTATGATATGCCTTTAGAAGAAATCAAAGCTTTTGCACCCAAAGGCATCATCTTGTCTGGCGGCCCTAATTCTGTTTATGACTCAGACTATCAGGCTGATCCTGAAATCCTTAATCTTGGCATTCCTGTTTTAGGTATCTGCTATGGCATGCAATGGATGGCACATATACTGGGAGGCGAAGTTAGCGCCGGTAATCAGCGCGAATTCGGCTATGCCAAAGTACACACCACCCCCAATGCCCTCACTGAAGGCTTGTTTGATGGCGAGCCTGATACTCTCGAAGTATGGATGAGTCATGGCGATAAAGTATCCGCCCTGCCCGATAACTTTAACGTAGTCGGCCAGACAGAAAGCTGTCCGTTTGCCATCATTGAAAATGCCCAAAAACATTTTTATGGCGTACAGTTTCACCCTGAAGTTACCCATACCAAACAAGGCCAGGCCATTCTGAATCGCTTTGTATTGGATATCTGTCAGGCCAATCCAAGCTGGAATATGCCCAATTATATCGATCAGGCCATCGCACATATCCGCGAACAGGTAGGCCAGGATGAAGTGATTTTAGGCTTATCCGGCGGCGTGGATTCCTCCGTAGCCGCTGCCCTTATTCACCGCGCCATTGGCAATCAGCTCACCTGTGTGTTTGTTGATCATGGTTTATTGCGCTATCGCGAAGCCGAAATGGTGATGGACATGTTTGCCCGCAATCTGGGCGTTAATGTTATCCATGTAGATGCTTCTGCCGACTTTATGGCCAAACTGGCCGGCGAAACCGATCCGGAAAAGAAACGCAAAATCATTGGTTCAGAATTTATTGAAGTATTCCAGCGCGAAGCAGGCAAACGTCAGAATGCACGCTGGTTGGCACAAGGCACCATTTACCCCGATGTAATCGAAAGTGCCGGCGCCAAAACCAAAAAAGCCCATGCCATTAAAAGCCATCACAATGTAGGCGGCTTACCCGAAACCCTGAATTTAAAATTACTTGAGCCTTTGCGCGATCTGTTTAAAGACGAAGTTCGTGAACTGGGCGTTGCGCTTGGCCTGCCACGCGAAATGGTCTATCGCCACCCCTTCCCGGGTCCGGGTTTAGGCGTGCGAATTCTGGGCGAAGTTAAGGCCGAATATGCTGATTTACTGCGCCGCGCCGATCATATCTTTATCGAGGAATTGCGCCAGACCACAGATGAAGATGGCGTATCCTGGTATGACAAAACCAGCCAGGCCTTTGCCGTTTTTCTGCCGGTTAAATCTGTAGGAGTAATGGGCGATGGCCGTACTTATGAATACGTAGTCGCCTTGCGCGCAGTAGTCACCAGCGACTTCATGACTGCCCACTGGGCACACCTGCCCTATGATTTATTAGGACGCGTGTCCAACCGGATTATTAATGAAGTGCGCGGCATTAATCGTGTGGTGTATGATATCAGCGGCAAACCACCGGCTACGATTGAGTGGGAATAAGTAAGCAAAATGAGCCGGTATTGATTCGTTGTTAAATATTCTGCAACGTAGATCAGCAAGACAAGGGATAGTACGAAACCGTACTATCCCTTGTTTATAGTGCTATTACTTCGTTTTATCTGCGAAAATGAGCCTATTTAAGCAACACATTTTCTGTTTTATTATTAATAATAGATAGTGAATACTTGGCCATTGTATCTACCTGAATCCAACTTAATCCCTTTACTACAATTATATTCTGAAAGACTGCCTGATCGATTTATTTAGATAGATATTAATTTACTTAAAAATTTATTATTTTTTCTTTAATATATAAATTGAAACCTTGAATTTTCTATCTGACATTACAAATACTCAGTTAAAAACCAATCTACCTTTTAATGATTGAAAAGCTGAATAATATAATCACATTATAAGGAAAATTTGGAATATTATTTTACTGAAAAATGTTAAAATAATAAATTATTATCTTCTTAATATGTCAAAAATACGGAATACACAGAATTTAATGGAACCTACATTAGATGAAATCTTGAATGATTATCGGTTGGCACGTTTATTTTCTACCGAAGCCCGTCCTTGCGCTTTACAATTATGGATTTTACAAATTAAATATAATAGCCAGTTGACTGAAAATCGTCTGGTTTATGGACGTCTTCTTCCATATCGTCATGTTAACAGAAAATGGTCTTTCAATGACAATGATAAATACGCTGCTATAGAACAAGTTAAAGCAAAAATTATTCGTCTTAATTTGTATATAAGCAGCAGCGATTGTGCGGATCTATTAAGACAATTAAGTAGTGGGCAGTCTATATCGTCAATTAATAAAACAATGGGGTTTGAATGCTCAGATAAATTTAGTAAACAATTTGGTCATATTATCCTTACACCGAATAACTTAACCTATCGACCTGTTGCTTATTTATTAAATCGCGATGTATATAATTATGAAACATTGACTAGCCCACATCAGAAAGCTGGAGCATTAAGTGCTTCGATTATCCAAATAAATAAGAATGCGTTATTTCTTCTGAATGGAAAGCATAATACTGACTTAACTACTTTTATAGCTAAGCAGCTTAATGCTGAAACCGATTTGAATTTTAATAATGTAGATATCACACGGTTTGGAGATCTCGAGTTATTAGTTTTCCCTACACTAAACGACAATGAACAAAATCTGCTTAATGTAGAATGGCCTAACCCCACATCTGTACTAACTATTCTTTTCAATCCAGTACAGGTACCATACTTTGAAAAATTTCAATTCTACTTAAAAATTATAAACAATAGACAAATCTTTTGCTCAATGATTGGTTTGGCAAATCGCAAAGATGATGGAATATTTAAATATGAATTCCAGTTACCCAAGAAATTATGGGCACGGAAGAATGCAATAGAAGTAGAGATTTTTGGCTACAGAAACGATTGTCCCCATGAGAGTATACTCTGTTGTCGATGGCGAGAAGCCTATGTTCGAGGAATTTGCTCTCAAATTACTGTAATAGGAAATGCAACTAAACCAAACAAATTTGACTGGCTCGAAAAAACGACCAAACCAACTCTTCACAATCGTGTAAAAAATGCGCTTACGCCTGCTCATGACAGCTTGAGGATTGAAAACTATATTGGTAGCAGAATAGCTGATCCGTGGGTACCTATAAATAATGAGCTCATTTACCTTTTTGAACAACTTCATCCACCTGAGTCTAAAGGAAATTTTTTCCAGCGATGGAATACGGGAGATGGAGTTGGCGATGGCCGATTACAATTTGTAGAATGGTTTAAAGCCCTGTTGGAAAAATATCGACAACATCAAATCATAATTTTTGATCCTTATTTTGATGATATTGGCGTACAACTGCTATTGATGCATCAAGAAGAAGAATCTAATTATATTGTTTTCACCTCAGATAGAGACAACAATACACTGGAAAAATATCTTGAGGATAATAGGCACTTACTGAGCCGTATAAATTTACGTATCTATTATTTAAAAAAAGGCAAGCTGCATGATCGTTATATCCTGGTAATAGGATCAGATGGATTTTGGAAAATTGGATTCCATTTATCCAATTCGTTGCAAAAAACTGCTGAAAATTATCCCTTGCTGATTACGCCAATTCCTGCAGATGTTCTACTCAAAATAGAACCATATAAACTTGCATTAGTTCGACAAGCATTGGCTGCACATTCTGACAGCCAAAATAAAAATTCCTACAAAAAGCCTTTTTTTGACTCTACCACATTTCCTACTACTTACAATCGACTCCAATTCTTGGAGAAGCCAGAAGCAGGCAACGTACTCAGTGTGTGGACTGGAGAAACATCTCTAAAGGGATTGAATGGTAACCAATTAAGAGAACAGATGAAGGTTTTAGGCTTCCTTAAAAATAATTCACTTACCTTACCTAACGGATTACACAACTGTATCAACAAACAAGCAATTAACTCCAAGGATTTTCATGCAATCTGGGAGATATTAAGTGAAATACTCAAACATTTTCCTAAAGAGCCAAATATTAAATTCGAGCGTGATTTTCTTGAATTTTTAAACCATTTCCTTATTGCTTCATTTGATCGTAAACATGATAAAAATACAGATAAAGGATTGGTTATAGAAAATATTCAGCTTTTTAGAGAACGAATTGAAACATTACTAGGTGAGCCTATTGACATAAATCATCTAATTCCTAGTAAAGATCATACTGTTTTCATTTGGTCAGAATTTTATGCTATTGAAATTTTATGGAAACATGCTCCAGACTCTTTGTTGTCAATCATCGAACTACAAATCTCTAGCCTGCCAACCAAACCCAATGCAAATTTATCTCTATTGGGCCGAATTATCCAACAAATTGCATGCTCAATACAATCTGGTATTAATAAAACTCAACTGGATCTTCTTGTTCATAGCAATCAGGATCTGCTGCAATGGATAGGTTTTCATGCAATCAGACAACAATTAGATATTCCAAATAGTCTTGATTCAGTATTATTATTTTTGGAAGATTTTCCCTATCAAACGCAATTAAAAATACTTTGCTGGATGATTCGTCATACAGCCACAGATACAAAGAAAAAGGATCTTTATAAAAACACTGGAATTTATGAAGGTTTAATTGTAGCACTACATAAAATACTACCAGCAAAAATTGATATTGAGGCATTACGGGATTTGGTTGACTTCTTAAAAGGTAATCAACATTTAACATTGACTGAACCATGGCTATTTTATGATGTAATCAGTCCATTGCTGCAAAATAGCCATATTACCAGTGAAGATGCTTTAGATATATGGATGAATGCATTTATCAACAGATTAGAATTGCCAGAGAATAAAAATTTATATTTTAACCAAGTATATGAAGGTAATACAATTAAAATAACTTCATTTCTCTTTGCCAAGAGTAGCTCAAAACAAAAGGAATTTCAACTACAGAAAATAAATAAAATTTTGAAACAAAATCGAATGATTGTACAACAGCCACTAGCAGGTGCTTCGAATTCTACTCATTGGAACAACGCATTTAAAATATTTCTATGGATACTGGCCTTTAGTAAATCGAGTAAATTACAATTACATTTCCGTAAAATGATTGACCATCATTTAGAAAATCTATTGCAAGATGTGCGAAACCTTACTATGACAGGACCATGGGAGAAAGACCAGTTGGATTATAAGGAGCTCATTGAATTTCTTAGACAGATCGATAACCTTTTAGAAAAACACATAGGAAAATCAAGTCTTGGTACATAATACAATACTTAAATCGGCAATAGGCTAAGTTTCATTTTTGTAACTAGCAGATTCTGATCAATTCATATATCTTCCATCAACGATTGGACTGATATATGAAGAGCCTTACTAAAAATAGATAAAAATGGCCATTTATAATAACTAGAAACTATAAATAAAACGATGTATTCGCTAAACTCTCCACAATACTTTTGGAATGAAACCAAGAGACTTACTATGGACAATGAACTACTTTTGACTCTGTTTAAAGCATTTGTCAAAAATATGCAAATCAAAGCTAATTTAAACTAAATTTAGAAAAAATTTAAAAATTAACCGTTAAAACGCCATTAATGCCAAACTCGTTGAATATTTAGCTTGCCAGGAACATAGCCATAGGATTAATAAAACCACACGTAATGACCATGCTTACTACCAACCAGCTAATTACCTAAACTTAATACGCTCGAAATACATTTGAGCCTCAACAACTGCACCAATAACTACTATACTTTTTATTTATAGAATAAATCGCAAATAACACTTTATACTAAAACCAGTCTGGCTCTGCTTTAATTATATATTATCCATCAATGTGAACCTAGGACACCGAATTAGCATCCTCTTGCTGTTTCCTACTAACCATTCGCTCAATGATTTTAGGGGTAGTATCAATCAGCGCGGCGATTTGTTTGATGGGCATTTCTTGCGCCCATAAAGCCATTACCAATGCTTCTTTTTGCTGACGTTCTTTTTTAGTCGCTTCTTTCTCAGCCTGAATCACTTCGTCGGCTATGGCTTTTTCTTCTTTTCTAATCCGTTCGATAATTTCATAGGTAGGCACATATTTCAGGCTTTGCTCTATTTCTTCCATCTTGCCGCAAGCGCGAAAACCCAGATAGCTATTGGGGCTGATAATCAGATGGTCGGTTAATGTAATATTCAGTATTCTTCCCACTTGAAACAACCGATCAGTTATGTCAATGTCTGCGGCTGAAGGTGTGAGCCGCCCGGTGGGGTGATTATGCACGGCAATCACCTGAGTGGCGTTTTTCATCACGGCAACCCGAAAAACATTCATCGGCTCAATCGGTACTGAGTTAACTGTACCCAAAGCAATCAACTCGATATAAAGAATATAGCCAACGGTATTCATACCGATAATCCAGAAATGCTCTTTTTCTTTGTCTATCTTATTCTCGCGCCGTAGGATACGCTGCATGATTAAAAATACATCTTCTGTACTTTCGATATAACGCTTGTCGTTTTTGCCAAGTTTGATGTCCATAGGTTTTCTGGGTTAGGTATACTATTCAAAAATATAACACAGTTTGCTGGTTATTGTAAGCAAATGACATCATATAAATCAATACTCTATTGCTTATATTTTAAATTATGAATTATTTATTCAGTGTTTTTGGGCATCAGATGCTTTATTTTCTACAATATATTGATATTTAAAAATATATTGGATTTTTATATTAATAATATCGATATTCTTATTTTCAGATACAACCGCAAAATAAGCCATAATCTAAAGATGGCCATTGAGTCATTAAATACATACAAATCTACTCAAACCCATTAAATTTAAGGTTTATGGCGTATTTAATCATTGAGATGATGCTTCAATTAAAACCTGTTCAGCCAATCTGAAACAATAGCCTTCTCAGGCTGATCTGGTTGGCTAAGCTGGATTTAGTATCCAGGGACGGATTGGTTAATTGTATCGCCTATTTTGTTTATTTTAGATTATTGAATTTTATGGTTTGTATTTCATTTGTAATGGATTTATACTTATAAATATTTTTTTGTTAAGATGAAATTAATTATGTCATTGATTAATAAAACAATATCGCTGAGTTTAGTCTGTATGGCTCTTGCAGGCATTACGGCATGTGCTTCAGCAAACAATACCATCGATGCTTCTTCAGCTACGGTTGATACTTCATCTCAAGCCAGAATTCGCTTGTATGGCCAGAATCAGAAACCCAGTAAGATGGAATATTTTCAGGGGCAGCATAAAGTACGGATTAATACCGGCAGCTCTTTCAAAGATGCTTTTTTATCTTTTGCAGGCTCACCTAAAAATCGCAGTCTTGGTATTCCTGCTACTGACATGTCCACCAATATGGCTCAATATAATGGTATTCTGTCTAAGATGTTCTATCAGGAATTTACCATTCCGGCCAATACGCCGATTACAGTGAATAATGCTTTTATTGGTATGAGCCATGTGTTGAAAACTCATTATTCGAAAGTGACTCACACACAGCCTTCATGTCAAAGTGATGATGTGACCTTTACACCGGAAGCAGGAAAAGATTATGAGGTTGTGCCGGCTTACAATAGTGCTCATTGCGGTGTGGCGGTATTGCAGGTAAATGAAGATGGTTCTACCCAGCCGGTTGTGTATCAGCAATAATTATGTGATGTGTATATGGTTTGCAATCGGTGAAGTATAGAATCAAATACAATACATCTGATTTTCAGGATAATTCTGACTTTATCCATTAAAAGCTTACAAAAAACGATGCCTGAAAGCATCGTTTTTATTATCATAAGATAATTTATTTGTTTTTACCGGTAGCAGAAGCAATGGCCAGATTTTCATTGCGACGCAATGCGGTGCTAACCACGCCTTCAGGATATACCAAGTCAGATAAATGACGGATTTCACCGGCTCTCATGGTAGCAACGTCTAAATCCAATGAGGCAGGAATATCTTTAGGCAATGCATTGATTTCTACGCTGGTGGCCAATAAGCTTACGCGACCACTTTGTAATTTTTCTGCTGGTGATATAGCAGCATTCAATAAATGCAAAGGTACATGAATATTAATCGGTCTGTTGGCTTCAACAGCCTGGAAGTCAATATGCTGTACTTGTTGTTTTACTGGATGCATCTGGAAATCACGCAAGATCACATCGTATACTTTACCATCAACATCTAATTTAATGATGGCTGTATGGAAAGATTCTTTTTGTAATGCATACCACATGGTGCTCTGATCTACGGAAATAGACAGCGGCTTGATGTTGTCACCGTACAAAACGGCGGGTACTTTACCTTCGCGACGCAGGCGGCGGCTCGCACCAGTGCCATGTGCTTCACGAATTTCTGCTTTAACTTCATATGACATAAAAAAACTCCAAAAAATAAATAATCATCATCGGCCGCGACCAGCTTTAGATGATTCAATTATGGGATAAACATTGCTCCCGGTACTGGCACATCTTCATTAAAAAGATATGACACAGATTCTTCATTACTGATTCGGCGAACGGTTTCGGCCAGTAAACCTGAAATGCTTACCTGACGGATACGATCGCATTGTGTAGCGGCATCAGATAATGGAATGGTATCGGTAACCACAACCTGATCAATGTCTGAGGAGGCAATCCGGTTGATGGCTTCACCTGAGAAAACCGCATGAGTAGCATAAGCGAGTACGCGCTCAGCGCCGCGTTCTTTAAGTGCTGAGGCTGCTTTGCAAAGGGTGTTGGCGGTATCGATCATGTCATCAATAATCAGGCAGGTACGATCCTGAATTTCACCAATCACATTCATGACTTCGGCTACATTGGCTTTGGGACGCCGTTTATCAATGATAGCCAGATCAGTACCCAGATTTTTGGCTACGGCACGGGCACGCACTACGCCGCCAATATCGGGGCTGACAACGATCAGGTTGTCAATTCTTTGTTTTTCAATATCATTAACCAGAATGGGCGTGGCATAGATATTATCTACCGGAATATCAAAAAAGCCCTGAATCTGATCGGCATGCAAATCAACGGTCAGCACACGATCAATGCCGGCAGAATAAAGCATGTTGGCCACCAGCTTGGCTGAAATCGGCACGCGGACTGAGCGCGGACGACGATCCTGGCGGGCATAGCCAAAATAAGGAATGGCAGCGGTAATACGACCGGCGGAAGCGCGTTTTAGTGCATCGGCCATGGTCAGAATTTCCATCAGGTTATCATTGGTGGGTGAGCAGGTGGATTGTACGATAAAGACGTCTCTGCCTCGTACATTTTCCAGTAATTCAACGGCAATTTCGCCATCGGAAAACTTCCCTACGGAGGCACGCCCCAATGAAATATCCAAATGTCTGGCTACATTATTGGCCAGTTGCGGGTTGGCGTTACCAGTAAACACCATCAGACTATCGTATGCTGCCATTTCTTCTGTACCTGAATCCTGTTTAGGTTTCTTGAGATTTGTGTGTGCCGTATGAAACATAACCTTGCTCCGCATTTCAATATGTGTGGCGCGTAAGGCAATCAATCGGGCTTGTCATAATACTACGTTAGATGACTTTTGCAACGCCCGACCGGTTAATTTTAACACTAAAATATTAAAAAGCGTGTAAGTTTTCTTACACGCTTTTTATTTGGCTGGGGAGGTAGGATTCGAACCTACGCATACCGGAATCAGAATCCGGGGTCTTAACCACTTGACGACTCCCCAAAAACGGGTTACAGCCAATGACTTGGCTGGGGAGGTAGGATTCGAACCTACGCATACTGGGATCAAAACCCAGTGTCTTAACCACTTGACGACTCCCCAACACAACATATCAGCTATAAAAAGGATGTTTTGCTAATGAAGCAACACAATATACCTGATGTGTGTTCTGTATCTGGCGATAAACGGCTTTAGCCTCTTGCTGATTATCAAAACGCAAAAATACACATGCGCCTGAGCCGCTCATCATGGGACGGCCATATCGAGCCAACTCATCGAACGCCAGCCTGACTACCGGATAATCAGCTAAAACAACACTTTGCATATCATTCTGCCAGTGCTGCATCGCTTGAAAGACTGGCATTATGCGTGGCTTGGAATCACGTGTCAAGCTTTTGTGTGCAAAAATTTCAGAGGTGCTGACGTGTACTGGCGGATGAATAATGACATACCATTGTTTTGGTAAGGAAAACGTGGTCATTTTTTCGCCAACGCCCTGTACGAATGCATTCTCTCCAAAAATAAAGAATGGCACATCGGCGCCCAGCTGCAAGGCCATATGCATAAGATCGGTTTGTGTTATGCCGGTTTGCCACAATTGATTGAGTGCCATCAGTATCAGTGCGGCGTCAGAGCTCCCGCCGCCCAAGCCCCCGCCCATGGGGATATTTTTCTGTACCCAGATATCCACTCCTTGGCGGGTACCGCTGGCGGCCTGCAATAAAGCAGCCGCGCGAAAACACAAGTCCTCTTCAGGTGAAATGCCTTCCACAGGTGTATGCAGCACAATCTGCCCATGATTGGCCGGTTTTAGCCAGATGCGGTCATAGAGATCAATCAGGGTAAAGATACTCTCCAGTAAATGGTAGCCATCTTCACGCTGGCCGATAATGCGTAAATCCAGATTCAGTTTGGCGGGTGCCAGATAGAGTCTGGCATCATCAGCCGGCTGGGGGTTAGTGTGTTGGTGTGTGTTGTTATTCATGGTTATGGATAGGGTTTGTGTGTTTGGCACCCCAAAAGCAAGTTAGCCATCAACCTTTATAGCGCCTGACGCATAGGTCTCAAAGTCCGATTTGATGACGCAGCTGGCAATCACCACTGGCTTTAGTGCTGGCCGGATAATATTCATCAAATAGTAGTTTGATGTCAAACTGCTGATTGATTAATCTGATCATGCGCGGGGTTTGACCATCTGGCCTTAATTGTCGCTGTATGCGCCACCCTAGCTGATACAGGCGATCTTCAGACTGGATTTCATACGCTTCATGATTAATGCGATAGCCTTGTACCCATTGGTTCAGATATTCAAAGGGCAAGGCAACGCCAAGCAAGTCCTGGCTTAATGAGGCAATGCTGTCTGCCTGCATTATCTGCCCGTGGCTGTCTCTGGCGATAACGCCTTGTTTGTCCTGACACAGCTGCCCGACACTGTTGCCCAGAGGGGTTTTAACATCAATACTTTGTATTTCGCCCTCATTTTGCCAGGTAAAATTGGCATATGAGCCTTTGCCGTAATCTTTGACAGCCAGTCGTCCTGAGCTGTTAAATCCTTCGGTCAGCGGCTCGGGAGCGGCCGGCCACGTTGCTGATGAGGCATCTGGTTTTTGCTGTAGCTGGGCACAACCGCTTGAGAATATCATGAGTATACCCAGCAATGGCATTATAAAACGCTTAAACAGCATATAGTTACTCCTCTTTGATGCTGGCTGGCGGTAATTTGGGCAAGGTGGCCGGATTGATGTTGAATCGTTTCAGAATCTGAATTAATACATACTGATCATCCTTGCTTGCCCTGCCCTCTGCCCATATCTGACGTGCTTTATCCTGCTGGTTGCTGTCCCATAAAACGGCGCCTAAGTGTGCGGCAACTTCTGCATTGGGATATTGGGCATAGGCATATTGCAATAAGGGTAATGCTTCTTCGAGCCGGCCATTAAGATAGTAGCCCCAGCCGAGGCTATCTGCAATATAGGCTGACTGGCTGTCTAGCTGATGGGCGCGTTCGAGTAAATTTAAGGCTTCTTCCCAATGACTTTGAGGTAAGGCCAGTAATGTGTAACCTAAAGAATTCAATCCTTCAACGCTGTCCGGACGAAGTGTCAGGTAATGGCGAAAATCTGTGGCGGCTTTTTGTGGCTGATGCAATTGATCAACATAAACCATGCCACGTAAGAAGATAATCTGGGCGATCAGATCTTCATTTTTTTGTTTTTCAGCCTGTTTCAGCCAGATATTCAGTTTATTGAGGTATTGTGCGGGTATGAGGGTTTCATTTGCCTGCACTACCTGTAACCGAAATAAATTCTGCTGATCAAAAAATTGTCCTGGTTGTTTGAGTTTTGCTGCTTTATCGAGCCAGTTTTGGGCTGCTGACCAGTGTTTATCTTGTTGCTCAATGGTGGCCTGAACCAGTGCGCGATCAAAAGTGAATTGGGGGGCAATGATTTTTTGTGCCCATTGTCTGGCTTCCTGATTACGATCACGTTCAGCCATATACGCCGCAAGCATTAGGGCTGTTTTACTTTTTTGTGTGTCATCGCCCAGAGCATAGGCTTGTTGTGCATAGTCTAAGATCGTGCTGGTCTGGGCTCGTTGGTTTATGGCCAGAAATACTGCCTGCAAATACAGTGCCGGGCTTTGTGTATGATTCAATACAGGTTGCAGAGCCTGATAGGCTGCGGCTGTTTTTTTATGTGTTATCAACCAATCTATATAAATACTTTGCCAGACCGCAGGTAAGGCATTAAAGCTTTCCGGCTGGAAAAAGGTGGTCAGCACCTGCGGGCGAAGCTGCCCTACCAGACTGATGGTGATCTGGGAGCCAGGCTGCATATTACCGTCTAATGAGGCCAGTTTTTGCAGTGCAGCTACTGCCCGCCGGTCATATTCACCTAAAGCGCTATAAATGGCTTCGGCAATCATGGCCTCGGGCATATCCTGATGTTTCTGTGCTGCTTTATGAATGGCGGTATACACTGAATCCGGCCAGTTTTTCTGACTTAAACTGGATTGTGCCAAGAGTAGAAATAAACGCCGCAATTGATATTCGCTGGCCTGATTCAATACGGTATCAATGTGGCTGGCTACAAAGGGAATATCTTTTTCTGCCAATGCCAGTTGCCATGACAGGCGTTGTCTGGCCGGAGTATCTTCAGGTTGTGCATTTTGCCATTGTTGTAAAATGGTTCGGGCTTTTTGGGTGGCATTGATGGCTAATGCCATTTCCATGGCTCTTTCAGCCACGGCAGGGTCTTGGCTTTTCTGTAAAACCAGTTCATGGGTGGCAAGCGCCGTTCCGGTCTGCCCTTGTCCCCAGGCCAATTCACTGGCCAGTAAGGTAAATACTGCATTGGCTCTTTCTGAAATCTCTATGCGGCGTGTCAGTGATGCCCGGCTTGTCTGCACAAACTGTGAACCAGACAAGGCTTTTTCTGCTTCTGTCTGGGTGCTGGCTGGCTGGGGATCGCCAGTTTGCGATTGTGCATGAGCACCAAATGCCATCAATAAACACAAAGCCATGGGGGTTATGCGGTGTATCCAACGCAACATTCAATTCTCCATTTTACTGACCATATTCATGGTTGCTGATTCGTTCCAAACGATAAAACAAATGCGCTACAGTATAAACAATTAAATTATTAAATTAAAATTTTTGCTTTCAGCATTTTTAATGCTGCAGGTATCATGTTTAATCTTGTGTCAGCTTTTGTTTCATGCGGGTATTTTACATGACTACATCAGATTAAGTCTTGATGGATTGATCTATATTATTCATGTTGGTTAAAGTAAAACTATCCATAAGAAAAACTTTGTGTTATTTTCATGCCTTAAAAATTTATTTTACTCTTTGATCGTTTATGCCTGAATTACCTGAAGTTGAAACTACTCGTGCAGGTATTGCTCCTTTTGTCACGCAGCAGACAATTACCGATGTTATCGTCAGACAGCCAAAACTGAGATGGCCAATTGTTGATAATCTGCATGAAATCATTAGTCATCAACCTGTTTTATCTATCCAGCGCCGTGCAAAATATTTGATTTTTCAATTGCCTACTGGCTATCTGATGATGCATCTGGGCATGTCTGGCAGTTTGCGCATCTGGTCACAGGATCAGGCACCTGCGCCACAAAAACATGATCATGTTGATATTCTGTTTTCCAATGGATTTTTATTGCGTTTCCATGATCCGCGCCGGTTTGGTGCTGTTTTATGGTTTGCGGGTGCGCTGGAGCATCATCCTTTGTTGTGTCATCTGGGGCCTGAACCTCTGGAGGCTGATTTTAATGCTGCCTATCTGACAGATAAGCTGAAAACACAAAAACGCGCCATCAAGCTGGCGCTTATGGACAATAAGCTGGTGGTTGGTGTAGGTAATATTTATGCCAATGAGGCTTTATTTCATGCGGGTATATTGCCTGACCGGCCAGCATTATCTTTGCAGCCGGATGAGTGTGAAATACTGGTTGAGAAAATTAGGCAGGTTTTACGGGCAGCGATTGATGCTGGTGGCAGTAGTCTGCGTGATTTTGTTAATACGCGGGGCGAAAACGGACATTTTCAGCAAGAACACTTTGTTTACGGACAAGCCAATCAGCCTTGCCGTATTTGTCATACACCCATTCAGAAAACCATTATTGGTCAGCGAAGTAGTTTTTACTGCACTCATTGCCAACATTAATATTATTTATACTAAAAATTTCTTCTATCTTTCTTTATGAACACTGCTCATTCTACTTCTTTATTTGAACGTTTACGACGTATTGCGCGGCTGGCTGGCTGGTTAATCTGTACGGGTTATATGGCTTTTGGGTTTAATAAAAAAAATCAGGCACAACGCGCTCAGGATTTACAGATCATCGCCCATCGTTTATTGCGTGCTTTGCATATTCAGCTGGAAAATAATCCGTCAGTAATACCATCAACCGTGCAAAAACCGGTATTGATTGTGGCCAACCATATTTCATGGCTGGATATTTTTGTGTTACTGGCTCAATGTCCTGGTGGATTTATTGCCAAACAGAGTATTCGCCACTGGCCAGTCATCGGTCTTTTAGCGCGCAGAATCGGGGTTATTTTTATTGATCGTGATTCTCGTTCAGTGATTCAGGATATTAATCAACAAATAGCAGAGTCTCTGACCCGGCAACAGAGTGTTATCTTCTTTCCGGAATCCCGCACGTCCGATGGTGAATCTATTCTGCCTTTCAAGGCAGCACTTTTTGAGCCGGCCATTAAAACCGGTACTCCTGTTCAGGCAATAGCATTGCGTTATTATGATCAGAATAACCTGCGCACTACGCAAGTGGCCTATGTGGGTCAGACCAATCTGTTTGTTTCACTCTGGCGCATTCTTGCGTTGCCGCAAATCAGGGTAAAAATGGATTATGCGCCTTTAATTCCTATTGAATCTGATTCAAGCCGCTACAGCCTAAAAGCGGCGGCAGAGGCTTTTATTGCTACCAAAGTAGGCAGTGACAACGCGATTAAATAATCCGGGCTTGCCGGATATTCTAGGGCGATAAACGCTCCTTGATCCAGCTGCCGTCAACCAGACGATACTGAATGCGATCATGTAACCGGCTTGGTCTGCCCTGCCAGAATTCCAATAGATCAGGCCGGACGATATAGCCACCCCAATGCGGCGGTCTTGGCACCTTAACAGGATGTCTGGCGCCTATTAATGCAGCACGGGTTAATAATTCCTGTTTGCTTTTTATGACTTCACTTTGATGACTGGCCCATGCGCCAATGCGACTGGTATAAGGTCTGGAATAAAAGTATTCATCCGATTGCTCAGCAGCCAACTGGCTGACTTTTCCTTCTATTCGCACCTGTCGTTCGAGTTCGGGCCAGAAAAAGGTTAGTGCAGCAAAAGGATGAAGCGCCAGCGCACAGCCTTTGCGGCTATGATAATTACTGAAAAAAACAAAGCCGTCACTCACCTCTTTCAGTAAAACAATGCGTGCATTGGGGCGCCCGTGTTCATCCACGGTAGCAACATTCATAGCCGTGGGTTCATGTACCTTGGCCTCTATGGCTGCATTTAACCATAGTTCAAATTGTTTTAAGGGATCGGGGTGGCAGTCTTCTTCATTCAGGGTTTCTTTACTGTATACCTGCCGGATACCGTGTAAATCCAAACCATTCATGGCTGATCCTTTGATCATTTGTGTATGCATCGAAAGGCAACCAGTTTAACACTGCTTTTTTAGTCTGTTTAGCGTATAATTGCTGCATTTATACATGACTCATACCATTCACTGATCAGGATCAGTAGCCTTTGCCTGCTCATTTGTACAAATATACAGATACACATCAAGCACCATGTCGTTAATCATTATTGGGCTCAATCATCAGACTGCGCCTGTCAGTGTTCGTGAAAAACTGGCTTTTCCCGCTGTCGCATTATCGCAGGCATTATTGTCTTTAGCGGATAGTCATGCTGCAACCGAAGCCATGATTTTATCGACGTGTAACCGGACTGAATTATATTGCATCGGCAATGCAGAAAACATTATTCAATGGTTGTCTGAATATCACCATGTCAAAAGCGTAGATATTATGCCTTATCTTTATCAGCTTTCCGATGAAGAAGCGGTAAGACATACTTTCCGTGTGGCCTGCGGTCTGGATTCTATGGTGCTGGGAGAGCCGCAGATTCTGGGTCAGCTGAAAGCCGCGGTAATCAGCGCACAAAATGCCGGCACGCTTGGGCGTGAACTCAATACATTGTTTCAGAAAACTTTTGCTTTTGCCAAGGAAGTGCGTACTGAAAGTGCGGTGGGTGAAAATTCAGTTTCCATGGCAGCAGCTTCTGTCAAAATGGCTGCCCAGATTTTTCCGGATATTTCAGCATTGAATGTGCTGATGGTGGGTGCGGGTGAAATGATTGAATTGGTAGCGACTTATTTCGCCGCAGAAAATCCGCGCCGGTTAACCGTCCTCAACCGGACATTGGCGCGGGCTGAAGAGTTGTGCCAGAAACTGGGTTATCATGCCAATGCTGATCTTTTAAACCGACTACCGGAAATTTTACCGCAATATGATATTGTGGTTTCATCAACTGCCAGCCCTTTTCCTGTGATCGGAAAGGGATTAATTGAGCGAACGCTGAAGCAACGGCGTGGTATGCCCTTATTTTTACTGGATCTGGCGGTACCTCGTGATATTGAAGAGGAAGCCGGTGATCTGGATGATGCTTATCTGTACTCTATTGATGACATGGCCGATATTGTACAGACAGGTAAGGCCGCCCGCCGGGAAGCGGCGGCGGCGGCAGAAAATATGGTTGAAGAAAAAGTAGCCGAATTTATGGCATGGCAGCAATCAAGAAAAGCTGTCCCTTTAATCCGGACACTGCGCCAGCAAGCTGACCAGACCCGTCAGCAATCATTAAATAAAGCATTGCGCCGTTTACGCAAAGGCACGCCGGTAGAGGAAGTATTAAACCGCCTTAGCCACGAATTAACCAATGCCCTGCTTCACGCGCCTACCCGGACGTTAAATAAAGACAGTCAGCAACATCCGGAGCTGACATCTGCCATTACGCATATCTATCAGCTTTCGACAAAAAAAGAGCATCGTTAGCACATACATTTACCGAATCAGCCATGATTCAGTGTCCGTTTTCTCATTATGATGTATCCAGATCATCCCTTAAAAAATAATTATCATTAAAGGATAACCATGAAATCCTCGCTGATTGCAAAATTACAACACCTGTCTGATCGCCTTGAAGAAGTAACCGCGCTGTTGTCCTCACCTGACATTACCAGTAATTTAGATGAATATCGCCGCCTGACTCGTGAACATGCAGAATTAACACCTGTTGTAGAAACTTATCAGCATTACATTCAGGCACAGGCCGATTTACATACTGCTGAAGAAATGGCAGAGGACCCGGATTTAAAAGATTTTGCAGCGGAAGAAATTGATCAGGCACGAAACCGCATGCTTGAATTAAGCCTGACCTTACAAAAACAGTTATTACCCAAAGATGAAGACGATGATAAAAATATTTTTATTGAGGTTCGTGCCGGTACGGGTGGTGATGAAGCGGCTTTGTTTGCCGGAGATTTAATGCGAATGTATACTCGCTATGCCGAGAGAATGGGCTGGCAGGTAGAAGTTGTTTCGGCCAGTGAAAGCGATCTTGGCGGTTATAAGGAAATTATTGTCCGTATCGCCGGCCAAGGGGTTTATAGTCAGCTGAAATTTGAATCCGGCGGTCATCGGGTACAACGGGTGCCCACCACGGAAAGTCAGGGGCGTATCCACACTTCAGCCTGTACCGTGGCGGTTATGCCTGAAGCCGATGAGGTCAGCGAAGTGGAACTTAACGCCAGTGATTTACGTATTGACACCTTCAGGGCGTCGGGTGCCGGTGGCCAGCACATCAATAAAACCGATTCTGCTGTACGCATCACCCATCTGCCTACTGGTCTGGTGGTTGAGTGTCAGGATGGCCGTTCTCAGCACGCCAATAAAGCACAGGCGCTACGGGTGCTGGCTTCACGGCTGTATGAGCAGAAAAAACATGCGGCGCATGCTAAGGAAGCCGCTGAACGTAAAAGCCTGATCGGCAGTGGTGACCGCAGCGAACGTATTCGTACCTATAACTATCCTCAGGGACGGGTCACTGATCATCGCATCAATCTTACCTTACACAAGTTGGATTTTATTATGGACGGTGATCTGGCTGAATTAACATCTGCTTTAATTGCCGAGCATCAGGCACAGCAATTGGCACAATTAAGCGAAAACAATTAATTTTTACCTGGCAGGAAACCAATAAGTGCCTTGGTTTCCTGTTTTAGCCATTCACAGCCGCCAGATGGCTTTTTATTGATCTTTGAATGATAACAATATAAATACCTTACCAGACCAAATACGCTTACTTTGATTAATTCACGCAATAATTACAAAGTATAAAATACACTCTTTTACTCAGATAGCTGCAATTAAATCAGATGATATCGATAAATTAAAATATTATGCTATATCATTAATTTTTCAATAAAATCTAATTATACAATGATGCGAAAACCATAAAATTAAAGGCTGGAATTTTTAAGATACTCATACACAGTATTTGCACCAGAATTAATTTCAAAACATGCATTTATTACCTGAAGAAATAACACCAGACTGGCGTTAAACCGCCGGTCTGGTTATTTTTATCTTCTGCTCAGCCATAACTGAATATCTGCACCATAAAATAAGCCGGTTAATGCCACCAGCGCCAGTATAATACCTACAATATTGACCGCATTAATTTTTTCTCTGAATATACCCGTGCCCAATAACGTGGCCAGCGTGATCACACCCAGATTCATGCCCGCAAAGACCAGTGCAGGATGCTGACTATAGGCCTGATGTGCTTTTATATAAAACAGAATATTAATAAAATTCAGACTGCCCAGTATTAGGCCGGCCAGAATGCTGACTGCTTGCCATACTGTTCTTTTAAGCAGAAGATAGGTAAAAATAAATAGTGCACTGAGTATAAAAGCCACACACAGCACAGAAGAAAATGCCTGCCCGCTTTTGGCCAGTATTTTTAAAATAATGTCGACGCTGCCATAACATACCAAAACCAGCAAAAGCCAGAATACCGTCTGGCCAAGAGACTGGCCAGCGGCTTTTTTACTGCTTTGACCCGGGTGGTACAGTAAGCAGACCAGAGCCATAAAGGCCAGTACGATACTGATCATTTTACTTAACGTCAGTACCTCATGAAAAATAAGGAACGCAGCCAGAATAGATAAAAATACCGACAATCTTTGCGCTGCATCGGTTTTAACCATACCAACCCGCTCAATGGCTTTGCCCAGAACCACAAAACCCAGAGGAAACAAAATACCCAGTAGCGCAAATAATAACCAGTGATGGCCATATTGCGACCAGTTGCCCAAATTCGGCTTTAAAAAATATAAAGTACAGGCAATGGCCACCACGTAATTAACGGCCACCGCCTGTATGATCTGGATACGATATTTTCTGGCCAGTTTGAATAAAATAGATACAGCCACACTACATACAATACTGATGATTAAAAATTGCATCTTATCTACCTGAATCCTGCACCCTCTTTATGACCAGTGATCAATACGGCATTGAGGGGTACTATTTGCTTTTGTTAATGATTTAAAATATTCTGCCCGAGTCATGGTGTATGACAGATATCATCTGACGTGATTTTATCCAGATCGGGCTCAACTGATTATAAATAAATAGATTATTCAATAAAAATAAATGTTTTGATTGAAAAAAGAGTGAGTGTAGCATGAGACGGGGATGCATTTGGAGAGAATGAATCCGTTTATTATGTTTAATATTCTATGCGCATAAAAAGCGATGGCGTTTTTTCAGAAATCAAACGCTGTCTGTAGGGTTTGCGTGGTTTCTGTTTCATGCTGATTATGATCAGAAATAGCCTGCCAGGCCAGTAATTGTAGTTTACGCTGCCGCAACGCGCACAAATACAAAACATGATGTTTCTGAGCATCAGTCATGCTCAGCCAGTGTAACCGTTCATCACGGCTGCGAAAACACCCTTTACAGTAACCTTTGCGATTACTTTCACATATGCCTTTGCACGGGCTGCGAATGGTAAAAATCTCCAGCTGCCGCATGCTTGTATCATTCATTTAAATGCCTGCCTTTCAGTGCAGCCAAATTACAGGTATCTTATATTTTATCATTTCAAACCAGCCATCAAATCAGTCTGGTTTACTGTATTCTCTATCAACTATATAAAAAATATGTATCAATTTCTATATCGATGTGCTGATTTATATAAATAAAACTCCCCATATAACCTAAAAATGTTATAATTTCAGGTTAATTTTACATTTATATTCAGAGTAACTACACGCCCATGAGCAAAAAAATCCGCAATATTGCCATTATCGCCCACGTTGACCATGGTAAAACCACTTTAGTTGACCAGCTTTTGCGTCAGTCAGGTACATTTCGCGCCAATCAGCAAGTTGATGAACGTGTGATGGACAGTAATGACCTTGAAAAAGAACGTGGCATTACCATTCTGGCAAAAAACACTGCTATCCAGTATGAAGGTTATCACATCAATATTGTCGACACTCCCGGACACGCTGATTTTGGTGGTGAAGTAGAACGCGTTTTAGGGATGGTTGACTGTGTACTTCTATTGGTGGACGCACAGGAAGGCCCGATGCCCCAAACCCGCTTTGTGACTAAAAAAGCATTGGCATTGGGTTTAAAACCCATTGTTGTTATTAATAAAATTGATAAACCCAGCGCCCGCCCTAGCTGGGTGATTGATCAGACATTCGAACTTTTCGACAAACTGGGCGCTACTGATGAACAGCTGGATTTCCCCATTGTCTATGCTTCCGGTCTGTCTGGTTTTGCCAAGCTGGAAGAAGAGGATGATTCCAGCGATATGCGACCATTGTTTGAAACCATTCTGAAATACACGCCCGAACCCGCAGGTGATGCGGATAAGCCCTTGCAGTTTCAGATTTCCCAGCTTGACTACGACAACTATACCGGTCGCCTTGGTATTGGCCGTATTCTGAATGGTCGCATCAAACCGGGTCAGGTTGTGGCTGTCATGAAAGAAAATGAACAGATCGGCCAGGGTCGGATCAACCAGTTACTGGGATTTCAAGGCTTGGATCGGATTCCTTTGGAAGAAGCAGAAGCCGGCGATATTGTGACCATTTCCGGTCTGGAAGACATTGGTATCGGTGTTACACTAGCCGACAGAGAGGCACCGCAGGGGCTACCGATGCTGAGCGTGGATGAACCTACCCTGACCATGGACTTTATGGTCAATACCAGCCCGCTGGCCGGCACAGAAGGTAAATTTGTCACCAGTCGCCAGATTCGTGAACGTCTGCAAAAAGAACTGTTAACCAATGTGGCCTTGCGGGTGGAAGACACTGCCGATGCGGATATTTTTCGTGTTTCAGGCCGTGGTGAATTACATCTGACCATTCTGATTGAAAACATGCGCCGTGAGGGTTATGAACTGGCCGTAGGTAAACCCCGTGTGGTTTTCCGCGAAATTGACGGACAAAAATGTGAGCCTTATGAAAATCTGACTGTTGACGTAGAAGACAACAGCCAGGGTGCCGTTATGGAAGAACTGGGACGCCGCCGTGGGGAGTTGACCAACATGGAAAGTGATGGTAAAGGCCGCACCCGTCTGGAATACCGTATTCCTGCCCGTGGCCTGATCGGTTTTCAGGGTGAATTCATGACCCTGACCCGCGGACAAGGTCTGATGAGCCATGTATTTGACAATTATGCGCCAGTTAAAGCCGATATTCCTGGTCGCCGCAACGGGGTGCTGGTTTCACAGGAGCAAGGCGATGCTGTTGCCTATGCGCTATGGAATCTGGAAGATCGTGGCCGTATGTTCATCGGCCCGGGCGAAAAAATCTATGAAGGCATGATCATTGGTATTCACAGCCGCGATAATGATCTGGTGGTTAATCCGTTAAAAGGCAAAAAGCTGACTAACGTTCGCGCTTCCGGCACAGATGAAGCCGTACGGCTGACGCCACCGGTATTAATGTCACTGGAAGGTGCGGTTGAGTTTATTGACGATGATGAATTGGTGGAAATAACACCTAAAAATATCCGTTTGCGCAAACGTTACCTGAGCGAACAGGAACGCCGCAAACACTTCAAAAAACTGGATTAATCGTCATCCGGTTTTAAGCGCTGCTGTGTCATAAAAACCTGATCGATTCAATCGATATTGCTATTGGCGCGCTGAAAATTAGTCAAGGACTGAATACTGTGTGATGCGGTATTCAGTCTTTTTTTATCCGGAATGATTCTGTATGGAAAATTTACGGATACTTTAAGTATCCCCTCTTTAAATACTGAATAACCCTTTTATAGGGCAATAACCTCAGCCGATTTCAGTTATTCTATTGGTCTTATTGCCAGATTCAAACAAGTCAGCCCTTGTAGTCTGTCCAATTAACCCCATGTAACCACAACTTATTTTGTTGTAATGAAAGACGATCAGCATGAGCATGTTTCTGATGGCTTTAGCCATTATTCTGTTACTCATTGGTTTATGTGGCATTGTTTTGCCTGCCCTGCCTGGCTTACCATTAATGTTTGCCGGAGCCTGGTTATTGGCTCATCTTGGCCATTACCAGATCATGGGCACAGCTACTCTGATTATATTAGCGGTGATCACGATTTTCGGCTGGTTACTGGATTTTCTGGCCGGATTACTCGGTGCCAAAGCCTGCGGCGCCAGTAAACAGGCGCTTTGGGGAGCGTTACTGGGGTCTATTGTGGGTTTATTCTTCCACCTGCCCGGCCTGATTCTGGGGCCTTTAATCGGTGCTGCCATTGGTGAATGGCTGGCCAGGCGTGATCTGGTTGCTGCCGGTAAAGTGGGTATCGCCACATTTATTGGTTTTATTATTGGCGTGGTCGCCAAAATCGGCTGTGCCGCTGCCATGCTGTTGATTATGCTGACCATGCATGTCTGGTCTGCATTCAACTGACTGGGTTGCAATAGATCAGTACCGGCTTTTAACCGATAAAAACTTGCATCAAGTGAATGCCCGTTTTATATTAAATCAGCTCAAGACATTCATGATTTCATCATTTTTATGTTACTCATTGGGCTATCCCGCATACCGATATCATTAGCTAAACATGACTTCTGCCACTTCTTATCCTATTCCAAAGCCCGCACGCTCAAGCGTCTGGTCTGAGCTTAATGCCGGCAGTCTGCCGCTGATATTAAGTGAACATTTACCTCCAAAACCTATCAAAGTGGTATTGACCACCGATGCGGAACAGGCTTTGCGTATTCAGACGGCCTGGCGTTTTTTTGATCCCCAGGCAAAGGTAGTTTTTTTCCCGGACTGGGAAACTTTGCCTTACGAACGGTTCTCACCTCATCAGGAACTCATCTCAGAGCGCTTGTCCGTATTGTGGCAGTTAAAAAATAATCTGGTTGATGTTCTCTTGCTACCGGTATCCACCGCCATGCAGAAAGTAGCACCCCAGTCTTTTTTACTTGGTCATACCTTCTGGCTCAAACAAGGTCAGACATTGGATATTGATACCCTGCGCCATAATCTGACAGAAGCAGGCTACAATCATGTCACTCATGTAGTGGCTACCGGTGAATTTGCCATGCGGGGCGGTATTTTAGATATTTTCCCAATGGGCAGCGAAACACCCTTCCGGCTGGATTTATTCGATAATGAAATCGACAACATTAAAACGTTTGATGCTGATACTCAGCGTACTTTAAGCAGTGTCTCCGAAATCCGGCTATTGCCTGCGCATGAATTTCCGACCGATAAAGAGGCGCAACAAATTTTCCGTAGCCAGTTTCGGGAAGTAATCGAAACAGATGAACGCAAAGCCACTGTATACAATGCCGTTTCTCAGGGTCATTTTGGTGCTGGGGTAGAATATTATTTACCCTTGTTTTTTGAAGAACCATTAAGCAGCATTTTTGACTACATCAGTGAGGATGCGATTCTGATCTGTGTGGGCAACATTCATGACGAGGCCACTCGTTTCTGGAAAGAAGTCAAACAGCGCTATGTCATGGCGCAGGGAGACACAAGCTATCCACCCTTGGCACCACAGCAATTGTATTTCAGCGAAGATCAGTTTGGTGCGCGCATCAAACCTTATGCCCGCATCGTGCCGGAATGGCAGTCAACCCACACCTTTGATTTACCGGTAGTGGCTGTCAATCGTAAAGCGGAAGACCCGCTAACCGCACTTAAGGCGTTTAAAGACAGCTGGTCAGGCCGGATTTTACTGTGTGCTGAAAGTCTGGGACGGCGTGAAACCATGCTTGGCTTTTTGCGCCAATATGCGCTTTCTGCCAGCATTGTGGCAGACTGGGCGGCTTTTTTACAATCCGATGCCCCTCTTTGTCTGACTGTTGCACCGCTGGCTTATGGGTTTTGTCTGCCTCAGCAAAAAATAGCGGTCATTACCGAAGCCGATTTATATCAGTATGTGGTGCGTGGCCAGCGTACACGCCACAAACACGCGGCCATTTCCAGTGGTATCGTGCGTGATCTGGCTGAAATCAATATTGGTGATCCGGTGGTGCATGAACAGCATGGTATTGGCCGCTATCAGGGTTTGGTTACACTGGATCTGGGTGAAGGCGCTTGCGAGATGATGTCGCTTGAATATGCGGATAATGGTCAATTATATGTCCCCGTATCCCAATTGCATCTGATTTCACGCTACGCCGGACAGGCCTATGATCATATCAGTCTGCACAAACTCGGACATGGCGCATGGAATAAAGCCCGCCATAAGGCAGCCGAAAAAGCGCGCGATACAGCGGCGGAATTATTGAATCTGTATGCGCAACGAGCAGCCAGACACGGCCATGCTTTTGAACTGAGTCAACACGATTATCAGGCTTTTGCTGATGGTTTTGATTATGAAGAAACCGAAGATCAGGCCGCTGCCATTGCCATGACGCTTAAGGATTTGTGTGCTGAAAAACCCATGGATCGGTTAATTTGTGGCGATGTGGGTTTTGGTAAAACCGAAGTGGCGCTGCGCGCCGCCTTTGTGGCAGCCATGTCGGGTAAACAAGTGGCCGTACTGGCGCCCACAACGCTGCTGGTAGAGCAACATGCGCAGAATTTTGCTGACCGGTTTGCCGACTTCCCTGTCAAAGTAGCCCAACTGTCCCGTTTTAACAGCAGCAAACAAACCCAGGAAGTATTGGCGGGGCTTGCTGATGGCAGTATTGATATTGTGATCGGCACCCATAAGCTGGTACAGCCTGATGTTCAATTCAATAATCTGGGTCTGGTCATTATTGATGAAGAGCATCGCTTCGGCGTGCGCCAGAAAGAGCAATTAAAACGCCTACGCGCCAATGTGGATGTATTAACACTGACAGCCACCCCTATTCCGCGCACTTTAAGCATGGCACTGGAGGGCCTGCGTGATTTTTCATTAATCACTACTGCCCCCAGCCGCCGACTGGCTGTAAAAACCTTTGTACACACTTACAGCGAAGGATTAATCCGTGAAGCTGTGCTGCGTGAATTAAAACGCGGTGGCCAGGTATTTTTTCTGCACAATGAAGTAGACACCATCAATAATGCTTATGATCGCCTCAGTCAGTTATTGCCTGAAGCCCGTATTGGTATTGGGCATGGTCAATTGCGTGAGCGCGAATTAGAGCAAGTGATGCGCGATTTTCTGCAACAACGCTACAATGTATTATTGTGCTCCACCATTATTGAAACCGGCATTGATATTCCGAATGCTAATACCATCATCATTGAACGGGCTGACAAATTCGGCTTGGCTCAATTACACCAATTACGTGGCCGGGTAGGTCGTTCGCATCATCAGGCTTATGCCTATCTGCTCACCCCTGAAAGCATCACTAAAGACGCCCAAAAGCGCCTGGATGCCATTGAAAGCGCCGATGAACTGGGGGCAGGCTTTACTCTGGCCATGCAGGATCTGGAAATTCGCGGTGCAGGTGAAATTCTGGGCGAGGGTCAATCCGGCGAAATGCTGCAAGTAGGATTTACGCTTTATACTGAAATGCTAAAGCAGGCCGTGCGTGAATTGAAAAAAGGCCGCCAGCCTGATCTGGATATGCCTTTGGGTGTTACCAGTGATATTAAACTACACAGTCCGGCCTTGTTGCCTGAACAATATTGCCCTGATATTCACGAGCGTCTGGTTTTATATAAACGTCTGGCCAGTTGTGAATCCGAATCTGAGATCGATACCATATATGAAGAGCTGATTGATCGCTTTGGCCTGCCGGAGCAACCGGTAAAAACATTGATCGCCAGTCACCATTTACGGCTACAGGCTGAAACACTCGGGATTGATGTTATTGACGCCACGCATGACGCCATTACATTAACCTTAGGCAAACACCATCATATTGATCCGGTAAAAATAGTGACGCTGATACAAAGCAATAAAAATTATCATCTGGCTGGTGCGGATAAACTGAGAGTTGATATCGATATAGCGGATATTAATCAACGTATTCAGAGGATCCACACCCTATTGAATCAGCTGACTACCACCGTTTCTCAGGAATAAACAACGCGGATCCATGCTGTTTTAACCACATTCTGGCTGTCTGCGTATGCGGCGTATGCCTGTTTACCAGCTGCCAGAATGCTGCACCATGATTAAGATGTATTAAATGACACAATTCATGGATACACACATAATCCACTACCCATAATGGTGCCCCTACCAAGCGCCAGTTAAGCCGTATTCCCGTCTGCGGGCGGCAGACGCCCCATAACGTCCGGGCTGTAGTCAGTTTCATACTGACTGGCCGCAGGTTTAATTGTTGTGACCAATAGCGTAACCGCTCAAGCAGATAATCTTGTGCCTCTTCTTGTAACCAAGAGATCAAATCGCGATATGGACGCTCTTTATCCATCGCCAGAGGTAAGACAAAGCCACGATCACCATACCAGCCCACTTTTACACATACCGGGCTGACTACATACGGGTAGCACTGGCCTTTAAACCATATCGTTTCTGGCTGGGTAGATAATAATTGCTGTTGTCGCTGCCAGTATTGCTCAAGCAGTGTTTCATGGTCAGACAACCATTGATCTAATGCATTCTGAGTAAATCTTCTGGGTATGCTCAGCTGTAAACGGCCAGACAGCTGAGTCCGGATAATGATGTTTTTACGGGTATTAAATCGCAGCTGCAATAAAATCAGGGCGCCTTGCCGAGTGGTAAATACATAATCTGTCATGAGTATTCAGACAATAATCTATTGCAGGCAACCCGCTGCTGATTCATTACTTAACATGCGGCACATAGGGCGTTGGCACCTCGGGTTTAGTGGGTGCGAATGGTCCTTTACCCTGAATCAGGATTTGTTGTTCTTCAATCCAATGTTCACATTTTTTAATGAGTTCTTCAGGCGTATCCGCATCATGATAGGCAATATTTTGACCAATCACCACATCAATCATACCCGGATATTTCAAAAATGAATTTTTAGGCCAGAATTCACCGCTATTTAACGCTACCGGCACCAGATTCATCTGTAAAAGTTGCGCCATACGTGCCGCACCTTTTTTATAATGGCCGCGAAAACCTGGCTTTACCCGCGTACCTTCAGGGAAAATGACGATCGACAACCCTTTACTCTGGCATTTCTGTCCTTGCTCAATAATCTGCTGTGTTGCCGCTTTAGGATTGGAACGGTCAATCCCAATAGTACCCACCCATTTTAATGCCCAGCCAAATATCGGAATCAGGAATAATTCACGCTTGGCCACATACACCAGTGAAGGAAACAACCGGAATAAAGCCAGAGTCTCCCAGCCGGACTGGTGTTTACAGCAGACAATGACCGGCTCAGCGGGAATATTTTCCCTACCTGTAACACGATATTTTAAACCGATAATATGTTCCAGCATCCATAATAGGGTTAATGCCCAGAATCTGGTTGACCAGTTAATTCCGCCTTTAAATAAAAGGGATATCACCACAACCGGTAACCAGACAATCGAAAAAAGACACAACAATAACCAATAAATTCCATTACGCAACCACAACATATTATTTTTCCCTCTTTGCCAACGCTTCATCTTCTGCAATCCGATACTTGGCAAAATCAAGTAAGTTGTCAAATACCTGAGCGTCTTCCGGCAACATTTCCATCACCAATGTTTCTTTACCTTTACCCGTCAATACCAAAGCCGGATGACCACCAATAGCCTCAATGGCCTGCATATCGCGCAATCCATCACCCACCAGCCAGGTATTTTCCGGTTTTATGCGTAATCGTTCGAGAATATCATTAAGCATACCTGGTTTGGGTTTGCGACATAAACAATCATCCTCGGCAGTATGTGGACAAAACCAGATGCCGGTTAAATGACCACCGGCTTTCTGAATTTCAATATGCAGTTTGCGATGCACTTCATTTAATTGCTGCATACTGACCAGCCCCTGTCCGATGCCTGACATATTTTCGGCAATCACCACCTCATAGCCACTCTGGGTTAAAAAAGCAATGGCATCCATACTGCCAGCCAGCGGCTGCCATTGCTCAGGATCGGTAATAGGCTGGTCGCGGACAGCATTGATGACACCATCACGATCCAGAACAATTAATTTGTCTTTTCCCGCCACGACCATAATACCTTACTTCTCCTCATGAGATGGCTTCAGGCTTTGTCGCCACTGCAACAATGCGGCATCAAATACACCATCAAGTAACAGCTGATTTTCCGCACTGACCGTCACATGATAGAAACTGTCCAGCAAAGTGGTATTCAATGCCTGCACATAATCTTCCATAAAGCGGCCATAACCCTCTTCTTCATCATCATAGTAATATAATGAAAAACGACGGCCTTCCGGATTAAAATCCGTGTCTTCCAAGCCACCGCCCATATGGTTCAGAATAAATTCAGCGCCACTCATCAGACCAGACTGTACCGCCTGAATATCATCAGGCGCCACTTCATTCCATTGAGAATTATGCAAATCACGCCGGACAATCCATGACCAGTAATACCCCATATGGGTGGCAGCAGAAGCCACAGATAAATCAGCCGGATAATCTTCTTCCGTATGAAAAACAACATGATCCAGCACCATCACACGTTCCTTTCATGGTGTTACGCCATGGCTACCATTGAATATCAATCATTCAGTAACGAAATATCGGCCACCGCATTCATCTGTTCAGATAAAGCAGACAATAAGGCCAGACGGTTTTCGCGGATACGCTGATCCTCAGCCATAACCATCACATCCGCAAAAAAAGCATCTACTTTAAGTTTGATACCTGCCAATGCCAGTAAAGCCGCCTGAAAATTTTTATGCTGAAGCGCGGTGCTGATTTCATCAGCCACGGTAATGGTTGCTGTATATAAATCCTGTTCAGCCGGCTCTTGCAATAAATCAACATTCACCGCCTGATCCAAAGCATCATCGGTTTTCTTCAGTAAATTATGTACCCGCTTATTGGCCGCAGCCAATGCAGCGGCTTGTGGTAATTGTTTAAACGCCGCTACCGCCTCTAACCGGTCATCAATTTCGCCCAGATCATGGACTTCAACGGCCAGCACGGCGGCCACCTCATCATGAGCATACCGTTGTTGCAACAGTACTGCCAAGCGGGCTTGCATAAATGCCCATACTTCATCTACTGTATTGCCAGCCAATTTACCTGACGCAAAAGTGCCATATGCCGCCTCTAATAACGGACGCAGCGCCAGATGATGCTGCATCAGCATGCGCAAAATTCCCAGCGCATTACGGCGTAAAGCGTAAGGATCTTTATCACCGGTTGGAATCAGACCAATGCCCCAGATGCCGACCAGTGTTTCCAGCTTGTCAGCCAGAGCCACCGCAGTGCCCACCCGATTATCGGGCAACTGATCACCCGCAAAGCGAGGCTGATAATGTTGTTCTATCGCCAGAGCAACCTCCGGATCCTCGCCATCATGCAAGGCATAACACTTACCCATGGTGCCTTGTAATTCAGGAAATTCACCGACCATATCAGTAATTAAATCGGCCTTGGCCAATTGCGCCGCACGAATGGCTTTGTCAACATCTGCCCCCAACACTTGGGCTACAGTGGCAGCAAGCTGACTCAGACGCTGGGTGCGTTCCGCCTGACTGCCCAGTTTATTGTGATACACCACTTGTGCCAATTTAGGCAGGCGGCTTTCCAGACTGTGTTTCTGATCCTGATTAAAAAAGAATGCCGCATCAGCCAGACGTGCCCGCAATACGCGCTCATTACCCTGAATAATCGCTTGCGGCTGACTGGTCTCAAGATTAGACACCAATAAAAACCGGTTGATCAATTTACCTTCCTGATCCAGCAAGGGGAAATATTTCTGATTTTGTTGCATGGTCAGAATCAGGCATTCCTGCGGTACTTGCAGAAAATGGGCATCAAAACCGGCTTCCAATACCTGAGGCCATTCCACCAGCGCCGTGACTTCATCCAACAGTTCATCGGTCATGGATAAATGGGCATTTAAACGCATGGCAGCCTGATTCAGTTGCGCCTCAATCATCTGGCGCCGCGCTGTAAATGACGCCACTACCTTGCCTTGTGCCTGCATCAGCTGCTGATAATCACCGGCCTGCGTCAGTTCAATTCTGCCCTGACTTAAAAACCGGTGACCCAATGTCCAGTTCTGGCTCTCCAGTCCCAACACATGGCCTTTGATCAGCTCCTTACCATGCAGCATCATCAGACCATGCACCGGCCGGACAAAAGTATGGCTGCTGCTGCCCCAGCGCATTACTTTGGGTATGGGTAATTTTTTCAGCGCCTGCGCCAGAATATCACTCAACAACGCCGCCAGTGACTGGCCTGGCTGAGTATATTCATAGGCAAAAACCATTTGTTTGCCGTCATCAATCTGGCTTAACTGATCAATGCTGATCTGATTGCTGCGGGCAAAACCTTCCAGCGCCTTGGTTGGTTGACCTTCTTTCATGCCAGCGGCCACGCTGGGTCCTTTTTTAACTACTTGCTGATCAGCCTGCATGGCTTTAACCTGCCGGATCAGTACCGCCAGACGCCGCGGCGAAGCAAAAACCTGATAATCGGCCGCACCATCAATCAACTGGGCTTTTTCCAGCCCTTCAGCCACCCCGTGAGCCATACTCTGGGCTAAGGCATACAATGCCTTTGGTGGCAATTCTTCGGTACGTAATTCAATGAGTAAAGGAGCATTCATATTGAGCAATGACTTTCATTCTGTGTTGCATGTATTGCAATCGTCTATCTGGCCGGTTGATTTTTCAATAACGGAAAGCCGAGGCGCTCGCGACTCTCAACAAATTTATGGGCAACGGCACGGCTTAAGGCACGAACCCGGCCAATATAGGTGGCTCTTTCAGTGACAGAAATGGCACCGCGTGCATCCAGTAAATTAAACGTATGCCCTGCTTTCAAGACCAGTTCATACGCAGGCAGCGCCAGACTGGCATCTTCTACGGCCAGTAATCTTTTAGCTTCACGCTCATAACAATTAAACTGATCCAGTAACCAGTCTGTATTACTGTATTCAAAATTATAGGTGGATTGCTCTACTTCATTCTGATGGAAAATATCGCCATAAGTTACGGTCTGTCCGGCCAGATTTTTTGCCCACACCAGATCATAAACGTTATCCACCCCTTGCAGATACATGGCTAACCGCTCAATACCATAGGTAATCTCACCCAGCACCGGCGTACAATCGATACCGCCTACCTGCTGAAAATAAGTAAACTGGGTGACTTCCATACCATTAAGCCAGACTTCCCAACCCAGTCCCCAGGCACCCAGCGTTGGATTTTCCCAATCGTCTTCCACAAAACGGATGTCGTGCTGACAAGGATCGATGCCCAGTTGTTTCAATGAATCCAGATACAATTCCTGAATATTATCAGGTGCCGGCTTCAAAGCCACCTGAAACTGGTAGTAATGCTGTAAGCGGTTGGGATTTTCACCATAACGACCATCTTTAGGCCGGCGCGACGGCTGCACATAGGCGGCAAACCAGGGCTCTGGCCCTAAAGCACGCAGACAGGTTGCAGGGTGGCTGGTTCCGGCTCCCACTTCCATATCCAGAGGTTGCAATAATACGCAGCCATGATTGGCCCAGTAGGTCTGAAGCGTAAAAATAATTTCTTGAAAAGTGAGCATGACGAGGCGTTTATGTTGTCTGCAAAAAGGGCTATTTTACTTCTCCTGACCATAATTGAACAGAGAGCAGTTGATTAACGCTTAATTTATGTGACAGAAACGATTTTATTCAAAAAAACTTGCTCTGCCGAAGCAGGAATGAAATGATAGAATTCATCGTTATTCAATAAAGCTGACAAAAAATATGTATTATGGTGAACGTTTTAATGCATACTCACATCTGGCAGGGCTGATACTGGCCATTATCGGCACCGTATTACTCTTGATTCAGTCTGCCCATAGCGGCAATCCTTACCGCATCACCGGCTCAGCCATTTACGGCGCCTGTCTGATTTTCCTGTATGCGGTTTCTACGATATATCACAGTGTAAACAGCCTGAAATTTAAGGAGATCTTACAAAAATGTGATCATTGTGCCATCTATTTACTCATTGCCGGCAGTTATACCCCTTTTACCCTGACCACGCTCAACGGCGGCTGGGGCTGGTCTTTATTTGGTATATCATGGGGATTGGCTCTGTTTGGCATCATTCAGGAACTGACCATCGGGCGCAGAAGCGAAAAACGGCTCTTATCCATGATATTGTATACGGTTATGGGCTGGCTGATTGTGGTGGCCATTTATCCCTTGATCAAATACATGTCAACCGCCGGCCTTTTCTGGCTGGTCACCGGTGGCTTAGCCTATAGTATTGGCATCTACTGGTTTGTCAACGATACCAAAATCAGGCATGGGCACGGTATCTGGCATCTTTTTGTATTATTAGGCAGTGTGGCGCAGTTTATCTGTATTTATGCCTATGCTGAGCCCATACTAAAGTAAAGTGTGCCATACGGCAAATGCATGCATCAACAGAACACAGTTAAGGCAGGATGATTGTCATGGTTGCGCTAAACCCCTATAATCTGCACACTGTAAATAATTTATAAACGCAATAATATTAATTATATACATCCATGTTTATCACATAGCCACCATAATCATCCGGTCATGTGAACCTGATATTTGTATAAAAAACTGATTAATCAATATTTAATAATGAAAGTAAAGATGAAAGTAAAATTTTTTCTGGCTGCGGTATTTGCCTTAGTTCTGGCTGCCTGTAGTGGAGAACAACCCGGCCAGACGCAAACCCAGACTAAAAAAGAAATCATTATCGGAACCACCATCGGTGATTTTGCCGACATGGTGCGTGATGAAGTCAAACCTGAACTAGAAAAAAAAGGCTACACCGTTAAATTAGTTGAATTTACCGATTATGTCCGCCCCAACATGGCTTTGGCAGATAAATCCATTGACATCAATATTTTTCAGCATAAACCTTATTTAGATGAATTCAAAACCTCACGCAAACTGAACCTGACAGAAGCCTTTCAGGTACCTACCGGCCCTCTCGGTCTTTATGCCGGCAGAGAAACTCAACTAAAGAATGTTCATTCCGGCAGTAGCGTTTCTATCCCCAACGACCCTTCCAACCAGGCGCGTGCTCTGGTTATGCTGGATCAGCTAGGCTGGATCAGACTAAAAGACAACATTAATCCGCTTTCCGTGTCAGTCAATGATATTCAGGACAACAGCAAAAACCTGAAACTGGTACCGCTGGAAGCCGCCCAGCTGCCGCGATCACGTGCAGATGTGGATTTTGCCATTATCAATGGTAATTTTGCCACCAGCTCAGGGCTGAAATTCACTTCAGCATTATTTCTGGAACCCGGTTATACCTACGTCAATTGGGCTGCCATTCGCACTGAAGACAAAGATACTGCCTGGGTTAAAGACATTACCGCCGCCTATAATTCCGATGACTTTAAACAATATGCCTATAAACGCTTTGCCGGTTACAAATATCCACAAAGCTGGCACACAGAAAACCATTTAAGCGCATCTGGTGCAAGCAATTAAAAAGGAAATACGGTATGATAAAAATACTTGTCTGCCCATGGCGAATACCTTATTATTTTACCGTATTAAATTGTTATGAAAAATGATCCGGCTTCAGCACCTGAAGCATGTGTAACACTCGAAGATAAACTGAATCTTGAGACCGCGCGTATTTGCTGGACTGAATTACAGCCTTATTTTGCCCGCGGTCACTGTATTTATGTGGCACCCGGCCTGGATTTGATCCATATTGCGCATCTTATGGCCAAAGATGAAACATCATCGCTCTTACCCCTGATACAGCAAGGACAATTGGGTCGGGTCAGCGATGAACAGGCTCGCCTGTTTTACCAGCAGAACCAATCCATGTGGGCTGTTGTGGTTGCCCCTTTCGTACTGGTACAACCCATATATACTCAGCTCGATATTATTCAATAGCTTATAAAGAGAAATCTATGCAACGCCATCAGCAAGGATTTACTTTAATAGAACTCATGATCACCGTCACCATCATGGCCATCATTGCAGCAATCGCCTATCCGGGCTACCGCAGTTTTGTCCGGCAGACACGGGAACAGAATGTCCGTGCTGATCTGGTTAAAAATGCCCAGGCACTGGATCGCTATTACAGTATTAATAAAAGGTATCCTGATGAGCAAAGCAGTAAGCCGGGTCAGCCGGAGGGTTTTAACTTTATCAGTGAAAATGAATTTTACGATTACAACTACCGCCGCAATACCAAACCCTTCAAAAGATTCGGCTACACCTTAAGAGCCACACCCAAATCAAGCAATACAATCAATACCCGGGAAATTATTTATGACAGCATTGAGGGGATGCGCTCCTGTAAGCGCAATGATCAAAATAACTGTACCCCGTTCTAATACTATATGCTGCTGACCATGCCACGCATGTATATAACAGCCCCCTGTATCATTTAAGAGACAGGGAGCTGAACATTTAACCCGATAAATAGCAGCTTTTAGCGGCGGATTTTTGTCTTAATCACTTGCTGCTGTTCAACCACCATATCCAGCACATACACATAATCAGCCGGCTGGGTGGCCGTGGCTGCCTGACGGGTATAGCGGTTCAGGCGCAATATTTCGCTGACATTATTTTGAGGCTGCCAGCCTTCAATCCGGCCGGCAAAATTCTGCCATGCGCCCACGTTCCTTTTGATCCCTTGGGCGTCATATTGTATTTCCCGCACTTTCAGACAGCGGCCAACAGCATTGGCAGTCTGGCACGGCTGGATTTTATCGCTTACCTGCCAGAATACCTTTACCGGCTGGCCATATAAAGATTCCAGCGTAGGTACACCCTTTAATACCAGCACATCACCGCGCACATTCTTTAACACCAGTTTGGTAGACGGCTGGGTTTGAGCCTGGTCAGGCGCTGGTACAACGATTTTGGCTTTGATTTTCGGGTTTTCGATAAAATTGATGAAAGTCGTGTCTTTGGCCATCTCACTGGCCGCACATTGTTTGCGTGTGCTGACTGGCTTTTGCAGTAATAACTGGTTTTTATCCAATTGATATCCGGCACTGATGTCATTACAACCACCAGCCAACTTTAATTGCTGCTGGTTAAAATCCAGCTGCATGGTGCCTGATGCTGCCAAATCCAGCAATGGTTTGCGTTCTTTATCTACCGCCTTAACCAGTTGCCAATGGTATTGGCTTAATACAGGCTCGGTCGGGGTTTGTACAATGGCGCCAGAACGATCATGCGCACAGGCAGCCAGAGCACCGGCCATGGTGGCCAGCATAAATCCGGTTTTTATATTCATTTTTTGTCCTTTCACTATCAAAGAGAAATCCATCTAAACATCAGTGCATACAGTACGACAAAAATCGATCAGATACAATAATTAATAATGATATCTTTTCAAAGCATTGCCTTAGGTTTATGCTACTGAAGCAGATAGCAATCAGGACAATATACCCATGAAATTTGGTTTAATGATTATTGGTGATGAAATACTGACTGGCTCACGTCAGGATAGCCATTTTATCTTTTTCAAAAACCTGTTAGGTAGTAAAGGATTATCACTGGCATGGACACAGTATCTGCCAGACGATCGTGCTTTACTGACCGAGCAGTTACAGCACAGTTTTGCCGGCAGCATACCGGTTTTTGTTACCGGCGGTATCGGTGCCACACCCGATGACCATACCCGCCAGGCCGCTGCCCAGGCTTTGGCCGTCCCGCTCATGGCGCATCCTGAAGCGGCACAATATCTGGAAACCGTATCCTTGCAACAAGGAGATGCGCTGGATAGTCCGGCACACCTGCAACGGGTTAAAATGGCTGAATTTCCCCAGCATGCGGCATTGATTCCCAATCCGTTTAACCATATTGCCGGCTTCTCTATCCATCAGCATTACTTCTTTCCCGGTTTTCCCAAAATGGCGCACCCCATGGCCGAATGGGTATTGAATACTTATTATGCTAAATATTTTTTCCAACATCAGCAACATGCCCACGCTGCCATGGTTGACGGTCTGGCTGAATCAAAAATCACACCACTGATGCTGAAAATTGAACACCGCTGGCCAGAAGTCAAAACATTCAGCCTGCCCACTATTCGCGAGGATTTACCGCCGGAGCAACAGGTACGGCAATATCGGCTGGAATTCGGTCTCAAAGCTCCGGCGCACGCAGATAAAGCCTTAAGCGAAGCATGGCAGTATGCGCTGGCCGAATTAAAACAACTCGGTGCTACCCGTCTGACCTTATTAGAGCACAGCAGCGAAACATAAGCATGTTGATGGATTAAAAGATTTAATCTATCCACCCCGGCGGCATGTCTGCCTCAGCAGTAAAGCACACATTCCAAGCCTTTACTTTAAATCCAGCCAATAATGTAAATCCACAATCATCGTTATCGCCATTTTTCCCGGCTAAATCGCGGTAGCAGTGGTATGGACGGATTATAAAGCATCGACATGCATTAAAAAACACTAAAAATAAGGCTTAAAAAAGGTTTTATCACTACAAAACGAAGCGTCCCGGAATAAATCAACCAGCTTTATCTGATCAGACATATAAACACAGATTAAGTTTGCGTTTATGTAAACAACCTTCTAGAATCCTTACGAAATCTTTATTGAATTAAAGCAAGCTGTTTTTTAACAAAACAATTGCTTTTCTGATACTTCGCTTTTATTGAAACCCGACTTATACCGTTTCAGCGACCAAAGGCTTTAATTGCATGATGACAACCCAAAATTCACCCGTTTACAACTTTTCAGCCGGCCCCGCTATTTTGCCTGACGCCGTATTACGCACAGCACAGCAGGAATTACTGGACTACAATGGCAGCGGTCTGTCTGTCATGACCATGAGCCATCGTTCCGATGTCTTCATGAGTATTCTGCATCATGCTGAACAAGATTTACGCCAGCTACTGAATATCCCTGATAACTATAAAATATTATTTTTACAAGGGGGAGCCAGCGCACAATTTAATATGATGACCTTAAATCTGGCGCATGGATTCAAACGGGCAGACTCGGTGGTATCGGGCAACTGGAGCCGCATTGCTCACCAGCAAATGGGCAAACTGACCCAGACAGAAATACATCTGGCTGCACATGGCGGCGATTTATTCGATTATCAGGACATCCCGCCAGCCGCGAGCTGGGATATTGATCCGCAATCTGCCTTTGTCCATTTTTGCAGTAATGAAACTGTGCATGGCCTGCAATATCTTGATCTGCCCAAACCAGACGGTTTACCCACTCTGGTATGCGATATGTCCAGTGAAATTCTGTCCCGTCAGATTAATGTGTCTGATTACGGCATGATTTATGCGGGGGCACAAAAAAATATTGGTCCTTCCGGCGCCACCATTGTGATTATCCGGGAAGATTTACTGGATCGATCAGACGACAGCATTCCGGATGTATGGAATTATAAAAAACATGTTATCAAACAAGGCATGTACAATACACCAGCCACTTACCCTATTTATATCTCCGGTCTGGTGTTTCGCTGGTTGCAGGCACAAGGTGGTGTTGCCCAGATAGAAAAAACCAATGCACTCAAAGCCAGTTTACTGTATCAGGCCATTGACAACAGCAATGGTTTTTACATCAACAACATCAAAGAACATGCCCGTTCGCGCATGAATGTGATTTTTCATACAGCGGATAAAGCAACCGATGATTTATTTATTCAGGAAGCCAGTCTACGCGGTCTGAGCATGCTTAACGGCTATAAGAGCATGGGCGGCATGCGTGCCAGTATCTACAATGCCATGCCATTGCAAGGGGTTGAGGCGCTAATCGACTTTATGCGCGACTTTCAGCGTCGCCATGGTTAATAGGTAAACAAGCGCATATCAGTAAATCCGGTCTGATGATATACAGCCATCAGACCGGATTTTATTTTATTGCGTGTAAGGTACTCCATCCCATTCATGCCGGTTAACACCCCCAGTCTGATAAAACTTACGGATAGAAACCACATAGGCCATAAAATCTTTATTTTCCGTTGCCAGCCGGTTAACCATATCCCAGTCGATCTCATCGCGCTCACGCGCCGGAAGCAGAATCTGGCTTTCAGCCGGATTATTCATGTCCAGCTGCATAATTCCGATGCCGTGCGCCGTAGCCAGCATTCGCAATTCTTTCATAATATTGCGGCCATTAAATTCAGATGCCACCAGATAACCCAGATTGGCCCAGGAAGAATTGGAAACTGCCTGAAAAAAACATTCGCGCACATTGGCGGTATTGATTTTCAGCTTTACTTCAAATGACCATAGTTTGGTTTTCTGAATAGAATATACCTGTACACAGTCACTCACTTCCCGATCCCAATCCGCGCTCAGATTTTCCAGCGCCACAATATCCGGATGCAACCAATGGTTCCCCCGGCTTCCCTGACGATTGGAAGAGGTTTTCTCATCAATCCGCCTGGAATAAAGCGCCAGTTCCTGTGCCAGATATTGTGACAATAACGGGTATAAATCAGCCTCATGCCATTTGGTCAGCCCGGACACAGGGTCTGTTGTGACAGGCATTTCAGCTTCGGCAATCTCTGTTTCATCAGATTTATCCGAATAATAATACCGCCTTGGTTTTCCCTCAGTGACTTTGATGTTGGGATGACGCCGCTGCATATGCGGCCGTTGACCACTGATTTCGGCCACCAGCTGCTGGATTAAATCGGCATCCGTGTGCAACACTTTACTGGCCTCTTTTTTAGCGGCACAGGCTTCAGGATAGTGTTCAAAAATCCATTGTGCAATTTCTCTGGCCGTGTATTTCACTTCCGCATGATCTTTCAGAAAGGCCGCCGTGCATTGACTCAGATTCAGTTTAGTACCCATTGTTCTCTTTTCATTAACCCCATCAATACTGTACATTCATTATAAATCATCGTTCACTTTTCATCATGGTGATCGATCAGTCGCCTGCTTTAGCGCCATCACCAGCGCTGCCACCAAGCTGCTTCGGACACGCTTTGTAGTGCCACCACATTTTTTTGTGCCACCACCTTATCGTGTTGCCGCCAGATCAGCTTACCCAGCACCTGCCCTTTGCGTATTGGCGCCAATACCGGTTGTGTTGCCTCCAATTGCAGTGTCAGCGTAGTGTGAAGATGATTCGGTAACGTGATATAAGCCTTCTCTTGCAATCCCACCGCTATTTCAGCCTGCCGGCCATGATAAACCGATAAATGCGCGATGGGGTGATTCACTGCGGTAATGGGTACCGTATTAAATTCATTCTGCGCCCATTCCAGCAATTTACCCGCCTCAATCGCCCGGGCAACGCTACTGTCTGCTCCCATCACCACCACCATCAGCTGCCGTTTATTCTTCTGACTGAGTGCCGCCAGATGATAACCGCCATTGATGCTTGAACCGGTAGCCAGACCCTCTATTGATGCATCACGAAACAGCAATAAATTATGATTTAACTGTGTCAGGCCGTGATGCGTCAGTTTTTTCTGACCAAACCATGAGCGATACTGCGGAAAATCCTGCCACAACGCCCGCGCCAGCGTTAAGATATCCTCGGCACTGCTGTATTGCCCGACAGCCGGCAGACCCGTACAATTGACAAAATGGCTGTTTTTCAAACCCATTTTGCTGGCAGCATGATTCATCTGACGCACAAACGCCGCCTCATTGCCGGCTACTGCCTGAGCCAATGTCAGGGCTGCATCATTGGCGGCTATGGTCAGCATTCCTTGAATCACGGTCTGTGTGGCCACAGGCTGCCCGGGCTGCATGAACAGACGGCTGCCCGTTACCTGCCAGCCTGCCTCAGACACCACCAAGGGTTGTTTTAAACTTAATTGCTGCCGCTCAAGCGCTTGAAAAACCAGATAAGCAGTCATCAATTGCGTTAAGGCCGCTGGTTCAATGCGCGCCGACGCTTCATGTCTGGCCAGGATACGGCCACTTTGTTCATCGCTGACGATATATGCCGCCGCATTGATGGGCGGCAAAGCGCTCGCCTTTGCCACAGGCAAACCGGCCAACCAACCCAGACAACAAATCAGTATCAGTATTATTTTATTCATCTTCTGTTTTCACACAGACCCATTGCCATTGATCATTCTTTCCATAATACTCAGGATCAACACTCATTTTTGCGTTTTACTTGCATTCAGCCATTATGCGCGTTATTGTAAGTTAATCCGCAATCATTTTCTTTAAACCTGATTAAAATTATTCAATTTATTCCAGTCATCCTATGAATACCCATACCGATTATCTCACCCGCATTCTGACCAGTGCCGTTTACGATGTAGCCATTGAAACACCCCTGGATTATGCACACAATCTTTCTGACCGCCTTCACAATCATATCTGGATTAAGCGCGAAGATTTGCAGCCGGTTTTTTCATTTAAAATTCGTGGCGCCTACAACAAAATGGCCAAGCTGAATGCAGCCCAGCTGCAAAAAGGTGTAATTACTGCTTCAGCCGGCAATCACGCTCAAGGCGTGGCTTTATCTGCACAAAAACTGGGCTGTAACGCCACCATTGTTATGCCCAAAACCACGCCACAGATTAAAATTGATGCTGTAAAAAAACGCGGTGCGGAAGTGGTTTTATCGGGGGAATCGTATAGTGATGCTTATCAGCACGCCATGAAACTGGTGGCCGACAGCGGGCTGACCTATATTCCTCCCTTTGATGACCCGGATGTGATTGCCGGTCAGGGTACCATCGGTCTGGAGATTGCCCGTCAGCATCCGAAACCATTGGATGCGATTTTTGTGGCCATTGGCGGTGGCGGTCTGGCGGCTGGTGTGGCGGCGTTTATTAAGAATGTACGGCCGGAAATCAAGGTCATCGGCGTGGAAACCACCGATGCCTGTGCCATGCAGCAATCCATTCAAGCCGGCCAGCGGGTTGAATTGAAAGACGTGGGTCTGTTTGCCGATGGTACCGCAGTAAAACTGGTGGGTGAAGAAACCTTTACCCTGTGTCGGGATTTGCTGGATGAGATTATTCTGGTGGATACTGATGCCATTTGCTCGGCCATTAAAGATATTTTTGATGACACCCGCAGCATTACCGAACCTTCCGGCGCGCTGGCACTGGCTGGCTTAAAGGCTTATATTGCCAGAAACCAGTGTACTGATGCTCAGCTGGTGGCCGTGGCCAGTGGCGCCAACATGAATTTTCATCGCCTGCGTCATGTTTCTGAACGCAGCGAATTGACCGAAGGCCATGAAGGCATTCTGGCAGTAACCATTCCTGAAAAACCGGGCAGTTTCCGCCGTTTCATTGACCTGATCGGCAACCGTAACATCACGGAATTTAATTATCGCTATGGTGATGCGCATAAAGCCCATATTTTTGTCGGCATTCAAAGCAGCAGTAATGATGACTTACAGCAATTGGTGCATACCCTCAGACAGGCTGATTTAGCCGTATTAGACCTGACTCAGGATGAGATTGCTAAAATTCATATTCGCTATATGGTGGGTGGCCGGACAGAAAAAGTGGCACATGAGCGCTTGTTCAGCTTTGAATTTCCCGAACGCCCGGGCGCACTGGCACGCTTTTTAGCGTCCATGCAATCCGACTGGAACATTACCTTATTCCATTATCGCAACCATGGCGCTGATTTTGGCCGGGTACTGGTGGGCATTGATGTCCCACCACAGGACAAGGCCGCATTCCAGAATTTTCTGAATAATATTGGTTATGCCTATCAGGAATATACGGATAATGCTGCCTATCAATTATTCATGAGCTGATGATTAAATCATGCTGCATGATGCTTTAACTGCGGGTAAGCGGCTTATTCAGGCTGTATTACCCGCTATCTTCAAGAAAAGGATCAGATGGCGTACAGGATAAAAATAACTGATCATCAGCGCATAAAGCCGGCCATCATTTGATCAAAGGCAACCACACAAATAACTTAATACGTAGTAAACAGCCGTGTTGGCTTTATACTCTGTATGATTCAGATATCTGATTAATTTTATAGCCAATCAAAATTAAAGATTTAATTTTGAAGCATAATTTAAGCCTTAAATTGATACTATAGGTATACGCTGTCTATTTAGTGCCTGGATATTCATCTCTTTTGGCATTATTTTTTAAACACTATAGAAATAATGTATTTTACTGAGTAAATTATATTCAAAGCTTATTAAAGCAGTGCATATTACATTTTCTTTCTCATGCATTAATGATTGGCTTTATAGAAATTATCCTCTTCACAACTTAAAAACTTAGAAACCAACAGAAAAATCAAATGCATAATGAATAGTTATAATAACAAAACAAAGCTATTTTACCCATTGCAATCTTGATATGCAGTAAGGATTGTTTCTTTTAATCGGTATAATCCAGACCGATATCCAGATAGCGCGCACTGTGGGTAACATAGCCCATGGCCAGAAAATCCACGCCCGTCTTGGCAACAGCCAAGGCGGTTTCCGGTCGTAGGCCGCCAGAAGCTTCGGTCTGACATATACCGCGACACCACGATACTGCGGTAGACAAATCAGCCAGACTCATATTATCCAGCAACACCAGCGCTACCCCTTCATGCAGCACCTTTTCTAACTGCGCCAGAGTATCCACTTCCACCTCTATCGCAATCAGATGGCCGGCAAACGCTTTGGCTTGCCGCAAGGTAGCCACAATATCACCGCCAGCCAGCGCAATATGATTGTCTTTAATCAGAATCGCATCATCCAGCCCCATGCGATGGTTGCGACCACCGCCGACACGTACCGCATATTTTTGTAATACCCGCAATCCGGGCAAGGTTTTACGGGTGCAGGTTACCTGGGCGCCAGTGGGTGCAATCAGGGTCTGTATTTCATGGGTAGTGGTGGCAATGCCGCTTAAATGCGTCAGAAAATTCAACGCCGTGCGTTCCGCAGCCAGTATGGCGCGTGCATTGCCTGATACCTCAGCCATGACCTGACCGGCCTTTAATGAGTCACCATCTGCCAGTAAGGCATTAAATTCAATCTGTTCATTCAGATATTGAAAGCTTTGCCGTGCAAGCTCCAGGCCACATGCCACCCCAGCCTCGCGCGCTACAATGGCCAGACGGGTAGTTAAATCAGGCGACACTACCGCCGCAGAAGTGAGATCACCGCGCCGCCCGAGATCTTCTGTCAACGCAGCCTCAACCAGCGGCCGGGTTAATACCGAGGGTAAAACATCATGCATATCAGCCTCTTTTTATATACTCAATGGGAGTATATATTATACGCTTACGCTTTGAAAAACCACCTCTGATGTTTGCCATTACCAAAGCCATCATCAGGCCTTAAACATCATTGCGCTTAGAGAATGCTTTCCTGGTTTCAGAACCATAAAAAATATTTGGTCTTTATCCATAAAATAATCGCCGTCCCCTATCCTGCTCACCACACACATTCTGATTCAGTTTTGATTCAGTATCGGCAAACGATAGCCAGACAATAAACTTTCTTGCAGCACGGCCTGATTGAAACAGAATAATTGTGCCGGTCGTCCGCGTTCGGCCACAGCCGATTGGCCGGTAGGAATCACCAATTGCTGATGATGCACCAGCCGGCGAAAATTCTGTTTGTGTAACTCGGTACCGCTCAAAGCTTCAATGCTGCGCTGCAATTGATACAAGGTAAATTGTGGCGGCATCAAATCAAAGATCACTGGCCGATAATGCAGCTTGGCACGCAAGCGCGATACGGCAGTGGCCAGAATGCGGCGGTGATCATATTTCATCGGTACCCCGACCACCTCGGCAGGTAATTGGTGCGCATAATAAGGGGATTCGGGAATCAACCCCACTTCATATAGCAATTCATACCGCAACAATGTATTTTCGGCCAGCCAGGTATATTCTCCCAGCCCCCAGCCAAGATTCAGCCGTTGCTGGCGTGCGCTGCGGGTAATTGGGTCAGGCGCGGCATCTACCCAATATTGCAATAATGGCATTATCTGCGCCAGTATGTGTGGCTGCGTCGGGCTGCGAGTATCCTCCCACGGAAAATAAACATAATAATCCTGCCAGCGGGCAGCCAGGTTCAGGCCAGATTCATCGGCTTCCTGCACCAGCCCGAGATAACTGATATAAATCAGCGAATAACCATTCTGACTGGCACGCTTAACATCAACAAAAGTATAAAGCTGCTCCATATATCCCAATGGCTGCCCTGTTTGCTGATGCACCCATGCCCGCGCCCCTGCCTGCAAGGAGTGATGCACAGGCATCAAAGGTCCAAATGGCAGGCATTCGCCCGCTTCAATGGTTAATACCCGTGCCACAAAATCTGTTACGGCAAACAGCACCACTACGAGCTCGGCCACACTGCCTGGCTGCGTGACCATGTGGGTAGCAGAAATTGCTGATTCTTCAGCCGTTGTCTCTATCATGATTATGATTCATTCAGTCATTACTCGGCTTATTGTAAGAAACTTAACACCTGAAAACAAAATAATGTTGGTTTTTTGTTCTGCCAGTGGGTATAGCGGTTAAATATTTGCCTTTTATAATCAAAATGAGCATAATAAACTCAGTCAACTGGTCTTGAGAAAGAAACCCATGTCTACTACCGATTCCCATGCCTGCTGGCGTGCGGTTGATTATGAAAAACCTGTTCACAGCACGCCGGCTGATGCCCGGTCATCATTGCAGCACGCATGGGCAAAAGTACCCGAAGCACTGACGCGACAACAGAAGCAGCAGCTCAGTCAAAAACTGGTGCCATTATTGCGGCAACAGCAGGCGGTGCTACTGGCGCATTATTATGTTGAACCTGAAATACAGGACTTGGCACTGGCAACCGGCGGCATGGTCGGCGATTCGCTGGAAATGGCGCGGTTTGGTGCTCAACACGCCGCCAGCACCTTGCTGGTGGCCGGTGTGCGCTTTATGGGTGAAACCGCCAAAATACTCAGTCCGGCCAAAACCATTCTCATGCCGGAACAAGAAGCCAACTGTTCACTTGATCTGGGTTGTCCGGCCGAAGAATTCAGCGCCTTTTGTGATCAGCACCCTGACCGGCTGGTGGTGGTTTATGCCAATACCAGTGCTGCGGTCAAAGCACGTGCTGACTGGGTGGTCACCTCTTCCATTGCTCTGGAGATCGTGGCTTATCTGCACAGTTTAGGGCACAAAATCATCTGGGGGCCTGATCGTCATCTGGGACACTATATCCAGAGCCACACGGGGGCGGATATGCTGTTATGGCAGGGTGCCTGTATTGTTCATCATGAATTTAAAGGGCAGGAACTGGCCAGCATGAAATTACGCTACCCTCAGGCCAAGGTGCTGGTTCATCCTGAATCGCCTGACAGCGTGGTGGCACAGGCAGATGTGGTTGGCTCCACCAGCCGTTTATTACAAGCAGTCACTGAAGATCATACCGATACCTTTATCGTGGCCACCGATCTGGGTATTTTGCATGAAATGCGCAAAAAAGCCCCGCAAAAAACTTTTCTGGCCGCACCCACGGCCGGCAATGGCGCTACCTGTAAATCCTGTGCCTTTTGCCCATGGATGGCCATGAATAGTTTAACTGCCTGCATAGAGGCGCTGACACAGCCACAGCAATCCATCACGGTGAGCGAACACCTGCAAAAAGCTGCCCGCCAGCCGATTCAGCGTATGCTGGATTTTTCAACAGCCTGGCGTACATTCAAGTCACAACAGCCATATTCACAGTCTGATTTAAGCAAACAGATGGCTCAATTCACCCACTGGTTAGGAACACATCATGCAAAGGGCTCTTTTGCCTGAATCTCAGACAGACGTATTGATTGTGGGCGCCGGTCTGGCCGGCCTGAGTGTGGCATTGTCGCTGCCCGCGGAAACCCACATTACACTGATTGCCCAGTCTGATCTTATCGAATGCGCCAGCGGCTATGCACAAGGTGGCATCGCCGCCGTACTGGATCCTTTTGATCAGGTTAAAGAACATGTACACGATACATTGATTGCCGGCGCTGGTTTATGCGATACTGACCATGTCCGGCATATTCTGTCTCAGGCGGGTGACGCCATTCAGTGGCTGTGTCAGCTGGGTGTACCCTTCAGCCGTGAAAACGGCACTTTGCATCTGACCCGCGAAGGCGGCCACAGTCAGCGGCGTATTGCCCATGTGGCTGATCATACCGGTTTAAGCATCACCACCACACTGCAACAGCATTTAAAGCACCGCCCCAATATCCGGCTTTTGCCACAAACGCAATTACAGCAATTAATCACCGACACACAAGGTTGCAACGGTGGCCTTGTAAGGCAGGCCGATGGGTCAACGGGTATCATTCATGCCCGCTGTACTGTGCTGGCCACTGGTGGTCTTGGCCAGTTATTTGGCCTGACAACCAACCCCCTGTCAGCACAAGGGCATGGTGTGGCGCTGGCGGCACTGGCCGGCTGCCGTGTTAAACAGCTGGCTTTTGTGCAATTTCACCCCACTGCCTTGGCAAAGCCACAAAATCCCTGCTTTTTAATTTCTGAAGCCGTGCGTGGCGAAGGTGGATTATTGCGCAATCACCGCGGTGAGCGCTTTATGGAAAAATACGATCAAAGACTTGAGTTGGCGCCGCGTGATATTGTGGCGCGCGCCATCGCTACTGAAATGGCCGAAAACCGGCAGTCGCATGTATTTTTGGATATTACTCATTTAGACACAGATTTTATCATTCGCCATTTTCCCAGCATTTATCAGCATTGCCTGACACACCAGATAGACATCACCCGCGACTGGATACCGGTAGCGCCGGCAGCGCATTATGCCTGTGGTGGCGTAATCACTGATCTGGCTGCGCGCACTGATGTGCCTGCCTTATACGTGGTCGGAGAAACCGCCTGTACCGGTTTACATGGTGCCAATCGGCTGGCCAGTAATTCACTCCTGGAATGCGTAGTACTGGGGCGAGCCGCTGCACAGAATATCCAACATTATCTGGCTGATCAGACAAATACCTGGCCGGCCATGAAAACCGATGTATCCGCCATCAGCTGGAATACCGTGAAAACGGCCTTGGCGCAGACAAAAACAGACAACAGCATTAAGCCTATTGCGTTCAATCTGACTGTTTTACAACACCACATGAGCCAGTATTTTGGTATTTGCCGCTCTGATGCAGGCATGCGAAAACTATGGCAACAGTTACATTACTGGTATCAGCAAAGCGAACCATCATCAACAGATACCCAGTCCCTCATCACCACCATTCTGATGGTGTATGACGGCCTGCATCAAAACCGCAACCATGGCGCACACTATAATATTGATTTGCTATGCCTCAACCATGCCTCTCCATCAGCAGAATAAGCTAACGGCTTAAACAACTGTTGCAGATTGATCGGGTATTACACGATTTTAAGAGTATGCACTTCAGGATGGCTTTAGACCATCTGGCAGCAAACACAAAAAAATCAGCAGAAAACGCCCTCATTTTAGCCATGCTTTCAGTCAGCAAATCAGGGACTGCCAATCCAGCCTAGGCTTATAAAGTTGATGACCATCACAACTATATTGATTGAGAGATATTCAAATAACAGCTCAAGGTTAGCCTGAACCCGCACCTCACATGCTGGTTTATTTAATGCCTTGACGTACACACGCCTGTTGGGCGGCCGCGACTGCCTTATTCAGTTTGTCCGGATCAAGTGCGCCCAGCAAGGTCTGACTGAATCCGCCACAACGCGGCGCACGCACCAGTGTAAAAGGTAAACCGCCCACACTATTACCCAGACTCTGCATCCATGCCTGACTGTCCTGTCCGGTATAGCGCAACAAAGGATAACTTACTTTTACCTGTCGGCTAAATCGTTGCAAATTCGCATCATTATCAATGGCAATGCCAATGACCTCAGGCGCGCGCCTGCCTTCCTGTCGTTGCTTTTGCTGTGCCCAGTGCGATAACATCGGCATTTCCTGACGACAAGGCGTGCACCATGTGGCCCAGATATTCACCACCTGAATGGTACGGGTTGGGTTCATATCGGCAGCCTGATGTTGCGGCCATGTTTGTAACGTTGCCGCCGGTGTGGCAGCCAGTGCGGCTGGTATCGCCAAAGCGGCCATCACGCCGGCCAGAAATGTATGTTGTTTTAATGACAGGTTCATTTTATTAATCTGTATTTCATACTTGGTTGGTAAGGGTTTACATCAGTCTTCTGAATCTGGCTGATGGAATACAGCACCCACCCCAGAAGGCAGAAAGACGCATTGTTTTTCCTCTTGTCAGCTTGAAAAACATCAGCCAAACTATTCATCTGATTTCTAATATCATAGCATTTATTGAAAATAACATCATGGAAACTGTTATCCTTTACCATAACCCAAATTGCTCCAAATCACGCGCGGCTTTAGATTTACTTGAAAACCAACCGTCTATTTCACTGAAAGTGATACCTTATGTCACCCAGCCTTTATCAGGCCAGACATTACTTGAACTGAAAACCCAGCTTAATATGGCCTCATTGCGTGACATGATGCGCGTTAATGATGATTTGTACCATGAATTAAAACTTGACGAGGCCGATGAAGCCACATTATTGGCTCAGTTACTGAAGCACCCCCTATTAATGCAACGCCCGATTATACAATCAGGCAGCAAAGCCGTGATGGGTCGCCCGCTCGAAAATATTCAGGCATTTATTGATGGGGATTATGAAAAAGCGTAAGCGACATGGTTTCTGGCGGCATATCATGCAAGGCATTCTGATCAGTGCCGGTCTACTGCTGATCAACTATGGCTTCTGTGTCTATCAGGTATACCGCTACAGCCAGCCAAAACCGTTACATCACGCCGATGCTGCACTGATACTGGGCGCTGCCGCCTGGGATAAACACCCTTCTCCCGTATTTCGCGAACGCATAAACCATGCATTAATCCTGTATCAGCAAGGCATGGTCGATAAACTGATCTTTACCGGCGGCACCCCCAAAACCGGTTACATGACTGAAGCCGCCGTAGGGCGCCGTTATGCCATTAAAAAAGGGGTTGATAAAAATGATATCGTCTATGAAAACCAGTCACGTGACACTTGGCAGAATCTGGTTAATGCACAAGCCATCGCCGCCAATAACGATATTGACAGTCTGATTATCGTCAGTGACCCCTTTCATCTGGCACGCGCGGCCATCATGGCACGGGATTTGGGCATGAACAACATTCAGATTTCTCCTACCCCCACCACACGCTATAATAGCTTAATGTCAAAATTGCCTTTTCTGACACAGGAAAGTGGTTCATTGATGATGTATTACTGGTCACACGCATTAACCAGCATCATTAAACACAAGCCTGCCTCCTGATCCGGGTCGATAGGATCATGATGCTTATGTCAGCCACACGATGTAAAATAATATTATTCTAATATCCGCCGGTCATTCTGATCTCATCATCACACCACCGGCCACCCATCAATATCTAAGGAACCATTATGGATCGTAACCAGCAATTATTTGAACAAGCAAAAAAAGTGATCCCGGGTGGCGTGAATTCGCCTGTGCGTGCATTTGGCAGCGTGGGCGGCACACCGTGCTTCATTCGTAAAGCCAAAGGTGCTTATCTTTGGGACGAAGATGGCCGGCAATACATTGACTATGTGGGCTCATGGGGGCCTGTCATTGTTGGCCATGCTCATCCGGAAGTTATTGATGCTGTTCGCGAGGCAGCACTTGATGGCCTTTCTTTCGGCGCACCTACAGAAGGCGAAATCCGGATTGCCGAAGAAATCATTAAACTCATGCCCAGTATCGAGCAACTGCGCCTGGTCAGTTCCGGCACAGAAGCTACTATGAGCGCCATTCGTCTGGCACGCGGTTTTACCGGACGCGATAATATTGTTAAATTCGAAGGCTGCTATCATGGTCATTCCGATAGTTTGCTGGTGAAAGCCGGCTCAGGCTTACTGACCTTCGGCAACCCCAGTTCTGCCGGTGTACCGGCCGATTTTAGCCGGCACACCATTGTTTTGCCTTACAATGATGTGGAAGCACTACACAAACTGTTTAAAGAACAAGGCAATGACATTGCCGGTGTGATTGTTGAGCCAGTCGCCGGTAATATGAACATGGTGCCTGCCTCAGCTGAATTCGTGCAGGCACTGCGCTCACTGACCGAGCAATACGGCAGTATTCTGATTTACGATGAAGTCATGACCGGATTCCGGGTCGCTTTGGGCGGCGCGCAATCGTTGCAGAATATTCAGCCGGATTTAACCACCATAGGCAAAGTCATTGGTGGTGGTATGCCAATGGCTGCCTTTGGCGGCCGCAAAGACATTATGCAATGCATTTCACCCCTTGGCGGCGTCTATCAGGCCGGTACCCTTTCCGGTAATCCGATCGCCGTGGCCGCTGGTCTGAAAACCCTGGAAATTATTCAGCGCAGCGGTTTTTATGATGTATTAAACCGCCGTTGTAATGATTTATGCCAAGGCCTCAATGCCATCGCTGAAGAAGCCGGTATTCCATTCAGTAGCCGTTATATAGGTGGCATGTTTGGTTTTTACTTTACTCCCGCTTTACCTGTGTGTTTTGATGACATGCAGAAAACAGACAACCAGCACTTCAAACAGTTTTTCCATGGCATGCTGGCGCGCGGGGTTTCTTTTGCACCCTCTGCGTTTGAAGCCAGTTTTATGTCAGGCGCCCATACAGCCGAAAACATTGCCGATACTTTAGGCATCGCGGCTGAGGTATTCACAGAAATGGCTCGCGGGTAATGGTAGTGATATGACTTGTATAACAGCCTGAGATCAATGATTTCAGCCATCTCATATCTGTTATTGCGGCACCGCCGGCGTTTATCTGGCTGGCGCTGGCGACGGTGCTTTGGCTGTGGTTTTCCTGTTTGCTTTTTTGCTGGCCATAGGTGAGGCTGACTTTGATACTGGCGCTGTTGGCCTGTGGGTTGGGGTTATTGAGGTTGCCGATGCTTTGGGCGGCTTTGTAGCTGTCGTAGCCGCTATTCATGGCCGCCATGGCATTAACGCGGTTGTTTTTACTTTCGCCGATGGTGTGCACGGCATGGGTGGCTTGTTGTACTTTGGTGGGGATAGTAAAGCTTGCTGCATATATAAATATAAAATAGCGAGCTTTAGATTTATTGACCCTAACCATACAACAACCGATAGCTATGATAAAAGTATCATATTATACAATAATTTACATATTACGTATGATTAAATCATTGCTATTAAAAGCTTATTCAAAATCCGCTTGTGATACGGTTAAGTATCACAAGCGGGAAAGATGGATATTTAATCTTTATTGCTTGATTTCTTCACCACCATCAAACACCGTACACAAATTAGCCGCCAATCGACCACTTTCGCAATTTTGCACATGAGTAGCCATTTGTATCAGCATATCGGCCAGACGTTTAACTAATAAATCTTCCGGCTTGGTTAATGCTTCTATCACTTCGGCGATAATTTCCACATGCTGGCTGAAATAATCAAAAACCAGTAAGGTATCAGCCGAGGAGGCCAGTAGATTGTAGTCAACAGTGTAGGTCTTCATGCAGCACCTCCAAAGGTAGCATAAGCCATACAATAATCATTCAATACAGTAGTCTGAAACGAAGTAGAGAATAAGCGCAAAGAATGCACCATGATAAGACATGAAAACACCTGACAAATTAGAGCCATAATACACTTCTTTCGTTGTGGTCTTAAAATACCCTTACATTGCTTTCAAACAATGATGAGGGCAGACAAATGGCAGGATTGAAAGACTGGCACAACGAACCAGTAGGCATAAGGCCTCCCTGCCATTGTCCACCATAGAAAGATGTATTAATGGTATGGGAAACAGACATAAAATAGCCGCCTAAAAAGGAATTAAGGCGGCTTGTCTGCCGTTGTATATCAGTCTTTCAAAACTGCCCACGCTATTGAACGTAGTGGGATAATATTGCCGCATTTTTATGTTGATGTCAATAGCTGAGGCCAGACAATTTAAAACTGTGATGTACTGATTATCATATTAAAAATATTCTTTTTTGCCATAAACACAATATCCTTGGGATATATTGATTTCTATAGGAAAATCTACCCTTTTTATTGTTGTTTCAATGGTATAGCCTTGTTCAAAATCTGCTATAACCTCAGTTTCAATGCAAGATATTTCTTCTTCCATATCTTCTGTTACTTCACCATCTATAAAGAAAAATAATTTTATTTTTTTCTCAATAATATTAACAATTACTCTTCTAATATTTGGTGTAATCTCACCAATTAGTGCAGACTGTATTGATAATCTCAATAAAATCATATCATTCATAATATATCCATTAAATTAAATAGTTAAGGCCTTGATAGTACAATATGAACACTATTTTTACCATATAGAGCTAATGAGTTAAGTTTATGGCTGATAGATCACTTCATAACTATTACTCAATTCAGTTTGCAATTTTTTTTGTAAAATTTTTCCTCTTTCTTTAAAAGTTATTTCATCATTAGTTGTTTTAAAGCCTGAGTGCAATGGGTCATCTAAGTTTAATGTTTTATCATAATCATCTGTCCAGTTCTTTAATTCATTCTTCAATGAATCACTTATTGGTAAAGTATTAGGATTAATATTTCCTATTTCATCATCAAAATCAAGCCATAATGGATAACATTCATAATCAGCCATTAATTTTATTTTTTTCATTACTTACTTCCAACGGCATTAGCACCAACAATAAAACCATTACTTCAAAACCATTACTTCTTATCTTATTCATAAATTTAAATATTTACCTTGTTTACTATTGATTATTTAAAATAGACTTTAAATAATCGCGAGACCTTTTCTTAGCTACTCCTTTGCCTTGTATACTTTTCTCATAATCTTCAAGTGAAATAATTTCATTTTTAACTATTTTTCCATCAATTCTTGATAGATCAAATTCAATTACATATTTTTTATTAACAAGATAGGTATAAATATCTGACTCTTGGTCTATTCCCACTCCTAGTAAATACATAGAATTGACTGTATAAAACTCTTTTTTCAAAAAAGGATAAATTTTTTCTTTTTCTAATTCCAAGAATTTTAATTTTTTATTATTAAATGTATCATTAGATTTATTTATCATTTTAATCTACCTGGTATAGCCGTTTTTAGATTTCCGTGTTTATCTGTCAAAATAGTTATTGTATTAGTTGGTTTATTTCCATTAAATTTAAATGAGGTTTCTAATATTAGATTAATTTACCACCATTGTGGATACGCTTGAAATTGATTTAATACTTCTTTCTGCTCATCCAAACTAATTTGCTCTGTGCTCTCAAATCTAACTAAATTGCCATTTAAGTCATCTTTCACACAAAACCAATACATTTTTTGTTGTGCTGTGTTTATTTCTAGTTTCATGTTCTGATCAAGGTCATGCAGTATGGCTAATTTAGATGATTGTAAATTTTTAATAAAGGAATCAAAAACAATACATTCAATCCAAAAATTACCTTCAAGAGAAGCATTAAAACCATATTTATCAATAAAAAATTTGATATTAAATTTCAATGATGGTAAGTGATCATCTATTTCTATTGTTTCCATAAAAATTTTTATAGGATGATTGATCATAATATCCATTATTAATGTACTCCTATATATCGTGCATGTGTTATGGATGACTATTTAATAAGAGTTATACATTTAACAGAAATTATAGGAATAACTCTTATTTCTATCATTGTCTTGGTGTCATTATTCTCAACTATTGAGCTTAAATACTCCCCATTAATATCTTTTTTTATAAAAAATTCTTTTATATTCTCTATTAAATAATGAGTAATTTCTCTACTATTGAATTCAATGTTCACTTGAATCCAACCACCTGTTGCACTAAAAGAAAATACTAAGGCCATATCATTATTGTCGGAAAATTTATATGCATAATGTAAATCTTCGGGGTTGTAAAATATTGGTTCACTTTCAAAAAAACTCAGTAAATCAATTTCATTAGGAAATAATTCAATAAACATTTATTTTTTCCCTTCTTTCGGTATTGTTGTAATAAATCTTCTGGAACCATTAGGCATTACTTCAAATGAGGTTTCTAACTTTACCGCTTTACCAGATGGACCAAATAATAAAGATTCTCGAACTTCAAAATTTTGAGATCCTTTGCTATATGTATTTACAATATTATTTTTTGTATTTACAACAGTATTGAAATGATCTATTAATATTTGTGTACCTGAGTCATTTTGCTCTATACCTAATTTTCTCATTGTTTGTGCTAATTGAGTTGATCTATCTATATTATGTATTCCACTAGATACATTTCCATATAAATAATTAAATTTATTTGGATCTATTTCTAATTTTATTCCATTATTTATAAGTGCTTCACTATATCCTACTCCTTGTTTGCTAATCTTACTCACCACCTTTTCAGTAACCTTAGCCACCCCTTTACCCACACCAATACCACCAGCAACAAGAGTACCTGCATCGGTTAACAACCGCCCGATCTCAACACCGGCCTGAAATGAGCCACTGGCGCCGGCTTGCTCATACTGGTTGATCAGGTTATCTATGCGCTTACTGTATTCCTGCTTTAAGGCGTCTGACACATTGCCAAAAATGTCATCGCTGTTGATCAGTGATTTGATGGCATTGTAGGTTTCAATCGGACTGGTCACCATATGGAGTAAGTCCTCCATGCTTTGGCCGATTTCTACCGGTACACCGGCCACAATGCCGGCAGTCAGGCTGGCCTGCTGGGCGCCGCTGATCGCCAGCCATTTGCCGTTAACCTTGATTTTACACAGTTTCCCCTGACACTCTATCAGCTCTTTATCGCGTTGTTTCTGCTGATGTTCGCTCAGATAGTTGTTATCAACTGCATTTTGGCCAATCTGGGCACCGCTGGCGATATCGGCGCTGTTACCGGTGGCCGCACCTATTGCCGCACTGGCCAATCCGACAATGCTTGAGATGGTCTGTTTCTCTTCGGTGGTAAGGTCGGCAGCGTCTTTGCCATAAAGCCAGTGGGCTAGCGCTGGGGCGGCGGCTTCACTGCCGGCGGCTGAGGCAGCGCCCACCAGGGCATTATTGCCACCGGCAGCGGCCACCGCCGCACCCAAAGCAGCATGTGCCAGGAGGTGGGCGGCGCTGTCTTCGCTGCCGTGGTCATGGAAATAGTCACCGATGGCATGGGCAACCGCGGGGCTGGCGGTGGCGGCGGCAATACCGGCTACATTATTGGTGGGTGCTGACAGACCAGCGCTGATGCTGCCCAACAGCCAGCTGGCGGTATTCCAGTTGTCCAGTTGCTGCTGGTATTCATTCAGTTTGGCCGGGTCGGTTTCGTGTTTGATCTTGTCTTTGAGCTGGTCTTTCTTCTGGTTGATTTCAGCCTGTGCTTTCTGGGTGTTCTGGCTGAATTCTTTGCTGACGTCTATCTGGGTATCCAGCTCACTTTGTACTCGGTCTTTGTCAAAGTTGTTGCTGAGATAACCAGCATGTTCAGCGTAGTTGTCGGTGCTGACGTCAGTATGGACTTGATTAATGTCCTGCTGTTGTTTGTCGGGGTTGGTAATGCTGATGTTGCTGGTATTGATGCCGCTGTGGGTGGTGCTGGCATCATTGCCTTTATCACTGCCATAACCTATGCCGGCCATGAGGCTGTTGGTGGCGTTGCCGTTTTTATCCACGGTCTGGCCGTTGGCGCCGCCATTGATATCACCGCTGAGGCCAATGCCGATGCCTTCGCCTTTGTAGTTGCTGTGGTTGTGTAGGTCGGTAAAGCCGATGGTGCCGGTAGTGAATTGATTCTTGCCTGTCTGTTCGGCTTTGTCGGTCGAAGTGATGAGGGCTCCGGTGAGCTGGGTATGGCCACTGACATTAACCTGATAGCCGCCATCACCGGCAAACAGGCCGCTTTGTTCGGTGACCGCGGCATAGTCGGCGTTGATCTTGCTGTGGCTGTAATCAGCGCTACCACTGGCGCC
>JAQTIE010000006.1 GCA_029433475.1 Neisseriaceae bacterium ESL0693 | reverse complement strand
TCGGTTATGGCAGTGACAGCGGTCATGATAAAAGCACCACCCACAGTGGCATCAATACCAGCAACATCAGCATCACCAACCCGGACGAACAGAAACAGAACATCAATGATGTTCATACCGATGTCACCACCGACAACTACACCGAACACGCCGGTTACCTCAGCAACAACTTTGATAAAGACAAAGTACAACAGGAAATTGATACCCAGGTTGATGTCAGCAAAGAATTCAGCCAGAACACCCAGCAGCTGATGGGTTACATCAATGGCAAAAAAGACAAACTCAAAGCCGAACGTGATAAGGGTAATCTGACTGAAGAGGAATACAATAATCAGGTGGGTGACCTGGATAAAGTCAATGTTCTGATCGGCATGATTGCCGGAGGATTGGGCGCACCCACCAGCAACGCAGCCGGTATTATTGCAGCAACAGCCAGTCCGGCGGTGGCTTATGAGATTGGGCAGTACTTTAAAGAGAATGGCGGTGAAGGCAGTTCTGCCCATCTTCTGGCACATGCTGCACTGGGTGCGGCTGTGGCAGCAGCAGGCGGTAATAACGCCCTTGTTGGTGCCGCTTCGGCTGCCGGTGCTGAAGCTGCCGCCCCTGCTCTGGCGCACTGGCTGTATGATAAAGACCCGTCTGACCTGACTTCAGATGAGAAACAGACCATTTCCAGCATTGTGGGATTGGCCGGTGCTGCGGTGGGTGCGACTACTGGTAATAGTGCCGATATCGCAGGCGGGTTTCAGGGCGCGCAGAATGCAGTAAATAATAATGACTTGATACAAATCATCTCACCTGCCTCAGCTGCGATGCTCTCGAGAGACCCTGAACGCAGAAAAGCCATGTGGTTGATTTCACAAATCAGATCAGGTAATCAAAAAATCACTCTGGCGATCTATGCCGGAGGTATTGCGATTGTCGGTGGTGGTATGGTTGCACCAGAAGCTGCTGGCGCAATTTATTCAGCTTGTATGGCAAATCTTGGAACATGTACGGTGATTGGGGTTGATTCTGTTGATACCATTGCCGGATTGGCAACAGGTGCTGTGACAGTTGGCAGTCTGGCGCCTAATCAGGTGGTGAGTAAGGGGAAACAGGCACTTGAAGAGCTAAAAGGTGGCGCAAAAGTTCCTAAACCCTCAGCAGCTGATTTACATAACTCTACTTCGAACGTTGATAATGTAATTAAAGAATCACTTTCAGGAAAGAAAAATTTTACAAGTCAAAGTATACTTACTGAAGACGAAGCATTGACCGCAGGAGAAAAATTTTTAGGGACAAACTATAAAGAAATTGGGAAGCCAGGTTCTGGTGTATACCGTAGTGCAGATGGAACAAGAGAATTTAGAATAGACAGAGGATCATTATCAGGGTCTCATAGTCCTCATGTACCCCATGTACATTTTAGTGTGATTAATACTGAAACAGGCAAAGTTATTTCTAATAATCATGTACCAATCAAAGGTAGGTAAATTATGAAAAAGGGTATTATTCTCTCTGGAGAATATAAATCATGGAATATAGATTTTATTAATGATGTAAATGGAGATACTGGCGGATTTTATATTTATTTTTATAATAGTGCCACCGATGAAGGGTATGATTGTTGGTTTGAGAAATATGACGATGCAATTAATCAATTATCGGATTTTAAAATAAAATGGCTGGAATGATATCTTTTAATTTCCTTAATTAGTTAAAAAGTACTAAAAGATAAGGAACACCACAATATAACAATTATATAGAAAAAGGAATATTACGATGAGCTTTACAATTTTAGAATTTGTTAAGTCATTTATTAATGAAAGAATATCAACTGAAGTTTTTGTTGATGCCTATATTGATCTTTACCAGATAGAACGCGACAATAATTTATTAATTAAAGATAAAGATGATGTTAGTGAATGTTTATCAACTATTTTTTGTCTAGTGGATCTTTATAATCCTAATTCTGATAAAGAAGATTATGAATTGAATGCTAAAGAACTTAGCGAAAAAATAAAACAAGAATTAATAAAATTGAAGTGAATATAATATGGTTTAAATGGCTATGATACTCAGTAATTTCTGATACTTGAGAAGCATTGTCGCTACCGCCTGCCAGATACACGCTGGCGGTAGTATTAGCCTCAATGCCAGCGGTAGTGCCAGCTACAGTCACAGTCCGGTATTATTGCGGCAACGGCCAGTCCGGCATGGTCAGGGAGATCAGCTGACTACAGCTCAGGAAGCAGCGCACCTCTTAGCCCATGCCGCTTTGGGTGCAGCGGTAGCCGCTACTGGCGGTAATAACGCCCTTGTTGGTGCAGCCTCGGCTGCCGGTGCTGAAGCTGCCGCCCCTGCTCTGGCGCACTGGCTGTATGACAAAGACCCGTCTGACCTGACTTCAGATGAGAAACAGACCATTTCCAGCATTGTGGGATTGGCCGGTGCGGCGATGGGTGCCACTACCGGCAATAGTGCTGATATCGCAGGCGGATTTCAGGGTGCGCAGAATGCGGTAGATAATAATACATTAGTGTTAACTGGTAATAAATTAACAAAAACTCGGTATTTAGATTGGATGAACAAAGCTCAAGCTCAAGATCAATATAAATATATATTAGACAGTAAAAATAGAATCATAATTGAGGGTTATCACTATGATGATAGTCAGAATCCACCTGTATTGATAGCAAATGATTCAGTAATAAATGAGTTATCCCCTTCAGGTATAGTCAATCAGACAATAGTGGACGCAATCAAAAAGAATGAGGATATTTATTTGAGATTACAATCAGATCCAAAATATATTGAACAAAATAAAATATTGATTGATTATTTTGGAAGTGGTGATGTAGATGCTACACAAGATTTTTTCCAAAATTCTGATTTGCAGGCATTAACGCAAACACAATTACATTTAATTCATGAACGTACAGATACTCCTGATTATGAGGAGACAAAATTACAATTAAATGATAATCCATATGATCCTGCTAATAATATAGATACTATTTTTAATCCTCATCATATGGTTGGCAAACAAACTGAAATTGATTATCTACAAGAACAATTTCCTGATAAACAATTTCATCTTCCTGATGAGAGGCCAATAAATACTGCGGTTAGTAAATGGAAAGGATATGATGTGATTGAACAAACTTGGGATTATGGTGACAAGAAATTTAGTATTTACTTTAGTTATAAAACAGATCCTATAACCGGTATGAAAGTACCACAACGTCCGATAGGAGTCTCATACCAATGAATATACAAAACATTAAATTAGTGTCAATGTTATTATTTATATTCCTATTATTATCATTTAATATGGTCTTGGCCAAGGATACCCTCTATATTTCTAATTATATTATTAGAAACAGCTGTGCTGAAAATAATATAAAAGATATTGAGAATTTTATTAATACAGATGGTACCTTAGATGGAGAATATTATAGTTTGATACGAACTAAAGATAGTGATTATAGTTTAAGAATAATTTTTAAAAATAATTATTTTGATTCAATAGATTTATATGATAATAGTAAATCAATTGGTTTTACAGGAGTAGAGAGGAAACATGTTTTAAATATCTCATGTCATGATTTATATCAAGAAAATTCTAAATGTTATAAAGATAGAATTTTTATTAAAAATATAAATCAAAATAAAAGGTTGCGAGAATTATGTGTTAATGAACTTAATAATAGATTAATTCCTAAAAGCAATTATTTTGATGATATTGTTGGTAAATATTTATTTGCAATTGGATTTAATCCATCATTTATTAATGATATTTTTAAATATAAAGATAAAATTAATCATGGAATTTTAGATTATTAAACATCTAAATAATAGACTTATTGGCCAAACTGAACGAATACCAGCAATAACATGAGCAGCATTACCGTCGCTAGTCCGACTATGGCTCAGACTGTTAGTGATTATTTCTATAATCACAGCAGCGAAGACAATACCGCCTATTTTCTGATACACGCTATAGTTTGTTGCCACTACCGGTTGCAATAATGCTCTGGTGGATACAGCTTTTGTAGCCGCTCTTACCTTGGCATATTGGTTGTATAGCAAAGATGCTGTTGCTAAATGTAAATGAAACTGGAAATAAAATGAATACTTTAATAAAAATAAGCTTTATTTGTTTACTTAGTGCCTGTAGTACTCAAAAATTGATTGTACTTTCTGGCACTGTTGGAAGTAAACCTATAGATGATAAATATGCTTATATGGATAGTTTAAAAATCAATCCAGCAACCTTTAATGATGGTTGGAAAAATCTTTCCCTTACAGGGATGCGAATAATACCCGCTGAAAACTGCATCTGGATGTCTAGACCAACTAACATAATTCGTCGAAGAGATTTTAAATTAGCATGTCCTGCTTCTCCTGAAAAATATGTAGCACCTAAAGGTTGCCTTTTAATCACAGAAACAAAACATTATCTGCAAAGTGATGGGCATGATAAAAAAGAGAATAGATATTATTTGCAATGTACCAGAGAAGGAGCAGCCATAGCTGAGAAAGAATTAGGAGTAGCTATTACAGATGAGCAAAGAGAAGAAGATAGAAAAGCAGGCGTTGGATTGCCATTTTAGTTATTAATTTATAAGACAGTCTGACACAAACATTAAAGAATTAACGATGAGAAAGAATAAACTATATTTATTATTGGTATTGCTTATTGATGGTTGTTCTATTTTTAAAAACCATTTAATAAAAATAAGCTTTATTTGTTTACTTAGTGCCTGTAGTACTCAAAAATTGATTGTACTTTCTGGCACTGTGGGAAGTAAACCTATAGATGATAAATATGCATATATAGATAGTTTAAAAATCAATCCGGCAACTTTTAATGATGGTTGGCAAAGTCTTCCTCTTTTTACTGGAATGCGGGGAATACCCTCTGAAAACTGTATATCAATGTCTAAACCTGGTTATACCATTCATAGAAGATTATTTAAATTAGCATGTCCCGCTTCTCCTGAAAAATATGTAGCGCCCAAAGGCTGCCTTTTAATCACAGAAACAAAACATTATCTGCAAAGTGATGGGCATGATAAAAAAGAGAATAGATATTATTTGCAATGTACCAGAGAAGGAGCAGCCATAGCTGAGAAAAAATTAGGAGTAGCTATTACAGATGAGCAAAGAGAAGAAGATAGAAAAGCAGGCGTTGGATTGCCTCTTGGTGAACAGCCACCATTAAAATAATTTTATTAGCTTATAAATAAAAGAAATGTCAGTGCTGCAACCAGTGGCTGAGGAGCTGGCATGGCTGCTGGGGCAGGCGTTAAACCTTGGAGTATATTCTCACCTATACAATCATCCAATGCTGCCTCTCTTACCATTAAAATGAAACAAATCATTATGAACAAGATAGGTAATAAAACTGCACAGGATGCTTATCAAAAATATAAGCAAAATAATAATGCTCAAAATAAACCTTCTAAATAAGGAGTATGTTAATGCACGATTTTTTAGTTCATTTGGTACAACAAATATTGACTTTATTTGTTACTGACTATAAGCCTAAAGAACATCCATATATCATGACCTTTTTAAAAGGCCTTGGTTCAATGTTCGTAGCATGCCAATGTTTCATATTGATTGATTGGAGAGATATTCCTTTAGATAAATGGCTAGGTTTATCTGGTATTAGTGTATTAGCTGGAATAGGTATAGGTTCCATATTATTACTATTACAGGTTATAGGAGATAAAGGAGAAAAATATTATTTAGCAAGAAAAAGAAAGCAAGATAAATAAGAAAATTAATAAAATGTGAGACGGTAATGCTGTTGCCGGTGGTATTGCGGGAGATTCGGCCACCAGTGCGCAGATTGCTGCTGTTGTGGGTCAGAATACGGTTGAGAATAATTTACTCATCAACCAGCAAGGCTTTAATAATCTCAATGCCAAAGAAAAACTGATCGCTCTTAAACTCAAACAGGCAGGTGTACAAAGTACCGATGACTATCAGAAACGCTATGACCAATGTCAGACTTCTGCCTGCCGGCAGGAAGTCATCAAGGAATTTCAGCAGGCCTCCGATCAGACCGGCAAGATCATAGCCGATCTTTATCATCAGGGTATCTTGTCACAAGATGAATATCTGACACTGGTCACCAATATTGCCGGTAAAATGAAGGATGCCGACCGTGATAGTGCATTGGCCACGTCTGGTCATGGTGACATCTTTGATATGGATGGACAAAACTGGACTTCGGGAGCGATTGCCGGTAATCCGTTTTTTGATGCAGTCAGAACGGAAATATTGCTGCAACAATTAAAAGAGAGTGGCGCCTCAGATGAGCAGATAGCGCAGAAAATAGAGCAAAACCAAGTTGCATCAAGTCTCTTGTCCAGCTTGCCGCTGGATCAACAGGCAGCCTACTTTGGTATGGCCGGAATTGGCATAGATGCATTGATTGGGTTGGTTACCCGAGGTAAAGGCAGACAGTCGTTAAGCCCTGCTCAGCTGGCTGAGATTGAGAATGGGGGTGGAAAAGAGTAAGGCGGCAGCAGGAACCACATCAGAGAAACCCTCTACTGGGGCGAATACATCATCTGATAAAGGAAAACCAGATAACCATCAAACTGCCAATCCACCGAACAATATTATAGATTCTACAACGTCGGATAAAATTTCTGGTGTGACCGTAACTGATGGTAGAGGTAAAAACGCTGTTACTTATACAGATCAGACAATTGATTTAAAACCAACCTTTGATAGAATTAATAAAGGTGAAAAACTTCAGAATTTTGAACATGATGGAAGTATTTATAGTAATAAAGATAATCAACTACCATCAAAACCAGCAGATTACTATACTGAATATGTAGTTGTACCACCACAAGGTTTTAAATTTCCGGGAGCACAGAGAGTAGTAATGGGTCAAAAAGGTGAAGTGTACTATACTCCGGATCATTACAACTCTTTCATCCCTTTGCATAAAGGAAAACAATAATGCGCCAATGTGTATTTTTTACTGATGAGATTGCACAAATTAATTTAAGGAAAGCTTTATGGATTACAGTAGATAATTCTATTCATAATAAAAATGAATTATTTCGTCAGATAAGTAATCAGGCGCCAGAATATGTTGGTACTAAGTGGAATTGGGATGCTTTTAGAGATGATATTACTGGATGGGATTATTTGCCGCCGAACACATATGAAAGAGTAGTAATGTATCATCCGGACAGTCTATTATTAGCTGAAATAGATTTAAATATTTATATTGAAGACCTAATTGAGACTATGGTTTTGATAGAGCGAAATATTAAAAATCGGTTACCAGATGCGAAAGAAAGAGGATTACCAAATCAAGTAATGGCAGTATTTCAAAAATCAGACTGGCAACAATACAAAAATAATAGCTCTATTCTTAAAAGTTTATATTATTTGGGCATAACAAAAGATGATATTGAACAATTACGGAGCGTGTAAATAAGACTGTAAATTGGTGAAGGCGAAAACTACAGCCACATTCCGGATCATTACGACTCTTTCATCCTTTTACATAAAGGAAAATAATAATGCGTCAATGTGTATTTTTTACTGATGAGATTGCACAGATTAATTTAAAAAAAGCTTTATGGATTACAGTAGATAGCTCTATTCATAATGAAGAACAATTATTTCGTCAGATAAGTAATCAGGCGCCAGAATATGTTGGCATTAAATGGAACTGGGATGCTTTTAGAGATGATATTACTGGATGGGATTATTTGCCGCCGAACACATATGAAAGAGTAGTAATGTATCATCCGGACAGTCTATTATTAGCTGAAAGGGATTTAAATATTTATATTGAAGACCTAATTGAGACTATGGTGAGGACAGAGAAAAATATTAAAGACTGGTTACCAGATGCAAAAGAAAGAGGATTACCAAATCAGGTAATAGCAGTATTTCAAAAATCAGATTGGCAGCAATACAAAAATAATGGCTCTATTCTTAAAAGATTACATTATTTAGGCATAACAAAAGATGATATTGAACAATTACGTGGTGAATTATCAGTATCTACCTAATGACTGATCTTTTTAATTATTAAACCGGTTGTTGCTGTTTTGGGCAGCAGCTAGTTTCTTTACATCATGATGATTTTAAGCATGTACTTAATTTAGCTCATTGGCTGTATAGCAAAAATACCACCAAATAGAAATTATTATTATGAATTTAGACTTCCAAATTGATTTTTTTAGTGACGTTAAGTACGAAGATATAACTATTGAAATTTCTTTTAAAGGACAATTACTTTGTCAATTTAATAAAGATAATGGCATAGATAATATAGAAGTTGAATTTTTTCATGATATGCGGTTATCAGGTCAGAATGTAAGACTTCAATTTACTTTAAATGAATTTATGAATATTTTGAATGAAGCAAGACAAGATTTAATTAATTCGTAAGCATGATCAGTTTTACCCTACGAAGAAGCAAAAAAACATTTAGCAGTCTTTAACGCTGAAGAAGACCGTTTAGATGCATTAGAGCGGTGCCCTAAAGTTTTAACTATGCATAAAAAACACCATCAGACCAAATAGATGACTAATAAATTGTTTCATTAGTAATAAATTAATAAATGATAAAATAACTAGTTATAAAACCCGAACTAAAGATTTTAAATAAAGAGACTAACATATGAATCATTTAAATGATTTGATAAATGAATTAAAAATACTATCACAAGTAAATAATGTTCCTTTACCTGATAATAAATTGTTGGATGATTATGAAAAAGAAATAGGATTTAAATTTTCAGAAGATTATCGGAAAGTGTTAAAAAACTTGAGCAATATCTTTTATGGAACTATTGATCTGTTGTCTGTAACAAAAGAAAAAAAGTATCCTTCTGAATTAGCAACTGTATTAAAAGAAGCACGCCAGCAAGGAGTACCTTTAGACTGGTTGCCTATTTGTGAGGATAACGGTAATTATTACTGTTTACTAAAAGATGGTTCTGTTAAATACTGGTCGCATGATGGATCTGTTAATGAAAGTTGGTCTGATTTAGCTACATGGATCAAAAATGTATGGATTGATGATAATTAATTTAAATATTCAGTAATTTAGTTATTAGAATTAATTATTAAATTAGCCTATTATTTTACTAAATAATAGGCTATATTTTCAATTAGCATTTAATATTATTAAAACTAAAAAACTAACCATACTTGAATATATAGTTATGCTACCAAAAGATTTTAAATAGGAGATTATTATGAGTGTTATCGATGTTAAAGAAACCATAGGGCTAATTAATCAACATTCTAATTTTGCACATTTTATTGGGAAAATTAATCCTTCTTTGATTGCAAAAGCGGAAGAAGTTTTAGGGCTAGAATTTCCTGCTGATTATAAATATTTCTTAAAAAATTTAGGTTGCGGTAATATATATGGTGAAGAATTCTATGGAATAATTAAGGATGATTTTATCAATTCCGGTATTCCAGATGCTATATGGTTAACGCTGAAAGAGCGAAAAGAATCAGAGCTACCCGATTATTTAGTGATTGTGTATTTTGGTGGTGACGGCGATTATTATGCTATTGATTGCAGAAACCCTGATAATGCCCCTATTGTCTACTGGGCGCCCGGTGCATCAAAACCCAACGAAAAACTACATAAAATTGCTGATAGTTTTGGGCTGTTTTTTAAAGAAGCTATTTTTAGTGCCCAAGATGATGACTGGGAAGAATGAACCAGAAGAAAATAATTAACTAGCGATGATTTGGAAGAACCGAGCTAAGAATTTTAAATAGTAGATTATTATGAGCGTTATCGATGTTAAAGAAACCATAGAGTTAATTAACAAACATCCTAATATATCTGATTTTGTTGGGAAAATAAATCCAGTTTGGATTGATCAGGCAGAGAAAGTTTTGGGAATAAAGTTTCCTACTGATTATAAATATTTTTTGGAAAATTTAGGTTGTGGGGATATTTATGGTGTGGAATTCTATGGAATAATTAAGGATAATTTTATCAATTCCGGTATTCCAGATGCTATATGGTTAACGCTGAAAGAGCGAAAAGAATCAGAGCTACCCGATTATTTAGTTATTGTGTATTTTGGTGGTGACGGCGATTATTATGCTATTGATTGCAGAGATCCGAGTAATGCCCCTATTGTCTACTGGGCGCCCGGCGCCTCAAAACCAAATGATAAACTATATAAAGTTGCAGATGATTTTGGCTGTTTTTTTAAAGAAACTATTTTTAATGCACAAGATGATGATTGGGAAATAGGTGATTAGGAAAAATAAATAGTAGATTATCTGTAAAATTAATACAGTATATTTGTTTATTTGTGATATCAAAAATAAATGATTAAAACAGGTCGTTATCTTTTTTGATAACGGCCTGTTTCTTTACATCACAGTATTAAATTGTCTAGCCTCAGCCATTAAATGATATAAATAAAGCAGGAGATAAAACTAGACCTTATGGTGATTCAATAGCACTTATAAATGAAATTATACATTCCAAACTACCAACTACTGACCCTCAAGTAATTCCAGGCGCACTGCGTTGGGATGTTGAAGATGCAATGAATGGTAGTAAAGGAGCTTATGAGGTAGTTATTGGCTCCAAAATGAATACGATACTACATTTTTTATTTAAGAGTAAAAAGTAATTTTATGAGTGAATTATTATTTAAAGTAGAGAAAACGAATTGTCCTCTTAACGGTGATTTAGTTTATTATCAAACAGAATATTCTTTTGATTTTATTAACTGTGATAAAAACCAGATAGAAATATTAAAGGGTAATGCGGATTGTATATCCTTATGTATAGGTACTCTTCAATTTGAAATGAGTATTGATACAGGTAAAATACTTTATCCTTGGGGATATTATCCACTAGAAACTGCCCTAATAAAAACGCTTTCTGTTCCAACAAGTTTCTATGGAGAATTAAGTGTAATAATTAAAAATGATACTTTTGTGTCTGGAGTATCTATTGATATTCCAAACTCCGAAAGATGGCAGTTATATAGAGATGCTGATAGTGGATGGATTTTTATAGGAGATATTTATATTCAAGATTTTTCATATTCAGTAGAGTTTGCACAAAATGTAATTGCCTCTTTAGTAGATGATCGTCTTGTCGGTTTTTGGATGAAGCCTCAAGTTTTAGAAAAATGATTTCTTTTCTGGATTTGTAGATTTAAATTAGCATTAATTTCTGGTTCTGGCTTTACAACTTTAGATCGGGATGAATTTAAAGCTTTTTGGGTGTATAAAAAATTTGGTAATACAATACTGGCCGAAAATATTTTAAATAATATGAATATGTCTACAGAGAGTAGAACTAAGGCTCTTGATGTATGGAAAAGGAATCAAAAATGAGTGGATTTGATTTAATCATTGAAAAAAAAGTACCAATATCAGAATTGAAACAAGCAATTTCTAAATCCTTAAATATATCTGAAGACTCGATAATATTAACAAATGATTATGTAGATATTCCTTTTTCTGAAAAAATTAAATTATGGTGTATGGTAAATAATATTAGTGGTGATTTTTCTTTAATTTGTCAATTTTTTATTAGAGATAAAAATATTAAATATAATAAAAATATTGTATCAAAAAGAATAAGTTATATTTTAGATTCAAAATGTTTAATATCAGATAACAGTTCTAACCTTCTAACATGGAATATGATATTGCCATCAGGAGCTAAGATACCTATTACCTTAGATGAGCAAGATCTTAAGAATGATATTTATAGATTGACATAAAACGTTAATGATTTAAGAAAATGCTAACCAGTACAGATGTTAAGGTAAAAAATAAATGAACAACATATTTTTATATGACCAACCTATATTGCCAAAAGAATTTTCTTTCCCGAAAAACTATATAGAAACAGCAAAAAGTCATTCTATCACCAACCTAAGTCCGTGGGAATTTTTATATAGTGATATGGCTAGGTCGTTATATTATTATGGCTCAATGCTTACAACATATCATGATAGATATTTGATTCCATTCGCAATGGCTAATGATTTATCTGGCTTATTTAATGATGGATATGTCATATTGGCATGTTTTGATGGAAATGATTACAGTGGAGACCCAAAGGTATATTTCCATGACTATGGATATTCCGGAACTATACCTAACTGGGAAAATAGATATTTCTTGAAAAATTTTGATGAATAGTTGATTAAAGCCAAAGAAGAATCAATAGAATATAATCAGGATTAATCAAATATTAAAAATTCCCCAGGAACATTTTTAACTAACCAGACACCATTGTCAGATAAATAAAACTTATAGCCTTGTTGATACATTAACAAGGCTTTTATTTTGATTACAACCGGTTTGCCGTGTCTTTGCCCTACTGCACCAGCTGTCTGTTGATCTCGTGATAAATGAACATAATGGCGTTGGCCAGAAATTAAGCCTTCTTTTTTGATGGATTCTATAAAGCGAGAGGCAGTACCATGATACAGATATTCTGGTGGTGTGGATTCAATATGATTTATATTAACTTGTTTGGTCGAATGCCCTTGAGCTGCCCTGATTTCTAATCCGTTTTCTGAAATTGTGAAACGCTTTTTATCACTGGTTTCAACAATCTGATAGAGTATTTCTTTAGTAAGAAATTGATTATGTTTATTAGCTTGCTCAACTAAATATTCAATATTAACCCAACCATCTGAATCTAAATGTATACCAATAGATTCCGGCTGATGTCTTAGGATATAACTAAGAAATTTACTCAGCTCATTTAAATTTTTATTCATGTTTTAAATTTTTATGTATTAATAATATATTTCTAATTATATCAAAAGATTTAATTAAAAATAGGCCATTAACATAAATAATGGCCTACGCTTTACCTACCCCGCTTCACTCAGCCGGATATCAACCGCCTGATGCAGAATCCGGTCAATACTGGCACTTAATCCACCAATCAAAGTAAACAAATGCCCCGCTAATTGCAACATCTGATCATGATCAACCAAAGGATTAGTGTCTATTTGCTGTTGCTGTATGGTTTGCCTTTCCAGCAGCAATTTACCCATGGTTTCGGCCATCTGATTAAACACAACACTTGCCTGAATACAATCACCAATCACCAGATTCAGATCACGAGAATCTAAATACTGGCGTTTTTCATGTGGCAATAAATCAGTATTAAGAATAAGGGAAACCAGCTGATGATTGTGTAATAAGCTGGCCGCAGCATCGTAATATTGGGTATCAAAGGTGAGTTTATGCATGGTTTACCTCACCGTCAAACAATGAAGTATTCAGCAATGAATCCAAGTGAAAATAAAATGACCTATGCATGAATTGCATAAGATGTGGGCGCAAACTGCCCTGATGTGATGTCATAGTAATGCCTTTCTCTTTGATTTAAATTATCTCTCTATGATTCAAAGCAAAGAAATGGCAAGGTTGGAAAGCTGACAATCAGAACCAGTAGGCAAAAGCCTCCTTACCATTGTCCACCATAGAGAGTGTTCAATAGTCTGATTTGCAGACATAAAAATACCGCTGTTATGCGGCTGTCTGCCTGATTGCATCAGCTTTCCAAAGCTGGTTGCTGAATTGGCAGCAACGGAATGATGTTGCCGTGAAATGGTTTAATTGTCAATTATATTCATACACAATATATAAAATATTGTATATTATAATAATTTTATTATAGTTGCCGGTTGTGTTGTATGGTTAAGACTAATCCATTTAAAGCCGGCAGTAAGCTTTAGCGCCCTGAATAATTAAAGTCAGATAGAGTTGCCGCAAAAATTGACATCAACAGTTATATAATCTCATTAACCAAGCCAGATTATAGGCAGCGATTCCAGCCTGACTGTAACACAACATCAAAATTAATCAGGGCAGCCCTATTCAGGCCAGCCACAACTCCAGCCTTGGCAGATAACAACATCAACACCAGCCTCAGTCAGGCCGCTGGCTACAGCTACAGAAGCACTCACTCTATTCAGTATATAGACTAAATGGTCTGGCCATGTCGTCAGAGAAATAGTGCGTATTAATGCCAGAGCATATAAACGGTAATCCCCTATCCATCAGTATTCAATAACTTCAAAAATAAAATAATCCATTTTTAAATTATAAAAACATGATTTATAGACTGCTTTTATAATAATCTAAAGCATTGATTTTAAAAAATGACACCCTATCTGGCCGATCAGGCCAAAACCGTTATTGGTCCATACAGCTTTGTTTTTTTCTGCTGTTTAACAGCTAATAATAAGGCGTTTAATTCCGAAAAATTAAACGCCTGAATATTATGCTGATTGTTTAATTATGGACTTTAACCCGGATCTGATCAGGATGCTCCCGTTGTAAATCCAGTAATTTCTGAATAATCTGATCTGCACTATCAATAGACTGACCATTTTTAGGTGCGTTCTGCATTGCCAATGCTTTTTGGGTTAAATCCAGCGTATTGGCAGCATCGGGTTTCAGTACAAATTTAGGATGTGCCGTGTAGTCCAGTTGCGTCCATGAAGTGGCATAAATCTGACTACCGCTGCTGACGAATCGCGCCAATGGCGTTAGATTCAGCGTCTGGCGCATTGCCATGATGCGGCCACGGCGGTCAAGATAGAAATCGGTTACCACCGGTTGCTGGCGCAATTTTTGCACCACTTCGCTGTTATCACTGCTTTCTACCTGTAAAAACTGTCCGATTTTCTGGAGCAGATTCTGCATAGAAGCATAATCGGCGGTTTTACCTTGAGCGTGTTCACGGCTATTGGCTTCATCACGCTGTAACTGCTGACTCAGACTATTCAACATCACTTGGGTAATCTGTTCGCTCTGTTGAGGTGTCACACTTAAACGCACATGATAATGAGCGCCGGCACGGCGGCCGTCTTCATCCATCGGCAGCTGGGTAAATGCCCGTTTATCAATGGCAGCATAACCATCATCAACGGCTTTAGGCACGGCACGCACCAGTTGTTTTAACGGCAGATTCTGATAATCCTGACGCGGTACCTGTATCGCCAGATATTTATCTCCGATCACTGCTTCTGGTTTTGTCACTTTAGCATAGGCATCCCACCAAGGTGCAACAGCACCCGGATCAATCACCACAGCCATATCAGGGATACTGGCCTGAATCGGTAATTGTGCTTCAGCCAAGGCATTGCGTGTTTCATAACGTACCTGTGGCACCACTTCAATACGGCCACGGCGTAAGTCCACAGCACCGCTATAAGGCGCGGTAATATGCGAAGTCAGCACCTGTTGTACATTCTGTAAATAATAGTGCAATGCTGTGCGTTCATATGCAACATTATCATATTCAGCCTGATTCAGTTTACGATCGAATTCAGCGGTTTTTTGCTGTTTTATGCGGCTGTGTACTTTGTTTTTGTGTCGGGTACGCGTCTGGGAAGGCACTTGAGCGGCAGCTTGTATGGCCTCATCGGTAGACTGCTGAGCCTGTAAGGCTGCCTGACGGGTCTGGCTGGCCTGAATACGCGCTGGTGTGGCAGGGATTACTTTTAAACGATACTGACCAGAAAAGTTATACTGATTATCATGAACCAGATTACGTTGTACCCCATAGCGCACCATTTCATCTGGACTTTTATTGGCGATGCTGCTGCAAGCAGATAATAAACCGGCAGCGGCCAATATTGCGGTGGTTTTACTAAACTGAAATGACATAGAGCTATCTCCTAGCTAATATTCAAACTGTTTAAATACAAGTACCTCCCTTGCTGATAGTATAGTAAAGTTTGTGTATTGATTAGTACGTAAAAGATGAATTCTTGCAAATAACAAAATCATGAATAAGTCAGATCGTCTGCACCGACATAAAATTTAGAGAAAAAATCATATCCATTTGATAAAAAAATCAAATAGATATGATTTTATTCAATGATTTACACCATAATATTTATTTTTTAATGGTTATCGGTATCCACCCAAACCAACTTATCACGCCAGCGCTGTACCTGAGCACGTACTTGTACTGGTGCAGTTGCACCCAGATGATTGCGCGCTTCTAAACTGCCTTCCGGTGTCAGCACAGAGAATACATCCTGATCAATCAGGGGTGAAAAGGATTGCAATGTTTCCAACGAAAGGTCACTTAATTGCACCCCTGCTTCATCCGCCAGCCGCACTGCCCGCGCCACCACTTCATGGCTATCACGAAACGGCAAGCCCTTTTTAACCAGATAATCGGCCAGATCTGTCGCCGTGGCAAAACCCTGCAACACTGCCTGACGCATATTTTCAGGATTGACTGATACGCCGCGCATCATGTCTGCATAAATACGCAACGTACTGACCAGTGTATCCACAGTATCGAATAAGGGCTCTTTATCTTCCTGATTATCCTTATTATAAGCCAGAGGCTGCGATTTCATTAATGTCAGTAAACCCATGAGATGCCCGATCACGCGGGCACTTTTTCCCCGTACCAATTCAGGTACATCCGGATTTTTCTTTTGCGGCATGATGCTGGAGCCGGTACAAAACCGATCAGCAATATCAATAAAACCAAAGCGCGGGCTCATCCAGTAAATCAATTCTTCACTTAAACGAGAAAAATGCATCATCAGAATCGAAGCCGCTGCCACAAATTCAATCGCAAAGTCCCGATCAGACACCGCATCAAGCGAATTCTGGCAAATGGCCTCAAAATGCAATAAAGCTGCCGTGGTTTCGCGCTGAATCGGAAAGGTAGTTCCTGCCAGCGCGGCCGCACCCAAGGGCATACGGTTTACCCGATGGCGGCAATCCTGCATTCGCTCGACATCACGTCCCAGCATTTCCACATAAGCCAGCATATGATGGCCAAAGCTTACCGGCTGTGCGACCTGCATATGGGTAAAGCCGGGCATCACCACCTCAGCATATTCATCGGCCAGATCAACCAGAGCCAGCTGTACCTTTTCAGTCAGATCAACGATCAGGCTGATCTGATCACGCAGCCATAGCCGGATATCGGTAGCCACCTGATCATTACGGCTACGGCCTGTATGCAGCCGTTTACCCGCATCGCCGATTTTATCGGTCAGCCGCCGCTCAATATTCATGTGTACATCTTCCAGATCCAGCGACCAGGGCATGGTACCTTGCTGAATTTCGGCACTGATTTGTTGCATACCTTCAGTAATAGCCGCCAGATCTGCCTCACTCAATACGCCGGCCTGCTGTAGCATCTGCGCATGAGCCAGCGAGCCCTGAATATCCCAGCGCGCTAATCGTTTATCAAAATCAATCGAACCGGTATATTGTTTGACCAACTCACTGACAGGTTCATGAAACCGGCCAGACCATGCTTTTTCACTCATGTCATTCCTCCTAATCCGATGTCCCCTCTTTATGGCCATCAGTGGTTTAATTCAGTCATCTATCTTGACGTATCCTAACATATTCAGCCAGAAAACACCCTACCGAATTCAGGCCAAGCGAACCTCCATAAAATCATTATGTAAATGAACCAAACTGCCCTTTATATTGCTGCCTGCCTTAAAATAAATAATAGCTGCACTTAAAACACAGTGCAGCCAATATGATAAACATTCAAATCAGGGCAACGCCGATAAGACTATTTGACACCCCGCGCACGATCACGATGAAAGCGCGCCTGAAAAGCTTCAAACTGACCCACTTCAATGGCTTCGCGCATTTCAGCGGTTAAAATCTGATAGTAGCGCAAATTATGAATGGTATTTAACTGTGCGCCCAGAATTTCACCCACACGCTGCAAATGATGCAAATAGGCTCGGCTAAAATGTTGACAGGTATAACAATCACAGCCTTCATCCAATGGGCGTTGATCATGCCGGTGGCTAGCATTGCGGATTTTGACATCGCCAAAACGGGTGAATAGCCAGCCATTACGCGCATTGCGTGTGGGCATCACACAATCAAACATATCCACCCCATGCGCCACACCATAAACCAGGTCTTCCGGTGTTCCCACACCCATCAGATAATGCGGCTTATCACGCGGCATGATCGGCCCCACCGCCCGCAGCATACGATACATTTCTGGTTTGGGTTCCCCCACCGATAAACCGCCGATGGCCAAGCCGGCAAAACCGATCTCTTCCAAACCGCGTAATGATTCTTCGCGCAAATCCTCAAACATGGCGCCCTGCACAATGCCGAATAAAGCATTCGGATTGCCCAGCCGCTCAAATTCGTCTTTACTGCGCTGAGCCCAGCGCAGACTCATGCGCAATGATTTTTGTGCCTCATGTTTATCCACATTACCATCAGGGCACTCATCCAGCTGCATCACAATATCCGAATTCAGCACGGTTTGTATTTGCATCGAGATTTCCGGTGATAAAAATAATTTATCGCCATTCAACGGGCTTTTAAAGGTACAGCCTGCTTCTGTCAGCTGGCGCATCTGTGCCAGTGAAAATACCTGAAAACCGCCTGAATCGGTTAAGATGGGTTTATCCCAGCCAATAAACCGGTGTAGTCCGCCAAATTCACGAATCACATCCAGACCCGGGCGCAACCATAAATGAAAAGTATTGCCCAGAATAATCTGCGCCTGAATATCATGCAGATTTTCCGGTGACATGGCTTTCACCGATCCATAAGTACCAACAGGCATGAATACCGGTGTTTCCACCGTACCATGATTAAGTTCAAGCGTACCGCGACGGGCGTGCCCATCGGTGCGGCGTAGGGTGAATTTCAGCATAATAAGTAAAGAGACTGATATAATTTGGCGATTATAGCTGAAATCACTGTATTTCGCCGCCTCAGGCATTGCCAACTAAAATCCAAATCCGTTAAAATAGCCGCCTTTATACCAAGAAAAGGCTGCTTTATTGCGCCTGCCATCTTTGGTTTTTCAAAATTTCAGAATGCAACCATCCCCTCATTTGCTCTGGGTCACAATGCCCTCAAATGCCGGATTGTTTTATTTTTTCGGGAGTTGGAGTATCCATGTTAAACATTACCTTGCCCGACGGCTCAGTCCGTCAGTTCGAAGCTCCGGTCAGTATTGCTGACATCGCCGCTTCAATCGGCGCAGGCCTGGCTAAAGCCGCCATTGCCGGCCGTGTCAACGGCAAACTGGTAGATACATGTGATCTCATCACCGAAGACGCCAAGGTCAGCATCATTACCGCCAAAGATAAGGAAGGAGTGGAGATTATCCGCCATTCCTGCGCCCATTTAATCGGCCATGCAGTCAAACAATTGTATCCTGAAGCCAAAATGGTGATCGGGCCGGTAATTGAAGATGGATTTTATTACGATATTTCGTATCCGCGCCCTTTTACACCGGAAGACATGGCGGCTATTGAAAAGCGGATGCAGGAACTGATTGCGCAAAATTATGATGTCATCAAAAAAATGACACCCCGTGCTGAAGTGATTGATACTTTCCGCCAGCGTCATGAAGATTATAAACTACGACTGGTTGATGATATGCCTGATGAAAAAGCCATGGGCTTATATTATCATCAGGAATACGTTGACATGTGTCGTGGTCCGCACGTCCCCAATACCCGTTTTCTGAAAAATTTCAAGCTAACCAAATTATCCGGTGCCTACTGGCGCGGCGATGCCAAAAATGAGCAGCTACAGCGTATTTATGGCACTGCCTGGGGCAATAAGGAAGATTTGGCCGCTTACATACAGCGCATCGAAGAAGCAGAAAAGCGTGATCACCGTCGTCTGGGCAAGCAAATGGATTTATTCCATTTACAGGATGAAGCGCCGGGCATGGTGTTCTGGCACCCCAAAGGCTGGTCTTTATGGCAGATTATCGAACAGCATCTGCGCCGTGAACTGACCAGCGCCGGTTATCAGGAAGTCAAAACCCCGATGATCATGGATCGCAGCCTGTGGGAAAAATCCGGCCATTGGGAAAACTATCATGAAAATATGTTTATTACCGAGTCGGAAAAACGGGTTTATGCCGTTAAACCCATGAACTGCCCGGGACATATCCAGATTTTTAACCAAGGTTTACGCTCTTATCGCGATCTGCCCTTACGTCTGGCTGAATTTGGTTCCTGCCATCGTAATGAGCCCTCTGGTGCCCTTCATGGCCTGATGCGGGTGCGTGGTTTTACGCAGGATGATGCCCATATTTTCTGTACTGAAGATCAGATTGTGACTGAAGCCAAAGCATTCAATGAATTGGTGATGCGGATTTATCAGCAGTTTGAATTTAAAGATGTTTCGGTTAAACTGTCATTGCGTCCGGAAAAACGCGCCGGTTCCGATGCCATCTGGGATAAGGCCGAGCAAGGCTTACGTGAGGCACTGACTGCCTGCGGCATTCAATGGGAAGAACTCCCCGGAGAGGGTGCTTTTTATGGCCCGAAAGTGGAATATCACATTAAAGATGCCTTAGGCCGGTCATGGCAGTGTGGTACTATTCAGCTTGATTTCGTTTTACCTGAGCGATTGGGTGCGGAATACGTCACCGAAAACAATGAACGTGCCCGCCCGGTTATGCTGCATCGAGCCATTTTAGGCTCACTGGAGCGCTTCATTGGTATTCTGATTGAACACCATGCCGGTTCATTCCCATTGTGGCTGGCACCTGTACAGATGGTGATTATGAATATTACTGAAAATCAGGCAGACTATTGTAAAAAATTGTCAGATCGCCTGATTTCTGAAGGTTTTCGAGTACAACTGGACTTGCGTAACGAGAAAATTGGTTACAAAATCAGGGACAACAGTACGCAACGTTTGCCCTATCAATTGGTGATAGGTGACAAAGAAAAACAGCAAAACAAGGTAGCCGTCCGTAAGCGTGGCGGTGAAGACCTGGGACAGATGGATATTGAAGCATTCATTAACCATCTGAAACAGGAATCCTTGTATCGTCATTAAACCGTGAATAAGGAGTACGGTCATAGCTCAAGAACGCGAAGCACGCATTAATGGTGAAATCACCATCAAAGAAGTGCGTTTGATTGGTCCTGCTGGTGAACAGCTAGGTGTGGTGTCTACACAACAAGCCATGCGGCTTGCTGAGGAACACGATGTAGACTTGGTAGAAATTGCCCCTACGGCCAAACCGCCCGTTTGCAAATTGATGGATTTCGGTAAATACAAATACGAGCAATCCAAAAAACGTGACGAGCAGCGTAAAAAGCAAAAACAGGTGCAGATAAAGGAAATTAAATTCCGTCCGGGTACGGACGAAGGTGATTTCCAGATTAAAATGCGTAATATCACTCGTTTTCTGAGCGATGGCGATAAAGTTAAAGTAACTTTGCGCTTTCGTGGCCGGGAAATGGCGCATCAGCATCTGGGCATGGAATTATTAAAACGCATTCAGGCTGAATTGTCTGAATTGGGTAATGTTGAACAATTCCCGAAAATGGAAGGTCGTCAGCTGGTGATGGTGATTGCTCCCAAGAAAAAATAGGTTGGTTAAATAAGCCATGTTTCATACATGGCTTTATTTTTATGGGTTTACCCATAATACTGCGTCAGTTATATTAATTTTATCTTATCTATATCTTGCCGCTAAAAACTGCGCTGAATATCGGATTACATCATCAATATTATTTTCCCGTTTGCCTGACTGATGAATATTCTGGTTTTTTTATCAGCACACCTCATCTTAAACTTAAATAAGTTTTTTTGATCAGTCCGGAAACCATTCATGTCATGAATATCTACCCTTTATGCTTATGCTGCTGACTTCATTCATGAGTGATCCATAACCTTATTTCACCTATAAACCCCACCACTTAACCACAATAAATCTTGTCTCCCTGTAAAAGCTATATTATAATTTCCGACTTCATGCATGGCCGCAAATGCATGAAATTAAACCAAGCGGCAAAAAACCGTGGTGTATGGGTGTTAAAGTGCTGTTTACAGCCACCCTTCACCTCATCAAACAACAATGGAGTTTTCCCATGCCGAAAATGAAATCCAAATCGAGCGCCAAAAAACGCTTCAAAGTATTGGGTAATGGTGGTGTGAAACGTGCTCATGCGTTCAAACGTCACATTCTGACCAAAAAAACCACCAAAAACAAACGTCATCTGCGCGGTACTGCTTTAGTCAATGAGCGCGATATGGCTTCTGTTCATAAAATGTTACCCTACGCTTAAGGAGTTAAACTATGCCTCGCGTAAAACGTGGTGTTACTGCCCGTGCCCGTCATAAAAAAGTATTGGCCTTAGCTAAAGGCTATCGTGGTCGTCGTAAAAACGTCTACCGTGTTGCTAAACAAGCGGTGATGAAAGCCGGTCAGTATGCTTACCGTGACCGTCGTCAGCGTAAACGTCAGTTCCGCCAATTGTGGATTGTACGTATTAATGCTGCTGCCCGTGAAAATGGCTTATCCTACAGCAAATTCATGAATGGTCTGAAAAAAGCTGCGATTGAAATTGACCGTAAAGTACTGGCTGATCTGGCGGTATTTGATAAAGCCGCTTTTGCACAGCTGGCCAGTCAAGCCAAAGCTGCCTTAGCTTAAATAAATTGGCTTTTCGAATAAAAAAGGAAACTTAGGTTTCCTTTTTTCTTTATACTTCAAAAAAATATCCCGAAAGTTTTTTAGCTTTTATCGGTGTATTATTCGCGTTAAAATAAGCCCCTTATACTATTTTATTATTTTGACTTCGTATGTTGTGGCAAACCGCCTGAATATACCGGCGTTTCGTGCTGTTTATCAGCCGTTTTGCCCCAACATACGTTTTATTTTTTCTTTTTGACGGAAAAATTTCATCATGGAAAATGCTGACCACATTGTTGCCGAAGGCATAGCTGCCATAGAAGCAGCGCAGGATTTACCCGCACTGGAGCTGGTTAAAGCGCGTTATCTTGGCAAAACAGGGGAACTCAATGCTTTATTAAAAACCTTGGGTAAACTGGCACCAGAAGAACGTAAAACGGTAGGTGCCCACATCAATGAATGCAAAAATCAATTTCAAAATGCTTTTAATGCCAAACGAGATGCTTTTAACGAAGCCAGATTACAGGCGCGTCTGGCCGCTGAAGCATTGGATGTTACCTTGCCTGGTCGTGGTCAGGAATCAGGTGGTCTGCATCCGGTAACGCTTACTTTGCAACGCATTATTGAATTATTTCACAGCATGGGTTTCAAGGTGGCAGATGGCCCTGAAATAGAAGATGATTTTCATAACTTTCAGGCGCTGAATATTCCAAAGAATCACCCTGCCCGCGCCATGCAAGATACTTTTTATGTAGAAAACGGCGATGTATTACGTACCCATACTTCTCCGATTCAGATTCGTTACATGCTGGATAAAAAAGAGCCTCCCATTCGCATCATTGCGCCCGGGCGCGTTTATCGGGTTGATTCTGATGCTACCCATTCACCCATGTTTCATCAGGCCGAAGGTCTGTGGGTAGAAGAAGGGGTAACCATGGCCGATTTAAAAGCCGTACTGACTGATTTTATCCGGCGCTTCTTTGAACGCGATGATTTGCAGGTACGCTTTCGGCCGTCTTTTTTCCCGTTTACCGAACCCTCGGCTGAAATCGATATCATGAGTGAGCGCGGCTGGCTGGAAGTGGGCGGATGCGGCATGGTTCATCCCAATGTATTGAAAAATGTCGGTATTGATGCCGAAAAATATACCGGCTTTGCCTTTGGTATTGGTCTGGATCGCTTTACCATGCTGCGCTATGGTGTGAATGATCTGCGTTTATTCTTTGATAATGATCTGAATTTTTTGAAACAGTTTAATCAATAATTTAATATTGATGGTAATACATTGGATTTAAAATCAGACCGGTAAATTTAAGTGGTAAATCAGAATACAATATATGCGTATTCAAGGTTGATGCTTACCCATTCAGTACTAGACCTTATGGTCTGGTACCAATGAATGGCTTTTAAGTCATTTGCTGCAATGTGCCTACCTGATCAGATACCACTTAAATACCTTTTAACCTACTGGAAGTATTATGCAATTTTCTCAAAATTGGTTATACACGTGGATTAACCCCGAATTGCCTGCCGACCAACTGGCTCATTTACTCACCATGGCCGGTTTAGAAGTAGAAGAAACCATGCCTGCAGCACCGGATTTCAGCAAGGTTGTAATAGCAGAAGTCAAAAGCGTGACCAAGCATCCGGATGCTGACCGGCTGAACATCACTCAGGTAGATATTGGCAACGGCGAATTGACCCAGATTGTTTGCGGTGCGCCTAATGTGGCTGTTGGCATTAAAATTCCTTGCTGCCTGCCTGGTGCGATCTTACCCAATGGCCTGAAAATCAAACCCACCAAAATGCGCGGGCAGGTTTCCAATGGTATGTTGTGTTCTGCCAAAGAACTGGGACTGGCCGATGAAAGCCAAGGTTTGCTGATTCTGCCAGCTGACGCACCTGTGGGCATGGATATCCGCGAATATCTGGCACTGAACGATCATATCCATCTTTTAAAAATCACCCCCAATCGCGCAGACTGCCTCAGCATCAAAGGTCTTGCACGTGAAGTGGCGGCATTGACACAAAAACCTTTACAACCTGTCACCATTGAGCCAGTAACAGCCAGTATTGACGCCACACAACCTGTCCGTATTGAAGCGCCAGCAGACTGTGGCCGCTTTCTAAGCCGCGTTATTCAGGCTGTCGACCCGAAAGCAGCTACACCTTTATGGTTGCAGCAGCGGTTACAGCGCAGTGGTTTACACAGCGTCAATGCTTTGGTCGACATCGGCAATTATGTCATGCTCGAACTGGGTCAGCCGATGCATGTATTTGACGCGGATAAAATCAATGGTGCATTAACCGTGCGCCGTGCACAGAATGGTGAACAACTGGCCTGTCTGAACGATAAAACCGTTACTCTGGCCGATAACACGCTGGTGGTGGCTGACCAGCAGCAGGTTTTAAGTATCGCTGGTCTGATGGGCGGAAAAGACAGCAGTGTCACTGATACCACCCACAATGTGGTGTTGGAATGCGCCTGGTTTACCCCTGAAATTATTGCCGGCAAATCCCGCCAGTATGGTTTTGGTTCAGATTCTTCATTTCGCTATGAGCGCGGCGTTGATTATGAATTACAGCATGAAGCCATTGAACGCGCCACTGCATTAATACTGTCTGTATGTGGCGGTCAGGCCGGTGCGGTTACCGAGGCACTAGGACAGCTGCCAGACAGCCGAGAAGTGAAAGTGCGTACAGCACGCGTGGCAAAAGTATTGGGGATTGAACTTTCTGCACAGGCCATCGGTACCATTCTGACCCATCTGGGGTTACAACCCAAGCCATGTGAAGACGGTTTCATTGTCACTGTGCCCAGCTTTCGCTTTGATATTGCCATTGAAGTGGATTTGATTGAAGAAATCGGCCGTGTTTATGGTTATGAGAATATTCCTGCCCAGTTTACCCACGGCCAATTGAATATGACGGCCTTACCGGAAACGCAGAAGCAGTCTTTCAGCGCCCACATCACCCTGGCCACTCGCGGCTATCAGGAGGTGATCAGCTATGCCTTTGTTGATGAGGCCTGGGAGCGTGATTTAGCCAATAATACCGATCCGATCCGCTTACAGAATCCGATTGCCAGTCACATGAGTGTGATGCGTTCAACCTTATTTGGTGGATTGATTGAAATTTTACAGCGCAATTTAAACCGTAAACAAAATCGTGTACGTCTGTTTGAAATGTCCCGCACCTTTCGGAAACATCCAGTTGACCACAGTTTTATTCAGACGCCGAAAATAGCAGGTCTGGCTTACGGGTCGGCATTGCCGGAGCAATGGTCAGCCCCTGCCCGGATGGTGGATTTCTATGATGTTAAAGCCGATATTGCCGCTTTATTTTATAATCGTAGAATCAGTTATCGTCCCCTCACCACCCATCCGGCACTTCACCCCGGACGCAGCGCTGAAATCATCTGTGAGGGTCAGGTGATCGGTGTGGTGGGTGAATTGCATCCGCGCTGGTTACAGCAATATGATCTGACTCAGGCACCGGTTTTATTCGAGCTGAGCTTAAATGCGGTTTTACAGCATACGCCGGTACATTATCAGAGCGTTTCCAAATTTCAGCCGGTTTTCCGCGATCTGGCTTTCATTGTGCCTGATGAAGTCAGCGCCGCTGCTTTACTGGATGCACTGGCACAGGTAAAAGACAACGCGATTAATCACATGACTTTATTTGATGTTTATCGTGGTCAGGGTATTGATGCCGACATGAAAAGTCTGGCCGTTAAAATACGTTTACAAAGTCAAGACCATACCCTGACTGATGACGAAGTAGAAGCAATTATTCAACAGTTTATCGAAGCGGCTAAAAGTGTTAACGCTCGTTTACGGAGTTAATAATATACCTGAAAATTGAATAAAATCGATTTTCAGGTACATATTCACTTGATAACGCAAATCATTTTAGAGATAATATCCCTTTTTATTGAAAGTAATCCCATTATGACGCTGACCAAGGCTGAACTAGGCGATATTTTAGTAGACAAAATTGACGGCATGAGCAAACATGACGCTAAAGAAATTGTAGAACTTTTCTTTGAAGAAATCCGCAGCACACTGGAAAAAGGTGAAGAAATCAAAATTTCCGGCTTCGGTAATTTCCAGTTGCGTGATAAACCACAACGCCCGGGTCGTAATCCTAAAACCGGTGAAGAAGTGCCTATTTCTGCCCGCCGTGTGGTAACCTTTCATGCATCGCAAAAACTGAAGGGTATGGTTGATCATTATAATGGAAAACAAGCCTAATTCATTACCCCCCATTCCGGCGCAGCGTTATTTTACGCAGCAAGAGTTATGCCGGCTGGCTGACATCAGCTGTGAACAGTTTGTTGCCTGGCAGCATGCTTATGGCACAGTGATTGGTTATGGTGGCCGGCATTATACCCGCTCTGATGTCATTAAAGTGCGTCAGTTACGTAATAGCTTCGACCCTTATATTGACGCTTTTAATCGCAATCAGACAGATGCAAGCGGTAATCCGGCCATCACAGCTGAGGAAACACGCCATCAATTACAGCATTTGCTGACTAATATTAAAAGTGCTCTTGCCAAGTAAAAGACTTGAAACTATAATAGCCGTCTTGTTTTTGTCGGAGTGTGGCGCAGTCTGGTAGCGCACTTGCATGGGGTGCAAGGGGTCGAAGGTTCGAATCCTTTCACTCCGACCAAAAATTAAATCAATACAGCCTTTTAAGGCTGTATTTTTTTATATGCTAATGTATGAAATTAGCTTTGTACTAAATTTATGTCAGAAACTACTGACATTTTTGCATTTCTTCCTTGCGCCTTAAAATAAAATACCCTGTTTCACTTCATCAACCTCCTTCCTCGTCAGCTTGCCTCTGTGCCAAGACATCACGCGGGCTATTCGCTATTTCTGCCATTCTTGCATATTCTTCTACGCAATGGCCGAATATATATAGCCGCTCGAATTTCTCATATCTGTCAGCACAAAAAAATCATATACACTGATCAGCAGAACATATGCGAAACCCACCATAATAAGCGCGCTTATTATTTCTACTTCCCTTGTCTCTGTTTCAAACAACCATTTTTGTACTTTGTCAGGAAGAAATAGAAGGTCAGTGATAGAGCATATATTTCAGTACCAAATTTAATTTACTCATACATCTTTCCCACAATAAAAATACCGTCTTAATAATAAGACGGTATTTTCTAGGCAAGTGTAACTAAATAAAATACTTATTTTTAAAATAAATAAAAAAGCCAGCTAATAAAAGCTGGCTAGTGGTTAAATTAACTCTTTGCAAAATAACTTTTAGGCTTGATGAAAACTCAGTTTCAGACCAAGCGCATTAGAAACCTTTAAAATAGTATCAAAACTTGGATTGCCATTACCTGATAAAGCCTTATAAAGGCTCTCTCGGCATAATCCAGTATCTTTGGCCAATTGGGTCATACCTCGTGCTCGTGCAATATTACCCAATGCCTTGACAATAAAAATGGCATCATCAGGCGCTTCTTTCATGCATGCTCTTAAATAGTCCTGCATATCCTGTTCAGTTTGCAAATGCTCTGCACTATCCCAGCGTTTCAGTTTCATGCTAGCCATTATAATTCCTCTCTTTCAATGTCATGCATCAATGCAATAGCGGTTTCTATATCTTGCTGCTGACTTGACTTATCTTTGCCGGCCAATAAAATTACAATTTCATTGCCTCGCTGGCAATAATAAATTCTAAGACCGCCGCCAAAAACAACGTAATTCTGACACTCCCGAACCAACTGGTTTGCAATCGCCAAAATGGCCATCTTCAATACGATCTATACGAGCCTGTAAACGTCTCTTAATCATATTGTCTCTGATTCCTGAAAACCACTTATTAAAAATACTGGTTGTATAAATTATATTCATGTATAAATTGTATCCTATAGGTTACAATAAAACCATACTCAATCTACTATCACTGTGTTGTATGGTTTGATAATGAGCCAGTCTAAAGACTGGCTCATTATCTTTAATTACTGATTTAAACCTAATTACTTTGATGACTTGTGATCGTAACACGAATGGCATTGGCTGCACTGGTTGGTGCAATATCACCAGACTGGGCATATGCAAAATAACCAACAGGACAAACCAATGCTGTTACCGGAATACCTAAAGTCATAGTCAATAATGAAGAAATTTCTTTAATGACTTTCCGTTTACTACCATCTTCAGCAACCGCTTTATATACCGGCCTAGGCACTGCGGACAGCAGATTCTGATAAACCGCCGCCGGTATATTAAAATACTGATAGGTTATTTCATAGGTAAACGTGATTTCTAAAATCTTGTTTTCATCACCAACGGATTTTAAATTTGATGATCTCACCCAGCCATGATCATGGTATTTTTCGCTTAAACCTCTTGCCTTGAGCCATAACAAAAATGGCTACCCGATTGCTCGAATAGCCATGATTTGGTCAACGCAAGCAGAATCAATTACCGTTTGGCCAGACCTTGTTTATGCAGAAACGGCAACACTTGCGGCCGTACGGGTTTGCCGAAATTATCGATAACAGCGCGGCTCCAGTCCAGATCCAGATTGCTGCGTACCCGATAATAATCGGCCAGTATTTGATTGTATTGCGCCAATGTATCTGCCTCAATCAGACGATAACGGTTTTCACTGACCAGGGTATTCAGTGGCAGACGTGGCCGATACAATGGTTGCTGATCAGGGTGACCCAGGCACATGCCGAATAATGGCACGGTGTATTCAGGCAAGGCCAGAATCTTGGCCGCTTCCTCAATACCATTACGCAAAGCGCCGATATAGACGCCGCCCAGACCAATGGATTCAGCCGCCAGTAAACAGTTTTGCGCCATAATACCGGCATCTACCGCCCCGATTAAGGTGGCTTCAGTCCAGTCTACCTGTGCCTCGGGATAAGCCAGCCGGTGCTTGGCATAATCAATACAGAATACCCAGAATTCAGGCGCGGTACGTACATATTTTTGTTGCGCCGCCAATTCGGATAAGGCAGTGCGTTTATCGGCATCGGTGACACGGATAATATGCACGCTTTGCATAAAGCTGGAAGAAGAAGCGGCACGGCCTGCCTGCCAGATGGCTTCACGCTCGGTGTCGGTTAAGGGCTCGTCAGTAAAACGACGGATAGAGCGGTGCTGATAAATGGTTTCTAACGTAGGGGCGCTGGTTAAAGTGCTGTGATAATGATCATAAGTCATTTTTTCCCTTTCTGTTTATGTGTGAATTAAGCTTGTAATTTCAATGCAGTCTGCGCCAGTCTTTTACCCTGAGCCACAGCTAGAGCATATTCTTCTGGCCATAATACGGATTGATGATTCAGGCCGGCCACATGACTGGCGCCATAAGGCGTTCCGCCGCCCTTGGTAGTATTCAGCGCACTTTCGCTGAATGGCAGGCCGCACAGTAGCATACCATGATGTAATAACGGCAGCATCATGCTGAGTAATGTGCTTTCCTGCCCTCCATGCGGACTGGTGCTGCTGGTAAAGACACAGGCAGGTTTACCAATCAGGCTGCCTGAAAGCCATAAACTGCTGCTGCTATCCAGAAAATATTTGATGGCCGCGGCACAATTACCAAAGCGGCTGGGGCTACCCAGCGCCAGCGCGGCACAGTTTTGCAATTCATCCAGTGAGACATAAGGCGCACCGGTGTCGGGAATATCACTGGCCACCGCTTCGCACACGGTGGATACTTTAGGTACAGTGCGCACCATGGCTTCACAGCCCTTTACTGCGTTAATGCCGTCGGCAATGGCCAACGCCAGATTACGGGTGCTGCCAGTTAAACTATAATACACGACTAAAACAGGTAAATCGGCCATGATATTCTTTCAGTAGGTGCAGATTAAACAGCGGTATGGATTCTGCTGTGGGATAAAAATATCAGCTTATTATAAAAAATTTTGGTCTTTTTTAGCGATACACAGACAAAAAACGAGGCAAATGGATAAAAACAGAGAATAATCGCTTAAAAATTCATTAAATACAGAGCGTTAAATTTAGACTGAAAGATTGCTGTCTATACGTTTAGCCAACAGCGTCCGTATTCCATGATTCAATATTATGTTTTTGATTGTATCCCTGTTTCTGAAAACCTGATAAGCAACTCAACCGGATTAAGAATTATGGCCATTGAATCAAGTAAATATTTATCATACGGTGGTGTTTCAAAGCTGAAGCAATCAATGATCAGAAGCAGCATGAAAATCATTATTCACAGCACCGTTGTATAACGCTGATAAAATCAACCTGTATCACATGAAATTCAGTTCAGCTACAGATAGCCGATGAAACCAAAAAATGGGATATAAATCACTGCCGGCCAGATGCATACTGTCTGTGATGGGAATATCAAATAAGTTTCCATGCAATAGCGGCTTTGCTTGGCAGCTTTACACATGCTCGGAATTGATTGTAATGCTTTAATGGTTTAATCATTACCCCAAATTGGATTAAATTCGCTACAATGGCGTTAAACCTGCTGATTATTATGGATTCTTAATGAAATATTCTGCTGTGAAAAATCTGTATCATCATCATAAAAGTATTCAGTTTTTATTGTTTATCTGGCGCCGGTTTCAGTGTTTCAATATTCCTTTGGTGTCTGCCAGCTTAACGTTTACCACTTTACTGGCGTTGGTGCCTTTATTTACAGTAACGATTATTGTGATCACAGCGTTTCCGATGTTTAACGATACGGCCACACGGTTTAATGATTTTATTACCACTGTCCTGGTACCTGCTGCCGGTGCAGATTCAGTACGCCAGTATCTGGTTGAATTTCGTGAGAAAGCCAGTGGTTTAACCGCCATTGGGATCATCTTCATGATCATTACTTCTCTCATGCTGATTCAAACCATTGAACGGTCATTCAATCAGATATGGCAAGTACACCAGAGCCGGCCATTGTGGATCAGAATTCTGATTTACTGGGCACTACTCACCTTGGGACCTTTGGTACTCAGTACAGGTTTATCAACGTTCAGTCAGGTATCTGGCCAGAGCGAATCGGTGCTACATTACTCCGTTTTAATTTCAGGGTTTCATGCACTGACCAATCTGGCTTTAACCACGCTGCTGCTGTTTTTATTATTCAAGCTGGTGCCCTCGCGCATGGTTAACTGGCAGCATGCACTTTTAGGGGCACTGGTGACCGCAGTGGTACTGGAAGCAGTACGGCGAGGTTTTGCTTTCTATATTAATCATTTTAATAGTTATCAGCTTATTTATGGTGCTTTTGCTGCCATACCGGTATTTTTGCTGTGGCTGAATTTATTATGGATTATCCTGCTGACCGGCGCAGTATTCACTTCTTCTTTGCCTTACTGGCGCAATTCAACCTTCAGCAGACTACACCGCCAGGATAATTTTACCGATGCGCTCACGATACTCTGGCAACTGAGTCTGGCACAACAACAAGGCCATATACTGACGGTGTACCAGTTACGCGATCATGTGCATAGCAGTGAAAGTCAGCTTGAGCAATTACTTTTGCGGCTGGCTGACAAACGCTATGTGGTGGAAACCGATCAGGGCTGGGTTTTACAAACTGCGCCCGAGCATATTATGCTGGACGATTTATTTTATTTATTGGTCTATCGTCTCAAAGACTATAATGATATTACGCACTCGGTAAACACCCTGTTGCAACCCTTGCGGTGCTCGCTGCATATAAGTCTGACCCAGTGGATAGCACAAAGCCCGCTGGATAATTCGGCCACATCCTGAAAAAACCGCCACAGCGCATACCGGAATACTTTTCCATGTCTTTATTTTCAGCTTTTTTACACAACCGCTGGATCAGTCGCGGGCGATTTTTCTGGCGCCGATATCCCAAAATCTGCATGGTTTTGCTGCTTGGTGTGCTGAGCATGGTGATTTGCATTCTCTTATTGTGGCTATTTAAAAAAAATACCAGCTACCAACCGCGCGATACCATATTGAATCTGCCTGCATTAACCATCAGCCCCCATCGTCATGATGTAAACCAGCGTGATGAAGTGGTTCAGCCGGGGGATACCTTGTTTTTGGTGTTAACTCGTTTGGGCGTTGACGATGCTGATATTCGCCATTTACAACAAACACCGCTATTGAACAAACAACTACAGCAATTACAGGCCAATCAGGTGCTCAGTATCCGGCAAGATCAGGCGGGCAGATTAACAGACATTCAGTTTTTTAACGATCATGATAATGGTGAAAAAAACCTGGTGTCCTTGACACAAACTCAGGGACAATGGCAGCTCAATCAGGCGCGGATTGAGGTAGAAACATTGCCGGTTTTCAAAGCGGTGGTGATTAAAACTTCAGCATCGGGTGCATTGGCACAGGCGGATATTCCGGTGGCCATTCGCGAAACATTGCGTCAGATTTTTGCCGATCGGCTTTCATTGGATCAACTCATGACGGGTGATACCATTCGGCTGATTTATCAGAATTTATATTATCACGGTCAGATTCTGGATACAGGCAATATTCTGGCGGCTGAAATCAGCCATCAGAATCAACTGTATCAGGCTTATTTTTTTGATGAGGAACAGGAAGGCAATGGTCAGTATTATGACGAAAAAGGACAACCCTTACGCCATGGTTTCAGCCGTGCGCCGGTAGATAATATAAGAATCTCTTCACCCTTTGGCAGCCGGATTCATCCGATTTTACATACCCTGATGATGCACAGCGGCATTGATTATGCCGCGCCGACAGGCACACCGATTTACGCTACCGCCGATGGTGTGGTGCAGAGTATCGGCGTACGTGGCGGCTATGGCAATACAGTGGTATTAAGTCACAATGAAGCGGTAGAAACATTGTATGGTCATATGAGTGCCTTTGCGCCACTTGCTGCCGGACAAAGCGTGATGGCTGGCGAAATCATTGGCTATGTAGGCATGACGGGCCGTGCTACCGGCCCGCATGTTCATTATGAAGTCCGGATTAACGGGCAGGCCGTCAATCCGGCCAGCATGGCCTTGCCAGCCAGACCACTGGATCAGCAGCAATGGCCGGCATTTGCCCGTCAGCGCCAGAACTGGGATAGACTGCTGGCACCCATGCGCGAATTGAAAGTAACCATTGCTCATCTGGACTAAAGTTTGGTGCCATAAGAATCCATCAGTTTTAGCCAGACCAGACAGTCTGTTTTAGGATAAACCACCTTGTCTGACCGGTATTTTACACTCAATATTCATACTTCTTTTGCAGTCAAAATAGCTGCTGTTTCCAAGCAGTCTTGAATTTATTTACTGCTTCCCTTCTTGCTAAAAAGGAGTAGATAAAGTGCAGGCACATTGCCTATGCAAAAAAGATCAGTCATCAGCACATGTCCCGATTCTTTATTTACTGTGGCTGGTAATGATAATAATCAATAACATATGTCTGATGATCCACTGGCTGGTAATCTGCTGAAATCAGAAAGCGCAGTAACACTGCCATACCCTGCTTTCTGATGACCAGTTGTAATAAATTTTCTAATGAATCTATTTCAATCAGACGATCAGTATCCGGCCATAATTCAAGTGTTAATTGGCGCAGCGGGCAGGTGGCATCACTATTCATAAAAATCGGTAAATCAGTCTTGCTTTCCTCCAGATTACCCTGTAGCAAGCCAACCATCAATGGCTCTGTGGCCACTCGCTGATAATGATGATGAATCAGTGGATTAAAACATATTACATTATCATAGCAATGCTGACTGAGTTCCTGTTCTATCTCACTACTCTTTTTAATCATAATGTCTGTAGCTAAGACGGAATATTGTTCTTTTTCAACCACAAGAAACTTAAATAATAATTCTGAGGTTAATAATCTGGATTTTTTACGATTAAATCCGGTTTTAATATCACCCAGTCGTGTCAATGTATTTATAGCAAAATCATAAAAGCGTGCACCCTGCTCTGTTACCTGTACCCCATCATAATTTCTGATAAATAATAGCGTACGTAATTCATGCTCCATTTTTTGCAAACGGGCACTGATATTGGACTGAGTATAGCCTAAATGTTTTGCAGCCCGATTTAACGTTTTCATTTCATAAATGGTTTTGAAAATCAACAAATCCTTCATATCCATATCTGCACATCACTTATCATCATCCATGATCACCTGATCATAAATGAGGATTATGCCTGTGACCAGCCATCTCATAACATACCGTTTTTTTGACAGGAGTAATGAACGATGCAAGCCATGCAATATAAAATCAGCCTGCCTGCTGATTATGATATGGATATCATTAAAAACCGCATAAAACAGAACGGCAGTAAAACTGATCGTTTTCCTGATTTATTGTTTAAAGCTTATTTAATTACGGAAAAAGCTGCGGGCGCACTGGCAAACAGTTATTGCCCGCTTTATGTCTGGAAAGAAACAGAAGGCATGAATCAATTCATTTTCCAGGGATTTTTTGATCATATCATTCAATCTTTTGGCTGGAAAAACATCGAAATCGGCATTACTGCCCTGATTGAACTCAAACATTCATTTAAAAACAGTCACTTTGTTGTGGAACAATATACGGATATAACACCCCGTCTGAGTCTGAAAGATGTTGATTTCAACCCAATCAACCAGCCAGATGAATCAGGTAAGGTCATTATTTATAATCCGGATAAATGGAAAATGGCCAATTTCACCTTTTTTGAACATAAACCGGTAGTCAATATTGATCAGAAAATCTATTCAATTCTGCATCTGTCTTCAGATAAATAACATACCTATCATTCACCAGACAGAAGTTGCACCATTTATAAAACCAGCGGCTTCTATCTTCTGCACAAAGTAAAACAGATCACCAGCTACATTAAAGCACGGGCATCAGCCGGAAACAGGCATATACCTTATTAACCGGAAAATTAAATGTTATTTTTATAATCAGTTAGCCATTACTGCAATAACCATTTTTTGAGCAAACCACAATAATCTGAGTATAAGCCGCAAATGCTGCCTTTTTTATAAAATCATTGTTGTTAATACCAAATATGAGGGTAGATTTTGCAAAGGGTTAACCAAAATCATAAAACCACTACCATTGCCCGGCAACACCAAAACGGGTTTTATTGCCTCATTATGAATCCTATTTCCCCGAAACCATACTGGCTGACATAAAATGATTTATCTTCCCTAACCGACCCGTAGTCAAATAATCGCTCTTCTTCAGTCAGTCAGACATAGAACTTAACCGTCTTTGCGCATACAATAGCTGTTTTACCTGTTTGCGCTTTCTATGATGAAAATTGCTACCTGGAATGTCAATTCGCTTAATGTCCGTCTGCCCCATGTATTGGCCTGGCTGGAACAATATCAGCCGGATATACTGGCGTTACAAGAGCTGAAACTGGATCAGGATAAATTTCCGCTTGAGGCCATCAAAGCAGCGGGCTATCACGCAGTATGGAATGGTCAGAAAACCTATAATGGTGTGGCTATTTTAAGTAAACAGATACCCCAAAACCCGATACTGGATATGCGCGATTTTGATGATGTACAGAAACGGGTGATTGCCGCTACCGTGGGCGATGTTCGCGTTATCTGTGTGTATTGTGTGAATGGTGAAAGTGTGGGCAGTGAAAAATTTGCTTATAAGCAGCGCTGGTTTGCCGCTTTACGCCAGTATGTTGCACACGAATTACAGACACATGCAAACACCATTGTGCTGGGTGACTTTAATATTGCTCCGCATGATATTGATGTGTACGATACCGAAAAATGGCATGAAAAAATATTATGCTCTACCACAGAAAGGCAATGGTTTCAGGCTCTTTTGGATTGTGGTCTGCATGACAGCCTCCATCACTGCCATCCTGAAAAAGCCTGCTATACCTGGTGGGACTACCGCATGAATATGTTTAAACGCCAACTGGGATTACGCATCGATCATATTCTGGTCAGCGCTCCCTTACTCAGTCGCTTGCAAGACGTGAGCGTGGCTACTGAAGCTCGCGGCTGGGAACGCCCCAGCGATCACGCGCCGGTTATTGCCCAGTTTGCCTGAGGCGGCCAGTCTTATGCAAAACAATGATTACTATATCGGCCTGATGTCCGGCACCAGTATGGACGGTGTTGATGCAGTATTGGCTCAGTTTGACCAAACTGCATGGCAAGGTGCGGTAGCACATACTTTTGTGGCTTATCCGTCGGCACTCAGACAGGCACTTTTGCAATTACAAAACGTACAAAGCAATGAATTGGCACAGAGCGCTTTACTGGCACAGCAACTGGCCAGACTCAATGCGCAGGCAATCATACAATTATTACAACAGACAGGCTTAAATGCCGGCCATATCAAGGCCATTGGCTGCCATGGGCAGACCATACGCCATGCACCCCAATCCGGTTACAGTATCCAGTTAATGGACTGGGCATTACTGGCAGAACTGACTCAGATCACCACCGTGGGTCATTTTCGTGAGCGTGATCTGGCCGCCGGCGGTCAGGGCGCGCCTTTAGTGCCGGCATTTCATCAGGCCGTTTTTGCCGATAACACGCAAACAAGGGTTGTTTTGAATTTAGGTGGTATTGCCAATATCAGTATTCTGCCGCCGGATCAACCGGCCTGGGGCTTTGATACCGGACCGGCCAATATGCTGATGGATGCCTGGGTACAACAGCATTGGGCATGTGCTTATGATGATCAGGGTTTACTGGCCGCCAGTGGCCGTATCCTGCCTTTACTATTGGATAACCTGCTGGCCGAGCCTTATTTTGCCCGTCCTTATCCCAAAAGCACCGGACGCGAATTATTTAATTTAAGCTGGCTCAGACAGCATTTAAACGGTCAGGAAGCGCCGGCAGATGTGTTGCGTACCTTATTGATGCTCACCGCCCGGACAGCCACACAGGCCATCATCAGCCATGCACCGCAGACACAACAGGTGTTTGTCTGTGGCGGTGGTGCCCAAAATGGCTTGCTAATAGAAACACTGTACGCTTTATTATCGGCGCACCAGATCACCCTGAGTGACACAACGGCATTACAATTGCCGCCGCAATGGGTAGAAGCTGCCGCATTTGCCTGGCTGGCTGCCTGCTGGTGCCAAAAACAGGCGGTTGATGTTCATCATGCTACTGGCGCCCGCGGAGCACGTATTGCGGGTTGTGGTTACTGGGTTTAAATCCGGACTGCCTGCCTTGATTAATCATTTTTAATGTAAGGGCAATGCTCAATCAGCATCTGCCTTAAAAATTTCATAGAATAATTTATGAGTATCCGCCCGAAAAAATCCGTTAAAACAAAAGTACCGGAAAAGAACAAACTGCAACCACCTAAACCAGCTGGCCGCAGCATTCAGCCATGGTTTATGAATCTACTGAATGACACCTGCTGGCTGGTGGCGCTGGCCGCCACCTTGCTGGTTATTCTGGCATTGGCCAGTTTCAGCATTGATGATCCAGGCTGGTCGCGTGGCCATAATGGCCTGTCTCACCCCCATAATCTGGTTGGCATCACAGGCGCTTACATTGCGGATATTGGTTATTACCTGTTCGGTCTTTCGGTGTGGTGGGCAATACTGGCGGCCATTCTGGCCTTATATCAGAGCTTACGTCCGCTCAATGCCCGTTCATTGGGACAAAATCATCAGCCCAAACGTTACAATATTGGTCTGGCGCTTATCGGGGTATTATTATTGTTGTTTTTCAGCCCATTACTGGAAATGGCGGTTGCACAGCACTTTCTGGAAGACCGGCTGCCGATGGGTGCCGGTGGCCTGATCGGTTACTTTGGCAGTAGCCTGCTGGATACCTTACTGGGTATTTCAGGCGGTCTGATCATTATTCTGGTGATGATGGTGATTGCGGTGTCATTATTGTTACAGGTTTCATGGCTGACGCTGGTTGAAACCATTGGTGCACCTTTTGAATGGCTGTGGCATCGTCTGTTACGCCAGCGGCCACGTTTTCTTACCAATTTACCCAATGCCAAACACATTCGTCAGAGCGCCAAACAGGCCAAAGCCATTACCGCTTTGCCGGTTGAAACACCGGCCACCGCCAGCAGTAATCGCAAAACGGTCACAGTACGCACCGCACCGGCTACGGTTAACACACCCGAAAATACCGATACAATCCCGACGGCCGTTACCCCGCCGCAAGCCGGACAGATTCAATTACCGGCCATTGATCTACTGGCTCAACCCGGTAATGAGACAGTACCTGTTGATACCGAAAAATTACAGCAGACTGCCGAACAGATCGAATGGCGGCTGAAAGAATTCGGTGTTCAGGTGGAGGTAACCACCGCCACGGCAGGACCGGTGATTACCCGTTATGAGATCGAACCGGCACAGGGGGTTAAAGGCAGTCAGATTGTGAATCTGAATAAAGATTTAGCCCGCTCGCTGTCAGTACAAAGTATTCGGGTGGTTGAAACCATTGCCGGTAAAACCACCATGGGCATCGAATTGCCGAATGAAGTACGCCAGAATGTACTTTTAGCCGATATTCTGGCGGCCAATGTCTTTACCCAGGCGGAGGATAAACTCACCGTTGCCATGGGTAAAGACATTGCCGGTCTGCCCGTGGTTGCCAGCCTGACCAAAATGCCTCATCTTCTGGTGGCCGGCACCACTGGTTCAGGTAAATCGGTTGGCGTTAACTGCATGATTCTGTCTATTCTCTATAAAGCCCAACCCGATGAAGTGCGCTTTATCATGGTAGACCCGAAAATGCTGGAACTGAGTGTCTATGAAGGCATTCCGCATTTACTGGCACCGGTAGTCACCGATATGAAAGAAGCCGCTCAGGCATTAAACTGGTGTGTGGCTGAAATGGAAAAACGTTATCGCCTGCTGGCGCATGTCGGCGTACGTAATATTGCCGGCTTCAACAGTAAAGTCGAACAGGCCAAAACATCTAGTCAGCCACTGGTCAATCCCTTCAGCCTGAATCCGGATGAGCCGGAGCCTTTAGATAAACTGCCGTTTATCGTGGTGGTGATTGACGAACTGGCCGACCTGATGATGGTGGAAGGTAAAAAAGTCGAACAGCAAATTGCCCGTCTGGCGCAAAAAGCACGCGCGGCCGGCATTCACCTGATTCTGGCCACGCAGCGCCCCAGCGTCGATGTGATTACCGGCCTGATCAAAGCCAATATCCCGACCCGGGTTTCTTTTCAGGTATCCAGCAAAATCGACAGTCGCACCATTCTTGACCAGATGGGTGCTGAAAACCTGCTCGGCAAAGGCGATATGCTGTTTTTACCGCCCGGCCAGGCCGAACCGACCCGTTTACACGGCGCCTTTGTATCCGATCAGGAAGTACATGCCATTGTTGACCACATCAAGCAACAGGCACCGGCACAATATGTGGAAGGTTTACTCAGCGGCGAAGCGGCTCAAAGCACTGAAAATCAGGTCAATCCCAACGCCAACAGCGATGAATTATTTGATCAGGCCGTGGCTTTTGTGCTCGATACCCGCAAAACCTCTATCTCGTCACTCCAGCGCCATTTACGCATTGGCTACAATCGTGCGGCCAACCTGATGGAAGCACTGGAAACAGCGGGTATAGTCTCTACTGCCGAACTGGGCGGCAGTAGGCGCATTCTGGCACGAAAAGATAATTAACTTTTGATTTTAATAAAAAATTAAAATAAACAAGATGCAGAACCAACGAAAGCCAGAGTAATTCATGCTATGATAAGGCCGTGTTTAGCCCTATAGGTACTCTCATTATGCCTGATCTGTTTTTGCCCGAAGCCGATTCATCCGGCGCCAGAGTCGGCGTATTACTGCTGAATCTGGGTACACCGCAAGCACCGACAGCTCAGGCCGTCCGGCCTTATCTGCGTGAATTTCTGTCTGATCAGCGCGTTGTGGAATTGCCGCGTTTTCTGTGGCAATGTCTGCTGCGTGGCATTATTCTACCCATTCGCGGCCGTAAAAGTGCCCATGCTTATCAAACCATCTGGCAGGCAGACGGCTCACCTTTACTCACTGGCACGATTAAACTTACTCAGGCACTCTCGCAGCGTTTTTCCGAAGACATCATTACTGCTTATGCCATGACCTATGGCCAGCCCAGTGTGCGGCAAGTCATGCAGCACATGAAACAGCAAGGCGCAGACCGGATACTGGTCATACCCCTCTATCCTCAATACGCCGCTTCCAGTTCCGGTGCGGCACTGGATCAGGTATGGCGGGTATTACTCAAACAACGCGCCCAGATGGCAGTACGCAGCATTACCACCTTTGCCGATGATGCCGGTTATATTCACGCACTGGCCGAACACATCAGACAATACTGGCAGCAGCATGGCCAAGGGCAACACCTGCTGATCAGCTTTCACGGTATTCCCGAAGCGCAAAGGCAACAAGGTGACCCTTATGTCAGCCAATGCCAGAGCACTACCCGGCTACTGACAGAAGCATTACAACTCTCTCCCTCACAATACACCCTGGCTTTTCAAAGTCGCTTTGGTCCGGCCAAATGGGTAGGCCCCAGTACCCAGGATTTACTCCAGCAATTACCGCAGCAAGGCATACGCACACTGGACGTGGTATGCCCGGGTTTTGTCACCGATTGTCTGGAAACACTGGAAGAAATTAATATCCGCGGTAAACAGGATTTTCTGGCGCATGGCGGCCAGCAATTGAATTACATTCCCTGTCTTAACGACAACCATGAATGGGTTGACGCCTTACAACATCTGGTCAATAACCAATTACAAGGCTGGACACCAGAGCGGTCATAGCCCAAAGCCTGTATTAAAATTCCTTACGAGCGGATATTCAGCCTGAACCGTGCTATAAAAAAAGACTGAATATCCGTCTATGGAATTCAGTCCTGAGCGATTGGTTTTGATGAAACTTAAAGAATCAATTCATTCCTTGCACCCACATAACCATCGGCGCATTACAGTAACCGCGCAATCAGCGCCTGCTCTTTGCCTGCCATATGTGGAATCTCTACCTCAATCCCATTACCCGCCGCCACCTCAACCGGCTTACCTTTACGCAGCATGGTCTGCAATTCAATAATCTGGTTACCACTCGGGTGAATGATTTCCAGACGATCACCCACACTGAATTTATTCTTCACCTCAATACTGGCCCAGCCTTCATCGTTAACCGCAATCACCTTGCCCACATACTGGCTGCGCTTGGCCAGAGAATGACCAGACAGATAATTCTGATAATCCTGTGTCTGATGCCGTTCCAGAAAACCCGTGGTATAACCACGATTGGCCAGCCCTTCCAGTTCGGCCAGCAATGAATAATCAAACGGTTTACCTGCCATCGCATCATCAATCGCACGCCGGTATACCTGCGCCGTACGCGCCACATAATAGACCGACTTGGTGCGCCCTTCAATTTTCAATGAATCCACCCCGATTTCAGCCAGCTTTGCCACTTGTTCCACCGCGCGCAAATCCTTGGAATTCATAATATAGGTACCGTGCTCATCTTCCATGATCGGCATCATGTCACCCGGGCGATTGGCTTCTTCAATCAGATACACCCGGTCAGCCAAAGGATGGCGCTGTTGGCCGTTAATACCCGCTGCTAAATCGGATTGCTGCAACTGTTGCTGCTGAAAATCAAAACCCTGCAATAATTCAGCCTCGCCGGCATCATTCGGCTTTGCGCCATGCATGGTGTAATCCCAGCGGCAGGCATTGGTACATGTGCCCTGATTCGGATCGCGATGATTGAAATAGCCAGACAACAGACAGCGCCCTGAATAGGCGATACACAACGCCCCGTGTACAAATACCTCCAGCTCCATATCAGGGCATTGCTGGCGGATTTCAGCAATCTCATCAATACTCAGTTCACGCGATAAAATAATCCGCTCAATACCGATGCTTTGCCAGAACTGCACCCCCCAGGCATTGGTCGTATTGGCCTGTACCGATAAATGAATCGGTACTTCTGGCCAACGTTCACGCACCTTCATGATCAGCCCCGGGTCAGCCATAATCAACGCATCCGGTTTCATGGCAATCACCGGCTCCATATCGGCCAGATAGGTTTTTAATTTGGCATTGTGCGGCAAAATATTACTCGCCAGAAAAAACTTTTTCCCGCGCGCATGAGCTTCTTCAATCGCCTGCGCCAAAACCGGTAACTGGGCAAATTCATTATTACGGGCACGTAAAGAATAACGCGGCGTACCGGCATAAACCGCATCGGCACCATAATCAAAAGCGGTGCGCATACGTTCCAGACCACCGGCCGGTAATAATAATTCAGGTACTTTCATCAATGGGCAAACTTTCTGTAATAAAATGAATGCATTCAGGCAGCCAGTAACGACATTACCGGCTGCCTGAATATTAAGTATTTGTTATCGGGAGAATTATGCCTTTTTTAACCTCAAGGGTCAATTTTAGTATGGCATCAAGTTATAATAAACTGAATCCTCTTACTGACATAAATCATGCCCGCCCTTGCCAACCGTATTAATCATCAGCCCGCTTTTTTACTGGCCACCAGACCCTGGCGCGAAAGCAGCCTGTCTATTGAAGTATTCAGCCGCGATTATGGTCGCATCAGCCTGATTGCCCGCAGTGCGCGCAAACGGCAAAGTGAATTGCGCGGCATACTCACCCCTTTTGTGCCCTTATCACTTTCATGGTACGGCCAGCAAGAACTTAAAATCCTGCACCGCGCCCAATGGATGGGCGGCTGGCCACAGCCACAGAATCAATCACTGTTCAGCGCTTTATATGTCAATGAACTAGTACAGAAACTCACTGCTCGCGAAGACCCGTCACCCGCCATTTATCAAGCGTTATATACCGTTTTACAGCACATCAGCCAAGGGGAACACCTGGCACAGCTGCGCTATTTTGAATGGACACTCTTAAAATCGCTGGGCATTGCGCCAGACATCAGTCAGGATCAGCATGCCAAACCCATTGATACAGACCAATCCTACTGGCTGCGCCCCGAACACGCACCGCGGCGGGTAGCAGACACACCATCTGAGACTCATGAACAAGGCCTGATTATCCGGGGCCAAACTTTGCAGGCATTAACCAAACACAATTTACAGACTCAAGAAGAGCACAACGAAGCCTTGCGCTTAACCCGTATGCTATTGGATTTCAGATTACCGGAGGGTATTCATAGCCGCCGGATTCTGCAACAGCTACAGAATTTCATAAACAAAAACACTTAACTTATATTTCCTATTTAATATTTTAAATTTATTATTGTAAATATTAAATAATTATTGTTGATCTGTTTATAATACACCCTATGACAATAAATATTTAAATTAACATGGGATTTTATGGAACAATTAACCGATCTGAAAGCCATTCTGCATTCCAAACGAGCTAATTTATATTATCTGGAACATTGTCGCGTTATGCAGAAAGATGGTCGTGTACTGTATCTGACCGAATCCAAACAAGCCCATCAATACTGGAATATTCCCATTGCCAATACCACGGTATTGTTACTGGGTACCGGTACCTCCATCACTCAGGCCGCCATGCGTATGCTTACCAGCGCCGGCGTTCTGGTCGGTTTTTGTGGTAGTGGTGCAACACCGCTTTTCAGCGGTACCGAAGTCGAATGGCTGACGCCACAGAATGAATACCGCCCTACCGCCTATGTCCAGGGCTGGCTGAAATTCTGGTTTGATGCAACGCAGCGCTTAAATGTTGCCAAACAGTTTCAGCTGGCTCGTATTGATTATCTGAATCGGGTATGGCAAAAAGACCGTGATCTGCATGACAACGGTTTTTATGCCGATGAACTGGAAATCGAGCGCATTTTGCAATCTTTCCGAAAAAAAATTGATCAGAGTCCAGATGTCAAAGACCTGCTGATCAATGCAGAAGCGCCAGCTACCAAAAGTTTATATCGACTGGCGGCTAAACTGACTGGCTACGGAAAATTCAGTCGCCAGCATGAAGAACCTGATCAGGCCAATCAGTTTCTCAATCATGGTAACTATCTGGCCTATGGCCTGGCTGCCTGTGCTTTATGGGTATTGGGCATTCCGCACGGCTTTGCCGTCATGCACGGAAAAACCCGCCGCGGTGCTCTGGTGTTTGATGTGGCTGACTTGATCAAAGATGCCCTGGTTTTACCCTGGGCATTTATCGCTGCCAAAGAAAATCTGACAGAACAGGAATTTCGTCAGCAATTACTCCAGAAATTTACGGAACATCAGGCATTAGACTATTTATTCAACACTGTCAAACACCATGCTCTGGCCAATATTAATGACACCAATATTGAGGAGGATGCATCGCTATGATGGTGATCTTTACTGCCCAATGTGAAAAAAAGGCACTCAGCCGCAGCCGCAGAATACTGGATGCCTTTGCCAATCGCATTGGTGAGCGCACATGGCAAACCATCATCACAGCAGAAGGCCTCAAGGCTGTGCATAAACTATTGCGCCAACAGGCCACCAAAAATACCGCTGTGGCCTGCCACTGGGTACGCTCGCACCGCCTCAGCCAGCTTCAATGGATTGTCGGCAATAGCCGTAAATTTAATTCATCCGGGCACGTCCCCGTTAACACCACCCGTACCAATCTGCTGCAAAGCCAATGGGAAAATAACTGGCATTATCTGCCACTGATTAAAGCCCTGGTCGCCGTTGCCGCCCTCCTGCACGACTGGGGTAAAGCCAATCAGGTATTTCAGAAAAAACTGACTTTCTCAAAAATCAGTGATCCTTTCCGGCATGAATGGGTATCGGTATTACTGTTATGCGCACTGGTGCAAAAATCCGGACACTTTAATACCGATGCAGCCTGGTTACAGGCATTACAGCAAGATCAAAATGACTTTATTAAACTTGAAGCAGAACTGTTGTCACTGGTTGCAGCAGAATGTAAAGGACTTACTAAATACTACTTCGATAAACATAAAAGACAAACAGAATCACTATTATTGCCTTTATCATCTTTACCACCATTGGCGCAATGGGTGGCCTGGTTAATCATGTCGCATCACCGGCTGCCCACTGTTACTGATCAAAACCAGCGCGCCAGATTTGAAGCAGCACCAGCGGCAGACGTGACACAGCTATTCAAATACATTAACGATGAATGGGGTTATAACCATCTGTACCGGGACAATGTCAGCCATACCATTAAATTTGATAAAAATAAATTACTGAGCCATTCATCGCAATGGCATCAACAGATCAGAAAATGGGCGCAACGCTTAGAACAGCAAACCCATTCAGCAAAAGAAGTACAAGATTCCGGTGCCTGGCGGTTGGTTTTACATCATGCACACTGGTGCCTGACTTTGGGCGACCATTATTACTCCTCCTGCGACAAAGACAAAGACTGGCCAAGCAATATCGGCTTATGGGCCAATACCGATAAAGAGCGCAAACCCAAACAATGGCTGGACGAACATCTGGTGAATGTCTGCCAGCATGCTTTACGTGCGGCGCAATCACTCAGCTGTCTGGAAAACAACATGCACCAGACAGAAAACCGGCGACTACTGAAAAAAAGTCCGCGTGCCTATGAATGGCAGGACACAGCTGTTCAGAAAATCCGTCAATATCGCCAGCAATATCCGGATGCCCATCATCAAGGCTGGTTTATTGTCAACATGGCCAGCACCGGCCAAGGCAAAACCATTGCCAATGCCAAAATCATGCAAGCACTTTCAGAAGACGGCCGCTCATTGCGCTATATTCTGGCCTTGGGATTACGTACCCTCACGCTGCAAACGGGGGACGTCTATCGCAAACAACTGGGGCTGACTGAAGCAGACCTGGCAGTATTGATTGGCTCCCAGGCGATTCAGGAATTGCATGATCTGGACAAAGAATCGTCTAAATCACCATCCGGCTCAGAGTCACAATTTAACGGCTCTGAATCCGAAGAAGAACTATTAGAAGGTGAGTTGAATGATGAGGATTTTGTGCCGCTGCCCGAAGCAGAATTCATGCAGGCCTTGTTTCCACCGAAAAAATCAAATAAAAATAAATCTTTACTATACAAACCCGTATTAGTCTGCACCATTGACCATATTATTGGCGCTACTGAAACCGTCAAAGGAGGCAGATACCTGCTGCCCTGTTTGCGCTTACTGTCTTCTGATCTGGTACTGGATGAAGTAGACGACTTTAACCCCGAAGATTTCCGCGCCATCAGCAGACTGGTGCATCTGGCCGGCATGCTCGGACGCAAAGTCATGTTGTCTTCAGCCACCATTCCCCCCGATCTGGCCATGGGTTTATTTCACGCCTATCAGAAAGGCTGGCGGCAGCATCAGGCGTTTAAACAAATACAGCAGCCCATTACCGCCATGTGGATAGATGAATTCAAAAATAATATAGATGTATACCCCGTCACCAGCAACGAAACCACTGCTGCCCTCGCCAATTACCAGCAACAACACCAGCATTTTATCCATAAACGACTGGCTGAATTAACCAAACAACCCAGTAAACAACGTGCTTATATTATTCCCTGTGAGGATTTAAAAACCGGCAAACAGGATAAAACCAGCCTGATTAAAGCTTATGCTGAAAGAATAAAAGAACACATTATTGAATTACATCAGCATCACCACGAAATTGACCCTGATACAAAAAAATGCTATTCCTTCGGTGTGGTACGCATGGCCAATATTGACCCTTGCGTGGCTGTGGCACAGTATTTAATGGATGAAAATACCCCTTGGCCAGGCGATACCGCACCACGCATCATGGTTTATCACAGCCGCCAGATCATGCTGTTGCGCCATGAACAGGAACATCATCTGGATCAGGTCTTAAACCGTAAACCACCGCGTAAGCCACACGAAAACCCGATGATCCGCAGACATCTTGACCAGACCGATGCCCAGAATGTTATTTTTATTCTGGTGGCTTCACCGGTAGAAGAAGTCGGCCGGGATCATGATTTTGACTGGGGCATTATCGAACCCTCGTCCATGCGTTCCATTATTCAGATGTGTGGTCGTATCCGGCGCCATCGTAACCAAGAAATCCAAGATCCCAATATTGGTATTCTGCAATACAATTTCAAAGGTCTGCAAGGTGCAGACGTTGCCTTCAGCCGGCCGGGTTATGAGAAAGGATTTGGAAGTTATCATTTAGAAACCAAAGATTTAACCAAACTTCTGGATGAAGATAAATTGCGTACCGGCGTCGATGCCAGCACCCGTATTCACAAAAATCCAGAGCTGCATCCCACCCGGTTTCTGGCCGATCTGGAACACTTCTATATACAGCAATTATTAACCCAGTCTGAGCTCACAGGCCCTAAAGGCCTGCATGGCTGGTTAGATGAAAGCTGGTTTCTGACAGGACTACCGCAAAAACTGCATCGTTTTCGTCATGGAAGTATCAATACAATACTGTATTTTGTCTATAAAGATTCAGATCATCCTTGGGTGGTACATGAACGCAGCCCACAAGGCGAATTGAATTCGCAAGAGCAGTTTTACAATATCAAACCCATACCCGCTTTATCAGCAGTACACCATAACCGACTGTGGTTATCCAATGATTATCAGAAAGTATTACGACAAAAAGCAAAAAAGGACATGGCAAAAGTTGTAAACAACCGTCACAATACAGACCAAACCATAGAAAACATGATGGAAAAATTATCTGAACGCTATGGTGAATTAACATTACTTCAACAAACGGCAAATGAAAACATAAAAAGAAAGAAATATCTTTATTATTCTGATTATTTTGGCTTATTTTCTGAATTATCCTAACCGGAGGATCCCATGACACAAAAAATTCTGGATTTCTTGGCAGAACGGAAACAAAAATGGCTGGACGCTAAACTCAAAAAAGAGACCGATGAAGCACAACAACAGCTGATTAAAGTCTCTGCCACAGAAAAATTTGCACCCGCCATCTGGATTACTGATGCAGCCAAACGCGTTACGCAGCTTTCCATGGTGAGCCATCCGGGAAAATTCAGCCACCCCAGTGCTAAAATTTCTTCTCTGGTTGCTCAAGCCACATCCAATAACGATGGTTATCTTCGCAGCGGTAACATGACTTATCCACTGGATGTATTGGGCAATGCCGCTGCCATGGACGTCTATAAATTCCTGTCAATCCCACTATCAGATGAAGAGACCGTATTAGCACATTTTGAATCAGAAACTCCACTTATCCAAAACTTTATCAGTGCACTTCATCTTGATTTTAAAGACATCAGACAGGATTTTCTCAGCATCAAAGCCGATGCGGCCAAACCCAGAACAGATGCACTGATCAAACAAGTCTATTTCCCGCTGGATGACGGCAGCTACCATCTATTATCCATTCTGACCCCTTCCGGTATGGTCACTGAATTAAAACAACGCATTGATCATATGCGTTTTAGTGACGAAAGCAAAAAAGCCCGCCAATGCAAGAAAGATCAGCAATGGCATAATGGTTTTCAGGATCTGCCTAATCTGACCATAACCGCTTACGGTGGCACCAAACCACAAAACATCAGTGTTTTAAATAACCAGAATGCTGGCCGAGCCTATTTATTGCCTTGTATTCCGCCAGAATTAAACAAACAACCAATTCGTTTACCCACCAAAGATTTTTTTGATCAATGTCTGTTTATTGAAAATGAACCATTTAAAATATTATTTAGTATACTGAAAAAACTGATTGATATAAAACCAAATAATATGGAAACACGTGAAGACATCAATGATGCACTTGACGAGATAATTGAGGAAATTCTACGGCAAGCTGACAGAATCAAAGAACAAACCCCAGGCTGGAGTAAAGACCCGCGTTATCACCGTCTCCCTGAATCACAGCGAATCTGGCTGGATCTGCATCCAGATCAACAGCAACAACGTCAGAATAATTCTGAATGGTATGATGACATTCAAGAATGTATTAGCGACTGGATTGCAGACCATCTGTCTAAACAAGCAGGAAAGCGCATTCAACTTCAAGATGTAGATTATCGCCATATCTTCCGGAAAGCTCATGATCTGCTAAAAGAACAACTGGAACACGATAAGGAATTTTTATAATGACTACCCGTACTTTCCTGTTATTGCCCCGATTAAACATCCATAACGCCAACGCCATGAGTAGCCCCTATACCATCGGTTTTCCGGCCATGACCGCCTGGCTGGGTGCCATGCATGCACTGCAAAGAAAGCTACAAACCAAATGGCCGGTAAAACTATTTCAACTGGCCATCAGTTGTCACCAAATGGACTTACAAACCTATAAAGGCAAAAATGATTTTATAAGCTCAATTATTGGTACCGCCAATCCACTGGATAAAGACGGCAACCGGCCTCCCTTTATCGAAGAAGCACGTTGCCATTTATCGGTATCATTATTGATTGAAATCCGGCAGGAATCTGACATGAATCTGGCCGAGAATGAAAGCAGGTCTGCGTTCATCCAAGATGTAACGCAACTACTCAATACCATGAAATTTGCCGGCGGCGATCTCATGCCGTTATCGCAGCGGGTACAATTAATCGACATCAGTGAAGATGATATCGAAACAGAATCAGTTGTTTATCTTAAACTACTGTGTTCATTGATGCCCGGTTATGTCTTGATCGAACGCCGGGATTTACTGATTAAGGCTCTCAATAATGCACCTGACGATCATCAAACCAGTAATCACTCTTCTGAAAAAGACATATTAGATATCTTACTGGATTATATAAGCATTCATCATCACCCGGTTGAAAGTCAGCCATCAGAGACATCAAAAACCGCATCAGTAGAATGGATTGCCCACCGGCAGACCTCTGGCTGGCTGGTACCGATTGCAGTGGGTTTTCAGGGCATCTCACCGTTAGGTCATGCGCAAAACCAGAGAGATGTCGATACCCCACATCGTTTTGCAGAAAGTATCATTACCTTGGGTGAGTTCATCATGCCACAACCTCTTCGCATCAAAAATCCGGATGATTTCTTATGGCGCTATGATATCGATGATGAAAATAATCTGTATCTCTGCCGGAATCAATCCATTGCTTGACATTAACCTCACTTAATCTTTAAAGGAGTTTCATCATGGCTGAAAAAAACAACAAACCGATTCCCTCCGTACTGGCTTTTGAAAAAAAACTGGTTCCTTCTGATGGCTATCTATACGGCACCAACTGGGATAAACGTACTGAAGACACGGCTACCCCGCTGAAACTGATTGAAAAATCAGTGCGCGGTACCATTTCCAACCGTCTCAAAGACAAAGATAGAAACAATGAACTCAAACTGGATCCGGATATTGAAAACGCCAATCTGCAAAAAGTAGATGCCTGTGCATTAGGCGAACGGCAGGATACACTAAAACTCAGCTTCACCCTGAAAGTATTGGGCAATATTACTCAGCCCTGTGCTTGTAATAATGAACAATTCGCCCGCTCTTATCCTGAGGTAGCTAAAAACTACATAGATCGATATGGTTTTACTGAATTGGCCAGGCGCTATGCCTGTAATATTGCCAATGCCCGTTTTTTATGGCGTAACCGCGTGGGCGCTGAAGCCATTGAAGTACATGTTAAGGCAGGCGATAAACTCGAGCTGACTTTTGATGCGCTGCAATATCGTTTGAATGATTTTGATGCCATTGATAAAGACATCGAAACACTGGCCGGCCTCATCGCACAGGCCTTATGCGGCTATCAGACCCCATTGATTCTGGAAATCGTTGCCTATGCCAGAATCGGTCTGGCACAGGAAGTGTATCCCAGTGAAGAATTGGTATTGGATAAAAGCAAAGAGAAAGGCAGGAAAAGTAAGATTCTCTATGCGGTTGATGATGTGGCGGCGATGCATTCACAAAAAATCGGCAATGCCCTGCGCACCATCGATACCTGGTATCAAGAATATGCAGATCTGAATCAGCCCATTGCCATTGAGCCTTATGGTGCCGTTACCAATAGAGGAAAAGCTTATCGTCAGCCTAAAACAGATGATTTTTATACTTTATTTGACCAATACGCACTCGGAGTGCCATTGAAAGATGTAAATCAGGAACATTATGTTATGGCCGTTCTGGTGCGCGGTGGTGTATTCGGTAGTAGTGGTAAGGAATAGCCATGAAGTATTATCAACAGCTCACCATCATTGTGCCGGCTGAAATATCGTCGTATTTTATCTGGTCCAAGGTATATACTCAGCTGCATCTGGCCTTGGTTGAATACATACACTCTTCAGGCCAGCATAATATCGGCGTATCATTTCCAGGTTACCAACTCAATGCAAAAAAAGAGCCTGGAAAAATTCCTCTGGGTGACCAATTGCGTATTTTTGCTCATGACGAGGCTCAGCTGCATCAGTTAAACATTGGCCACTGGCTCGATCGACTGGCTGATTATGTTCATTGTCCCAGCATCAGAGCAGTACCTGCGAAAACCGGCTATGCTGTATTTAGCCGCCATCAGCCGGTTACCCATAGTGAAATATATCGCCTGGCCAGAAGACGCGTACAGCGGGATCCTGAAATCAGCCTCAAAACGGCGTTACAAAGCTATCCAAAGAAAATCGATCCCTGTACCTTGCCTTTCATTCAGTTAAACAGCCTGAGTCAGGAGCAACGCTTTCGATTGTTTATCAGCAAGCAAACAACCGATGCTCCCCAATCAGGCACATTCAGCAGTTATGGCCTCAGCAGTCATGCAACGGTACCGGATTTTCCATAGATTCGGTGTTTAAAGTTCTATCAGGAATCAGTTCAAACCATTAATCCCGGATTAATGGTTTTTTATTATTAATCTGGCCTAGAAACAACCAGATAAAACCGTTGAAGAAAAAATTTTTACCCTATCCGCCAGCGATATAAATATTTCCAAGACACTTCTAACCCCATCGGTTCAATCTAATGCCAACACATACAATTACTGAATAAGCACTAACAACTCACTCAAAACACCTCATTGACTGACCGTTACCCAGTGTTTACCATTTATTTCATTGTATGGTTTCCAATACAAATCACTCCTTATTAACCAGAATTGATTTACTATAAAATAATAAATTACCTAAAAAACAAATACTTAAACATAAAATTAACATTTGGATATTCTGAATAACAAGAGATTATGATAATAATGGATTGTCTGTCTCTGAATTACTATTCTGATTTATGCCCGGATTAAGCCTGTAACCAAAAATCAATATTGCCTATATTAGGTATCACCGGTAATATAGACCCTATGCTGTATAAGCAGCTTAGAAATGAAATATGTTGTAATTTTCGTACTTGTATTCATATTTGTACACTGCCGAACAGGTAGCAACAAAAGCCAGAATGATTGTCTTTATAAGATCATTCTGGCTTTATTATTTCTACTGACCATTTAGTTTGCATCCAATGGATATAATCAGCAACTGCAACTGCGCTTATCGGTCTGACGGCCACAATGCCATAAATTGTCTGACTACCTCTTCCGGCTGACTGGCTTCGGTAATCGCGCGCACCACCGCCAGCGAATCAACACCGGTGGCCAGTACCTCGCGGGCATTATCCAGGGTAATGCCGCCAATCGCTACCGTAGGTGTATCACCAGCCTGCTGTACATACTGATGCAATTTATCCAGCCCTTGCGGTGCGGTAGGCATGGCTTTGGTGGCCGTCGGGAAAATGGCACCACACGCCACATAACTGGGACAAACAGCCAGAGCATGAGCCAGTTCTTCATGAGAATGAGTACTGACTCCCAAACGCAACCCAGCCTTTTTCATCATCACCAGATCAGCAGAATCCAGGTCTTCCTGACCCAGATGCACACCATAAGCGCCACAATCACACGCTTCCCACCAATAGTCATTGATAAATAACTGAGTATCAGAATCGCGTGCATAATCAACGCTGCGGCGTATTTCTTTGAATAAAGCCGAACCAATCAAGGTTTTACAACGCAATTGAACCGTAGGCACACCGATATCCACCATTCTCACCACCCATTCAGCCGTGGGAACCACCGCATAAAACCGTAACGGTGCCTGTATTGGTAAAAAAGTCTGTGTTAGCATGTTATTCTCGTTTTAGTATGATTACCTTTATAATAACGTTTTTTTGTAGCGTGGCACAGCTGCCACTTTAAATTGCCATCATTCGCACGACCTGTTTTCAGTAAACATGGCCGGCAACACGAAAGACAGTTATGGTCTCTGATTCGTCCATGTCACATTCAACCGGTTTAAAACGGGTAAATTATGCCTTCATCGCCCTTCTGATGGGCACAATCGGTTATTTTATCTTCTGGGGTCTGGGCTATACCCATCATAATATGCCGGTGATTTTCATTCTGGCGACCCTGTTCGGGGTATTTATGGCCTTTAATATCGGCGGTAATGATGTGGCCAACTCATTTGGTACCAGCGTGGGGGCAGGAACACTGACCATTCCGCAGGCGCTGGCCATTGCCGCCGTATTTGAAGTTTCCGGCGCCATCATTGCCGGTGGTGAAGTCACCAAGACCATTCGTCATGGCATTATTGATCTGGGTGCTATGCAGCTCACACCGTCCCAGTGCATTAATGTTATGCTGGGTGCGTTACTGGCCGCGGCGCTGTGGTTGATGTATGCCTCCAAAAAAGGTTTACCCGTATCCACCACCCATTCACTGGTGGGCGGATTGGTCGGCGGCGGCCTGTGCCTGGGCTATGTGGTGGCGGGCAACAGTCAGGCACTGCATTTGATTCAATGGTCAAAAATGGGCGAAATTGCTTTATCCTGGGTTATTTCGCCCTTATTTGGCGGCGCCTTGTCCTTACTGCTTTTCAGCCAGATTAAAAAACGCGTCTTAGACTATAACGACCGCATCACGGTTCAGCTTAAAGCCTTAAAACAAGAAAAAAAGGCCTATAAAGAACAACACCGCAACTGGTTTGAACAGCTGAGCGAAAGTGAAAAAATATCCGTGGCTTCGGCCATGGCGCGTGATGCTGAAATTTACAACGATCCCGAACGCACCCTTGAAGACCTGGAATCAGAATATTATAAAAATCTGGCCAGTATCGAGCAGCGTAAAAGTAAAATCGACACCTATAAAGCCCTTCAGCATTGGGTACCGTTGATTTCAGCCGGCGGCGGCATGATGATCACCGCCATGCTGTTGTTTAAGGGATTAACCAATCTTCATCTGGGGTTTTCCATACTGACCAATGTATTACTGATCATCATGATCGGTGTTTCCATCTGGATGGCTACCTTTATCTATGCCAAAACCCTGAAACGCAAAGACCTGACTAAATGCACTTTTCTGATGTTTAGCTGGATGCAGGTTTTTACCGCCGCCGGTTTTGCCTTCAGTCATGGCGCCAATGATATTTCCAATGCCGTAGGCCCTTTTGCTGCCATTATGGACATCATTCGCACCAACAGCATTGGCGCCGACAGCACCGCCCAGATTCCCACACCCGTCATGGCAACCTTTGGCATCGCGCTGATTGTGGGCTTATGGTTTATCGGTAAAGAAGTCATTCAGACCGTCGGCACCAATCTGGCACACATGCATCCGGCCTCTGGTTTTACTGCCGAATTGTCTTCAGCCACCATCGTCATGTTTGCCACCTTAATGGGGCTGCCGGTATCCAGCACCCATATTCTGGTGGGTGCAGTACTGGGTATTGGTCTGGTCAACGGTAATGCCAACTGGAAATTAATGAAACCCATCGCCATGGCGTGGGTGATCACACTACCGTCCACCGCCATTTTATCCATATTGATATTTTTAGGTCTGAACGCGATTTTTTAATGACGTTAATCCGGCTGCCGCTCAAGGCAGCCTTAATCTGTGCCCCCTGCCTGCTGGCCGGTTTCAGCCACTGGCCGCAAAATACCGGCTAAGCTAAAGCCCCAGTCTGCCCTGATGATGTTTTGTGTAGACTGTATTTGTGTGACATGAATGATTTTCAGTTACAATCTTTTTTCCATGGGTAACTGCTTTCCGAGCCAGATCATGTCCAAACTGTTACAGAAATTATATATTGACCCTTTTTTACTGACACTCATCAGCGTCATCATCATTGCTACCATACTGCCCTGTACAGGATCAGCCAAAACCTTTTTCAGCCAGCTGACCACTGTAGCCATTGCATTATTGTTTTTTATGCATGGCGCCAAATTATCACGTCAGGCCATCCGCGCCGGCATTGGCCACTGGCGTTTGCATCTGTTGGTTTTCAGCAGCACCTTTATTCTGTTTCCCCTGATCGGCCTCAGTCTGCGCTTTTTAGTACCCCAATGGCTATCGCCCGAATTGTATCTGGGCTTTCTGTATTTATGTGCCTTGCCGGCTACCGTACAATCGGCCATTGCCTTTACCTCAGTAGCCGGCGGTAATGTGGCAGCGGCAGTGTGCAGCGCCTCTGCTTCCAGCATTTTAGGGGTATTTCTATCCCCCGTACTGGTAGGGCTGATGATGCCGACCAGTGGCCAGCAAGTAGATACCCTGGGCGCCATTGGTTCGATTTTATTACAGCTGATGGTGCCTTTTATTGCCGGCCATTTGGCCAGACCATGGATTGCCTCATTTATCCAGCAACACAAAACCTGGATTAACCGCACTGACCGCTCTTCTATCCTGCTGGTGGTTTATGTTGCATTCAGTGACGCCGTGGTTGAAGGCTTATGGCACAAAGTCAACCTCGGTTCATTTGCCGTTATTATTATTCTGAGCCTTTTGATTCTGGTCGTGGTGATTATCATCAATACCTTGGCCGCACGCCGATTGGGATTTCACCGCGCGGATGAGATCACCATTGTATTTTGCGGCTCTAAAAAAAGTCTGGCCAACGGCGTACCCATGGCCAATGTATTGTTCCCCGCGCCCATGGTCGGCATGATGCTATTGCCGCTGATGATTTTTCACCAATTACAACTCATGATCTGCGCAGTTCTGGCACAACATTATGCCCGCCAAACCCAGACTGACAACCCGCAATCACCCGCTCATTAATGATCAAACTGACCTGACCAATAACGCCATAACCATTTGTCACTTTCCTTGGCGATGATGGCCGGGCATGTTATACTAACCAACGCTATTAAATCAGCCCGTGCCAGTATAGCTCAGTAGGTAGAGCAGCGCACTCGTAACGCGAAGGTCGTAGGTTCAATTCCTATTACTGGCACCAGAGATCATTTTCGGGGGTTTTCAGATTGTCTGAAAACCCCCGATTTTATTCAGTGCATTGATTTGATACATGCTGATGCTATCAGCGAAAGACCAGACAGCTCATATCATTCGAGGCAAATTTAAAGGCAAGATATATTTATGCTATTTAATTAGCATTATTTCTCTTATCTGTCGGCCTTATTAAAAAGTAAATCATAATCATAATTCAGATATAAAAGGTGTTTTAAAGCCATTTAAAAGCAATTTTATGTATTCACTTTTAAATAAAGCTTGAAACATCGCAGCCAATCAATCCATAAGCATGATTGGCAGTAAAGAAATAGCCTCTTTTGAATATTGAATATACAGACTATTACTATCCGGTAACAGTCTGTAAACCAGATAAAAACAGGCTATTATCAATATTGATAATGGCCTTTTATATTTAATAATCTACGCTGTTTCACTCAGCCGGATATCAACCGCCTGATGCAGAATCCGGTCAACACTGGCACTTAATCCACCAATCAAAGTAAACAAATGCCCTGCCAATTGCAACATCTGATCATGATCTACTAAAGGATTGGTATCTGCCTCTTGCTGCTGAATGGTTTGCCGCTCTAGCAACAACTTACCCATGATTTCGGCTATTTGATTAAACACAACACTCGCCTGAATACAGTCACCAATCACTAGATTTAAATCATGGATATCTAAACACCGGCGTTTTTCATCTGGTAATAAATCAGTATTAAGAATAAGGGAAACCAACTGATGATTATGCAGCAGACTGGCCGCATCATCATAATATTGAGTATCAAAAGTGAGTTTATGCATGACTTACCTCACCATCAAACCATGAAGTGTGCAGCAATAAATCTGAATGAGAATAAAATGAACTATACACAAATTGCATAATATGCGGGCGTAGGTAGCCCTGACATGATGTCATAGTAATGCCTTTCTTTACGATCATAATACCTCTTTCATGTTTTCAGTCATGAGAGAGGCAGACAAATGGCAGGGCTGAAAAACTGGCGTAAAGAACCAGCAGGCGTAAAGCCTCTCTGCCATTGTCTACCATGAAAAGGTATAACTATGGCATTGGATAAAGACATCAAAATACCGCCTAAATCATTAAATTTAATTTGAGCGGAATGTCTTTCTTTACGTATCAGTTTTTCAGAACTGGTTACTGAATTGGCAGCAACGCAGACATATTGCCGTTAAACTACAGTATTGTCAATAATCCCATCTGTTACTCTATTGTCTATGGCGACTGACATCCATCTTATCGTCATCGACAATAATTAAGCGCTTGAGAATTAATCATTGAATCAGAATATTATTATTCATGAATAATAACATTCTGTTGCTGCTATCAACCTACACCGCTTCACTTAGCCGGATATTAACTGCCTGATGCAGAATCCGGTCAATACTGGCGCGTACACCGCCCATCATGGTTAACAGATAGCCGGCCAGTTGCAACATCTGCTTATGATCAACCAGAGGATTGGTGTCTATTTCCTGTTGCTGAATGGTTTGCCGTTCCAGCAACAATTTACCCATGGTTTCGGCTATTTGATTAAACACAACACCTGCCTGAATACAATCACCAATGACCAGATTCAGATCATGAATATCTAAATACTGGCGTTTCTCATCTGGCAATAAATCGGTATTAAGCATAAGGGAGACCAGCTGATGATTGTGCAGCAGGCTGGCGGCAGCATCGTAGTATTGGGTATCAAAGGTGAGCTTATGTATGACGTACCTCACCCTCAAAGCATGAAGTGTGCAGCAATGAATCCAAGTGAAAATAAAATGAACTATGTACGAATTGCATAAGATGCGGGCGCGAACTGCCCTGACATGATGTCATGGTAATGCCTTTCTTTGGTTTCCAAATATCTCAATTCATGTTTTCAGTCATGAAGGAGATGGACAAATAGCAAGGCTGAAAAACTGACCCAAAGTATCAGCAGGCAAAAGCCTCCCTGCTATTGCCCACCAATGAAAGATGTACGCATAGCATGACAAACAGGCACAAATAATATCGCTTTAACTACGCAGCGATATTTGTGACTTTGGGATTCAGTTTTTCAGGACTGGTTGCTGAATTGACAGCAACCCGAATATATTGCCGTTAAATAGTATGACTGTCAACGATTGAGTTTTTAGCCTGACATAAGACGGTTACCGTTCTAATGTGATTGATCAGGCACCAATAATATAATATACCCAGAATCAGAATATCAGTTTTAATACATCATTAGGGGCGGGGCATATATCGTTTTTTTGGCATTGATACAGCGGGTAAGACTATTCTTATTGTCAGTGCTGTAGCCATAATAGATGGTTTGGCAATGAATATGATACATAGGCAACATTATAATCTGGCCAATGCTGCAAAAAATCACTGTAATAATCGATATTGTTATGATAAAGCAAGCAGATAAATATCTTGATTTACCGTACTTGATAAATAATTTAAAACTTTGATTATAAATTAAATATTACTAAAGAATAAAACTATTTAAAGAATCTCAAATATTTATTTGATTCTTTAAGTAGTTTGTATTATATTCAACTCATACTCAGCCTGAAAGATGTTATAATTTTCGGAATTGTTAAACATGTTTTCTATTATAAAGGAAATGCAATGTTAATTTTATTGAAACATAAGCAAAAACATACGACACAAACAACACGTATGATCTTATTCACTAAATCGCCATCCATTAAAAAGGTCACATCCATGTCTATAGCTTTAGCATTGAAAAAAATTTTATCCATCATTCTGATCATTGTGATTTACATAAAATGTTTATTATTTCCAGTAAGCTCTAAAATAATAGTCTATGTACTTGAAATCATCAATGATTTAAATCAATTTTTTGCTTTATTGTCAGGCCTGTATAAATGTTCAAACAACTTACTATCTGTATTTTAAGACAGCGTTAGCGAAAAACATGGAAATAAACAACAGTTGCTAAAAAAGGACTTCGATTAATCGTAGTCCTTTTTTATTATCAGAGGTTTTATGGGCTAATTTCAGAATAGCTTATATCCCTCGCTGATTTTGCTTAATATTTTTCATAATTCTGGCCAGATTATGTCGTAAAACATCATCTACGGCATTTGGAATTTCGGCCAGTAGTTCCTTTTGTAATGCGGCAATCATGCTGGCCGTATGTCGTTGTACCGCTACGCGCACCATACCAGCCAGTACATCGGCCAGGTGTGGCCGTAATTTATCAGCCAGTTGTTGTAAGAGTGCCTGCTCTGATAAGCAGGTAACAGCACGTCCTTCTCTGCCACGTGGTTCAATCACATGCAGATGGACATGAATCGGCGGTTGATCATCGGCATCAGGCGATTGATTAATGCTTGCAGAAGGCTGATCAGGCAAGGTATGGCTATCGGTATTGTCTGAGGCAGCGCTTTCAGCAGTAACCACTTGTGCCGGTTTATGGCGTTGCAATTTTATAGTACAGGCGATATGATTATCCGCAGGGGCGGTTTGCAGGCAATTCTGGGCGGCCAACCAATCTTCTTGTAATAAAACGGTACTGTCGTTTAATGTAGCCTCTTGCTGCATGACTTCCTGATTCACTTGTTTTTGCCATTGTTTCAGATAAGTCTGATAGGCATGCTCCCGCTGCACAGGATCAAGTACAAATCTGGGCTGTGCGGCAGCTTCCGTTTGTACGGGTGCACTACGCTGAGCTTTTATGTCTTGCAAATCACGGTAACCACCGGCTTTCTGATCAGCAGGACGATTGAATTGACGCCGGCTCTGGCCATAAAAAGGGGCAGTATGCTGCGGCGCTGATCGGGCTGGCTGATTATCTTTGCTGGTTATGATATCAACACTGCTTTTTTTGTGCTGACGCAATTGTTCCAGACTGCGTGCCCAGCCGGGAACCTCGTATTCTGGTTCGGAAGATTTAGTCACGGTATTGTTTACTACGGGTGCATCTTCGGCCAGTGTGAAAACAAATGATGTTTCCTGCTCTGCATCTTTCTTCATACTGACCTCGCTTTATATTGTATACACATATTAACCATATTTAGTACACTTATTTTGTTGATCATAATTATAGCAACTTTTACGCTAAGTAATGCTACACTAAATGGGGTTTGGCTATTTATTAATGAGGATAATGATGAACACCATTGAACAGCGTCTGGAATATCTGGAACAAAGCAACGAAGCCTTGCGTATGCAAAATCAGGTTCTGGCTACGGCCTTTAAGGGTTTATTACGTGCCCTGCCCGCAGACACAACTGAATCAGCCCTGGAAATGATTCGTGAAGCTTTTGAAAACGATATTGCGGCTTTACAATACGAAGACAGTCCGCTGGCTGAACTTTATCACGATGCAACCTATACTTTCTTTCATGAATCAGATCATTGATATTCTGCATAAAAAAGCCAGTGAGATGATTCACTGGCTTTTTTTATCAGTCAACCTCAGTCATCACAGTTAACCGGCCTGACTCATCTCATCACATTTCTGCATAATTCGGGCCACCGCCACCCTCCGGACATGTCCAGTTAATGTTTTGTGTCGGGTCTTTAATATCACAGGTTTTGCAATGGATACAATTTTGGGCATTGATCTGTAATTTGGGCTGTTGCTGCTCATTAAATACAATTTCATACACACCGGCCGGACAATAGCGCGTTTCCGGACTGGCATATTCCCGATAATTCACCTCAATAGCTACCGCCGGATTTTTCAACTGAAGATGAACCGGCTGATTTTCTTCATGGTTCACACCAGATAAAAATACACTGCTCAAGCGATCAAAGGTGATCTCTCCATCGGGTTTCGGATAGCTGATGGGCTGGTATTCACTGGCCTTTTTCAAGCAGCTGGCGTCACTATCATGATGCTTTAATGTCCACGGTGCTTTACCGCGAAATACATATTCATCCAGAGCACCATAGGCAAAAGCGCCGAATAAGCCCCATTTAAAAGCAGGTCTGATATTGCGTACGCGATAAAGTTCGGTTGATAACCAGCTTTGTTTAAAGAGCTGAGTATAAAGCGTGGCTTCAGCCGGCTCGGTTGAAGTGTTGTGCAGTACCTCATGAATGGCTTCCGCGGCCAGCATGGCGGACTTCATGGCAGTATGGATGCCTTTGATACGCGGCACATTCAGAAAGCCGGCCGTATCGCCCACCAGTACGCCACCCGGAAAGGTCAGCTTAGGTAAGCTTTGCCAGCCGCCTTCACTCAGAGCACGTGCACCGTAGGCAATGCGGCGACCACCTTCCAGCAAAGGACGTATGGCCGGATGGTTTTTAAAGCGCTGCATTTCCTCAAACGGCGACAGATACGGATTCTGATAATCCAGCCCAATAACGAAACCCAAAGCCACTTTATTATCATTCAGGTGATACACAAACGAACCGCCGTAAGTCTGGTTATCCAATGGCCAGCCAACAGTATGCACCACCTGCCCGGGACGTGATTTCTCCGGTACGATTTCCCACAATTCCTTAATACCGATGCCATAGGTTTGTGGCTGACAGGCATCATTAAGATGAAAACGTTGTAATAAGGTTTTGGTCAGTGAACCGCGACAACCTTCGGCAAATATGGTTTGCCGCGCCAGTAATGCCATACCAGGCTGATATTGCTCAGTGGGCTGGCCTTGCTGATTCAGCCCCATGTCTCCTGTTAGAATACCTTTAACGGCACCATTTTCATGGTAAAGCACTTGGGCAGCAGCAAATCCGGGATAAATCTCCACCCCCAAAGACTCTGCTTCTTGTGCCAGCCAGCGACAAAATAACCCCAGACTGATGATGTAATTGCCTTGATTATGAAAACTGGGCGGCACAGGCAGGCGATGCGCCTTATGGGACGACATAAACAACAGCTGGTCTTCAGTCACCGGACAATCCAATGGCGCGCCTTTGTCTTTCCAGTCTGGAATCAGCTCATTTAAGGATTTGGGATCAACCACCGCACCAGATAAAATGTGCGCCCCGACTTCTGAACCTTTGTCCACAATACAAATGCTGATGTCGCGTTCATGCTGTATGGCCAACTGCTTTAAACGGATAGCAGCACTCAGACCGGCAGGTCCGGCACCTACAATAACGACATCATACTGCATACTATCGCGTTCTACCGTTTCAGTCATAAATATGCTCTTTAAATTATCCTGATGATTAAGTTCTGTTTTATATAGCGGTGCTGCTACGATTCTCAAGCACAGAATCGTCATACCCGTAAGCTATTATAAACCAACAATAGCTGATTTTCGCGATTGAAGATTACACAGCCCATGGCAACGTAGCTATTGTATGGTGTTTTTAGTGTATTATTTTAGTGTATTAATAGTTACTGGTCGGCTGTCTGACTATCATTTATCTGTACTGATGTATGCAAAAACAGCGCACCGCATGATGTTTTTTGAGCGCGTAACAACATACTTTATATTTCTTGACAATCTTACCAGCCAGATGAGCAGCTGTTTACCACAATAGCTTTTAAGACAATTTAATTATAATATTTATCATCGATTGTAACTACTAACTAGCAATGGCAAAAATTATCTTTGTTATTACTGTGTGTTCGATGGTATATCATGGCACTGGTATTCTGCCCGGCACCGCAAAAATTACAGATCATATCATTTTCCAGTATTGATAACCCTTGGGCTGAATGATCGGGCAGCAGCACATCAATAATAGGCTTTCACAGACAAAAGTCTTTATCTTTTTGATATATATTTACCCGATATTGACACTCAATCCAAGCCATTTTTTTGTCTTTGTCATTAATTTATGGAAAAATGTCTGAAAACTTCCTTTTTGTTGTAAAAATACAACTTATCTATCTGTACGGAAATATTCTGTTTATGCATGCCGTTTGTGAGGTTTTAAAAAACATATTATTTTTTTATTATTTTATTTCAGTCAATTAAAATAAATAGATTTCATTATGATATTTCCTGAAAATTAAATTTTTCTGAAATTTTGAATCTGTAAAACACAATTTAAATTTCACAAGGTCTGAATCAGTAAAAAAATACCTCATTGCCACATTGCAATCCTTGCCAAGGCACGGCATAATTTGATTTGCACAAGTTTTGCACATGGCTGTATTTGTGTTATACAACTGATGTGTACAACTGGACTTCCATCATCAAAGTAATACTTTTTGATACAAATTTAAGGTACATAATCATGAAAAAATCCCTGTTAGCTGCTGCTGCCCTGATGTCTTTGTTTTTAGCTGCTTGTGATAAACACGATGCAGCTCCTGCTGCTTCAGAAGCACCTGTTGCCTCTGAAGTTTCTGCTCCGGTTGAAGCTTCTGCTCCTGCCGCTGAAGTATCTTCAGCTCCGGTTGAAGCATCAGCACCAGTGGTTGAAGCTTCTGCTCCGGTTGTGGCTTCTGAAACCACAACTACTGAAGTGATCACTACTGAAGCTTCTGTTCCAGACGCTAAATAATCGTACTGATCAGCCATCATTAAAAAGCCAAATCGTTTGATTTGGCTTTTTTTACATTATGTCTGATCAGAATAAGACAGGCAGTGTTACATAAATCCGTAAATATCAGCAAAAACATATAAAGCCTGCCATAAAATAACCCAGGCCAGAAATGATTGTTTACGCCATGCCTGTGAGAGCATAGGGTCATGATCGCGCAAATACAATAAACCCATCAGAATCCATTGACTGCCCAACCAAAATAAAGGCTGTACCAATATCATCTGCAAGAGACTACTGCCAATCGGCAAAAGCCAGGGTTGATGCAACGATAACAGACTGAATATCAACCATACCCCCAAAGCCAGATATTGTAACCAGCCACTGCGCGCCAAATAATAAAGATAAGCATTACGATCAGAGCGTAAGCGGTTGGAACCAATATAGATCAGCGAGCCAGCCAGTATATAGAAATGAACCAGATAGAGATTGATGGTATGTCCCGTCCCAGTCATATCCGGCATGAGCCATTGGGTAAATAAGCCCGTTGCCCACCACACCAAAGCACTGACCCATAACCAGCGCCACGCCTGATGCCGGATACATTGCCATACAAATAACGCCACATAAATCAATATAATGCTTAAAGTGATGATCTGCATTAGCTTAACTTTAATATTCTGGCCAATGAAACAGCCATGTTATCGGCCATGATGCCCACCCACTCTGTGGCCAGATCTGGCCGGAAATGGTCTCTATCGGCATGCCCGATGACAATCACGGCAATGGTCTGATGACCAAACCGCAATGGCAACTGTAGAAAACTGGCCAATTCTGGCGTGGCACTAAATAAAGACAGAAAAGCCGCCGGCGGAATAATACCGCACTGTATTTGTGTCAGTTTCAAAGCCGTCTGAATCACTTCCTGATCAGCCTGAAGTAAGGCAGGGATACGAACACTTTTAACCGGTTGTGCCACAATACGGATTATATGACCGGGCAGATTAAAATCATTATTCAGGCTGGTCGAGATGGCTTTTGACCATTGGGTAACGGTATTCACCGCCAGTAATCGCTGATCCAGTGTCAGGATTTTACTGACCAGCTCACGATTGGCCTGAGTATCTGCCAGCACCTGTATCAGCTGAGTTGCCATGTGTTCTACTTTTTTCTTCAGCTGTGCTACTTTGCCCTCTTGAAAAGATAAAACCTTGCTTTCTATCGGCCTGACACCAAATTCAGCCGCATGTTCCTGCAACCATTGCGGATTCTGGCGCAGAAACGCCGCTACCTGATTTGAAATATCATCAGTCATGATAAGTCACCACTCCTTCATAAACAGTCTGAACCGGACCGGTCATCATTACAGAGGCATCAGGCTGTTGTGACCATTGTATGGATAACTGCCCACCGGCCAGGTCTACCCGAACCGGCGTCTGATCATCCGCCAGAAGCCCGAGCCTGATACCGGCCACCACCGCCGCACAGGCGCCAGTGCCGCAGGCCTGCGTTTCACCGACACCGCGTTCAAATACTCGCAAACGGATATGATGAGGCGAAGAAATCTGCATAAAACCAACATTGACCCGTTGTGGAAACTGAACATGGGTTTCAATCGCTAATCCCAGCTCAGCCACGGGTGCGCTATCAATATCGTCAACCAATAAAACGGCATGCGGATTACCCATGTTGACACAACTGACAGTTACCGGTTGCGCTCCTACCCTCAATACATGCGTCAGCGCCTGCTGATCATCAGCTGCCAATGGTGTAAATGGAATCTCTTGCGCTAAAAACCGGGGTTTGCCCATGTCTACCGTCACCAGACCATCAGGATGCAGACGCGGTTTAATTAATCCTTTAGCGGTTTCAACCACAATTTCCTGTTTACGGGTCAGACCTTTGTCATAGACAAATCGGGCAAAACAACGGGCACCATTGCCGCACTGTTCCACCTCGGAGCCATCGGCATTAAAAATACGATAACAAAAATCAGCATCAGGACGGTGCGGTGATTCAATCAGTAACAACTGATCAAAACCAATGCCGGTATGACGATCAGCCCAGGCAGCAATAGGCGCACGATCAGGGTTAAACGGCTGGCTGATGCCATCAATCACCATAAAATCATTGCCCAGACCATGCATTTTGGTAAAGGTTAAGGTGGTCATTCTCTCTCGTTATCAAATAATTATAAAAATCAACCATTATCTACTGGGTAGGCATTGGAGCAATATCAGCCTGCAATCCGGCAAAAACCGGTTGATTGCTGCTGATCAACCATAGACATGCCATAATGCCATACCCCACAACACGGCCATCAGCCCCATCATGACCAGCTGTGCTGCCGAAGCAGTATCCTTGGCGCGCTTGGCCAGCGGGTGTTTTTGCAATGAAGTATGATCTACCGCCGCTTCTATGGCGGTATTAAATAATTCCACAATCCAGCTTAATACCGAAGCCATAATCAATATCATACGTATTTCAAGGCTGAAATCCAATACACAGGCCAGTATGATCAATATACTATTGAGCAGCAGCACCTGACGAAAAGCCGCTTCGCTACAAGCCGCTTTCAGCCCGGCACATGAATAGCCAAAGGCCTTGATAATACGTACCAGACCGGTTTTACCTTTCATACTGCTGGCATCATCATGTAAAGAAGGCATCATCACTCCGATAAATACAGACCATCATACAAAAGGTAAATCAAACCGCAACAGCAGTATGAATCGCAGTTTCAACTGCATCAACAAATAAGGCCGTCACATTGCAGTCTGTCTGCCGGCTGATTTCCTGAAAGCCGGTCGGACTGGTGACATTGATTTCCGTCAGATAATCGCCGATTACATCCAGACCGGCCAGCATGATGCCGCGTTGCCATAATACCGGTGCCAGTGTATGCGCAATCTCCAGATCACGCTGGCTCAAAGGCTGTGCAACTCCTTTGCCACCCGCCGCCAGATTACCGCGGGTTTCCTTACCTTGCGGAATCCGTGCCAGAGCATAAGGTACTACCTGGCCAGCAATAATCAAAATCCGTTTATCACCGGCCACAATTTCCGGAATATAACGTTGTGCCATGATGGTGCGTTTGTCCATCTGCATCAGCATTTCCAGAATACTGCCGATATTGGGGTCGTTTTCCGTCAGGCGGAAAATACCCATGCCGCCCATGCCATCCAGGGGCTTCACAATAATATCTCCCTGCCCGGCCAGAAAATCGCGCACTTGTGCCGCCCGTGTGGTCACAATCATCGGTACGGTAAACTGAGGGAAATTTAGAATAGCCAGTTTTTCGTTAAAATCGCGCATGGCCTGACCACTGTTATACACGCGCGCACCTTGCTGTGCTGCCAGCGTCAGAAGCTGGGTTGCATACAGATATTGCATATTAAAAGGCGGGTCTGTGCGCATAATCACTGCATCAAACTGATTCAGTGGCATGGTTTTTGCCGCTGAACATTCAAACCAGTGCTGATCATGGTCATGCCGAGCGCCGATAAATTGTAATGATCTGGCCGCTGTCACCACCTGCCCCTGATGCACACTGAGTTCGCCGGCCAGTGTGTGTGATAACGACCAGCCACGACCCGCCATCTCACGCATTATGGCATAGGTAGTGTCTTTATAGGTTTTAAACCCGGCCAGCGGATCTGCAATAAATAAAATATTCATGATGTTCCCTGAAAAACAGTTTGACCCGAAATCAGTCTGATTCAGCCGGTCAGGATAAACGGCGAATACCCACCGCTTCACGCACAGCCGCCAATAATGGCTGCGCCTGACGGCGTGCTTTCGCCGCACCTGCCTGTAAAATATCTTCAATTAATGCCGGATTGGCCATTAACGCTTCAAAATGTTCACGTTTCGGACTCAGTTCAGCATTGATTTTAGCCGCCAGTAATTTCTTGGCTTCACCCCATGCCAGCCCTTCTGCCAGCATGTGGGTAAATTCAGCGGTCTCATCCGGAGTCGAAAACGCTTTATAAATATCAAATAAAGGACTTTCATCTGGCGCTTTAGCTTCACCCGGCTGTTTTAAATTGGTCACAATTTTATTGACCGCTTTCTGAATTTTTTTATCGCTATCAAATAAAGGAATGGTATTACCATAGCTTTTACTCATTTTACGCCCATCTAAGCCCACTAATGTTTCCACATTGTCATCAATCTGTACTTCAGGCAAAGTAAACAAAGTACCAAAACGATGATTAAAACGTGCGGCAATATCGCGCGCCATTTCCAGATGCTGAATCTGATCACGACCAACCGGTACTTTATCGGCATTAAACATCAGAATATCAGCACTCATCAGCACAGGATAACAAAAAAGCCCCATCTCAATACCATGATCCTGATCTGCCTGCCCTTTTTCAACATTGTCCTGCACTGCGGCTTTATAGGCATGGGCACGGTTCATCAGCCCTTTTGCTGTATTACAGGTCAGAATCCAGTTTAATTCCATGACTTCAGGCACATCACTCTGGCGGTAAAAAGTCGTGCGTTCCGGGTCAAGCCCGCAAGCAAGCCAGGTAGCCGCCACCGCTTTGGTGGATTCATGCACCCGCTCCGGCTCATGACATTTAATCAATGCATGATAATCAGACAGAAACAGAAATGATTCCACATCGGGATTCTGGCTGGCCGCAATGGCCGGACGAATCGCACCCACATAATTCCCCAGATGCGGTACCCCACTGGGTGTAACGCCGGTTAATACACGTATTTTTTTCATGGTCAGTAAATTTTCTTTATCAATGAATAGATTAAATTTTCAATAGCCCTGTTGGCGGCCATCTGATGGCTTCAGCAACAGCTTTAATCAATATCGGCCATCTGCTCCAGTTCAATCGCCGCCGCCAGTAATGACAACCGCGCCAGTACACCATAAACATACAATCGAATGTCTTCACAGTCCTGCATCTTGGCAGCCACCTTTTCAGAAGGTGCGCCCAGATGCGACCATTGACAGAATGAGCGTTTACTCTCTTGTTCCTGCGCAATAACATCAGCATCCACTTCAGCCATATCCCGCTGCCACGGTACAAACTGCATACCCACTGCATTCAGGTTTTCATCGATACCACGCCCTTCATGCACCCGGTAAAAACCGCCGATTACAAAGCGATCCATCATATAGACCACAGGTTCAGTGACGGCATTATTTAAGGTTTCATAAGTATAGATGCCTTCCTGCACAATCACTTCACTGACCGCCAATCCTTCTTTAACCTTGGCCATTTTATTACGGTTTTTGCGATTCAGACCACGCACATCATCAGGTGAATGCACACTCATCACCCCCATGCCATAGGTACCGGCATCGGCTTTCACAATCACAAAAGGCCGGTCGGTAATGCCCAATGAATTGTATTTTTGCTGAATCCGCGCCAATAACCGCGCCACCGTATCCGCCAGCCGCTCTTCACCTTCATGGCTACTGAAATCCAGCCCGCTGCATACTTCAAAATAGGGATTAATCGTCCATTCATCGATATTGATTAACCGGGCAAATTCAGCCGCCACCTGATTGTAGGCAGCAAAATGCGTACTTTTACGGCGCGTGGTCCAGCCAGCTTTTAAGGGCGGCAGAATCACTTGTTCTATATTTTGCAGAATTGGCGGCACGCCACCCGATAAATCATTATTCAGCAGCACCATGCAGGGAGAAAAACCATCCGCCAGATGCAACCGGTTGGCCGTACGCAACAAAGGCTCCAGAGTGATTTCATCATTCAGAGCAGTAGTTAAGACGGTTTTTTCAGTAATGTCCGGATTCAGGCTGCCCAGTCTGACTGTAAAACCGGCATGACGCAGAATCTGGCTTAATGCATACACATTCTGCAAGTAAAAAGTATTCCGGGTGTGATTTTCCGGAATCAGCAAAATAGAATGCGCCTCGGCACAGCCTCTTTCAACTGCATCCTGAGCGGCCAGTGTCGCCAGCGACAAAAAATTCGGATTGAGATTATTAAAACCACCCGGAAACAGATTCATATCAATACTGGCCAGCTTATAGCCACTGTTACGAATATCAACTGAACCATAAAACGGTGGCTGATAACGATGCCATTGGGTACGGAACCACGCTTCTATTTGTGCCTGATTGGCCAGAATAACCCGTTCAAAAGCCTCTAATTGTGGCTGATGTGCTGTGACTATGGTCGGTAAACTCATCATTATTTCCTTTATCCAGTTTTGCATCCGGACATACTGCCGATGCCACCAAATGACCATTATAGCAATAAGCACGCAAACACTACGACTTACTCTTTATAACCCCTGAACTTAGACAATTAGTCCAAATTTATAAATAATTTTTACTTTTCTATAATTATTTTTTATTTTTTTAGACAAAATGCTTGAAAAAGTTTGTTGACCTCATTATGATTGGACGCACTACACCACAGAAACCAAAGTAAAAACATGAGTAAAAAAACTTTATACGATAAATTATGGGACAGCCATGTAGTACGGGAAGAAGCAGACGGAACCACTTTACTCTACATCGACCGCCATCTGGTGCATGAAGTCACCAGCCCGCAAGCCTTTGAAGGGTTGAAACTGGCACAACGCCCGCTGTGGCGGCAACAAAGCATTCTGGCCACACCTGACCACAACACCCCCACTACCCAATGGCAAAAAGGCATTACAGATCCGGTGGCCAAATTACAAGTAGACACATTGGATAAAAATGTCAGCGCATTCGGTGTTTCGGCTTATTACCCTTTCGGTGATCAGCATCAGGGTATTTTGCATGTGGTCGGGCCCGAATTAGGCGCTACCTTACCGGGCATGACCGTTGTCTGCGGTGATTCCCATACCTCTACTCATGGTGCATTCGGCGCACTGGCACATGGCATTGGCACCTCAGAAGTAGAACACACCATGGCCACCCAGTGTATTACCGCCAAAAAATCCAAAACCATGCTGATTGATATCGCCGGCACACTGGCACAACACGTCAGCGCCAAAGACCTGGCTTTATACATCATCGGCCAGATCGGTACTGCCGGCGGTACCGGCTATGCCATCGAATTTGGCGGCGAAGCCGTGCGCCAGCTATCAATGGAAGGCCGCATGACTTTATGTAATATGGCGATCGAGGCCGGTGCCCGTTCCGGACTGGTGGCTGTTGATCAGACCACCATCGATTATGTCCGTGACCGCCCTTTCGCCCCCAAAGGCGACAACTGGGACAAAGCCATCACCTACTGGCGCACACTGGTGTCTGATTCCGATGCTCACTTTGATAAAGTCATTCATTTAAATGCCAGCGAAGTCACCCCGCAAGTCACCTGGGGTACCTCACCCGAAATGGTCAGTGCTATTGATGGCTGCGTGCCTGACCCCGATAAAGAAAATGATCCGGTCAAACGCGAAGGCATGCAACGCGCCCTCAACTATATGGGTTTAACCGCCAATACCCCGATCAGTGCCATCAATGTTGACGTGGTATTCATCGGCTCATGCACCAATAGCCGCATCGAAGACTTGCGCATGGCGGCCTCAGTCGCCCGCGGGCAGCATAAGGCCGATAATGTAAAACAAGTTTTGGTGGTGCCGGGTTCGGGTGCAGTCAAGCGACAAGCCGAAGCCGAAGGTCTGGATAAAATTTTTATCGAGGCCGGTTTTGAATGGCGTGAACCCGGTTGCTCCATGTGTCTGGCCATGAATGCGGATCGGCTGGCACCACAACAACGCTGCGCCTCTACCTCCAACCGCAATTTTGAAGGACGGCAAGGCAATGGTGGCCGCACTCATTTAGTCAGTCCCGCCATGGCAGCAGCAGCAGCCATTTACGGCCATTTTACCGATATCCGGCAAAACCACACCCTCCTTTAAGTATGAATGACTTGCAGTTTTTCAGTAGTACGCGCATGATAAACCCGCAGTTCTGATTGAGTCTTTATTTTGTTTAAATCTTTTTATGGAGTAAGAACATGAAGAAATTAGTACTATTAGCTGCCGTGACTTTAGCCATGTTAAGCGCTTGCCATACAGTTTCCGGTGTCGGCAAGGATGTCAGCGCTGGCGGACAACACCTCCAGAACGCTGCTGAATAATCCCTCAGACAAGGAACTGATCATGACAAAATTACTGATGATAAGTACCGTTTTACTGGCTTTTCTGAGTGGCTGCCATACCGTGTCCGGCGTTGGTCAGGACATCAAAGGCGGTGGTCATGCCGTAAGCCATGCTGCTGACAAGGTTCATTCCGAGATGTAACCCTCACGCCCCTTCGGGGGCTGATCCGATTCAATCAAATCTGTTCTGAAAGTTGTTATGAAATCATTTACCACCCTGACGGCACGTGTAGCGCCTTTAGATCGCGCCAACGTTGACACTGATGCCATTATTCCCAAACAATTTCTGAAATCCATCAAACGCAGTGGCTTTGGCCCCAACGCCTTTGATGCATGGCGTTATCTTGATCATGGCGAACCAGGCATGAATCCTGATCAGCGCGTCATTAATCCTGATTTTGTCTTAAATCAGCCGCGCTATCAGGGCGCACAAATCTTACTGACACGTAAAAATTTTGGTTGCGGCTCCAGCCGCGAACACGCGCCATGGGCATTAGACGATTACGGTTTTCGCGCCATTATCGCGCCCTCATTTGCCGACATCTTTTTTAATAACTGCTATAAAAACGGCCTATTGCCTATTGTGCTGTCTGAAACCACAGTAGAAAAGCTTTTTACCGCCGTCAGCACCCATGAAGGTTATCAGCTGCGGATTGATTTACCCGAACAGACCGTCAACACCCCCGATGGACAATCCTTTCATTTTGACATCACCGAACATCGCAAACATTGTTTACTCAATGGACTGGACGAAATTGGCCTGACACTGCAACACACGGATGACATAAAACAATTCGAACAACGCCATCGTACCAGTCAGCCCTGGTTATACCAGACCGACAACGTCTGCTGATAAATACAAATTAAACCTTATTAACCATAAAATCTGATCAGATCATAAAAGAGACACACATGACCAAACATATTGCCGTATTGCCCGGTGATGGCATCGGCCCCGAAATCATACAACAAACCATACGGGTACTGGATAAACTCATTGCTCAGGGGCTGAATGCCGATTACCAGTATGCCCCTCTGGGCGGCGCTGCCTATGACCAGTATCAGCACCCTTATCCTGAAGTCACCCAGAATCTGTGCCGTGCCGCTGATGCAGTTTTACTTGGCGCAGTCGGCAGCCCGCAATATGATCAGCTCGAACGATCATTACGACCCGAGCGCGGTTTACTCGCCATTCGCAAAGACCTTAATCTGTTTGGCAATCTGCGGCCGGCCGTACTCTATCCCGAACTGGTCAACGCCTCCACCCTCAAACCGGAAATTGTTTCAGGTCTGGATATTCTTATCGTCAGAGAACTGACCGGAGACATTTATTTTGGCGAGCCGCGCGGCATTCATACTTTGGATAACGGCGAACGCGAAGGCATCAACACCATGCGTTATTGCGAAAGTGAAATCCGCCGTATCGGCAAAATTGCCTTCGAAGCCGCCCGTAAGCGCCATAAAAAACTGTGTTCAGTAGATAAAGCCAACGTACTGGAAACCACCGAAATGTGGCGCCAGATCATCAACGACATGAGTCATGAATATCCCGATGTGGCCGTCAGCCACATGTATGTTGACAATGCCGCCATGCAACTGGTCAAAAACCCCAAACAATTTGACGTCATCGTCACCGGCAATATTTTCGGGGATATCCTGTCAGATGAAGCCTCCATGCTCACCGGCTCCATCGGCATGCTGCCCTCGGCCTCCCTTAATGAAACCGGTAAAGGCTTATACGAACCCTCGCACGGCTCAGCCCCCGATATCGCCGGACAGAATCTGGCCAACCCACTGGCCACCATCCTGTCTTTAGCCATGTTGCTGCGCTACAGCTTCAATGACGAACAACGCGCCCGACAGATCGAAAAAGCCGTTGGCCAGGTACTGGCACAAGGATTACGCACCAACGATATCTTTGAAACCGGCTGTCAGCGCGTTTCATGCAGCCAGATGGGCGATGCGGTACTGGCTGCCTTATAAACACAATCAGTATTTGCCTTAACAGCATAATTTACGTATATTTATGGCTAACTGAAATTATGTTCAGTTAGCTTATTTTATGTTATGACCATCTACAGAAAATTTATCCCGGCTCAATCTGATTTACGCCGCCATCAATCCCGTATCCAGCCAACCCATAATTACATGCCGGCGCATGAAGTGGGCTGCCCTTGTTGTGGCCTGTCTTTAACCATTCCCCGCCTGCAACCCGGAAATGAAGCCCACTGCCCGCGCTGTCATGAAGAACTGGTCAGAATTGAAAAGCAACCTCTGGCCACTCCGCTGGCACTGGCCTGTGCCAGCCTGATCATCATGCTTTTGGTCTACACCCAGCTGTATCTGACGGTAGATCTGGCCGGCCTGCACGTTGATTTAAGCGTGCCCAGCATGATGAGCGCTCTAACCCAGCAGAATTTTGCCTTTCTGGCCGAAGTCATGTTTTTACTGACTTTCGGCTCGCCATTATTATTTATTCTGCTGTGCCTGTACGTTTATTTCGGCCTGAAATATCGGCATATTTTACCCTATATGCTCTATGCCACCCGCGCCATGGTCAGATTACGCCACTGGATGATGGTAGATGTATTCTTTATCGCTACCCTAGTGGCCTACATTAAAATGCATACCTTGGCACAAATTCATTTTGGCATGGCCTTCTGGCTCACCCTCGTCTTGGCCATATTACTGATTGCCACCGCCAGAAGTGTGCCCGAACACTGGATTTTTTACCAGATACAATGCCTGCGCGGCCATGACCCGACCAAACTACCCCATCACGGCCATACCATCAGCTGCCATTACTGCCTGTTTGAACAACCCGATAATCAATTGATCTGCTCCGTCTGCGGCTCAATCCTGTATCTGCGCAAACCCTTTACACGCCGCATCAGCATGGCTTTACTCCTCACGGCCATTATTTTATATTTCCCCGCCAATTTACTGCCCATGATGATCACCCGCGCCCCCGGCACCAATCTGGCCAGCACCATCTTTGACGGCATTAAAATCATGTGGACTGGCAATGACAAACTGATTGCCGTCATCATATTCAGTGCCAGCATGGCCATCCCTGTCTTGAAAATGATTTCAATGTTATTATTGCTTTACAGCGTGACCTATAAACCCCTGATGTCATCGCCCAGATTAACACTGCTGTATCGTATCACCGAATCTATCGGCCGCTGGTCCATGATAGATATTTTTGTCGTGATCATCTTAATGTCTGCCTTCTGTACCCCACTGGCACAAGTTTCCCCGGGCGGTGCCACCATTTATTTTTGCAGCGTCGTACTCTTTACCATGGTTTCTGCCATGAGCTTTGATTCACGTCTGCTCTGGGATCAGACCGATCAACCACGCCTTTTATTACCGTCTGTGCCTTTCTCAAAGAACAACCATCATGAATCCTAATTCATCCCATGAAAATGAACGTACCACCGCTTTGGTTAAACGCACCCTGCCATTCAATGCTGCCGTGTGGCTGATTCCTATTCTGGCACTACTGACCGGCGCATGGCTATTATTCCAGCACATCCGTCATACCGGCCCTGAAATCACCCTCTACATGAAAGATGCAGACGGCATTGAAGTCAACACCACCGTCATTAAAGTATTGAATGTCTCTGTAGGCAAAGTAACCGCCATAAAAATCAGTCCCGATGAAAAAGGCGTACAAATCAAAGCCCAGCTTACTGCCGATGTCAAAAACATGATGCGTGAAGACACCCGCTTCTGGATCGTCAAACCCCGCATTGACCAAAGCGGCATCACCGGCCTGAATACTCTGGTTTCCGGTTCATACATCGCCTTTACCCCCGGCCACAGCAGTAAAACCGCCGAAAGCTTCAAAGTAGCCGACCTTCCGCCGGCCTCAGCCATCGGCCAGACCGGTATCCGCCTCAAACTGAAAGGCCACAGCGATAAACTCCTCAGCCCCGGTAGCCCATTACTCTATGGCGACATCTCCGCCGGTCAGGTTGAAAAAGCCTTTTTCGACCCCAAAGACAACAGCGTTCATTATCAGATATATGTCAACAGCCCCTACGACAGCCTGATCGGCAGCAAAGTTAAATTCTGGCTGCAAACCGGCGTGCAGGTTACCGCCACCGGCGGCGGCGTACACATCGACTCCGCCCCGATTCCCGCCCTATTATCCGGCGCCATCGTATTCAAAACCACCACCGAAGGCAAAGGCGCCCCCATCGACACCAATACCGTCTTTACCCTTTACAACAGCCAGCAGGAACTGGAAAACCAGCCATCACATCGGGCTCAGTATTACGTCACCTTCTTTAAACAAACCGTCCGCGGCCTGAATGTAGGTGCCCCGGTTGAATATCACGGCATCAACATCGGCTCCGTGGCCGATGTTCCCTACTTTGCCCCCAACGACAGTCATCGCTTATTTGAACACGGCTGGGTACCCATTCGCCTGCGACTGGAGCCCGCTCGCATGGAAATCAATGCCACTCAACAAAACGACAACGTCTGGCAGCAACAAATCAAACAGGCACTCAATCGCGGCCTGACTGCCTCACTTGAAAACGACAACATCATTACCGGCAACCAATACATCAGCCTGACAGAAGCACCAGCCAGCACCCCCAAACTCAAACCCATGACCACCTATCAGAATTACCCCGTCATTGCCAGCCGTAATAGTGGCTTAGATGAAATTCAACATCAACTGACCGATTTTCTGACCAAACTGAATGCCCTGCCACTCAACCAGACCGTCAGCGAACTGAATGGCACACTAGCCCAGTTAAAAACCACCCTCAAACATGTTGACAACATCATGGCACAGGATAAAACCCAGCAATTACCCGCTGAAATCAACCGCACCCTGCAACAACTGCAACACACATTACAAGGCGTATCGCCCGCATCGCCCATGTATGCCCATATACAGCAAACCCTGCAAAGCATTGACCAAACCCTCAAAGCAGCCCAACCCACACTGCAGACCCTGAAACAGCAACCAAACGCATTAATCTTCAATCGCCGCGGCCATGACCCCATCCCGCAAGGAGCACACCAATGAAACTACTGCCCCTGTTACTCATCAGTACCTTACTCATGCTCAGCGCCTGTGCCAGCCAAAGCACCACCTACTACCGTCTGCCCGATAGCGACTATCGCCTACCCGCAGCTGCCCGGCAACAAGCCGTACAAATCAAAGTAGTTCTGGCAGACAGCATCAATCAAGGCAACCTGCTCTATCAGGAAAGCCCCAACACCCTTCATTTCGCTCAGCAACACCAATGGGCCGATGATTTAAGCCATGAAATCGCCAGCGTGCTGGCCAACCACTTAAATCAGACCAACGGCTATTACAGCTACAGCCTGCAACCCAACCCCACCAGTAAAACCCTGACCGTACACATCGAAACATTCCAGGGCAGCTATGACGGCCATATTCACATCAATGGCTACAGCGAATGGCAGGGCATGAGCGGCCAAAACCGCAATTTCCATATTCGCATAGCCCAGAAAGGCAATGGCTATAACAACATGGTCAACGCCCTGTCACAAGGCCTCAACACCCTCGCCAGCGAAATTCAGCCGTAACCTATAAAAAACCATCATCACTATTGACGTTAATTTATCAATACGGCAATATACCCTCATCGCGTTTAATCGCGCGATCAGCTTTGGAAGGCTGAATCATACAGGCAGACAAGCCGCTTACATGCATTTGAATCATGTTTTGCGTCTGCACTCTGTGCCATTGATATACCCTTTTGTGGTGGGCAATGGCAGGGAAGTCTTGTGCCTGCTGATTCTATACATCAGCCTTCCAACCCTGTCATCTGCCTGCTTTCTTAAATATTTATATAAGATTAAAAAGAAAGGCAGTACTGATCTATGCAATTTCTCAATTTATGCCCAGTTTCTATTGTTATGACTCTCTTATACACCGGAGGCATAGCATGAAAACCTATCCCGTTAACCATCACCTGCTCGCCTCTTCCGCTGAAACCTTAGCCAGACTTGACCACTTTGCCTGGTATGTCGACACCCTGGCTGAATGCATACATCAAAGCGCATCACAACAGAATTATGCCCTAATCGAATGTCTGGCCGACATGCTGACACAACTGGCTACCGATGCCCAGAACCACGAAGGTGCACAGCTATCAGCCGATTTATGTCACATAATGGATGCAAACCTAATAACAACAAAATCATAAAATCATGATCATGCCGCCCAGTAATCCGCAAACATACAGCAGAAATACTGAACACATGATCAATAAATAACAACCAATCATTAAGCCGCCTTACCTCATAATCAGGCGGCATTTTATACCAACACACTCAATAACAAATCGCCCTTTTTCCGCTACCCAGACTTGCCAGATTAATATTTTTCTAATAAATATATTCTGTCAAATGTATAATTAATTAAATAATCTATGTCTTGTTGTGGTTTGATCTGATTCTAGATTTGACTCCATGAAAACAGATTTAATGAAACTTCGCCATCAGTGGCAATTTCTACCGACTCTATTCATATTGTCTTATTGGTTATCAGTTAGATCAGTTGTTATTGATTAATCCATTCTCCCAATCAGCACGCTCCAAACATCTGAGATCTTGTTTTATCTCATCATAGATAATGTTACAGCCTGGAGGCCGAATGTCTGGTGGTGGCGAGGTCGTTTTAGCTGGTTTGGGCGGATGATTTTTATCTGGGATTAATTTTATATAATATTCTTTTCCAAACCGTTCCTTGCTATCCTGTCTGCCCTGATAGCCATATCCTGATACATATACTGTTATAAATTTTTCATTTTGATCATTAGGGATACCACTGATTTCAATAATATCGCCTCTATTAGAAGTTACTTTTTTATTAGGATTAGAATACAGAAAACGATAATGCAAGCCATGATCACTAGGTCTTATTCCTACCCAGATACTTCGGGGGATACTGCCATGCAGTTGAATACGCTGGTGATACGGCTGGCCTACCTGAGCAGCGGGTAATTCATCATTTTCAGGTTCAATCCTGGTGACACAGGCGCTCAAAACTAAGCTTAGTAATAAAATAAGTTTTTTCATATCGGTATACACACTTTAATTTAATAATATAAAGCTGATCACGGTTTGGCTATCGACTTAGCCTTATCAGGCGCCAGCTTAATCATATATTCTTTATAACTTTCAGTACCAGGCCACATAGTACCCATGGTATGACCCCATACACCTATTTTGATTTCTTTCTGCGGGTTATCAGCAGGAATACCAGTAATTTCAATAGCATTTCCTTTAACTTCTCTATTTTCACGCCAGTATTTTGAATCAGTCCGACTGTACTGCCAGTCTAAACCCGCTTCTTCAGGCCAGGTTCCCACACTGACATGCCTTAGCGGACCAGATGGATAAAGATGAATAACCTGCCGATACGGTTTACCTACCGTAGCCTCAGGCAGATAATAATTTTTTGGCTCAAAACCCACTGTATTTTTGCAAGCAGCCAGCATAAAACAACCCAATAAAACCAACACTCTTATATGAAACATATGTTTATCTCCTATTATTTCAATGGTTCAAATACTATGCCGCCAAAGGTGTGTTTCAAAAAATAGTCTATGTCTTTTTGTGGTTTGATCTGATTATAGACTTTTCCCCATGAAAACAGATTTAATGAAACTTCGCCATTGGCGGCAATTTCTACCGCCTTCGTTCATATTGTCTTATTGGTTATCAGTTAGATCGGTTACTATTGATTCATTGCTTGTCCCAATTAGTAAGCTCCAAACATCCGAGATCCTTTTTTATCTCATCATAGGTAACGATACAGCCCGGAGGACGAATGTCTGGTGGTGGCGAGGTCGTTTTAGCTGGTTTGGGCGGATGATTTTTATCCGGGATTAATTTGATCGTATATGCTTTTTCAAAACGTTTTTTATTATCATATTTGCCCTGATAACCATAGCCATGTATACCTATTTTTATTATAGAAAGATCATTATCATTAGGAATACCAGTGATTTCAATAATATTTCCTCTATTGGTAACCACTTTTTTATTAGGGTTAAAATACAGAAAACGATAACGCAAGCCATTATCTTTAGGCCCTATTCCTACCCAGATGGTTCGGGGAATACTGCCATACAAATATATACGCTGGTGATATGGCTGGCCTACCTTAGCCGTGGGTAGACTATTACCTGTAGGCTCAAAGGCAGTATAACAGCCTGCCAGAGACAGACTCAGTAATAAAATAAGTTTTTTCATATTGGTATATACACTTTAATTTAATACTATGAAGCAGATCACGGCTTAGTTACGAGTTTAGCAGAATCTGGCACCAGTCTGATAACATATTCTTTATAAGCTTCGGCACCGAGCAACATAGTGCTATATGCTGTAGCCCATATACCTATTTTGATTTCCTTTGAAGTATTGTTAACAGGCATAAAATTTATTTCAATGGCATCACCATGCCCTCCTCTATATTCATTCCAAAATGAAGAATCTTTACGGCTGAACTGCCAGTCTAATTTTGTATTATCTGGCCATGTACTCAAAATTATAGAGTCTGGCTGAGCTCCATACAGATAAATAACCTGTCGATACGGTTTACCTATCGTAGCATCAGGCAGATAATAATCTTTCGGTTCAATGCCCACTGTATTTTTACAAGCAGCCAGCATAAGACAACCCAATAAAATCACTATTCTTATATGAAACATATGTTTATCTCCTGTTATTTCAATGGTTCAAACACCATGCCGCCAAAGGTATGTTTTAAAAAATAGTCTATGTCTTTTTGTGGTTTGATCTGATTATAGATTTGCCCCCATGAAAACAGATTTAATGAAACTTCGCCATTGACAGCAATTTCTACCGGCCCCATCCACACTATCCAATGAGTTTTAGTAGGAATAATGGCTTCTTCCTTAATACTATCAAGCATATTGGCAGAAATTAAAGACACTACTCTATACCCTTGACGGGCATAATGATTTAATTCCTCAATCTCTTTAAAATTGCTGTGGCGCCGATAGCGGATATTGTCAAAAATCTTTTTATAGCCTGCTTCTGTAAACCATCTGTTTATATCCCAAGGTGGGCTGATACCAGCAACCTGATCACTAACTTCATCGTAAGCCATCATGTGATTGGATGAATCACGTAAACTGGCCAGCGTAACCCAATCCAGACCGGAAATCAGACGTTTGATTATGGTAACTCCATCTTGGGCATATTTATAAAATGGACCAGAAGGGTGTTTACAACTATTTCCTGGTTTGATGATCAAGTCATTGATACGAGTTTCACCATATTGCCATAATTCATGCGCTGCCTGCTGATACACATCCGGTCTGTCTATCAGTAAACAGAAGAAAAAAGCCGCCGGCCCGCAAAGACTGGTATCTCCTTGATAAGGATAAGAGGATTCATCAGGAGCAAAATAAGTGGGTGGCGTTTTGTAGCCAGTGTATGAGTGATTTTTAATGCTGTAATCATTTCGATGTTTATTATAGGAATCAAAACGTTCCTTTTCAAACGGATCATTTGAATCGCCCACCGGATATTTGCGGGCAATAAATTGCCGCTCTGGCTGGCTGATTCTCAATAAAACCGTATTGCCACCTTCAAGAATCGATTTAGGTTTGGCTGGGGTTTCATAATAGTAGGCAAAGCCTTTTTTGAAGGGGGCATAGATGCGGCCATTGATGATGTCTTTAAGGCTAAACAGGCGCACAAACGGGTTGCCACTTACGGGCTGCCCATCATAGCCTGAGTAGCGATATAGCTCTATCCGCACCAGATAAACGGTTTCCGGCGGGTCATTGGTGTCTACCGTCTGATGTTTCTTCGTGCTGTAATCGGCTTGCAGGGATTCTCTGTAAACCGGCAGCAGCAGAAAATAAGCTTTTCTGCTTTCTTTATCCCAGCGGTAAACCGATATATCGTAGCGAAGTTTATCCACCGGGACATTGGATTCTATTTTGGTAAAGACAGTATAAACAGGCATGATTATTCTCAAAGGATATGGATACGGATTTCTTCATCTTTATTCAGCTCATACCATTCGGTATATCCTTCGGCATCGGTATAACCAGTATGTCTTTCGCCGTTTTGCCGATAAAGATGATAATGACGCTGGATATAAGCTTCACCGGTATCGTTCTGACACAGATAGCGGGCGCGATAGGTGGTGGGCTGTGGTGGGGTGGCCGGGCTGTCTGGTTTTGCTTCGGGAATATAATGGTCAGTGATGGAAGCAATGAAACCGGCATGACAGGGGCAGGAGCTGCGGCTGTCGAGTGTGCCGGCGGTGCGTCTGCCCATGGAGGCAAAATGGCTGATGCCGCCAATGATCTGATAGGTACCGCTATGGCGACCACAGCTGACCTGATCGCCTTCGCGGGCGGCAGGTTTGCCATGCCATGACATAATGGGGTCACCGGTAAGAATCTGGCCGCCACAGGTGGTTTTATCGCCAACGCGCAAAAAGTATCCGACAGACATTCTATAATCTCCTTAATAAACATAACTGTTTTATTGTAACGGAATGTTAACTTTTAGTAAGTAGTTATTTTATAAAATTTATCTATCGGTATTGTTATTTACCCATAATAAAATCTATGAGGTGGCTAGAATGGAATTGAAATAGTTGTAAATATATGATAAAAATTATTTTTATTAATGTATTAAATATTCTCTAATATTAATCAGTAGAAAGAAAATTCATGCTGAAACCACAAAAACCCACTCATCCTTATCCGGACAATATTCCCGCTTAATCACTTTTTAGTATAGCCGCAGAATTTTTTATTGAGCTGGTCAATAAAATTGCCGCCAGTCTATTTTTAATGACGGTTTTGTTCGTTATGGTTGTTATTACTGATCATCATGGAGATTCATGGAATTATCCCGCTACGATTGGGCATTATTTCTATTTTTTTGTTTTGATCGTTGGTTTTTTAATGCTTATGTCTTATAGCTACTCGCAATATAAACAAGCCCAAGCTTGTGTTAAAGAAAAAACATTACCCGAACTCTTCGTGCAACCTTTCTTTTCTATATCATCACGATGTCTGCCTATTTCGTCGTGATGTGCTATATAAATACATCCGCGGTTTGGAATATATCTGATACTTTGAAGCATTAATCCCGATAAATATTGGCGGAAAACACATTATAAAAACTAAGATAATTTATAAAACTGAATCATGACTTTTTAAATTCATTATTTTTATTACTGAGATTAATGTTATATAACCAATAAATAATGTATTTAGCATAAAATTTTATTAGGTTTTCTGCCCTCCTAAGCAAAAATATTCTAAAGGGTTTACAATAATCCTCATGAATAGTGATTTAAATCATGGTTTGTGTGTCGTCATAATACTTAATTGTATTGGATACTCAAGCCATTAAGGAGTGAATACATGAATTTTCCACCACGGAAATTACCAGCTACGCGCATGCGCCGTATGCGTCATGATGATTTTTCCCGCCGTATGATGCGCGAAACCATACTTACCGCCGATGATTTTATTTTGCCGGTTTTTGTTCATGAACAAAAAGGCCGGGCACCGGTGCCATGTATGCCTGGGGTAGAACGTCTGTCTATTGATGAATTACTCAAAGTGGCTGAGGAGGCGCTGACGCTGGGGGTGCCGGTACTGGATTTATTTGGTGTGCCCGACCCCGCTGTTAAAACCGCCGATGGCCGGGCTGCATGGGATGAACATGGTATTATTCAGCGCGCTATCCGTGCTTTAAAATCCCATTTTCCTGAATTGGGTGTGATGGCTGATCAGGCGCTTGACCCGTATACCACACATGGGCAAGATGGTATTCCGGATACAAACGGCTATATTCTCAATGATCAGACTATTGAAGCCATCATCAAGCAATCACTTTCACATGCCGCGGCCGGTGTGGATATTCTGTCACCCAGTGACATGATGGATGGCCGTATTGGTGCGGTTCGTCAGGCATTGGAGGAACATGGTTTTATTCATACCCGCATTATGTCTTATGCAGCCAAATACGCTTCTGCCTTTTATGGCCCGTTTCGCAGTGCTGTAGGCAGTGCCGCTAATCTGGGTAAGGGGAATAAAGCCACCTATCAGATGGATCCGGCCAACAGCAATGAAGCGCTGCAAGAAGTGGCGCTGGATATTGCCGAAGGTGCCGATATGGTGATGATCAAACCTGGCTTGCCTTATCTGGATGTTCTGTATCGGGTTAAAGCTGAATTTGGTATACCCACTTATGCTTATCAGGTATCTGGTGAATACGCCATGCTCCAGGCGGCCATTGAAAAAGGCTGGCTGGATCCGGATAAGGTGATTCTGGAAAGCCTGCTTGCCTTTAAGCGCGCGGGTGCTGATGGTATTCTGACTTACTACGCCCTTGATGCTGCCAGACGCTTACGCCAGCAATATTAATCATTCCTGCCTTAATCTGCCTCATAAGGGGCGGATTAACTGGTGATGGATAAATTATCGGGTGGTGTTTGTATTCCATCCATAATGTACGCTTTATGCTGATGAATATGTCTTTAGCAGTTTATGATATTGTTTATTTAAATTCAAAAGAGCTATTCTCTGCCGGAATACACTAAAGTAAAATCACACCATTTTGAATCGCATCAGCTTCATTCATCAAAAAGTAGGTTAGAATAAAGCTGATCGTTTATCTACAGGAAAACCCTCATGAAATGGAATGACATTCAGGCCATTGCTTTTGATCTGGACGGTACTTTAGTCAATTCACTGCCTGATTTATGTGCGGCAGCCAATCAGGTACGCAAAACGTTTAGCCTCCCTCTTCTGCCTGAAACGGAAATTGCCACTTTTGTCGGTGATGGTATTGGCCAGCTGGTACATCGTACTTTAAGTGGTGATCGCAATAAGGAAGTTGGTCAGACCGAGTGGACTCAAGGTTTTCGTACCTTTATTGATTATTATCGCCAGCATCTGACAACCCATACCCGTCCGTACCCTGAGGTAGAAACGGCCTTGGCGCTCTTTAAGGCGCGTGGGCTTCCTTTAGCCGTGGTGACCAATAAAAATGAAATTCTGGCCGTCAAGGTATTGCAACAATTACATCTTGCTGACTATTTCAGCCTGGTCATCGGCGGTGACACCTTGCCTGAGAAAAAACCGGCACCACAACCCTTACAGCATACTGCCGAAGTATTGGGTGTATCGGTACACCATTTATTGATGGTGGGCGATTCTGCCAATGATATTCTGGCCGCCAAAGCAGCCGGCGCCATGAGCTGTGGTGTAACCTGGGGTTATGGCGATATGAATCGGCTTAACCAGAATGAGACGACTAAGCCCGACATTATTATTGATCATTTACCACACATTGCCGACAATATGCAGCAACATGGTGATGTTGAGATTCAGGCGTGAATCCCAAGCTGAGCCTGCGGGGACGCGCTTTAAATATTCTGTCACGACAGGAAATCAGTCGGGCTGAATTGGCGCGTAAACTGCGCCCCTATGTGGAAGAAAGCGATGATTTAACTGCTTTATTGGATGAACTGGCGCAAAAGCACTGGCAATCAGATGCTCGTTTTACCGAAACCTATATATACAGTAAAAGCCGGCAACACGGTAACATGCGTCTGAAGCAGGCTTTAAAACAAAAAGGCGTTGATGAGCAGCTGATTAACGATTATCTGCCTGATACCGACAGGCAGATCGAGAATGCCATTAATGTTTTGCGTAAGAAATTTCATCAACCGCCAACCGATATGCGCCAGAAACAAAAATACATGCAATTTCTGGCTTATCGCGGCTATAGCATGGACATTATCTATACTGCCTTAAAACAAGCCTGGGAAGATGCGCCGTTAATTACTGACGATAGTGAGTATGAGTCTTTATAATCAATATATTGTCCGGACACCATCAATGATATTGCAATGATTATTGCTTTTGCAGATGGGTGAAATTTCCTGTGTTTTAAAGCCATCAGGGTCAATGCTATCTGATCACTGAATAAACAAAACCATCAATATTTATTGATTTGGCATTTATTTATCAAGCATATAGAAATTTAAATCATTTATTTCCGGATAAATGTTACAAAAATTGAAATATAGAAATCAATCAGATTAACCATTTTCTGGTAAGTATTTGATTATTTTTAGTGGCTATGACTTATTGCTGATTTCAAACTATGTATATGACAAACATATGCAGATTTACAAGAAGATGCTAGGCCATGAAATTTATGTTTGTAATCATCAGATTTTAAAATCATTATTTTCTGATTTTATGGTTATTTTATCCGTTTTGTGCTCTTCATTCTGGTTATTTATTCAGATCAGATGTATTAAATGGATATGATTTTTAATGTATATTGCCTGATTCTTCAATCTGTTGTTTTAAAAATCAGGCAGTTATCTTAAATAAACCAGATAATCATCATGGTATTAAAATTCAGGAATGGTTTTTATCTTCTGGTTTAACAGCTTTGTCAGACCAGAAACCTGCCAAGAGTGCACCAGAAATATTATGCCAGACAGAAAAGAATGCCGCCGGCAATGCGGCCAATGCAGAAACGAATTTTAAACCCAGTACCGCCGCCAGACCTGAATTTTGCATACCAACTTCAAAAGCCAGTGTGCGACAAATGGATTTATCAAAACCCAGCAGCCGCCCGCCCCAGTAGCCACTCAGTAAGCCAATGGCGTTGTGCAGCAACACACCTAAAACAGTCATCCAGCCCAACTGGATGGGCGTGTATGCGGTATCGGTGGCATAAAGATCATTGAGGCTGTGCTGACTTAATGCCACTACAGTGCTCAGCGCCAGTAAAATCAGACACATGGAAAACAATGGCAATAGCGGCAAAACATTTTTAACAGCCTTATGCGCAAAACGATTCAATAAAAGTCCTGCCGTAATCGGTAAAATAACAATTTGAATAATTTCAATTAATATAGATTCAATGGGAACATGAATGCTGGAGGCAATATAAAAATGCGTCAGTAACGGCGTAGCCACTACCCCGATCAGGGTAGAACATACACTGATGGTAACAGATAAAGCCACATCGCCCTTAGCCAGAAAAACCATGACATTAGATGCAGTACCACTGGCGACACATCCTACCAGTACCATTCCGGCCTGTAGTTCGGGGGGCATATGCAGTATACGGGCTATGATCCATGCGGCCAGCGGCATGACCAGATAATGCAGTGCCAGACCGGCGGCAACCGGTACCGGCCGCCTTAAAACACGGCTGAAGTCATCAATATGCAATGTAACCCCCATGGCCAGCATGATCAGCATCAGAAGCTGTGCCATATAGGGTTTAAAACCGATGAATACACTGGGGTGATAATAGGCAATAAATGCACAAAAGGCTGCCCATAAAGGAAACAGCCTTGTAATAGATACTAAAGAGATCAAATGATCTTATCCTAAAGTAAACAATCAGAAATAATTAAGCAGCCATTGCTTTGATTTTGGCCGACAAACGACTTTTATGACGAGCTGCTTTATTTTTATGGAACACGCCTTTATCAGCGATACGATCCAAAACTTTAACGCTGTCGCGGTAAGTTGCCTGAGCGGCAGCTTTGTCACCGGCTTCAACGGCTTTCAATACTTTTTTAACGGCAGTGCGAAAAGCAGTACGCAGGCTGGCATTATGAGCACGTTGTTTCAGTGCCTGACGGGCGCGCTTACGAGCTTGTGCGCTATTAGCCATAGAATATCTCCTAACAAACAAATACAAATCATGAAACGCGAAATTTTAAATAATTAGCTGACTAATTGCAAGTAAAAGTATTGTTTTTTGCCTCAAAATAAGGTAATAACCAATAAATTGTATCAAAAAGTTAACTAATCTGTATCTGGCTGCCTATCTTAGCACGCCGGCGCATAATAATATACGCACAAATACGATAGACAAGCCAATGATTTCCGATATCATGAGCCTGATCAGCAAAAATCAGCATTTTCCAGCCATAAATTAAAAATTTACTGCTTTATTACAGATCTGTTTGATCATGCTGGGTACGAGGTGGTTTTAAATAATAATTGCTGCGTTTATAGGCGGCAGTACTTTCATGTACCAATACCTGGCTGATGGCTGCCAGCGGTAAAGCCAGCAGCATACCAACAAAACCCAGTAACTGCCCGAAAGCCATTAAAGAAAAAATAACCCAAAAGGGTGATAATCCGATGCGGTCACCAACAATTTTAGGCGTTACAAAAAAACTTTCAGTAAACTGGCCGATGGCAAAAATACCCCATACCAGAAAAAGCTGGGTCCAGCCATCCAGTTGCAGCAATGCCGCTAATGTTGCCAGTAAAAGACCGGTAAATGCACCCAGATAGGGAACAAAAACCAATAATCCGGCGATCATGCCAATGGCAAAGCCAGAATTTAAACCAATCAGTGCCAGACCTGTGCCATACACGATGCCCATAATAATCATGACCAGTAACTGTCCATGCAGAAACTGGCTTAAAACTTTATCCATATTGGTGGTAATACGGGTATAGGCAGGCAGCATACGCCGCGGCATCATGCTGCTGATGCCCTGAGCCCAGCGGTTCCAGTCCAACAGAAAATAATATAGGAGCAAAGGCAGTAATACTAAATTGGAAACCCAGACCACCATATCGCCACCATGCTGTAACAGAATGGGCACCATTTTCGAAGCGGCATCTTTCACGCTGCCATTATGCGTTTCTATCCACTGTGTGACATATTGGACAGCGCTATCCACATTCCAGTTAATCCGGATATGCAATGTATGGTTAAGCCAGGGAATCAATTGATAGTGCAGCCAATCCAGCATTACCGGTAATCTGGATGAAATGTTGTCTATCTGGGTAATCAGCATGGGAATAATGATTAATGCCAGAATCACCAGTAATATCAGCCCCAGAAACATGACCAGCATCGCGGCCAGACCGCGCGGCAGCCCGAGACGACACAATTTAAGCACCAATGGATTAAAAATGTAGGCCAGTATACCGGCCACAACAAAGGGCATGAGAATGGGTCGCAGGCCGATAAAAAGACCCAAAGCCACAGCCAACACGACAAAACCAATCAACCAGTGTTTCATGACAAGAGGGGAACTAGCAGGTTCTGCTGACATGATTTAATCCTTATTTAATGTCTGATCACTGGTAATAATATCAAAAGTTTGAAGACTGGTATTCTAACCGCTTATTCTAATGTCCGGTATACTTTCCTGTCTACAAAACAATCTGGTATTGTGTGCTCATTATGCTGATGTGTTATGTGTTAATGGCCGAATCATTGATTAGGTGTGATTTTATTCAGCCACCTATACATGAAAATTCGCCAGTGACGATCGTAATTATACGTCTCATCACTGGCGAATTCTGATTATCAAAGATTAAAACAAACCGTTACAGCCAGCAATAATCTGGTGTACGAATAAAAAACAAAATATCTTATCCTGACACCAGACCATTGGTCTGAAAATAAAATCAGACTAATTACTTTTTACGCTGAGGCGGTAAGTCGGTACATAAACCCAATGCTGCTTCAGCAGCCATGCCTATGGTTTCACCCAAGGTCGGGTGCGGATGAATAGTGCTGCCGATGTCATCGGCGTCACAACCCATTTCAATCGCCAGACAGATTTCACCGATCATATCACCGGCACTCGGTCCCACAATGGTACCACCAATAATCAGGCCGGTTTCAGCATCAAAAATCAGTTTGGTAGCACCTTCGCTGCAACCATTGGCCACAGCGCGGCCGGAAGCCGCCCACGGGAAGATGGATTTTTTAATTTTCACACCGTCTTTTTTAGCCTGATCTTCAGTCATGCCGACCCAGGCTACTTCAGGATGGGTATAGGCAACACCCGGAATCACACGGGCATCAAAAAAGGCTTTATGACCTGCACAGTTTTCAGCCGCCACGTGTCCTTCATGCACGGCCTTATGTGCCAGCATGGGCTGACCCACCAGATCACCAATGGCGTAGATATGCGGTATATTGGTACGCATTTGTTTATCTACATTGATGAAGCCGCGATCTGTTACAGCGACTCCGGCATTTTCCGCACCAATGAGTTTACCATTGGGTGCGCGGCCGGCAGCCACCAATACCATATCATAGCGTTGTGGTTCGGCAGGTGCTTTCTCGCCTTCAAAAGTCACATAAATACCATCTTCACGCGCTTCTACTGCGGTGGTTTTGGTATTTAACATGATGCGATCAAAGCGGTGTTCATTTTTCTTTTGCCAAATTTTGACCATATCACGATCAGCACCAGCCATTAAGCCGTCCATCATTTCCACTACGTCCAGACGTGCACCCAATGTGCTGTATACGGTGCCCATTTCCAGACCGATAATACCGCCACCAATGATCAGCATTTTTTTCGGAATAAAACGCAGTTCCAAAGCGCCGGTTGAGTCTACAATGCGTTTATCTTCAGGAATAAAGGGCAGATTAACCACACGGCTACCGGCAGCAATAATACTGTTTTTAAAGGCTACAACCGTTTTCTGGCCATTTTCTTCACTACCGCTACCGGAAGTAAATGCGACTTCGATATGATGTGGATCAAGATAATGACCATTGCCGCGAATGATGTCGACCTGGCGCATTTTGGCCATAGCGGCCAGACCGCCTGTCATTTTGCCGACCACTTTTTCTTTATAAGCCCGTAATGCCTCAATATCGATCTGTGGCTGATTAAATTTAATGCCATTGGCAGCCAGTTCTCTGGCTTCATCAATAATGGCTGCATTGTGTAATAAGGCTTTGGAAGGAATGCAACCAACATTCAGGCACACACCGCCCAAGGTGTTATAGCGTTCAACAATCGCTACTTTCAGACCCTGATCGGCAGCGGCAAAAGCAGCAGAATAACCGCCCGGCCCACCGCCCAAGACAACAACATCATATTCTTTATCGGTCTGACCCTGATAAGCAGCGGCTTTTAGTGCCGTAGCCTGCGGTTCAGTGGTGGCCGCAGGTGTTGTATCGGCAACCGGTTTGGCTTTACTTTCCACAACAGCAATCAAACCACCTTCTGAAATTTTATCACCTACTTTGACTTTAACTTCTTTGACCACTCCGGCTACCTCTGACGGTACGTCCATGGTAGCTTTATCGGTTTCAAGCGTGATCAAGGTATCGTCTACGGCTACCGTATCACCGGGTTTAATTTCAACCGCGATGATGTCTACATTCTGATAATTGCCGATGTCTGGTACTTTTAATTCTACTAGACTCATGATTCAGTCCTTTATCTGTCTGTACAGCTTATCTGTCTATGCACAGTCTTTGTCTATGATGCAAAACAGACTGTCTGAATCTGTTCAGACAGTCTTATCATATATTGATTACAGCAGTACGCGCCGGAAATCAGCCAACAGACTGCTCAGATAAACCAGAAAACGCATGCCGGAAGCACCATCAATAACACGATGGTCAAATGATAATGACAGCGGACACATTAGTCGTGGTGCGAATTCACTGCCATTCCATACTGGTTTGATTTGTGCTTTACATACGCCCAGAATAGCCACTTCCGGTGCATTGATAATGGGAGTAAAACTGTTACCACCAATACCGCCAAGAGAAGAAATGGTAAAGCAGGCGCCTTGCATTTCCTGTGGTTTGAGTTTACCTGCCCGGGCTTTTTTGCTTAATTCCGTTAATTCCTGACTGATTTCTTTCAGCCCTTTCTGATCAGCATTTTTAATCACCGGTACCACTAGCCCATTGGGCGTATCAGCAGCAAAACCGATATTAAAATATTTTTTCAGAATCAACTGATCGCCATCCAGTGAAGAATTAAAATCCGGAAATTGTTTTAAGGCTTTCACACTGGCCAGAATAATAAAGGCCAAGGGCGATACTTTAACGCCATCGCGCTCCCATTCCTTATTTAATTCTTTGCGGAAACGTTCTAATTCAGTCATATCCGCATCATCATTCATGGTCACATGAGGGATCATTACCCAGTTACGTGACAAATTCTGGCCGGAGATTTTCTTAATGCGCGATAACGCTTTGACTTCAGTTTCACCAAACTGGCTGAAATCAATTTTAGGCCACGGCAATAAATCCAAACCAGCACCCAGAGAACCAGCGGCGCCGCTTTGCACTTTTTGCAAAGTCTGTTTCACAAATGCTTTTAAATCATCGGGTGTGATGCGACCTTTACGGCCAGTACCGGCAATCTGTCCCAGATTAGCACCCAGTTCGCGCGCCAGTTTACGCACAGACGGGCTGGCATGGGCTTTGGCAAAACCGGCTTCATCCATGGGCGTGCTGCCAAAAGCCTGGGGAACATGGCTTTTAAGCTCAGCTCGTACTTCGTTATTTTCGGCGGAAGGCGTAGCCGCCACATCGGCCTTAATGGCGGCAACTTCTTTAATTTCTTCAGGTGTGGCTTTTTTGGCGGCATCGGCAGCCACTTCGATCAGGGCACTGCCTTCAGATACTTTGTCACCCACGTGAACCGATACTTTAGTTACCGTACCTGCCACGGTAGAAGGGACATCCATAGTGGCTTTATCAGTTTCCAAAGTGACAATGGTGTCATCTACTGCAATTTTATCGCCTACTTTGACTTCAACAGCGATAACATCCACATTGGAGAAGTTACCAATATCCGGCACTGCTACCGGCACTGATTTTTTACCCGCCGCAGTTTTTTGCACAGGCGCTTCAGAAGCAGACGTTTGAGTGACGTTGCTGGCAGGCTGTTTTGACTGTTCGCTGACTTCAACCTTAACAATAGGGCTGCCTTCAGATACTTTATCACCGGTTTTAATCAGCACTTCTTTAACCACACCGGCAGCATCTGCCGGTACATCCATGGTGGCTTTATCGGTTTCGAGAGTGATCAATGTATCATCAACCTTAATGGTATCACCCACTTTAACAGCCACATCAATAACATCGACATCAGTATAATTACCAATATCCGGTACTTTGATTTCTACGATTTGACTCATGATTTTTATCCTTTGACGACGACAGATCAGTATCTGTGTCCGGCAATGGTTGGCAAAACACACTGTATATACGGTCTGCACACATGATTATGTACAGACCGTGAACAATCAGCGCTTCCAGCTGGGTTCTACATCAGCCTGAATACCATATTTATTGATGGCGTCCTGCACAATCTGTTTTTTGATTTTGCCAGCATCAGCCAAACCATTCAAAGCAGCAACGGCTATATGATACTGATTTACTTCAAAGAATTCACGCAGATTGGCACGCGAATCACTGCGTCCGAAACCATCAGTACCCAAGGTAATATATTCACCTGGCACATAAGCACGAATGCGGTCAGCAAACTGACGGACATAATCTGTTGCTGCCACCACAGGGCCTTCATGATCTTTCATGATTTCAGTAACGTAAGGCACTTTTTGGGTATCCAGCGGATGCAGGCGATTGTAGCGTTCCACTTCAATACCATCACGATGCAATTCATTAAATGAAGTCACACTCCAGATATCAGCATCAATACCAAAGTCTTCTTTCAGTAATTTGGCTGCTGCAATCACGTCCTGCAAAATCACGCCACTGCCCATCAACTGAACTTTTAATTTGCCCTTCTCACCTTCCTGCAACAGATACATTCCTTTCAGTATCTGCTCTTTAATGCCTTCGCGATCAGGCAAAGCGGGATGAGTATAATTCTGGTTCATCAAAGTGATATAGAAGAAAATATCTTCCTGATCAACATACATGCGTTGTAAACCATGATGGATAATCACCGCTACTTCATAGGCAAAAGTAGGATCATAAGAAATACAGTTCGGGATCAGATCAGCCTGAACATGACTGTGACCATCCTGATGCTGTAAACCTTCGCCATTTAAAGTGGTGCGACCGGCAGTACCACCAAGCATGAAACCGCGGGCACGCTGATCACCCGCCGCCCAAGCCAAGTCACCAATACGCTGGAAACCAAACATGGAATAATAAATATAGAATGGAATCAGCGGATAATCGTTGTTGGAATAGCTGGTTGCGGCAGCGATCCATGAACTCATGGCGCCAGGTTCATTAATCCCTTCCTGGAAAATCTGACCGGTTTTGGATTCTTTATAAAACATGAGCTGGTCATGATCCTGCGGGGTATAAATCTGCCCTTTCGGATTCCAGATGCCATATTGACGGAATAAACCTTCCATACCGAAGGTACGGCTTTCATCAGGGACAATCGGCACAATGCGTTTACCCAGTTCTTTGTCTTTCAATAAAGTGCTGAGAATACGCACAAAGGCCATGGTGGTTGAGAATTCACGATCACCACTGGCTTTTAATTGCGCATCGAATTCACTTAATGGCGGAATCGGTAATACTTCCGTACTTGGATGACGCGCCGGCAGATAACCGCCCAGTGCTTCACGCCGCGCCTTCAGATATTTCATTTCTTCGCTGTCTTCAGGCAGACGGAAAAATGGCAGATTATGCTCCATTTCCTCATCAGTCACATTAATACCGAAGCGATCACGGAATTGCTTGAGTGATTTCAGATCCATTTTTTTGGCCTGATGCGCGGTATTCTGACCTTCACCTGATTCACCCATGCCATAGCCTTTAATGGTTTTGGCCAGAATGACAGTTGGACGACCGTCCGGATTATTCACAGCTTCATAGTAAGCTGCATAAACTTTGTGCGGATCATGACCACCACGGTTGAGCGACCAGATTTCGTCATCCGACATGTTCGCTACCATGGCTTTTAATTCAGGAGTATTGAAGAAATGTTCACGCACATACGCGCCATTCTGCGATTTATACATCTGATAATCGCCATCAACCACTTCTTCCATGCGTTTTTTCAGAATATTGTCGTGATCCTGTGCCAGTAAGGCATCCCATTTACTGCCCCAGATGACTTTCAGTACATTCCAGCCGGCACCGCGGAAATCACCTTCCAGTTCCTGAATGATTTTACCGTTGCCGCGTACAGGACCATCCAGACGCTGCAAATTACAATTGATCACAAAAATCAGGTTATCCAGACCATCACGTGCAGCCAGTGCAATGGCACCCAGACTTTCCGGTTCATCCATTTCACCATCACCGCAGAATACCCATACTTTACGGCCTTTGGTTTTGGTCATGTTGCGTGATTCAAGATATTTGAGCAACCGTGCCTGATAAATACCCTGCAATGGGCCCAAACCCATGGAAACGGTCGGGAATTGCCAGAAATCGGGCATCAGCCAGGGATGAGGATAAGAAGACAGACCCCGTCCATGCACTTCCTGACGGAAATTTTGCATTTGTTCTTCAGTCAGACGACCTTCCACAAAAGCACGGGCATAGAATCCGGGCGCGCTGTGCCCCTGGAAAAACACCAGATCGCCTTCCTGATCTTTGGTTTTGCCATGCCAGAAATGATTGAAGCCTACATCGTATAAGGTAGCACAAGACTGGAATGAGGCGATATGACCGCCAAGCTCCAGATTTTTCTTACTGGCATTAACCACCAATGCAGCCGCATTCCAGCGTACCATTGAGCGGATATGGTGCTCAAGCTCGTGATTACCTGGGGATTTTTTCTCTTTGCCTACCGGAATGGTATTCAGATAAGCTGTGGTTGCGTTGAAAGGCATGTGAATACCCCTGCGACGCACATAACGCACCAGATTCTCCAGTAACAGATGGGCGCGTTCGGCCCCTTCTTCTCTGATAACGGAACTGAGTGCGTCCAGCCATTCTTGTGTTTCGATGGGATCGATATCTTGATCGTGAATTTCGGCAGACATAGCGATATCCTCTTACTATTAGATTAAACCACAGACAAACTAAAATAGTTTGACCCTAACTCACATTCTGTATGAATTGATATGGTATTGCGGATCAAGCTATTTGTTTTCTATGGCAATACTGAATCAAATCACCTACGAATGCGAAACCGATTTATATGGCATATAAAAATTTTATAACCAGTCTTACTATAGTGCCATATTGTACATATCGGTCAAATCCTACCAGTGTCTACCCCAAACAGCAATGTCTTTTTATGACTACATAGGACTACAGACCACGAAACTTGACCGCCATCAGAATACCCATCAAACAATATCAATACAGATGAAAATAAAAGAAAATTTTTAGTTATTTATTTTAAATAGCATGAATTCTGACTAATTCTTTCAGAATTTTATATGATTATTTATGTTTTCATTATTTCATCCGGTTTTTTATTTGTAAAAAAAGAAAAATTAAAACTACGATTTATCCGAATTATGCAAATCCAGATAAATATCATTCGTTAATAAATAGCCATCAACCCAATCAGACCACTTTTACTCTTTACTTTTTATCCCTACGCCTTTATTTTGATATCAACTCTATAAACATCTATTTTTATATTTGTAATGTGTAAAGGAGCCGGATATGGCTGAACGCAATTACTATGAAGTACTCGGGGTTGACCCCAAGGCCAGTGCTGCCGACATTAAAAAGGCTTATCGAAAACTGGTGCGCAAATATCATCCCGATGTCAGTAAGGATCCTGACGCAGTCGCCAAAACCAGTGAAATCAATATTGCTTACGAAACTTTGTCCGATGAACAAAAGCGCGCAGAATATGATGACATGCTGGCCAATCCTTTTCGTCATACCCAGCAAGGACAAGGTGGTGCTCACCAAGGTTATGAATATCAGCAATATGATTTTGATCCGCGTCATTTTGGCCAAAATGGCGCTTTTGGCAATGGGGATTTTCATTTTGATGATATTTTTTCGGCATTCGGCCAGGGACGCAGTCGCCGCCAAAGTCAGCAAGGATCAATGCAAGGCGAAGATCAGCATGCCGAACTGGTGATTGACATTCAGGCGGCCTATCAGGGTGATAAGCGCAGCCTTTCCCTGGAAATGCCTACGCTGAATGCACAAGGACAAATGGTCTATGAGCAGAAAACGCTGAATGTGAAAATTCCGGCCGGCATCACTGAAGGACAGCAAATCCGCCTGTCTGGCCAGGGTTTACCCGGTTTTAACGGCGGCAAAGCCGGTGACTTATATCTGAAAATCCGTTTTCGTCATCAGGACAATCTGTATGTACAGGATCGAAAAGATGTTTTTCAACAGGTCAATGTGGCACCCTGGACAGCAGCATTAGGCGGCAAAATCGATGTAACTATTCCTAGCGGCAGTACTTTGAGTGTAACTTTACCGGCCAATAGCCGCAACGGCCAGAAAATCCGCCTCAAAGGACGAGGTATACCAGCCAAAGAAGCCGGTGATTTATATTTAATGATCAACATTGTATTACCACAAAGCCAGAACGAAAGTGATCGGGCGGCATGGCAGGCACTGGCTGAACATTATGCCAGTTTCCGTCCCTAAGTGGATTGATACGGTTAAGGTAAGGAGCGAAACATGAATCAGGCAAAACAGGATATTGATGTTAGCTTTGAACAATTGGTTCAGGCTTGTGATAATCAACGTCATTGGGTATTGAGTTTAATCGAAGAAAACGTTATTGATGTATCCGAACCAGCACAGAAAGCTCATTATAATGGTTTTCATCTGGCTGTTGTGCGGCGGTCATGGCGTATTCATCGTGATTTTGATGCCAGTGCCGCGGCAACGGCATTGATTCTGGATTTATTAACCGAATTAGACGACTTACGCCGCCGCCCCTGATATTTTTACTCAGTCCGAGCGGTCTGAAGACATATCGTCTTCTGGCAGTTGAGCCGAACCCATACGCCGCAGAATAATATTGATTTTGCGACGCAATAGTTTATCATGTGGATTATCGGCATAATACAAAGGACTGGGCACCCGAGCCGCCAGTTGCGCTGCTTGCTGGGGCGATAATTGTATGGCAGAACGATGAAAGTAAACCTGACTGGCCGCCTCAGCACCAAAAATGCCATGCCCCCATTCAATCACGTTTAAATACAGAGTAAAAATCCGGTCTTTATCAGTAGTGGCTTCCAATAATGACGTAATCCACGCTTCTTCGAGTTTACGCCAGTAATGGCGTCCGTCTGTCAGAAATAAATTCTTGGCCAGTTGCTGACTGATGGTTGAACCGCCGGCAATCACTTTATGATGTTGTTCATTGTGTTTCATGGCAGTTTTAATCCCATTCCAGTCAAAACCGTCATGTGTGGCAAAGCGGCTGTCCTCAGAAGCGATCAGCGCTTTTTTTAAATGTAATGAAATGCGGTAATAAGGTACCCAGTCATAATGTAATGTCACCGCCGGTTGAGTATTCTCCTGCTCATGAGAGCGTATCAGCATAAAGGCAGTGCGATGAGGAGCGAGGGTACGATACATCAGGATACGGCCATAAACATAGGCATTGAAAACCAGAATAATGCCGATCATGCCAGTAATCACCACTCGCAGAAATTTACCCATTATGACTGCATTTCATGACGCAATTGTGTGACCACAGGCAAAATATCCGGTTTAAATCCATGCCACCATTGATAAGAAATGGCTGCCTGCGCCACCAGCATACCTAAACCATCAATCACATTATGGCATCCCGCCTCTTGTGCCTGTTGTAAAAAAATGGTGGGTTCTCTGGCATACATCAGGTCATAGGCCATTTGAGCATGTGCTAATACCCCATCAGCCAAAGACAATGACTGACCTTGCAGACTGCCTGAGGTAGCATTGATAATCACATCATAATCTGGTTTGATATCGTCCAGGTCACAGGATTGCACATTAAATAATTGCGCCAGTTGTTGTGCTTTATGTCGGGAACGGTTGGCAATGGTCAGACCAGCTGGCTGTTGTTGTACTAACGGCAGAATAATCCCGCGTGCAGCGCCGCCAGCACCCAGAATTAAAATATTTTTATTTTTTAAATCAAATTTTTGTAATACAGAAATATCTTGTATTAAGCCCTCTCCGTCAGTATTGTCCCCCCAAAGCTGCCCTTGCCGCCAAAACAGTGTATTGACTGCCTGAGCAGCTTTAGCTCGTGGCGTCAACTGATCAGCCAGTGCATACGCTTCGGTTTTAAAAGGTACGGTAACATTGGCACCAATGCCCCCTGCCTGAATAAAATCCTCTACCGCCCGTGTAAAACCATCCAGCGGAGCATGACGACGCTGATAAATCAATGGTATTTGCTGCTGACGGGCAAATGCCTGATGAATCTGTGGTGAAAGACTGTGTTCTACCGGATTACCAAATACTGCAAATAAAGCCATTCATTCTCTCTCTTGTATGCCGATTATTAATATTAACCCGAACGTAATAAAGCAATAAAATAATACTTACTGTAAAGCGATACGGCAAAGCACACAAGTATTGTCTGTCATGCTATCATGGTTTTCATGACTAAAAATGCTATCGTATTTAAATAAGTAATGGTGACAAAATCTGAATATCTTTGTTTTGGCATTGCATAAATATCATATTAGCGTGCGGATAATATCTATAAGAATGAATAAAATTTCATAACAAATCATGATTTTATAAAATAAAATAGCGCTTTTGATTCGCAAAAACAATGAGCGGATTGTGCAGCAACATGTTTACAATACCAGTACCACAATCCGCCAAATCATTAATATAAAAGCCATGTTACTTGCCAGTGGATATGACTGATGCTCTGGCTTTGATCGTTGGTACAACATCATTACTGACTGGCATCCGCATAATATTTAAGTATTGCCAAAGTATTAACATCGCATTTGGCAAAAAATAAAGTTTTATTTAGTTCTGAAAAACAGATGAAACGCATTAGTAAAAAATTAAATATTTTTATTTTTCATATATTTAAAATACAATAAAGGTATGAATTGATTTTTTTCACATCTGTAACCACTTTTTCGTTATCGATTGTGGCAGAATCATTACATATCTTCAGAGAATTCCTTATTCTCTAAACTTAACGGGAGTGAATGATGTCCATTAAAGATGTAGTCAGCCTGATTGAAGAGAATGACGTTAAATTTATTGATTTACGTTTTACTGACACAAAAGGCAAACAGCAACACGTTTCTGTGCCTGCACGTATTTTACTGGAAGACCCGGAAGAATGGTTTGAAAACGGTCAGGCATTTGATGGTTCTTCCATCGGCGGCTGGAAAGGTATTCAAGCGTCAGACATGACACTGAAACCGGATGCAACCACCGCTTTTCTTGATCCTTTCTATGATGAAACCACATTGGTATTAACCTGTGATGTGATTGATCCGGCCAATGGTCTGGGCTACGATCGTGATCCGCGTTCTATCGCCAAACGGGCTGAAGCCTATCTGAAATCTACCGGTATCGGTGATACTGCCTTTTTCGGACCGGAACCTGAATTCTTCGTCTTTGATGGCGTTGAGTGGGAAACAGGTATGGGCGGTACGCGCTATAAAATTACTTCTGAAGAAGCAGCCTGGTCCAGTGGTAAACATTATGACGGTCAGAATACCGGCCATCGTCCTACCGTTAAAGGCGGCTATTTTCCGGTAGCGCCGGTTGATTCAGGTCAGGATTTGCGTTCAGCCTGCTGTCTGACCTTGGAAGCCATCGGTATTCCGGTGGAAGTACATCATCATGAGGTGGCTACTGCCGGCCAGATGGAAATCGGTACCCGCTTTAATACCCTCACCCGCCGTGCCGACTGGACACAGGACATGAAATACGTGATCCAGAATGTGGCACATAACTTCGGTAAAACCGCCACATTCATGCCAAAACCCATTTTAGGTGACAATGGTTCTGGTATGCATGTGCATCAATCCATCTGGAAAGACGGTCAGAATCTGTTTGCCGGTGATGGTTATGCTGGTTTGTCTGATACTGCCCTTTATTATATCGGTGGCATCATTAAACATGCTAAAGCGTTAAATGCGTTAACCAATCCGTCTACCAATTCTTATAAACGTCTGGTACCTCATTTTGAAGCACCAACCAAACTGGCTTATTCTGCCAAAAACCGTTCGGCTTCAATTCGTATTCCTTACGTAGCCAGCGCTAAAGCACGCCGGATTGAAGCACGTTTCCCCGATCCTATGGCTAATCCTTACCTGGCCTTTACTGCTTTACTGATGGCGGGTTTGGACGGTATTCAGAATAAAATTCACCCGGGTGATCCATCAGACAAAAATCTGTATGATCTACCACCGGAAGAAGATGTATTGGTACCTACTGTATGCGCTTCACTGGAAGAAGCACTGGCAGCCCTGAAAGCAGATCATGAGTTTCTGACCCGTGGTGGTGTATTCAGTCAGGATTGGATTGATGCCTATATTGAATTTAAATCTGAAGACGTTAAACGGATGCGCATGGCACCGCACCCATTAGAATTTGAGATGTATTACAGTTTGTAAGCCGTTTTTTATTTTTTTCCTTTCTAGCTATGCTTTATACCGTTATCCATCCGGATAACGGTTTTTTTATGATCATAAGCCTCCAGTCAGGCTGTTATCTGAATAGATATATTGGTTCTGTCTTGCTGAATTGTAAAAGCTGATTACGAGGTATCATGATTCAAACTGTTTAATGGCGGTATGGCTGATTTTATTAACTGTTGTATGCATTATTATGGTTTAAGGTTTTCAGTCAGATCAATAGGCATTATTCATAAAAATTTATTAATCATTGCTATTTTGCTGATCGGTATCGATTATCGTTTGATCACAAAAATAGCTGTTATTATAATGATTAATAAATAAAAACATAGATTTAAATGATGATAGATATCTTCAATTACAACAGTTAACACAGATTTTGGTTTATTAGGCTCTTTCAAGAGCTCATGGCATAGCAGAAGTGATATGAATCCGGTAACATAATGTATCTTTCTTTGACAATTCTTCTATCTATGACTAAGCAAGAAATGCTTGCCACAGTGGATTTGGGTTCCAACAGTTTTCGCCTGCAAATCTGCCATTACCAGAATAACCGCCTTCAAGTTGTTGACTCCATCAAAGAAATGGTACGGTTGGCCGCGGGTCTGGACGAACACAAAATGCTGGACAAAGCGTCGCAAGAGCGTGCTTTGAACTGTCTGGCCAAATTTGGGGAGCGCTTGCGCGGTTTTAAGCCGGAACAAGTTCGGGCTGTGGCCACCAACACTTTTCGGGTTGCCAAGAATATTGCGCAATTTTTGCCTCTGGCTGAAGAAAAACTGGGCTTTCCGATTGATATTATTGCGGGTCGTGAAGAAGCGCGTCTGATTTATACAGGTGTGGTGCATACCTTACCGCCAAAAGGCGAAAACATGCTGGTGATCGACATCGGCGGCGGCTCCACTGAATTTGTCATCGGCCATGCATTACAGCCTTCTATCACTGAAAGCCTGAATATGGGCTGTGTGACTTACAGTATGCGCTTTTTTCCGCAAGGCAAGATCAATCAGAAAAATGTCCGTCATGCATTTGACAGCGCCCGTGCCGAAATTCAGCGCATCAGTGCTGAATTGAAAAAAGTCGGCTGGCAGCTGGCTGTAGGTACTTCTGGTTCGGCGCGTGCCATCCGCGATGTGATTAATGCAGATAACGATACTCAGGATACCATTACCCCGGATCAGATGCAGAAAATCATCACGCGCATTATTCATGCCGGCAGTACCAAAAAAGCCAGACTGGCGGGTCTGAAAGCTGATCGGCTGGAAGTATTTACCGGCGGACTGGTGATTATGATGGCGGCTTTTGCCGAATTGAACATCACCGACATGATGGTCACCGATGCAGCATTACGCGATGGGGTATTGTATGACATGATCGGCCGCCAGCTGGGTGACGATATGCGCCACCAGACCATAGCCGATTTTCAGCAGCGTTATCATGTTGATCAGCGTCAGGCCGAACGGGTGGCGGGTATCGCCGATATTATTTTCAGTTATCTGACCACGCAATATCCTTCAAAACAATTAGCATCATGGCGTCAGTATTTACACTGGGGAGCGCTGGTGCATGAAATCGGGCTGGATATTGCCCACACTGCCTATCATAAACATGCCGCCTATATTCTTGAGCAGGCCGATATGCCGGGTTTTTCGCGTAAAGAACAAAAGATTCTGGCCACGCTGGTTTTGGGTCATCGGGGTGATTTACGCAAAATGGTGGATTATGTCCATGACCCTTTGTTATGGCTGGCCATTCTGGCTTTACGGTTAGCGGCCTTATTTTGTCGGGCACGCCAAAGTATTGCTTTACCAGACAATAGTCAGCTACACTATGATACTGAACATAAACAATTAATTATCCAACTAAGCAGTCAATGGCTGATTCATAATTCACTGACAGCCAGCGCCTTGGCACAGGAGTCGGTTTTATGGCAGAAAACAGGGCAAAAGCTGCGTATCGAATCGGTTCAGCCTTAATTTATAAGGTCATTACATGAGTCAATACCATCCCGTTTCCAATGCCAGACTGGCACATGTACATAATCTGCCCAGTCTGGTGCATCGCAGCAGTATTGGCGACATGCCACTACAATCATTAACTGTAACTGTGTTTAATAGTGAACGACTGGAAAAACATACCTATACTGGCGAAGATATTTCGGTTGAACACATTCCCCAACCCACCGATGACACCATCACTTGGCTGCATCTGGTGGGCATCAGTGACAGTGAGCAGGTACGTCAGTTATTGAAACCATTCAATATTCATGATTTGGTTCAGGAAGATTTACACAGCCATGAACAAAGGCCGAAAATTGAAGATTATGGCCATTATCTGTTTCTGGCAGCGCGGGTATTTACCTATAAAAAACAGCAATTAAAACATGATCAGGTCTACCTGATCATCAGTCAGAATTTTATTATTACTTTTCAATTCGAGCCGCTGGGTCTGTTCCACATTATCCGGCAGTATCTGAAACACAATTTTTTCAATATCCGCCACCAGAAGATTGATTTTTTTGCCTATACTTTTATTGATCGTATTATTGACGACTATTTTGTCACTATCGATGAATTTGATCATAAAGTGGAAAGCCTGGATAAGCGGCTGTTCAGTGACGACAGCCGCCAGAATCTTCTGGAGCCGATTCATCGTCTTAAAAGCGATGCCATGCGCCTGCACCGTACTTTATTGCCCATTTGTGATGTATTGCGGCGACTGACACGGGGCGAATTCAGTTTATTCAGTGACAATATTCATGTTTATCTGTTGGATGTTTATGATCACGGCCAGCAATTAATGGAAACCCTGAATGGTGATCGTGATACGGTAACCGGCATGATGGATATCCATTTATCCTTTCAATCCAACCGGCTGAATAAGCAAATGCGCATGTTAACAGTAATTACTATTATTTTCATGCCATTAACCGTGATTACCGGTATTTATGGCATGAATTTCGATAATATGCCCGAACTACACTGGCATTATGGTTATTATGTGGTGCTGGCACTGATGCTGACGATTGTTTCCAGCCTGTTATTATTTTTCTATCGTCGCCATTGGTTGTAAATCATCGTTATCGTCCTCTATAATACTTATCTGCCTGAAGCAGGATGGATAAGTCTTTATTAACGAATTGCTCTTAATGACAATTCGTTATTTGATTTCATAATCATTATTTCCATGCCATCAATGCAAATAATGCCTGTATTCAGAAGACACCGAAAACAATGTAAGAAACAACATAGTTTCAACACATTAATCATAATTTTTCATACACATACACACACTAAGGAATTTTCATGACACCTACCCCTTTGCCTTCACAGAGCATACAGCATCAATTATCCATGTCTGTTTTAATGACGCCTTCCATGGCCAATTTTAATGGTAATGTTCACGGCGGTGATCTGCTTAAATTACTGGATCAGGTTGCTTATGCCTGTGCCAGCCGTTATTCTGGTGAATATGTGGTTACCTTATCGGTGGATCAGGTTATTTTTAAAGAAGCCATCCATGTCGGTGAAATGGTGACTTTTTATGCTTGTGTTAACCATGTTGGCCGTACCTCTATGGAAGTGGGCATCCGGGTAGAAGCGCAAAACATTCAGACCCGCGATGTACGTCATACCAACAGTTGTTACTTTAGTATGGTGGCGGTTGATAAACAGGGAAAACCCATTGCAGTGGCTCCTTTAAAGCTGGAAACGGAAGAACAAAAACGCCGTTTTGCTGAAGCCGAACAAAGAAAACAGGTGCGACTGAAAGCACATACCAAATAATCCTTCTTTTCATCGCCTGAAAGCGAGTGTTTATGTTTACCGGTATTGTTCAGGGTCTGGGCACAATTACCCATATTGATGAACGCAAACAATTGCGTACACTGACGGTAGAATTGCCTGAAAACTGTACAGACAAATTGCAGCAAGGTGCCTCTATTGCCAACAATGGCTGCTGTCTGACGATTACAACCATCAATCACCATCAAGTGACATTTGATGTCATGGCTGAAAGTCTGACCAGAACCAATCTGGGCACACTTCAGGTAGGCGATCAGATCAATATTGAACGGGCAGCGCGTTTTGGCGATGAAATCGGCGGTCATGTGATGAGTGGCCATGTGCTGACCACTACGGAAATAACCCGCATCATTGATCAGCCCAATAACCGTACCGTCTGGTTTCGTCTGCCCACTCAGGCAGCACCTTATATCATGACCAAAGGATTTATCGGGCTCAACGGCTGTAGCCTGACCATTGGCGATGTCACCGATCAGGAATTCAATGTCCATCTTATTCCGGAAACCCTGAATAGAACATTATTCGGCCAATGTCAGGTAGGCGACATCATCAATCTGGAAATTGATGCCCAGACACAGGCCATTGTGCACACCGTTCAGCAATTCCTTGCCCGACAACATGCTGTCTGATACTGATTTATCTGTTTTGCCGCTTAATCACTGGATTTCAGCACAAGATTTGATACACACCCTGCCTATGGTTAATAATCATATAGCATTATTAACTGCCATCCCATTGACTGATGCCCTGAAAAAACTGGATACTGATTTTTCGGTGGTGGTCAGGCAACTGGGTGAGGGAGATATTGAGGCGGATGAATATCCGTTATTGTGTACACAGGTTGGTTATCGCCGTGAGGTGCAACTGTGTTTAAGCGGCACTGCCGTGATCTGGGCTCGCAGCATTTGCAGAACAGATGCCTTTCATTGGCAAAAAAGCATGCAATGCGGTACTCAGACCCTGGGCAGTCGTATTTATCAAAAGCCACATCAGCGCAGCGTATTCGAATTTGCCTGTCTTGATCAGTATCACCACTGTAATCCCACCAATCAACCGGTACTGGCTCGCCGCTCAAGTTTACTGCAATATCAGACACCCTTATTACTCACCGAAACCTTTTTACCGGCAATCAAAAATTTTATTTTTAAATAAAAGATTAGACTAAAAATCATTATTCAGATAATTTATCTTTTAATAGCCATACATAATAGACATTATCCATGCATGCTTAATTTAAATACAAAACCTTTAATATTATAAATAATTAATTCTATAAAAATACACAAGCCTGTATTTTGTTGATCAAACAATTAAACGCTATTCTTTATTAACGTATTTCCAATAATACTACCGAAATCAGCTAATTGTTTTATCATATAAATTTTATAAAAAATAAATTTATTTATATTTTAAAACCAGATGTTTGACCTTGCTTTGTATAACCGATTTAGTTTTTAGCCAAATCACCGATAAAAATCAGTAACGGATACCATCACACCAAACAATGGTCAGGGATGAACAACACAAAAATAAAATCCATTGATAACAACATCTATTCATTACTAAATATTTAAATATAAATATATTTTCAAACCATATCCATAAGCCATATGGTTACAGGAAAATATAATTTAATGATGATGTAAATAATCTGGACTATGCTTAATAATCACAGGTAAAATACTCCTATCAAACACAAATTAACTTAAATTTATTTTTGGTCAGATAGAATGCTATCTATCGGCCAAATTGTTTTTTGAAAGAATAAAACATGAAAAAAAGTGTATTATTATCTTTAATTCTGGCCGCTAATCTGGCCTGGGCTGATGGAAGTCACTGGGGATATGATGGTGATTTATCCCCTGAAAACTGGGGTACCATGGAAGATGCGAAAACATGCAGCAGCGGCCAGAAACAATCACCGATTGATATTCTCAATTCAGTAGAAGACCAGAAACTGCCAGCCATCAGTTTTAATTATGGCGCCGGCCACCTGACCAATATCGTTGACAACGGCCATTCATTACAATTCAATTTTCAAAAAGGTAATCATATTACCTACAATGATAAAGAATACACGCTGGTTCAGTTTCATGCGCATGAAGATGCCGAACACACCATTGAAGGGGTAAGATATCCGCTGGAATTGCATTTTGTTCATCAGGCGGAAGATGGTTCTATTCTGGTGATTGCGGTATTTGTAAAAGAAGGAGCTGATAATTCATACTTTGAAAAACTGTCTGCCTTCAAAGATCTGGCTAAAGCCGGTAGCCTGGATACCGATATTGCTTTTAATCCGGAAGAATTATATCCGACGGATAAAGCTTATTACACCTATAGCGGCTCCCTGACTACCCCGCCCTGCTCTGAACCGGTTACCTGGATTCTATTCAAGCAGCCAATCACCATGTCTGTGGCAGAAATTGAAGATATAGCCAAACATCTGCCAAAACACAACAATCGCCCGATTCAACCTTTAAATGATCGTGTTATCAGCAATAATTGATTTTGAATCATCGGTATGAATGAAGGTAGCGTTTTTACGCTATCTTCATTAACACCACAATCGGTATTACTCATCACTCAATATCCAAAGCCCTGAATCTCTTGCATTCAATGTAACAGGGGCTATCTGTACGACACATTCCGGTTTTTATTGTTCTTGATCAGTTATAGCTGATCAAAACACACAGACATAATCACAATAAGTATGTCTCTGACGATAATAATTTTAATAACCGCTTGCTGCTTCTTATTACAAAATAATATTCTGTTTTATATAATATCTGATCTATAAATCACCATTCGTGGCCTTATTAGTCCTACTTTTCTTTAAATCTGTTTTTCATGCTTTTCTTTCAAACACTCGCCAGTAAACAGATCAGTCTTTAGCAAAAGTAAAGGATACAGAGTAGAATAAGCCTCATTTCCTACCCATAAATCATGGAGCATTGCGATTTATTATGACTATTTCTAGTATCCCCGAAATTATTGCCGATATTAAAGCCGGCAAAATGGTTATTCTGACAGACGCTGAAGACCGTGAGAATGAAGGTGATTTAATCATGGCGGCTCAGTTTGTCACTCCTGAAGCCATCAATTTTATGATTAAACATGCACGCGGGCTGGTTTGTCTGCCGCTAGAAGAAGACATAGTGGATCGCCTGAAACTGCCCTTGATGACGGAACACAATGGCGCCCAGTACGGTACCAATTTTACCGTATCCATTGAAGCGGCACATGGCATCAGTACCGGCATTTCTGCCGCTGATCGCGCCCATACGGTTCAGGCCGCCGTTTCTCCCACTGCCAAACCGGAAGACATTGTTCAGCCCGGACATATTTTCCCCTTGCGTTCCCAGAAAGGCGGCGTACTGGTACGTACCGGTCACACGGAAGCCAGTGTGGATTTAGCCAAACTGGCCGGTCTTACCCCTGCCGCCGTGATCTGTGAAGTCATCAATGACGATGGTACCATGGCGCGCCTACCCCAATTAGAAGTCTTTGCAGCCGAACACGATATTAAAATCGGCACCATTGCTGATTTGATTGCATACCGTAGCCGTCATGAAAGTCTGATCGAAGAAATGAGCGTCACTCCTATTCATACGCCTTGGGGTGACTTTAAACAACATGTGTATGTGGAGCAGCTTTCCGGTGAAACTCATCTGGCTTTAGTTAAAGGTGATCCGCAAAACGCCAGTGAAGTTTTGGTGCGTGTGCATGAACCCTTCAGCGCCATAGATTTTCTGCAACCCCAGCAACGCCACAGCTGGTCATTACCTGATGCGCTGAGCCGCATTCAGAAAGCCGATGCCGGTGTACTGATTCTGATGCACCGCACAGAAACCGGAGCCACTTTACTGGATCGCACCTTACCCAGAGGCACACATCAGATCCGCCAGTGGGATCAGAAAACCTTTGGCATCGGCGCACAAATTCTGGCTGGTTTGAAAATCAAAAAAATGCGCGTATTGGGCAAGCCTTCCGCTTTTTCCGGTTTAACCGGCTTTGGTCTGGAAGTCACGGGTTTCGAGGAACCGGCGTCCCCTGCTGCTAAATCTGTTTAAGCTGCTATTATACGGTTTTCTTATGATCTGAATTGTTTTAGAATCAACGTTTCTATCAAAGCTATCTGAATATCTTCGCGCCCATACGGCCGGATATTCTGGTAGCTTATTGTTTTGTATCCATTGAATGATAAAGGACACGGTGTGCGTTCAATTTCACAAAAATCAGCAGCAATCGGGCTGGTATTTGGTTGTCTGGTTTTTGGTCTTGGTAGTCTGATTGTTAAGTTTGTACCCATCGGCTCTTACGCCATTGCATTATGGCGCCTGCTGATCGGTGGTCTGGTTTTCTGGTATCTTTCCCGTCATTTTGGGCAGCGCCTGCCCAGAAATCCGAAGGCATGGCGTTTTGCAGTACTCTCTGGTATTTTTCTCGGCTTCGATCTGGCTTTCTGGCATGAGAGCATTCATGCGGTCGGGCCTGGCATTTCTACTTTGCTCAACAGCATGCAGATTTTCTTTCTGGCCGCCATTGCGTGGTTTTTCTTCGGAGAGCGGCAGAGTAAATTACAGCTATTCAGTTTGTTACTGGCCATTATAGGCGTGGTGCTGATTGCCAGTCCCGAATTAAGACACAACGGCCATGGCGGCTATGGTATTTTTATCGGTCTGGTTTCAGGTGCGGCACTGGCCGCCTCGATGGCTTGCATCAGACAAGCGCACCATGCCGAACCGATTGCCTTGTTTCCATTGATGCTTTTAATCAGTATTGGCGGAGTCACAGCACTGATTATACCCACCTTACTGATTGATCATGCCCGTTTTATGCCCACACAGCTAAGTGATGTGATCCTGATTCTGATTTACGGTGTGGTAATGCAATGCTGTGCCTGGGCACTGATTGCCTATGCAGTGCCATTATTGTCCCTCACCCTGACCGGACTATTATTGCTGACTGAACCCATTGCCGCTTTACTGATTGATTACTTTTTACTGCATAAGCCAATTAATCAGTGGCAATGGTATGGGGTACTCGTTACTCTGCTGGCGATTTATCTGGGTTCCCTCAAATCATCAGCACAAACCAGAAAGAAAACTGCCTGAAATACTAAATCGCTGCCTATTGCGGTAAAATAGCATGATTGATGAAATATTATTCATCACCGTTAGACCTCAGATTTACAGCCACACACCCACAAAGAAGGACAATCTTCATGAACATTATTACACCTGACCATTGTGGCCGGCACTTGCGTATTGGTATTGTACAAGCACGCTTCACTCATCCTATCTGTGCAGAAATCACACGTGCCTGTCATGATCGTCTGATCAAACTGGGCGTGGCGGAAGAACAGATTACGCTGGCCACAGTACCTGGTGCGCTTGAAATTCCACTGGTGTTAAAATCCATGGCACAAAGTCAGCAATTTGATGCATTGATCGCCATCGGTGTAGTGATCCGCGGTGAAACCTATCACTTTGAACTGGTGGCCAATGAGGCTTCAGCCGGTGTATCCCGCGTGGCACTGGATCATCAGATTCCGATTGCCAACGCCATTCTGACTACTGAAGACGATGCCCAAGCCATGGCACGTATGCTGATTAAAGGCAGTGACGTGGCGATTGTGGCCGTTGAAATGGCCAATCTTTTAAAAACCCGATATACCTCTGCATAAGGTTATTAACATGCCTATGATTACTCCGCGCCGCCGTGCGCGCCAGTTTGTGGTGCAAGCATTGTATCAGGCGCTACTCAATTCTGATGAGTCAGCCAGTACCATTGCCCAGAATATCCGCGATAATGATTATTTTAATAAAGCCGATGGCGAACTGTTTACCCAGATTTTCTTCGGTGCCTTCAATCATCAGCGCGAATACATGAAATACATTCGTCCGTTGCTGGACCGGCATGAAGACGAATTGAATCCGGTAGAACGGGCTGTATTGTTGATGGCTTATCATGAATTAGCGGCCATGCCGGAAACCCCTTATCCAGTGATTATTAATGAAGCCATTGAAATCACCAAAACTTATGGTGGAACGGATAGCTATAAATTCATCAATGGTATTCTGGATAAATTATCAGCTCAATTGCGATCAGAAAATCCGCAACATCAAACCACAGAACCAGCGTAATACTGCTTCAGGCACTCACCATGATCAGGTCACAGAAAATGTGGCCTGATCTGTATTATGGTTAAGCGTTTATTTAAATTAAGTATCTTTAAAATCAATATTATCCATTAAAACAATATATTGTCGGGCAGATGATTTAATGCTTCAATCGCCCCAAACCGTGATAAACAATCAATCACATGTTTTTTCAATATATCTCTTCACCACCCTGACGCTGGTCTGGTCTCTACACTAGCCAGACAATATGCACAGACAGTGCAGTCCTTACTCCAAAGCCATTGCCAGAAATCAGGCTTATCTATTGCATCGGTACCAAAACCAGCATGCTTTAGCCATTCATGTGTGAGGTGCTGATATCTTTTACACCCAAGTAAACAAACAAAAAAACGGCTGAAATCTTTTAAAAACAAGACTCAACACCGTTTTATGCCAAAATCTAAAAATGATTTCTTTTGCACCAAAATGATCATAAAATGCGTATTCTTTTATACCAGAATGATCAAGAATAATCATTTTTTAAATAAGTTTTAAACCTGCTTTAAATTCTTCGCCCGAACCATTCCACCTTGCCGCTTATTGCCACATCTTCATTTTTTAAATGGGGAATTCATCGTTATCATCGTCAATGTTTGCCATGTTATCTTTTACGTCCTCGTAAATGTTTAAACCACTAAAATAAAACTTTAAATTTCAAATTAAAACAAAAGTATATAAAAATAAGTACCTTATTTTCCAAAAATAAACTTTTACGTATGTACTGAAAAAAGAGCGGCTAAAGCTGCTTTTTTGGTGTAAAGAATGGGAAATTTATGCCATTAGTCGGGTTTGAAAGAAAAGGGAAAAAAGTGTGAAAGAATTCGGCGCCCTACACATGTTTATATTTTATTTGTGCTATTTTTACAGACAAGACACATCATACGTCTCATTGAAATACCTTTAAGATAAGACTAAGACGCACTATAGAGTATTGTTGCTGATGTATTGATATAGCCGCATCTATCGATGGCGCTAATGGTGATGCTGTCCATGGCAGAAAAACAGTCATTGATAACAACGTATTGATAAACACAGGCTATTTATTGACCGAATCTGATCTAAGTAACAATCTGTGATATAGCCGTACTTTAATGTAAAACTAAAATAAATTTTATTCTTTTCAAACCATGCAATTGCAGCTCAAAGCCAGATTTTATAGTACCCAGAATCATATAGACTATTAATATTTATACTATTTTTATATAATGTCTTTATTAATATTCTGATTTTATCAAATCAACAATATATAAAATTTCTTTTTATAAATTAAAAACTTAAATATATAATTAATTCTATAATCAAGATAGTTCATGAATACAAATCTATTTAGCCATTTTCCAACGCCACTGATGACATTGATTAACGTTCAGCTAATGATAAGCATCAGCACGTTGACTTTTATTCATTCGGAAAGGACCTTACCATGACACAAGACAATATCCCCGATATTGCTGAACCAGACATGGCATTACCTGCTACCCATGAAAATACCGGTTTCTGTCTGGCCAGCCCGTGGCGGCGCATTGCCGCGGTGCTGATCAATCTGATCATATTGAGCCTGACCATCTTACCTTTCTCTGGTGCAATAATTAATTTATTGATGTCAAAAGCAGTACCGGATCCACATGTTGACTCCATGAACACGATCTATAATTTTTATCACCCGATCATTGCCAATATAATGACTGGCTCATTATTGTTTATTATCGTCCTGATCTGGCAATGGGTATGGATGAGCCGCTATGGCCAATCCATTGGCAAACGTTTATTGGGGATTAAAGTCATCGGTCTGGACGGACAGAATCCGGGTTTTAATGGCACGGTGCTGGTTCGCGAGGTTTCCTTTGGCTTTCTTGTCTGTTTGGGCTTTAATGTTGCTTTCTTCGTTATTTACTGTATTAATTTTGTGGGATTACCACTGATCGCCAGTATTCTGGCACATCTATGGGTCATTTTATTTTACTGTTTGCCTGTCATTTGTCTGATTATGCTGTTTATCAACAAAATACAAAGACGAACCCTGCAAGATTTACTGGCCAAAACCAAAGTTGTTTATCTGCCCAAACACTAATATCACCGCTATCGGCCTGTTGCAAACAACATTACATTGTTGGCAACAGGCTGTTTCCTTGATCATTCCTGAATACACTCATCATCCGGTTTGACCCATATGTCCACCATGACCCATAAAGACAATAATTTGCCTTAAAGACTGGCAGAATGCGTTTAAATCACCTAATATAATTGTCCTGATTGCATTAGCTAACCATTGTTTACTTAATGAGTACAATAACAACACACAAAGGACACGCAGACTATGCCTCAATATCGTTCACATACCTCTACCCATGGCCGCAACATGGCTGGTGCCCGGGCGCTCTGGCGCGCCACCGGCGTCAATGATCAGGATTTTGGTAAACCGATTATTGCCATTGCCAATTCATTTACCCAGTTTGTCCCTGGCCATGTTCATTTACATCATCTTGGCCAGCTGGTGGCAGCAGAAATTGAACGCCACGGCGGGATTGCCAAAGAATTCAATACCATTGCAGTCGATGACGGCATTGCCATGGGACATGAAGGCATGTTGTACAGCCTGCCTTCACGCGACTTGATTGCCGATAGCGTGGAATACATGGTTAATGCCCATTGTGCTGACGCACTGGTCTGTATTTCCAATTGCGACAAAATCACCCCGGGCATGCTGATGGCCGCCATGCGCCTGAATATCCCTACCATTTTTGTGTCTGGCGGCCCCATGGAAGCCGGTAAAATAATTGCCAGCACCCAAGGCCAGCCGCAGACCATGCGTAAACTGGATCTGATTGATGCCATGATTGAAGCCGGCAATGACAAGATCAGCGATGAAGTGGTGGCACAGGTAGAACGCAGTGCCTGCCCCACTTGCGGCTCCTGCTCAGGCATGTTTACCGCCAATTCCATGAATTGTCTGACCGAAGCACTGGGCTTGTCTTTACCGGGCAATGGTTCGCTCTTGGCCACACATACTTTACGTAAAGAGCTGTTTTTAGAAGCCGGCCGGCGCATTGTTGACATGGCCAAGGAATATTACGAACAGGACAATGAGCGGGTGCTGCCACGCAGTATCGCCACTAAAGCCGCATTTTTAAACGCCATGAGCATGGATATTGCCATGGGCGGCTCCACCAATACGGTTTTACATCTGCTGGCCGCCGCTACTGAAGCCGGCGTAGACTTTAAAATGGCCGATATTGATGCGCTCAGCCGCAAGGTGCCTTGTTTATGCAAAGTGGCGCCGGCCACGCAAAAATACCATATGGAAGACGTGCACCGCGCCGGTGGCGTGATGGGCATTCTGGCCGAACTGAACCGTGCTGGTTTATTGGATACCCGTACTGCTACGGTACACAGTGCTACTCTGGCTGAAGCCATTGAGCAATGGGATATCATGCAGCCGCATAATCAGGCAGCACATAGCCGTTTTCTGGCGGCACCGGGAGGGGTGCGTACTACCGAAGCTTTCTCTCAGTCCTGCACCTGGCCTAATCTGGATCTGGATCGTAGTCAAGGCTGCATTCGTGATCAGGCACATGCCTATTCCCAAGATGGCGGTCTGGCGGTATTGTTTGGTAATCTGGCCGAACGTGGCTGTGTGGTTAAAACAGCCGGTGTTGACGACAGTATTCTTAAATTTACTGGTCGGGCACGAGTGTTTGAAAGTCAGGAGGCGGCGGTAGAAGCCATTCTGGGTAATCAGATTGTGGCCGGTGATGTGGTGGTGATCCGTTATGAAGGCCCTAAAGGCGGCCCGGGTATGCAGGAAATGCTGTATCCCACCAGTTACCTGAAATCCAAAGGATTGGGCAAAGCCTGTGCTTTACTGACTGATGGGCGTTTTTCCGGTGGTACTTCCGGTTTATCCATCGGCCATGCTTCACCCGAAGCGGCGGAAGGCGGTAATATTGGTCTGGTGCAGGAAGGTGATACCATTGAAATTGATATCCCGGCGCGCCGGATTCATCTGGCGGTCTCAGATGAAGAACTATATGAGCGGCGCAGTGAAATGGAAAATCGGGGTGCCACAGCATGGCAGCCGGTGGCCAGACAGCGTCAGGTATCGGCCGCCTTGCGTGCCTACGCAGCCATGACCACCAGCGCTGATACCGGCGCGGTACGCGATGTTTCGCAGGTAGAACGCCGCTAATTATTGGCGCCTTATTCACAGATAAAGATAAAGCGGTGGCTATTTATCCATTTAGGTAAAGGCCGCTGCTTTTTTATGTCTTTAACACTTGTCTTGTATTGATCAATCTTAGCCCTATCAGCCGGTTTTATTGATACAATAAAATTGTCTCTATCTGCAAAAATCAGGGTGATGGTTGCCAACACTGATTTATCCATGTGATGATGTTGCTAAAGATAACGCTATCACGCTTGTGCTTTTTTTAATGTTGTAATGACAGATCATGTCCAAAGAATCCGCTTTTCCTTTTGCGGTTAATGCCGCCACAAGCGCCAGACTGGCAAAACTGAATATCCATAATGTTTGGGATTTGGCTTTACATCTGCCTTTGCGCTATGAAGATGAGACCCACATCACGCCGATTGCGGATGCGCCCATCGGCGTACCGGTGCAGATTGAAGCCACAGTCAGGCACCAGCAGGTTCAGTTCAGGCCGCGTAAACAATTGGTTGTACAAGTGGCAGATGCCTCCGGTCATGTGCTTTATCTGCGTTTTCTGCATTTTTATCCCAGTCAGCTCCAGCAACTGGCTGAGGGCAATACCATTCGTGCCTTAGGCGAAATCAAACACGGTTTTCTGGGCGATGAAATGATCCATCCCAAAATCCGCACTGCTACCGATACCATGCTGGCGCAAACATTAACCCCCGTCTACCCCACCGTCAACGGCTTAACTCAGCCCACGCTGCGCAAGCTGATTCAGAAAGCACTGGATTCTATTCCGGACGACGATACCTTACCCGCTGCATTGTTAGCGCAATTGAATTTACCCCCCTTATCCGACAGCTTAAAATTATTGCATGCCCCTACACTGGAATATGCCATACGTGATTTACACAGTGGCACATTGCCGGCATGGCAGCGGCTTAAATTCGATGAACTTCTGGCACAACAATTGTCCATGCGGCTGGCCAGACAGCGGCGGCTAGAAGGACAGGCTGCCGCCATTCAGGGCGATGGCCATCTGAGTCAGCCTTTACTGGCCAACCTTGGTTTTACGCTGACGCCAGCGCAACAACGGGTAGTGGCTGAAATCAGACAGGATCTGACCCAGACGCATCCGATGCACCGCTTATTACAGGGCGATGTGGGCAGCGGTAAAACCATTGTAGCGGCATTGGCGGCCATTGCTGCCATTGAAGCCGGCTTTCAGGTGGCGATCATGGCACCGACTGAAATTCTGGCTGAGCAACACTACCTGAAATTCAGTCAGTGGCTTAATCCTCTGGGACTATCGGTCGGCTGGCTGTCCGGCAGCCAGAAAAAGCGCGATAAAGATCAGATAAAGACACAATTATTTCAGGGTGATATCCCTTTGGCCATAGGCACACACGCCCTATTTCAGGACGATGTCCAGTTTCATAATCTGGGACTGATTATTGTTGATGAACAACACCGGTTTGGCGTGGCTCAACGTCTGGCGCTGAAAAACAAAGGCCGTGATGTACACCAGTTGATGATGTCGGCCACACCCATTCCACGCACACTGGCCATGAGTTTTTTTGCCGATCTGGACGTATCCGTCATTGATGAGTTACCGCCCAATCGCACCCCCGTCATTACGCGGCTGGTCAACAGCAGCCGCCGCAGTGAAGTAGAAAGACTGGTAGAGCGCGCATGCGCTAAAGGCGAACAAGTATATTGGGTGTGCCCGTTGATTGAAGAATCCGAAACCCTGCAACTGCAAACCGCCACCGAAACCCTGAACCAACTGCAAACCGTATTGCCCCAATTAAATATCGGTTTAGTGCATGGTCGCTTAAAACCAGCAGAAAAAGCGGCCGTTATGACGGCTTTTCATGGTGGCGATATTCAGGTTCTGGTGGCTACCACCGTGATTGAAGTCGGGGTTGATGTGCCCAACGCCAGTCTGATGGTGATTGAACACGCTGAGCGCATGGGGCTGGCACAATTACATCAATTGCGCGGCCGCGTCGGACGCGGTGCCAATGCCAGCCGTTGTGTGCTGCTGTTCAGTGAGCCTTTATCCGAATTGGCACGCGCCCGCCTGAAAGTCATTTATGAGCAGACCGATGGTTTTGAAATCGCCCGGCAGGATTTGAATATCCGCGGGCCAGGCGAATTTCTGGGCGCGCGCCAAAGCGGTGCCCCCATGCTGCGGTTTGCCAATCTGGAAGAAGATTTACCGTTATTGGAGCAGGCTCGTTCTCTGGCGCCCAAACTGATTGAACAGCGACCCGATGTGGTCAGAAAACACCTGCAACGGTGGCTGGCGCAACGGGCAGCTTATCTGGCTGTCTGAGTCAGCCTCAGCCACCAGACATGAAAAAACCTGTCTGAACAATCCATTCAGACAGGTTTTTAAAATTGGTACGACCACGGGGAATCGAACCCCGGTTACCGCCGTGAAAGGGCGATGTCCTAACCGCTAGACGATGGTCGCATAAAACTTGGTGCACCCGGAGCGATTCGAACGCCCGACCCTCTGGTTCGTAGCCAGATACTCTATCCAACTGAGCTACGGATGCATTATTTAAACCCTCAGACATGAGTGGTAAAAATCAAGAACGCGAATAATACTGAATCCCGCGGCCTTTGACAAGCCCCCAAAGCCGGTTTTTGAATATTTATTTTTTATTGATTGTTTTCACTATGACTATTTTGCAGCCATCAGGCCGACATCTCAAAACCAGAGATTTCACGCGCCAGTCTGGCCGCTGTGTTATCCGTCATCTGGCCCATAAAATCCAGTATTTTCATGTAGGCCAGATATAAGCTGTCGTTTTCAGAAATCTGATGTTCTTTATGTAATAGCTTTAGCGCCAGCTCTTGCCGCTTATCTACCTTACCGGTTGTAATCAAGGCATGTACCGCCGGTACCAGTAAGCCAAGAATGGAACCCAGACACGGAAAGGTCGCAATTTCTGTCATCAGTTTACTTTGATGGCTGAATATGCGCTCTCGTGCCAGTTCTTTGGCGCCATTCAAAGTATCCTGTACTGCGCTACCAGACAAAGCCAGTAAATCCTTACCCTGAAAATCACCAGCCAGCAAAGCCTCATGATGTTTCATGAATGTCTGGGCAATATCATCCACGGCTCGGCCGATGGCAATACCACGCAGCATGGCGCAACGCTGGTGCTCGGAAGGCGCCAACCATACCTGAGCACTTTCGGTTAAACCAGACAATACTTTTTCCACTTCCTGATAAGCCAGTAAACCCAGTTCCACTGCATCTTCCAGATCCAGTAAGGCATAACAGATGTCATCTGCCGCTTCCATCAGATAGGATAAAGGATGTCGTGCCCAATGATCGGTTGCCTGTAATGGTAAACCTAATTCAGCAGCCACCTGGCTGACAAAAGGTAATTCAGTCTGATAAATACTGAATTTTTGTGGCCACCCCGCAGCCGAACTGGTCCACGGATATTTCAGTAACGCGCCGATGGCAGCCGCGGTTAAACGCATACCACCATTATTCTGATACATTTCCAGACTCGACACCAATCGCAGACTGTGGGCATTGCCTTCATAAGTCTGGATATCATGCCGCTCGGCTTCAGTCAGCGTGGCCAGATACGGCTGATGCTGTGGCTCACGAAACCACGAACGCAACGCTGCTTCACCGGTATGGCCAAAAGGCGGGTTACCAAAGTCATGCGCCAGACACGCCACCTGTACGGCCATGCCCACATCAGCCGGCTGATATTTATCTGTCAGAAAGCCGCCTTCAGCCAGCATGACACCCACCTGATTACCGAGACTGCGCCCGACACTGGCCACTTCCACGCTGTGGGTCAGGCGGTTATGGGTATGATCGTGCCGGGCAAACGGATGTACCTGCGTTTTGCGCGCCAGACGCCGAAAAGCGGTAGAAAACACCACCCGGTCATAATCAATATGAAAATCCGTACGCAATACCGGCGCACCCTCTTGGGTTGATGCGGTACACGTTGGTTTAACCTCACCATTGATCAGTTTAAAACGTTGGGTACTGAGTAATTGCTGCCAATTCATCACGCTCTCTTTATGCAGGTGGGTATGATTACAGAATAAAATCAATGCGGCATTAGAACTGGTCTTTCCAATGGCGTAAAAAAGCAAACGCCTGTAGCGGCTGGCTGGCTTTATCCGGTGTCAGACCGGCCTTGATCAGCCCTTTTTGCAGTGATGGCTGATCAAGCCGTAAAAACGGATTGATCTTTCGTTCATGTGCCAGCGTAACCGGCAATGTCGGCAGATGCTGCTTCTCGGCCAGTGCCTGGTTAATGGCAGCATTATCCGGTTCTACAGTGTGGGCAAAACGCAGATTAGCCGCAGTATATTCATGCGCCGGATAAAACAGCGTATTGGCCGGTAACTGATTCAGGCGCTGTATACTGTGGTACAACTGAGCCAGCGTACCGGTAAACACCCGGCCGCAACCGGCGCTAAAGAGCGTATCACCACAAAAGACATGTAATTGTTGTTGCTGGTCTTTAACCAGATAAGCCAGGTGATCGCTGGTATGGCCGGCAATCTGCCAGACAGATACTTGTACCGGTGCCAATGAAATCTGACTGCCTTCCGTTACCGTCTGATTCACGCCAGACCAATTGGCTGCACCATACACCTGACAGGCTGGAAAATGCTGTTTTAACGCAGCCACACCACCAATATGATCAGCATGGGCATGAGTGAGCCAGATGGCATTCAGATTCAATCCTTGCCGGTTTAAAAAAGCCAGTAACGGGCTGGCTTCGCCCGGGTCAACCGCCACCACCTGATCAGCCACCTGCAATAGCCAGATATAATTGTCTCTGAATGCGGGGACAGCCGTAATATGCATGTTTCAGCCCTCAATATAAGCGGGCGAATCCTGCAATAGCCAGTATTGCAGCGCCACCAGGGTTTTAGCATCATGAATCTGGTTGGCAGCCAATGCCTGCCGCACTTCTTGCCGGCTCAGCAACACCGGCTCAATAATTTCGTCTTCATCGGCAGCCAGCTGACTGTTACGCTGCACATCGCGCGCCAGATATAAATACATTTTTTCATCACCAAAACCCGGCACAGTATAAAAAGTATGGATTAATTCCACACTTTGGGCGGTATAGGGAGTTTCTTCCGCCAATTCACGCAACGCGCCTTGCGCCGGCGTTTCATCCCGGTGATCCAGCTTACCGGCCGGAATTTCCAATAACGCCTGATCAACCGGATAGCGCCATTGCCGCACCAGTACCACCTGATCATTGGCCGTAACCGCCAGTATTGCCGCCGCACCAGGGTGGCGTACCACCACCCGCGCTGCTTCAGCACCATTAGGCAAGCGCACCTGATCCTCATACACATCGATAAAGGTGCCATGATAGACCTGCTTACTGGCCATCGGAGTTTCAGTTAAATTCATCATTGTTTCTTTCATTTATGTTTTCAGATCATCAATATAGCCATTATAGTCGCGAAATATACCGCTTGATCATTGCAATATAAAGATGATCTCTTTTGAATCATGTTATATGATCAGTCACCGTTTTCACAACAGCACATTCAATCATGTTAACCATTATCGCTATTGCCGGCGGTGCCGCTCTGGGTGCCATAGTGCGCTGGTTACTGAGTCTGGCACTCAATGGCATCAATCCGGCTTTACCCTATGGCACACTGGCCGCCAACTGGATCGGTGCCTATATTATCGGGGTGGCCGCTGCCGTTTTTCTGTCTTTACCACTACTCGCCCCTCAGTGGCGCGCTTTTATCATCACCGGATTTCTGGGTGGCCTGACCACTTTTTCCACATTCTCACTGGAAGCCATCAGCCTGATACAACATCAGCGCTGGGGCTGGATGCTACTGCATGTATGCCTGCATCTGGCCGGTTCATTATTGCTCACGGTATTGGGATTATGCACAGTACAATGGTTTAAAAGCCACTGACCTGCCCGAATCTTGCCTAATCATCACGACAAATCCAGACGTTTAAGTGCATGTTCGGACTCTTTATACCTTATTGAAAACAAGCTTACTGCTAATATCTTACCTGATTTAATCATTTCCAGAAATATTTTAAATTATTAATAAAAATGTTAAAATCATAATACATAATAAAGTAAACTGAGGGAATGATGGGAATCAAAGTAAAAAATCTGTGTATGCACTACGGCCACAGGGAAATCCTGAATATTGATTCACTGGATTTCGACAAAGGCACTTCCTATGGTCTGGTTGGTCATAATGGCGCCGGAAAAACCACCTTATTTAAATGCATTACCAACATTATTCTAAATTATCAAGGCGAAATTCTGATTGATGAGCAATGCGTCAAAAAAAATAATGAGGTTTTATTAAACGTAGGCATTGTTTTAGATGGTATGTCTGTGTATTCGAACCGCACCGGCTGGTTTAACATTCAGTATTTTTCTGGCCTGCGCGGCAATTTTGATCAGCAAAAAGCCACAGAATTGGCTCGTGAACTGGATTTATATGCGGCTTTAGACCAGAAAGTCAGCAGCTACTCTTATGGCATGCAAAAGAAATTAATTTTACTGATTGCCCTGATTCATACGCCGGCAATATTAATTTTAGATGAACCCTTCAGGGGTCTGGATCTGGCCACGGTCAAATGGTTTAAAAAATATTTGAAACGATTGACTGAACAAGGCCTGACCTTGTTAATTTCCAGCCATGTACAGAATGATCTGGAGGCACTCTGTGATCTGGTGTATGTTATTGATCGCGGTCACATCATTGAAAAAATTGACCTCAAGCTGGAAAAAACCAGACAGCGCCGCCGGATTGATACAAGCAATAATAACCGCCTGCAAGAGATCCTCAATACACTGCACTATGCGTATCAGACAGATGATGAAGGCGGAATCATCATCGATATATCTGATGATCTGTGGCGTACAGTCAAACAGCAGCTGATCGAAGAATCCATCGATATTTCTGAATTATCAAAAATAAGAATTTTAACAGATCGATTAAATTAAGAGGAGAAACAAGATGAATGGTCTATTGATTTTTAAAATGGAATTATTTAAATTTTTCAAAGATAAAAATTTCCTATTGGCCGCCGGCATTCTGAGCATACTGAATATTATTGCTACTTTGAGTGTTATTTACGATCTGGAACATGCTGCGGCAATGCATGATATGCGAGGGATGCTTACTTTCCTCTTTCTCATGCTACTGCTGACCAATAGTATATTTGTTTTTATCTATCCATTTCACCTGATCGGCATGGATTATAAAAACAAAGTCATGGCCATCATGGTTGCCTCAGGCGTTAATCGAAAAAAATTATTTTTCTCTAAAATCGGTGCCGTTGTATTGTTCATGCTCATATTAATGCTGGTACTCAGTTTCATTCCATTTCTCCTACACTTATTTGACTTATCACAACAGGGTGAATTGCATGATTTTACTGAGAGATTTATTTTAAAAATGACCTATGATTACTCTTCCTCCGGCCTGGCCTTTTTCTGCTGGATGATGGTTTATATTAATATCATTATCATTATCGCTTTGTCCTGTATTTTAACCCAAGGCAGAAATTTATCTGTTTTAATTTTTATTGGTTTATATACCCTGAATTGTACTGTCATTTTTATTTTAAGCAATATTCCATTAGTTGCTGATTTCAGCAGTACTGGCCTGCTGATTTTCCAGCTATTGGTAGCCATAATCCTGACAGGTATTTTTGGCTATATTGGCTTGAAAACCTTGGAACGACAAAATCTGTAACTGTATACGCCAGAATGCAGAACAAAAGGCTTTAGAACAGCAAACAGCTGATGGCTGCATTTTGGTGCGTGGATAAATTATGATGATTCTGACCTGACTGACAGTTCAATATTCTTACCCGGCTATCCTGCACACAAACATCTTCGGACTATTCAGGATAAACGCATTTAATCAGTCAGATATCCGTTGCAATGATGCTGTTCAGACTTCACCAATGATCAAAACCGGAGCAGTCTGAACAGCATCATCATGCCTGAGTGATCAGGCTGAAAAATCAAATATCTATATCAATGATCAACAACATTGCCGGCTTTACCGCTGCCCTTAGCAGAGCCCATACCATACCGGCTCAGTCACCGGTAATAGACAATATCAAGCCAGCCATGCCGGCGAGAAGCAGTGATCATTGACCAACGATTTTAATCATCCTGCGGATTATGCGGTGTATCCAGAATCAACTGATACAAAACCACATCCAGCCAGCGACCGAATTTAAAACCAATCTGCGGCAGTGTACCCACCTGTCTGAAACCCAGCTGTTCATGCAAGGCGATACTGCCTGTATTGGCCGCATCAATGACGCCCATCATCACATGTTTTTCTGATTTAATCGCACGCTCTATCAAAGCCTGCATTAAATACCTGGCCAGACCGCGCCGCCGGTGATCACGGTGCACATAAATGCTGTGTTCTATGGTGTATTTATTGGCCGGATAATCACGAAATGCACCCCAGCTGGCAAAAGCCAGCAAAGTGCCTTGTTCATCCACCGCACCCAGAACCGGGCAGCTCTTTGCACGTTTACTGGCAAACCAGCCGGCCATAAATTGCGGCTGCCGCGGCTCATAATCATAAAGTGCGGTTGAATGCACAATAGCGTCATTGAAAATCGCCAGAATGGCGTCAGCATGCGCGGCTTCATTGCAGTCAATCAGCTGTATTTTGGTTGCTGATGGGTTATTCATCTGTTGTTCTCCTTTGGTGCGGTACAAAAAACAGGCTATTCATCAAGAATAGCCTGTAGCGAAATTATACTAAGCCTTTTTTATCCAGGTAGCTTTCATAATCACCCATGTAATGTTCAAAACCGCCCTCACCGTTTAATTCAATAATCTGGGTGGCCAGACTGGATACAAACTGACGGTCATGGGACACAAAGATCAGGGTACCGCTAAATTTCTCCAGCGCCATATTAAGCGCTTCAATGCTTTCCATGTCCATGTGGTTGGTGGGTTCATCCATCACCAGAACATTGGGTTCCTGTAAAATCAATTTACCATACAGCATGCGTCCTTTTTCACCACCAGACAACACCTGTACCTGTTTACCCACTTCATTACCGCCAAACAATAAGCGGCCAAGAGTACCGCGGATCACCTGCTCATCGTCACCCTCTTTGCCCCATTGCCGCATCCATTCAGTTAATGTCATCGGCACATCAAAATCATTTTCATGGTCTTGCGGGTAATAACCGATCTGGGCTTTCTCTGCCCATTTAACGCTGCCGTGATCTGCCTCAATCCCATCAGCGGCGGCGGCATCATAAGCACCGGCCAATAATTTCAGTAAAGTCGATTTACCGGCGCCATTAGGGCCGATGATGGCCAGCCGTTCACCGGCTTCCAGCATAACACTCAGATTTTTAAACAGCACTTTATCAAAGCGTTTGGATAATTCGTTAACTTCCAAGGCATGCCGATGCAGCTTTTTCTTGTCGTCATAACTAAACCGGATAAACGGACTCTGACGGCTGGAGGGTTTGACTTCAACCATATCCGCTTTAATTTTATCAGCCAGTTTGGCGCGACTGGTGGCCTGACGTGCTTTGGATTTATTGGCCGAAAAGCGTGCCACAAATTCCTGCAATTCCTGCAATTTTTCTTTGGCTTTGGCATTGTCTTTCAGGGTACGTTCACGTGCCTGACTGGAAGCGAGCATATAATCATCATAATTGCCCGGATACAAGGTAATACCACCATAATCCACGTCAGCCATGTAAGTACAGACTTCATTCAGAAAATGGCGATCATGGGAAATAATGATCATGGTGGATTCGTAGCCATTCAATACTTCTTCCAGCCAGCGAATGGTATTGATGTCCAGATTGTTGGTGGGTTCGTCCAACAGCAATACATCCGGTTTGGAAAATAGTGCCTGAGCCAGCAGTACCCGCAATTTAAATCCGGGTGCCACCTCACTCATGTTGGCCTGATGCAAATGTTCACCAATGCCGACACCGGCCAGTAATTCAGCCGCCCGCGCCTCAGCCGTGTAACCATCATATTCAGCAAACTTGGCTTCCAGATCAGCCGCTCGCATATAATCATCTTCAGTTGCTTCCGGATTGGCATAGATGGCATCGCGTTCCGTCATCGCCGCCCACATTTCGGTATGCCCCATCAATACCACGTCCAGCACCCGCTGATCTTCATAGGCAAACTGATCCTGACGCAGTTTACCCAGACGCAGACCCTGATCAATCGCCACTTCACCACTGGTTGGCTCCAAGTCTCCCCCCAGAATTTTCATAAAGGTAGATTTGCCCGAACCATTGGCACCAATCAGACCATAACGGTGGCCACCACCAAATTTCACTGACACATTTTCAAACAAAGGTTTGGCACCAAACTGCATAGTGATATTATTGGTACTAATCACAAGCGTATTCCTTTACAATCAAATTTCGATAAAATGCTTTTATTTTAACACAGACCTCAGAACGATTCGGTAAATACATACATTGGTTTACCCTCAAAGATACGCCATCGTCTCTGTGTTTGCCCTATCTATTCATTAGCCCTGTCCCGATGATGCCCAGACTGACCTTGAAACTGACGGTTTTACTTTTTTTATGCGGTGTGCTGGCCGGTATGGTGGGTCTGGCGCTGATGCATTTACTGCATGGCGTGCAACAACTGCTCTTCAGCTTTCCTTTCAGGCATGAAGCCTCATTCCGCCTGATGGCTGAACATGCCAGCCCCTTGCGTCGTATCGCCGCACTCATGATCTGCGGCTTGACCGGCGGTGTGGGCTGGTGGCTGTTGCAGCGCTATGGCCGGCCACTGGTTTCGATCACGCAGGCAGTCCGTCAGGGCAAAACCATGCCATTGGGCACCAGCCTCTTGCACGGCTTATTACAGATTGTCACCGTGGGCATGGGTTCACCCTTGGGGCGTGAAAGTGCACCGCGACAAATCAGCGCCGCCTTCAGTGATTACTTTTTAAATAAAATCGCTACCGTATCAGCAAAAGAGCGGCAATTACTGCTTGCCTGTGCCGCAGCCGCCGGTCTGGCAGCGGTTTATGATGCCCCGTGGGCAGGGATCTTATTTGCCTTGGAAACCTTGCTGTTCAGCTGGCACTATCGAGCCTTTATCAGTGCCCTGATCTGCTGTCTGCCGGCAGCAGCCATGGTACATTGGTTCGGCAGTGATCATAGCAGCTACAGCTTAGCCTCTTTGCAGCTCAGTGCAGAACTATGGTGCTGGAGTGTGCTGGCCGCGCCTATACTGGCTTTTGCTGCCTATGGCCTGAATAAACAACTACAGTATTGCACTCCGAAACAGCGACAGCAACCACGCATGATTTTACAATCGATACTGGCCTTTAGCATCATTGGCCTTTTATCTGCTGATCTGCCTGAAATTCTGGGCAACGGGCGTGCCGGCAATGAACTGATGTTTCATGCCTTATTATCCACACCGCAAGCCATGGGATTATTGCTGGCCAAATGGCTGGCTTTATTGCTGGTCACCTGGGCAGGGGCATATGGCGGCCGCATCACGCCGGCCATGATGATCGGCGGCTTACTCACATTAGGTCTGGCTTGTGTGTGGAACCTGATTCTGCCACCGGTTTCCGTTGTGGCCGCCGCACTCATCGGCGCCACAGTATTTCTGGGTTTATTGCAATACATGCCGCTGACAGCAGTGGTATTGATGCTGGAACTAACCCATTTTTCAGTATCATTACTGTTTCCGCTCGGACTGTGCCTTCTATTGGCCTTATGGTTTTATCGCACCCTCACCCGCTTAACCTCCAACCCCTGATTAATGCACAGCACTACTCAATTCAGCCAGCCAGTCACGCCTTTGCAGATAACCGCTCAGCCGTTCTTCTGCCGAATCCGGCTCGGGCTGATACTGATATTCAAAGCGCGCCAGTGGCGGCATGGACATCAGAATGGATTCGGTACGGCCTTGACTGTGTAAACCAAAATGCGTACCCCGATCCCAGATCAGATTGAATTCAATGTATCTGCCACGACGATACAATTGAAACTGGCGTTCACGCTCATGATAAAGATGATGTTTACGCCGTGCCACAATCGGCTGATACGCTTTCATAAAACCGGTTCCGACCGCCTGCATCAGTTTAAAGCAAGTATCAAAATCCCAGCGATTCCAGTCATCAAAGAATAAACCGCCCACGCCGCGCTGTTCTTGCCGGTGCGGTAACGTAAAATACCGGTCACAGCCTTCTTTTAATTCATGATATACCGTATCACCAAAAGGAGCGCAGACATCATGCGCCGTCTGATGCCAATACAGGATATCCTCATCAAAGGGATAAAAAGGCGTCAGATCAAAACCACCACCAAACCACCACACAGGCTCACCTTCTGGCGGATAAGCCACAAATAAACGCACATTGGCATGACTGGTGGGCACATAGGGATTGCAGGGATGAATCACCAGCGACAACCCCATGGCTTCAAAAGCAGCACCGGCCAATTGCGGCCGTTTTACCGTTGCAGAAACAGGCATGGTATGTCCTTTGACATGGGAAAAATTCACGCCGGCCTGCTCAAACACAGCACCGTGTTTTAATACCATGCTGCACCCCTGACCTGAATCACTGTGCCAGTCATCGGCCACAAAAACCGCCTGATTGTCTTCTGCTTCCAGCTTATGGCAGATCTGTTGTTGTAAATTCAGTAAAAACGCCTCTACGGCTTGTAATTTATCCTGAGTCATCATGTGTTCCTTGCACCATTAACATGGCATTTATTTCATCATTATTCTGGTCAGCCAGATCGCAGACTTGCTGACCATTATGTATACGTTTATGGTTTTATAATATACGTCTTATGGTCTATTTATGCATCAATTAATGATTTCCACCGATTATTTAAGGTATAGTAAAGGCCTATTGCCCCTCGTGATTTGATCGGGCAGATAGCATAATGAAATGAAAATAATAGATAAGGAAACGAAATGAAGCTTTATGTGTATGAACATTGTCCTTTCTGCGTTCGCGCACGCATGATTTTCGGACAAAGAATGATACCAGTAGAACTGGAATACCTGTTGAATGATGATGAAAAGACACCGATTGATCTGATTGGCCAGAAAATGGTACCGATTTTGGTTAAAGATGATGGTACCGCCATGGCGGAAAGTCTGGATATTGTGCGTTATGTCAACCAATTATCAGGTGCTAAGCCGCTTAATGAGCATATCCGCCCGGAAATAAACGGCTGGCTGCGCATTGTAGATACCTATCGCAATTTTCTCACTGCCCCACGCTGTGTCCAACTGAATCTGCCCGAATTTGCCACAGAAACGGCCATTGACTATTTTACCCATAAGAAAACCCCGGTTTATGGTGATTTTAAACAGAATTTAGCCAATACAGCCACCTACATTGAGCGCCTTAACAGCGATCTGATAGCCCTGTCGCCGCTGATTGCTGGTTATCATGGCATCAATGGTGAATTCAGCATGGAAGACATTCTGGTCTTTCCGATACTGCGCAATCTGACCATGGTTAAAGACGTAGCCTGGACAGCACCGGTATCAGACTATCTGCACGGCATGAGCCGCCTGACCCGTATTCCTTTATTTGATCGGCCGATTTGATTGAATTCAGACATGCTATTCCTGTATTTTTAATATTTTCAGCCCCATGATGCATCATGGGGCTGAAATTTCAATACTGCATTCAATCAATAATTAATCAATCAAAACTGTGTTCACGTTTTTCTTCGGCGCGCTCTTCTTTATCGCGCTGTCTGGTTTTAATACTGTCATCATCACGACGGGCATCGGGCTTATGATGTAATTTATTCATCTCGGTTTCCATTTTTTTGACCACTTCATTAATGGCCACCAGAACATCCCGGTTTTCTGCATGTGCCGCCAGTTCACCTTTGGCTGAGACCACTGTGGCATCAACGGTATAAATACCGTGTTCTTTATAAAATACAAATCGCGGATTACTTAATTCAGTCTGCCATTTATTCAGCTTGGCCAGTTTATCTTCAACACACTCATTGATTTCAGGTGTAATTTCAAAATTCTTAGCGGTAATACGAAGTGACATGATTTACCTCCGGTTATTTTCGAAATAAAAATAAATACATTAATCAACAGAATCAGCATGGCGAATTAAAGAGATACCGTCAATGTATAACCACCGTTTTTAATCAGAATTGACACAGTTTAAATAAAATTCAACGGCTAAAAGCATAAACCAACAATCACGGAACCCATTTTCGCGCATAAAAGCCATCATGATCAGCACAAATGGCATGACATAATCACATAATATTAAATATAACCCATTGAAATTTTAAATTACATGTATTAATTTAATTAATTTTTACTAAATATTAATATTCAGACAGTAGCATTAACCGTCTGTTCGCCGTTATGCTGAAACAGTATGAGTCATTAACTATATCGTAATGCCCGCTTATCCTGTCTATAGATAACGGATTACTTTAATCTTAGGTTAATACTGAATATAAATAGAAACATAGTTAGAAAGAGAAAATAAAAGATGAATAAAAACAAAAATGTCGCACAAATCCTCATCGAGGTATTACAACAGGCCGGCGTAAAAAACTGTTATGGCATTATTGGTGATACTCTGAATTTTGTGGGTAAGGCGATTGAAAAAAGCGATATTAACTGGATCCACACCCGTCATGAGGAAACAGCCGCTTTTGCCGCCGGTGCCGAAGCCTTAATCGCTGACCGCCTTACCGCTTGTGCCGGTTCCTGTGGCCCGGGCAGTCTGCATCTGATCAATGGTCTGTATGAGGCTCAGCGCAATGGTGCGCCGGTGATTGCCATTGCCAGCCAGTTAAACAGCGAATTTCTCGGTACTGGTTTTCCACAAGAAGTCAATTTCCTGAAACTTTATCAGAATGCCAGTATTTTCTGTCAGGAAGTAAATGATCCGGCTCAAGCCCAACGCATTTTCACGCAGGCAGCACAGGCCGCATTAAATAAACGCGGCGTAGCCGTAGTTATTTTGCCCAGCAACATCAGCCAGATGGAAGTCAAAGCAAATCCGGCCAGCCGCGTATGGGCACCGCAGCCGGTATTGCGGCCGAATGAGCATGAATTAACGCAGCTACACCAATTGATTGATCAGGGTAAAAAAATCACTATTTATGCCGGTATCGGCAGCCGTGATGCGCATGATGAAGTGGTGGTACTGGCAGAAAAACTGAAGGCGCCGGTGGTGCATACCTCACGCGCCAGTGACAGCATCGGCTATGCTAATCCCTACCAGATCGGCATGACCGGCATGTTTGGCAACAAGGCCGGTTATGATGCAGTCAAAGAATGTGACACCCTGTTATTACTCGGCTGTGGTTTTGCATGGTCTGATTTTTATCCGGAACAGGCCACCATTATTCAGATTGACCACGATGGTACCCAGCTTGGTCTGCGTCACCCGATTGAACTGGGTCTGATCGGTGATGTCAAAGCCACCCTCCAGGCATTACTGCCTCAATTGTCCACGCGTGATGAGCGTGCATTTCTGGATAAGCATCTGGCCAGTTATCAGAAGGTACAGGAAAAATCCAAATCCTATCTGCACCCCAAGGATGATCAGCCGATTCATCCGCAATACCTGATACAACTTTTAGATCAGCACGCCAGCCCTGAAGCCTTATTTACTGCGGATGTCGGTTCACCCATGGTCTGGGCATTACGTCATTTAAGCATGAATGGCCAGCGGCGCATACTGATCAGCCTGAAACACGGCACCATGGCCAATGCCATGCCACAAGCTTTAGGTTTACAACAAGCCTTTCCTGAGCGGCAAGTGGTTTCTATTTCCGGCGATGGCGGTCTGGCCATGCTGATGGGTGATTTACTCACTGCTCATCAGGAAAATTTACCGATCAAAATTGTGGTACTGAATAACAGCTCTCTGAATTTTGTTGAATTAGAACAAAAGAGCGAAGGATTGGTAGAATGTTTTGTTGATCTGAAAAATGGTGACTTCAAAACCATTGCCGAAGGCGCAGGCTTTTATGCCCAGACCATCAGCAAAGCTTCTGATCTGGAAACCGGCATAAAGAATCTGCTGGCTCATTCCGGCCCGGCTTTACTCAATGTCATCACCAGCCCCAATGAATTGGTGGTACCACCCAATGTGACCATGGAAAACGTCACCAATATGGCCTGGTATGGCACTCAAGCCATTTTTCAAGGCAAAGGTAAAGACATCATTTCCATGATTAAAGACAATCTGTAAAGTACATAGCCGTATTGAACAACAGTAATGAAACCATCAACGGAGACCATCATCTAGGTCTCCGTTTTTAAATAGCGCTATGGTTCAGCCTGATGCTTTTTGTATCCGTGCGACTTCACGCCGTAGCTGTCTGAGCCAATGGCGCTGTTGACGCAAAGGTGGCAATTGTGTTGCAGCGTATACCCAGGCAATATACTGATCCAGTAAGACCATCAGCTGGGGCGTCATCATGTTCACCTGTATCAAGACGGCTTTTACTTCTTCTGGCCCCATGACTGCCCAGTCCTCTTCTTCCATCTCCAGCACAACCGCCAGCAATCGCCAGCCCTGATTCAGTGGCAATACCGAATCTGCCCGCCAGCGTCTGTACCACCAGCCGGCCACACCCAACAACAATAAAAACACACCAATCGCTATCCAGTGGGTTTTAAACCATGTTCGTACGGTTTTTGAATGCTTATGATCATAATCAATGACCCAGCGCTGCCAGTAAAACTGCCCGCTCTGTACATATTTATCCAGCCACGGTGCAGATGATTGCAGACTGGCCGTCTCTTCTTTTGGCAATGCCTCTGTAATCCCTGCTTCTATACGCTCAGATGATACTGCGCCTGTCGGATCAACCCGCCACCAGATTTTTTTATCCTGTAACCAGATTTCCGTCCATGCATGCGCATTTTTACCCCGTACCTGCCAGAACTTGCCGTTTGAGTGTGGCTCCGCCCCCAGATAACCGGTGACAATCCGGGCAGGTATCCCCACTGATCGCGCCAGCCATACCATGGCATCGGCGTAATCCTCACAAAAACCTTCACGACCATCCAGTAAAAAGAAATCCGTACGATTTTTCCAGTGATCACTGCGTCGGGGCGAAAGAGTATAAACAAAACCACCCTGATGGAAAAAGGCCAGCACATGCTGAACAAAATCTTCATCACTGTGCGAACGCGCCGCCAGCTCCTGTGCCAGACGGCGTGTTTGCAGATTCATTCCTTTAGGTAATTGCGTATAGTATTGTCGTTCAGACACAGTTAAATTTTGCCCTACCCGATCAGACAGCGCTGATTGTAAATGAATCTGCTGCCAGCCATCAGCAGGTTCGTTCAGGCGCAATACATAACCTGCTTTCCATTGCCATCGTTCCTGATCAGCGCCAACCGCCAGCGGATAATCCAAGGCCGGTATACGGTCTTTATTATCTTTTAAAAACAGCTGATAACCAATGGGCGTATGCCGTTGAACCGGATATTCCTCCGATTCAGGTTCAAACGATGTTTTCTCAATCGCATACCAGACGCCGCGCCGATTCAGCCCCATCACTGTTTCACGCCAGTACAGGTCTTTCGGTTGAATCTGTGCCGGCTGATCAAATTCAGCATTGAAAACCAGATTATTGGTCTGAATCAACTGACCGACTTTACCCGCTTCAAGTGTATTACTTGCATTCCCCGTCCGGCCGATCTGCCGCTCTGAAGACTCTCGCGTATACTGATCAAACATGGCCTCTGATGATCTGGTTATATCCGCTTTGGGCAACACCATAAAAACGGCAATCGCACAAGGCAGACTGATCAATATCATTTTGGCCGATTGCCACAAAACCCGGTATGAGCGCACACCACAAGTCAAAGCCAATACAGATAAAAACAACCACAAATCAAACAGCACCCATAAAACAACCCAGAAATGCTGATTAAACAGCAATACCACCCCCATGGCCAACAGCTGTATCTGTAACAATAAATGCCAGTCACGCCGTGTTTTACTTTCAAAGCTTTTCAGCACCATCAGTAAAATCAGTAGCGAAACCCCGCCCTCTCTGCCCAGAATGGTGCCCAGATTACGGTAAACCAGCGCCGTTACCACCAGAATCAATACCACCAGAATCCAGCGGGAAAGCGACTGAATGCCCAGCATGAGTAATACCAGTCGGGCAAAACACAACACCACAAACAATACACTGATTGCCAACGGCACATAAAACAACAAGGGCAGGACAAACCAGACCATCACCCCCAGAAGATACATCTGAATATTTAAGGGCAGTAGCTGGTCTGCCGCTTTATCCTTTTTTTTCATCACCATGCCCCCAAAGCATACAGACACTGTGACAATGAAGCAGAATCAGACGACAACAGCTGTTGTGGTAATTCCAGCTGATAAGGCCGTCCCTGCCGATGTGCCTTCAAGAGCCGATAGCACAACAAACCAGCCAGTTTATCCTTATCACAGACATCAGGATAATCACGATAGGAAATGGTTTCGGAAGCCAAGACAGGCACATACTGATCAAAATACTTATCCAGCAATTGCTGGTTTTTGGCATATTGCTTCCATGCGATCTGATGCATGGATGTGCCTGCCTGATGAGGCAGCAAAAAGGCCAGATCCTCGCCTTGCAGACCCGCAGACGCAACATCGCCATCGGTCTGAATGGATGATGTATCGGCAGCCAGCGCTGGTTTTACCGGTTGCGGGTAAACCACAATATCGCTTTCATAACGCCAGCATACCTCACAACGTACTTGTCCGAATGGGGCTGCACTAGAGCAATGTAAAATCAGGGGCGGTAGTTTTCCGCGCGGTTGTGGCGGAATCGAACACTTAAACGTCATGTTACTGGCATCAATAGACCAGGTCTGCCAGTCTAAAGCTTCCGGCATATGTTCCGCATCCATATATAACTCTATTATTCTTGGCCATTTCAGCGGCGGCACGACCCGCAAAGTCAGCGTGATCGGTTCCCCGGCAAAATATTCCTGCTCGGCAATCACTTCCAGTACCAGCCCGTACAATTGTTTTGTACTTAAATATGAAATATAGAAACCAATAAAAAATAAGAGAATAGCCAACAAATAAGTCAGATTATTCTGATAAATCAATGATAATACAAACAAGAGACCACAAAGACCATAAACCCGGAAAACAAACCAGGTAAACCTTGTCCGCATATGACGTCCACTGACTGCTGTGCGGCCATCCAGTGGCAAAGGTGACAATGATTTATACCACTTTGACATAATTCAAAATTTCATTCAGTAAAACCACACTGTTTCTCTGCGTTTCTATCGGCTGTAAACGATGGGCGGCCACGACCACCCAGAGCGCTTTAATATCTTCCGGCAATACATGCTGCCGCCCGTGCAGCCACGCATATGCCTTAGCAGCCGTCACCAGCGCCAGCCCGGCACGCGGACTTAATCCTATCTTAAATTTTGACGGCTGGCGGGTAGCCTCTACCAGCCGGTAGACATAATCAGCCGCAGCAGGGGCAATGGCAACGCTGGCGGCTTCCTTTTGCCACTGACACAGTAACGCCTCATTGGCTACCTGTTTCAAACGCGGAATAAACTGACGCCGGTCACCCTGTAAATATAATTTTTTTTCAGCCTGCTCTGCCGGATAACCCAGACTTAAACGCATCATAAAGCGATCCAGCTGCGCCTCCGGTAAAGGGTATGTGCCCTGTTGTTCGATCGGATTCTGGGTAGCCACCACCAGAAAAGGCTTAGGCAAAGCATAAGTTTCACCATCTATCGAAACCTGACGCTCCTCCATCGCTTCCAGCAGTGCCGATTGCAGTTTGGGTGAGGCGCGATTGATTTCATCAGCGAGCAGGAATGAATGAAAAATCGGCCCCGGATGAAAAGTAAACTGACCTTTTTGTGGCTGAAAAATACTCACCCCCAATAAATCAGCCGGCAGCATGTCATTGGTAAACTGCACGCGCTGATACTTCAGCCCCAGCACCGTGGCCAATGCATAAGCCAATGTGGTTTTACCGACTCCGGGCACATCTTCCAGCAACACATGCCCTCTGGCCAGTATACAAGCCATTAATTGAACAATAACTTCTTGTTTCCCCAGAATAAGCGCATTCAGCTGTTTTAAAATAGGTTCAATTTTAGGATTTAGCATTGATATTTATTGTCAATAAGATTAAAAATTTAACTTGATTTATCATCATAACACAATAATGGACGTATTATTATTTTATCATGCATGCTGTCTTAATAATACAAACAACTGATAATATTAAAACATTAATATGATTATAGAATATTAAGCCTCAATCCGGCAATAGGCCACCGTTAACACTTCAATACGTTCCGTGCCGTCAGGCCCATGCAATAACACCTCATCCCCCTCACGTGCCTTCAATAAACACCGTGCCAAAGGGGAAACCCAGGAAATCTTATGCTGACTGGCATCAATTTCATCTCTACCCACAATCCGTACGGTCTGCTCGGTGCCATTACCTCTTAAAATCGTCACCGTGGCACTGAAAAACACCTGATCTGTCTCTTCCCGCGCTTCCGGATCAACCACTTGTGCTGCCTCAATGCGTTTGGTTAAAAACCGGATACGCCGATCAATTTCACGCAGCCGGCGCTTACCATACAGATAATCACCGTTTTCACTGCGATCACCATTACCGGCTGCCCAGTTAACCACATTGACCACCTCAGGCCGTTCCTTATGCACCAACTGATACAATTCATTCTGCAACGCCTGATAACCTGCCGGCGTAATATAATTTGGCTCAGGCAAGCGATTTTGCTGACTTGGCATAATTCATTTTCCTTCATAAAAAAACAGGCCGCCTGAATCATTCAGACAGCCCGTTATTTTAACAGTAAAGTGAACTATTTACTTACGTTGCGCATCCACAGCAGCCAGCGCCACCATATTCACAATCCGCCGTACAGAAGACAGTGGCGTTAAAATGTGCGCCGGTTTATTCATACCCATCAGAATCGGACCAATGGTCACGCCATCAGAAGCAGAAACCCGCAATAAATTGTAGCTGATGTTGGCCGCCTCCACATTGGGCATCACCAGCAAATTGGCCGCACCCTTCAAAGAACTGTCCGGCATGATTTTATCGCGCATAGACTCCATCAGCGCAGCATCGCCCTGCATTTCACCATCAATGATCAGTTCCGGTCTGGCTTTCTGAATCAGCTTCAACGCCTCTTGCATTAACCGTGGACCTGGCTGATCCAGTTCACCAAAATTGGAATTGGACAACAAGGCTACCCGAGGCTCAATCCCGAAGCGCTGCATTTCTTCAGCACACATCAGCGTCGTTGCCGCCACTTTATCAGCATCCGGTTCCGGATTGACATAAGTATCGGTAATAAAGATATTACCCGAACCCAGAATCAAGGCATTCATCGCGCACGCATTGCGTTCCGGATTATTATAGCCAATCACCTCTTCCAGAATGGAAAAATGACTGTGAAAGCGGCCTACCGTACCACAAACCATGGCATCAGCCTGACCCAAATGCACCATCATGGCTCCAATCAGGGTAGTGCTGCTGATCATGCGGCGCCGGGCAATATCCTCAGTCACCCCGTGACGTTTACGCATTTCATAATACGTCTGCCAGTATTCACGATAACGCGGATCCTGCTGGTTATTCACAATTTCAAAATCTTTACCCGGCTGAATAGTCAGCCCCAGTTTTTGCAGACGGCTTTCAATCACTTCCGGCCGGCCAATCAGAATCGGGAATGCCAGTTTCTGTGATACGATCTGTTGAGCGGCATGTAAAACACGCTGATCTTCACCTTCACACAACACTACCCGCTTGATCTCTTTTTTGGCCTGTGCAAAAACCGGTTTCATGAATAAACTGGATTTATAGACAAACTGATTCAGTTTTTCTACATAGGCCTCCATATCGGTAATCGGACGCGTAGCCACCCCTGAATCCATGGCCGCCTTGGCCACAGCCGGCGCCACCACTGCAATCAAACGCGGGTCGAATGGTTTCGGAATCAGATATTCACGCCCGAAAGTCAATTCCGCATTACCATAAGCCATGGCCACTTCATCATTTTGTTCAGCCATCGCCAAGTCAGCGATCGCCCGCACACAGGCCAGCTTCATTTCTTCATTAATGGTGGTGGCACCGACATCCAGCGCACCGCGGAAAATAAACGGGAAACACAATACATTATTGACCTGATTGGGAAAATCAGAACGTCCGGTGCCGATAATCGCATCCGGGCGGGCGGCATGTGCTTCCGGCGGCCAGATTTCAGGCGTTGGATTAGCCATCGCCAGAATAATCGGGTCTTTGGCCATGGTTTTAAGCATTTCAACACTTAACACATTCGGGCCTGACAATCCCAGAAAAATATCTTTACCCGTTACCGCATCGGCCAGCACCCGCTGACCATGGTCAGCAATGGCGAATCTCTGTTTTGATTCGGCCATGTGTTCATCGCGACCCTGATAAATCACCCCTTTAGAGTCACAAACCGTGATGTTTTCACGTTTCATGCCCAAAGCGACCAGCAGTTCCAGACAGGCAATGGCCGCAGCGCCCGCACCTGAACACACCAGCTTCACTTCAGCGATGTTTTTATCCACCACCCGCAGACCATTCAGAATGGCCGCAGCAGTAATAATGGCGGTACCGTGCTGATCGTCATGGAAAACCGGAATATTACAGCGTTCACGCAATTTCTTTTCAATATAAAAACACTCTGGCGCTTTAATATCTTCTAAATTAATCCCGCCAAAAGTAGGCTCCAGCGAAGCAATAATGTCCACCAATTTATCCGGATCGGTTTCATTCACTTCAATATCAAAAACATCAATACCGGCAAATTTTTTGAATAAAACACCCTTACCTTCCATCACCGGCTTACCGGCCAAAGCGCCGATATTGCCCAGCCCCAGTACCGCAGTACCATTGGAAATCACCGCCACCAAATTACCCCGGGCAGTGTATTTATAGGAATTAAGCGGATCGCGGTGAATTTCCATACACGGCGCGGCTACACCGGGAGAATAAGCTAGCGACAAATCATACTGAGTAGCCAAAGGCTTGGTTGGTGTAATCTGAATTTTACCCGGACGTGGTTTTTCATGAAATTTTAAGGCGGCTTCTTTGAGTAATTCGTCCATGTCTATTTTCCAGTTAAGGTTTATTGAAAACAACAGAAGTGCAATTACTGATGATCAGTACAAACACACAATGGCAGGTTATGCGCCAGTATCAGCGATTATGAATTTTTTTTCAATGCCCCTGTTTAGCCAACCACCAGAACATTTAAAATAAAACTGATATAAATCTGAATGAATCAACGAGTCACCAATAACAAAATTATTTTCAGAAAGTAATGGGTAAACCATTCAGAAATAAACTAATATCATATTATTAATAATTTAATAAAATCAAGGCAGATATCATTCATCCCATGTTTGACACACCCAAAAAATATCTGATCAACCAAATCCATCACCTATTGTCCGACATGATTTATCCCGTCAGATCATTACTCAATAAACCCCATTTAACCTAAAACAACTTCCGACCAGAACCAATAAACCACAAGCCGGCCTGACACTTGCCATAACCGCACAGGAAGCGGACAATCTCACCTACACACATCTGTTTTAGCGAAGGATCACAACATGAGCGATACCAATAATATAGTTCAAGATAGCCCGATTATCTTTACTGAAAATTGTTGCGTGAAAGTTAAAGACTTAATTGCCGAAGAAAATAACCCCGATCTGAAATTGCGGGTTTTTGTGACTGGCGGCGGCTGCTCGGGTTTTCAATACGGTTTTACCTTTGATGAAATTGTCAACGATGATGATTTTGAAATCAAAAAAGACGATCTGACTTTTCTGATCGACCCCATGAGCTACCAGTATCTGGTAGGCGCCGAAATTGATTACACCGAAAGCCTGCACGGTTCGCAATTTGTTATTCGCAATCCAAATGCCACTACTACCTGTGGCTGCGGCTCCTCTTTTTCAGTTTAATCACGTTCAGCCAATCACTCAATCGGCCTGAATACCGATGAATGTCCGTTATCGGCATTCAGGCCGGTTTCATCATCTGCTTAGCCATTTTAATCTCTCCTTACCTTATCCCTATAAACCCCAAAAAATAAAATTCATATTTTTAAATGCATGATTAAAATATTAACCTTATTTAAGATTCGAGCTATTTAAATACCCTCACATTCCCCCTCACAATGATCATGTTTCAAACCCTAAACATCATTACATACAACCCATTCAGACCCTGAACAGAGACAAGAACAGCACGCCCTGATTTAAAATAAAAATACCCAGTATGATTAAAACTGAATTCAAGCTAAGCCAATATTTCTACCCTGACATCAAACCATTTGAATGCATCAATTAAATAACTGATTTTTATTCTCATGATTAAAATATGTTATTCAATTAAAAAGATATTCAAAAATCAAATATCTCCGGTTATTTAACAATTGATTATACAAACAATTGATTATTTACATTTATTATTATCAATATAGCTATAATTATCTGACAGCCTAAGCACTAAAGGCCTTTTCATATTATTTAACTAATAGAAGGAGCCAGACCGTGAGTCATGAAAAAGACATTAAAACATGTCCTGTCACCCACTTAACCACCGATACCGGCACACCGGTTACCGACAACCAGAACAGCCTGACAGCCGGCCCGCGCGGCCCCTTGTTAGCACAAGATGTCTGGTTAAATGAAAAACTGGGTAATTTTGTCCGCGAAGTCATCCCCGAGCGCCGCATGCACGCCAAAGGTTCCGGCGCCTTCGGCACCTTTACCGTCACCCACGACATCACCCGCTATACCCGTGCCAAAATATTCAGCCAGATCGGCAAAAAAACCGACATGTTTGTCCGCTTTTCCGAAGTTGCCGCTGAGCGAGGTGGTGGCGATGCCGAACGCGATATCCGCGGTTTTGCCATGCGCTTTTATACCGAAGAAGGCAACTGGGATTTAGTTGGCAACAACACCCCCGTATTTTTTCTACGCGACCCACGCAAATTCCCCGACTTAAACAAAGCCGTTAAACGCGATCCCAAAACCAATTTACGCAGCCCCACCTACAACTGGGATTTCTGGACCTTATTGGTAGAATCATTCCATCAAGTCACCATCACCATGTCTGACCGCGGCATTCCCGCCAGCTATCGCCACATGCACGGTTTCGGCTCGCATACTTTCAGCTTTATCAACGCCGATAACGAGCGCTTCTGGGTAAAATTCCATTTCCGTACCCAGCAAGGCATCAAAAACCTGACCGATGCCGAAGCAGCCGACATCATGGGACAAGACCGCGACAGCCATCAGCGTGATCTCTTCAACGCCATTGACCGCGGTGATTTTCCCAAATGGACCATGTATATTCAGATCATGCCCGAAGAAGAGGCCGAAAAAGTGCCTTATCACCCGTTTGACCTGACCAAAGTATGGCCACACGGCGATTATCCTTTAATTGAAGTAGGCGAATTTGAACTCAACCGCAATCCGGAAAACTACTTCCTGGACGTTGAACAAGCCGCCTTTGCGCCCAGCAATCTTGTGCCCGGTATCAGCGTTTCTCCCGATAAAGTACTCCAGGCACGCTTATTCAACTATGCCGATGCTGCCCGCTATCGCGTAGGCGTCAATCATCAGCAAATACCCGTTAACAAAGCCAAATGCCCGGTATTCAGTAATCACCGTGATGGTCAGGTACGGGTAGACGACAACTACGGCAGCCTGCCCCATTACGAACCCAACAGCTTCAATCAATGGCAGGAGCAACCCGAATACAAAGAGCCGCCCCTGAAAATTCACGGTGATGCTGATTTCTGGGATTTTCGCAAAGACGATGCCGACTACTTCAGCCAGCCACGTGCTTTATTTCAGAAAATGGATAACGAAAAACGCCAAGCACTGTTTGGCAACACCGCCCGCGCTCTGGGAGACGCCCCAGACTTTATTAAATACCGCCACATTCGCAACTGTAATGCCTGCGATCCCGCCTATGGCGAAGGCGTAGCCAAAGCCCTGAACATGACCGTTCAGGCCGCACTGGACGCCCGCGCCAGCGATCCGGCTCAAGGCTGGGAAGGATTAATTTAGATTAGCCGGTTTTAATATCAAAAAACGGTTAGCTGCTCAAAACAGCTAACCGTTTTTTAAGGCAACTAAATGATCTTAAACATGAAAATCATATATTTACCCGCATAACAATAATATTCCCGATCATTTAATCCAGAATCACATAGCCCATTAAAGATAGAGATAAATTCTGTCCGGTAATCATACCGCTACAGAAGATACACTACCCAGTTCACCATCTACATAAATTCAGCTATTGACATCAATATTAAAAACAACAATATAAGTTTATCATATTCAGTAATGTAAACAGCTTGAGCAAGCTGTTACACAAAAGCAATTCAGCCATCTTATTTTGATTTATATGGCATTTTATGCTTATAATCCATACCATTAATACTTTTTTCTATGGCAGACAATGGCAGGGAGGCCTTAGGTCTGCTGGTTCGTGTGCCAGTCTTCTAATCCTGCCATTTGTCTGCCTATCCAATTATTTAGAAGCGATTCAAGAGCTATTGAAGACCAGCATCAATGTGGCAATGATCTGTTTCTTTTATTTTCAACCCATACTGTTTTACTACCTCAGACAACCAATCTTCTTAAAGCCATTGACATCAATATTAAAAAACGGCAATATCACTCTACCACGTTCAATAGCGTGGTTAGCTTTAGAAGGCTGATTTACAACGGCAGACACATCGCCTTTAATCCCCTCTCGGGCGGTATTTTTATGTCTGTTTACCCATGCCATTAATACATCTTTCTATGGTGGACAATGGCAGGGAGGCCTTGTGCCTGCTGGGATTACCTTTCACCAGTCTGCTAACCCTGCTATTTGTCCATCCCTACAATCGTTTAGCAGCGATTCAAAGGATTATAACGAAAGGTTTATACTATGGCTCTAATATGTCAGGCGTTTGTACGCCTTATCATGGCGCATTTTCTGTGCCCATTCTTCAACACATTAAATAATCATCATATGATTTATGCCATCTTCGGAGGTGCCGCATGAAGACCTATACCGTTGACTATAATCTGCTGGCTTCTTCTGCCGATACCTTACTGGTATTTGATTATTTCAGCCAGCATGTGGAAATCATCGCCGATGTGATAGCAGCATTAACCAAACCAGAAGATTTATTAGTTAAACGTCTGGCCGATATGTTGATACAAATGGCTACCCATGTGCAAAATTGTGAGAGTGGCCGGCTGGCCGCCAATCTGTGTACTGTGTTTGATAACGCCCAAGAAACAATGTAATCAGGTTGAATCTGATTTAGAAAAAGATCATCTGAATGCATTAAAATGAGAAAATAAGGCTAAGTCTATTCTCAGGCATAAATTAGCAAAACAGGCTATGGCCATTTTTAGCCATAGCCTGTTTCTTTTGTTTCCAATCCATACTGTTTTACTACGCCAAACGACTAATCCTCCAAATTCCAGCCATTGACATCAACATAAAAAAACGGCAATATCACCCTACCACGTTCAATAGCGTGGCCAGCTTTAGAAGGCTGAGTGTAAAGGGTAGACAAACCGCCAATAACTCATTAATGAGCGGTATTTTTATGTCTACGTCCAATGTCATTGGTAAGCCTTTCCATGGCAGACAATGACAGGGAGGCCTTGTGCCTACTGGGTTACCTTTCACCAGTCTTCTAATCCTGTCATTTGTCTGCCCCCACAATCGTTTAGAAGCGATTTAAGGGTTATAACGAAAGGTTTTACTATGGCTATAATCTGTCAGGCGGTTTTACGCCTTGTCATTGCGCATTTGTTGCACTTATTCCCTAATACACCGAATGATCATCATATGATTTATGCCACCCTCGGAGGTGCCGCATGAAAACCTACACTGTTGATTACAATCTGCTGGCCTCCTCGGCTGATACCTTACTGGTGTTTGATTATTTCAGCCAGCATGTGGAAATCATCGCCGATGTGATAGCAGCATTGACCAAACCAGAAGATTTATTAGTTAAACGTCTGGCCGATATGCTGATACAAATGGCTACGCATGTGCAAAATTGTGAGAGTAGCCGGCTGGCAGCCAATTTGTGTGCTGTGTTTGATGGCGACGGCGAAACAATGTAATCAGGCTGAATCTGATTCAGAAAAAGATCATCTGAATGCATTAAAATGAGAAAATAAGTCTAAACCTATTCTCAGGCATAAATTAGCAAAACAGGCTATGGCCATTTTGGCCATAGCCTGTTTCTTTTATTTTTAATTGATACTGTTTCACTATTATCAGGCAATTAATTATCTTAAATACAGCCATTGACATCAGCATCAAAAAATAGCAATATCACGCCATATACTCAATAGCATGGACAGTTTTAAAAGACTGAGGAAACACAGTAGACACACCGCCTTTAATCCCCTTTCGGGCAGTATTTTATGTCTGTTTACTCATGTCATAATCCATCTTTCTATGGTAGACAATGGCAGGGAGGCTTTGTGCCTGCTGGTTCGTGTTCCAGTCTTCTAACCCTGCCATTTGTCCGCCCTAACCATTGTTTAACAGCGACTCGACGGCTATTGAAACCAGCAAAATGTGGCAATGATCTGTTTCTTTTATTTTCAACCCATACTGTTTTACTACCTCAGACAACTAAGCTTCTTAAAGCCATTGACATCAACATTAAAAAACGGCAATATCACTCTACCACGTTCAATAGCGTGGGCAGCTTTGACAGGCACACGGCAGACATGCCGCCTTTAATCCCCTCTCGGGCGGTATTTTTATGTCTGTTTACCATGTCATTCATACCTTTCTATGGTGGACAATGGCAGGGAGGCTTAGCGCCTGCTGGTTCGTGTTCCAGTCTGTCAACCTTGCTATTTGTCTACCCTCCGTTATCGTTTGACAGCGATTTGGAGGCTATTTAAGACCAACACGAAAAAGGTATATTATGGCTCTAATTTGTCAGGTGTTTTCACGTCTCATCATCATGGTGTGTTCTCTGCGCTTATTCTCTACCCCATTCCAAACTACTATATTGAATGATCATCATATGATTTATGCTACCCTCGGAGGTGCCGCATGAAAACCTATATTGTTGACTACAATCTGCTGGCCTCTTCTGCCGATACCTTACTGGTGTTTGATTATTTCAGCCAGCATGTGGAAATCATCGCCGATGTAATAGCAGCATTAACCAAACCAGAAGATTTATTAGTTAAACGCCTGGCCGATATGCTGATACAAACGGCTACCCATGTGCAAAATTGTGAGAGTGGCCGGCTGGCAGCCAATTTGTGTGCTGTGTTTGATGGTGGCGGCGAAACCAAACAATAAAGGCACTGATTCAGTTATTCATCATTAAGTATCTTTTCCGCTTGGCGTACTTTATCGTATCGCCAGCGGATTCAGCATTAAATCAGCAACAACAAATAACATTTATTTATCATGATATCGGTATTGTGTTCAATAGGCTTATCTACCGGACAAGTCGATATAGATTGTGGCTGGAATGATTTCAGCATTCTGGTAAATACAAGACGGGTTTTCTGATTTAACCTGATCGCTGTAAGCTATTTTCTATTCAGACCTGCAACAGCAGATAGCGCCGCTCCCACGGGCTGATGACTTCAAAAAATTCTTCAAATTCAGTTTCTTTAATCGCGGCATAACAGCGCACAAAATGTGATCCCAGTAATGCATGCAAAGGTTCACATTTCAATAATTCTTCAACCGCATCATCTAAATGACGTGGTAGATTCTGTTGTTTATTGTAGGCGCTGCTGTTGAGTGGCTCGGTGGGTTTTAAGCCTTGCTGCATGCCCAATAATCCGGCGCCAAGGCTGGCGGCAAAGGCCAGATAGGGATTGGCATCCACCCCAGCCAGACGGTTTTCAACACGCCGCGCCTGAGCAGATGCCATCGGCACCCGTAAGCCGCAGGTGCGGTTATCATAGCCCCATTCCAGATTAATCGGGGCAGAACTGAAACGGCTCAGGCGCCGGTAGGAATTAACAAACGGTGCCAGAAAAGGCATGGCCGCAGGCAGATATGTTTGCAGTCCGGCAATGTGGTTAAAAAATAAATCGGTGGATTGACCATGCTCATCACTGAAAATATTGCGCCCGGTTTGTCTGTCAATCACGCTTTGATGCAGATGCATGGCGCTGCCTGGTTCGCCCTGCATGGGTTTGGCCATAAAGGTAGCATACATATTGTTGCGGATAGCTACTTCCCGAATGGTACGCTTGAATAAAAATACCTGATCTGCCAGTAATAAGGGGTCGCCATGATCAAGATTGATTTCCAGTTGTGCCGGTCCCATTTCGTGAATCAATGTGTCCAACCCGATATTCTGCTGTTCACACCAATCATACATGACGTCAAAAATATCATCGTAATCATTCATGGCATCAATGCTGAAACTTTGCCGGCCGGCTTCTGTGCGGCGGGTTCTGCCAACGGGAGGCGCCAGCGGCAGATCTTCATCAGGCTGAATCTGTACCAGATAAAATTCCATTTCCGGCGCCAGAATGGCTTGTAAACCAAGTTTTTCATAAGCCTTTAATACCCGCTTTAAAACATTACGCGGGGCAATATCAATGGCTGAACCATCAAACCGTTGTGCATCATGAATAATCTGTGCGGTAGGTTCACTGGCCCAGGGCACCAGTCGCAAGGTATCTGCATCGGGCAGAAGCCGCATATCAGGGTCGGTTTCGGGGCTGAAATTTTCTTCCGGATAATTACCGGTTACTGTTTGCGTAAACACGGCCTCGGCCATACGTATGCCTTCTTGCGGATCGTATTTATGGCGTGGAATAATTTTACCGCGCGGAATACCTGTCATATCCGGCACCATGCATTCAATTTCGGTAATGTGGTGCTTATCCAGCCAATCGTTAATTTGTTGGGTATGATTCATGTCATTCTCTGCATTATTCATTGCTGGTTATGATTATCTACCTGGATAAATAAAAAATCCATCATGCCATACCGGCGCAGAAAACCGGCAATCCATGCGATTTACTCACTCTTTGATGCATTGAACGCATGAAAACCAGTCAGAGTAAGGGGCCAAAGAGGCGTACGGTATTTTCGATTAATGTCCACCATTTGGAACGCTGCTGCCAGCGCTTCAATTCGACATAAACACAATTTTGCAGATAGCGATTTTGTAATGCCACAATTTTTTCAGTCCGGTCGCGATCATAAATGGCCAGGCTGATTTCCATATTCAGATAAAAACTGCGCATATCCATATTCACTGTGCCAAACAAAGTGTATTCGTGATCTATGGTTAAAGTTTTGGCATGCAGTAAACCGCCTTCGAATAAGGCAATTTTCACACCGGCACGCAATAGCGCCGGATAATAGGCACGCGATGCATAGCGTACCAATAATGAATCCACCGCCTTGGGCACAATCAGGGTCACATCAACACCGCGCTCGGCAGCAGTGGTCAATGCCAGTAATAACGCATCATCGGGGACAAAATAAGGGGTGGTAATCAGAATACGACGCGTAGCGGCATGAATGGCATTGACGATGGTGTCGTAGATCACCGGACTGCCCTGCTCAGGCGCGGAAGGGATGACTTGTACCACAGCACCACCATCATTGTTGGTACGATTGGCGGTATTGAGGTTATCAGCCAGTGCTTCCTGACCATATTTAAACAGCCATTGTTGTACCATCAGGAGATTCTGATCATTCTCTACGCCAAGATCAGCGGCAAAAATGGCCGCCAGCGCTTGTACCAGACTGCCTTCACAGCGCATCATGACATCTACCCATTCGCCCACGCCGGCATTTTGCTTGAAAAAGCGTGGATCAACCAGATTGAAGCTGCCGGTATAACCGATTTTCTGGTCAATCACTACAATTTTGCGATGGTTGCGTAAATCAGCCCGCACAAACAGGGTGCGCCATAAACCTACGGGTAAAGCCTCAGTTACGGTGACACCCGCTGATCGCAATTTTTGCGGCCATTTTCCACGTAAAAAGTGTGCGCTGCCTACGCTATCAGCCAGAATACTGGTGACTACTCCCCGTTGGGCAGCCGCCAGCAAATCGTGTAACAAGTCTTCAATACTGCCTTGGGCATCAATGATATAAAAAGCCAGCAGGCAGCTGCTTTTGGCATTCTGGATATCACGCCGGATCGATTTGATGATATCAGCATCGGTATCTAAGAGTTGTAATTGGTTGCCTTCAGTTGCCTCAAAGCCGGTTTTATCGGCAGCAATCAGGCTGATGCCATGATAGCGTTCATTCAAACCATAGCATACATGCCGGTTGATGTTGTGTAAGTATAGCTGGCTGAAATTCTGATAAAAAGCCACCAGTTCTTTCTGCCGGCGCAAGCGCGCAGTGCCAAGACGCGGCTCACCAATCAGCAGATAGCCCAGTGCGCCTACCAAGGGCACGGTAAACAGTAACACAATCCAGGCCATGGCCACGCCTGTGTCATGCTGATGGTACAGTACTCTGATCAATAAAATAGCCACTACAACTACGTGCACCAGCAACGCTATTTCAGCCCATGGAATAGCATGCAACATAGTAAAACCTTTCTATATCAACCATCAACTCTTTATCAGCATGATTAAGGGACTGCATTAGAAGAACAAGAAAATCAACATGGGATTAACTGATCACAGCATTTAAAGCAGGCACCGATTGTCTTACTTTAAAATGATTGATGGTATTGTTTTGAACACTGGTGTACCTGATCAATCAATCGTTGTGCCTGTTCAGGATCAGTAAACTGGCTGATGCCATGACCCAGATTAAAGACATGACCGCTGCCTGTGCCATAATCAGCCAGAATCCGTCTGACTTCGGCATCGATGGCATCAGGTGTACCCAAAAGCACCATGGGATCCATGTTGCCTTGTAAAGCCACCTGACTGCCGACGCGCTGTCGTGCCTGAGTCAGATTGGTGGTCCAGTCGAGCCCGAGCGCATGAGCACCGGTTTCTACCAGCGATTCAAGCCATTGACCGCCACCTTTGGTAAATACAATAACCGGTACGGTACGCCCTTCGGAAGCCGGTGTTAATGCGGTAATCACTTCGGTCAGATACTGCTGGCTAAACTGTACAAAAGCCGCATCACTCAGTATTCCTCCCCATGTATCAAAAAGCTGAATTGCCTGGGCGCCAGCGGCAATCTGTTCATTCAGATAACGCGCCACTGCCTGTGCATTAATGCTTAAAATACGATGTAATAAATCAGGCCGTTGATACATCATGGTTTTAATCCGGCGAAAATCGCGGCTACTGCCACCTTCAATCATGTAACAGGCCAATGTAAACGGGCTGCCGGAAAAACCAATCAGAGGTACTTGTCCAGCCAATGCCTGTCTGATGCTGCTGACGGCATCAAACACATAGCGTAATTTTGCCATATCGGGCACAACCAAGCGGTCTACGTCTGCTTCAGAGCGTATGGGCTGACTGAATTTAGGTCCTTCTCCTTCAACAAAATACAATCCCAATCCCATGGCATCGGGTACCGTCAGGATATCGGAAAATAAAATGGCGGCGTCCAGATCAAAGCGCTGCAAAGGCTGTAGTGTTACCTCGGTAGCCCATTCAGGATTCTGGCACAGTGCCAGAAAACTGCCGGCACGTTCACGCACCGCCCGATATTCCGGCAAATAGCGGCCAGCCTGCCGCATCATCCAGACCGGTGTATATTCAACGGGTTGCTTTAATAAAGCGCGTAAAAAAGTATCATTTTTCAAAAGAGACATCAATATACCTCAAACAGCCTGGTCAATGAGGCCAAGCTGTTTTTTGTCAAACAAAAAAGAATCAGCATTAAATTTCTTCGTCATCACTCACTTCAGACAAAACATGCTGGCGCTGTGCCTCTGCTTCGGTCACATGACCGGTTTTTTCCAGTACTTTGGCCAGTAATAAACGGGCAGTGACACTATCCACCTGTCCCAGACTGGCCTCCAGATAGCCTTGCGCCTTGCCCCACAGCTGCTGTTCATACGCAAGTTGCCCCAGTAACAGCAGTAAACTGGCATCATGAGGCCGCTGCGTCAGCCAGTTTTCAGCAATATCGATGGCTTTTTGCTGCTCTTTCACCTCCAAAGACTGATAGGCGCGATAAAAAACAGGCAATAAAGCAGCTTCATGCTGGCGCGGGTAGATTTTTCTGATCCATTTTAATGCCGGCTGGTACAGACCCAGTTGGACGTATTTATCGGCAATATCTACTCCCAGATAGCCCTCGCGTACATCAGCCGGAATAGATTTAAGACATTTTTTAAACTGTCGGCTATCCTGGGCCTCTCGCAATAATTGCCTGTACGCCCACCCATAGTAATTCTGCTGTTCGCCCTCACCCATCACACCGGCACGGCTGAGCTGATCGATCTTGCGCAGTGCATCTAAAGGCTGCTGTTGTTCAAAATCATAGCGCAGCTGTAAGCGTACCAGCTGTGTCAGCTTAGGATTGATTTTCGCGGCCGATTGTAGCGCACGTTCGGCGCCGCCATAATCCTGTCTGGATAAAGCGGCTTTGGCCATTAATAAAAACCGCGCCAGCTGTTGTTTGGCGGGTAAACCGGCCATTTGCTGTAAATAACCATCACGCGCTTGCTGATCATTGGCTTCATCGGCACTATAGGCAGCCAGCATCAGCGCCAATGCTTTATTTTTACCGGCACGCTTATTATCCAGCACTTTCTGCGCCTGCATTTGCGCCTGTTGAAAGCAGCCTTCAAAATAAGATAAACCAGCCTGGTTTAATGCGCTTTCCACTTTATGATACTGGTAATTCTGATACCAGCGTTGCCAGCGTCGCGGTAAATGAATCAGTCCGGCAATGATTTTCAATAATACATACAACACCGCCACCAGCAGCAATACGGCAATAATGAATAAATGCAGATTCAAGCGTACCTGAGTGTGCAGCTGGTCAATCACAATATAGACATCACCGCTATAAAATTTAGCTCCGACAGCCAAAGCCACGGCAAGCACAAACAGGACAATCAGCCATAATAAATTTTTCATGTCCTATGCCCTCCGGTTGTATTTGGCAGTGGCTATGGAGCGCATGGCCTGAATGGAGACCTGCGGAGCAGATTTAGCCGGTTTGGCCGGTTCTGAAGCTGATTCAGCTTCTTTCTGAGGTTCTGAGGCAGCTGAACTGGCATCGGTTGCATTCATATCAGGCACAGTCAGAGAGGTGTCCATGCCGTTTTGTTTCTGATACTGGCGCACCGCCGTCAGACTATGGGTGAGTATATTGGCATCCTGACTGCTCTGAATATTGAGTGATTTGAGCTGAGCCAATTCATTCAGCCATGATTGCGTGGTGGCAGAATGACCATCAAAATACTGATTGACCGTTGCTTCGATGCTGTTCAGATCAGCCGAATAAACTTCATTACTGCGCTGCATCAGTGCCAGACGGGCATCGGCCAATTTCAGTCGCAGATTTTCACGCACAAAGAATATTTGCTGTGGTGACATCAGCATGGCGTCATTGTATTCAATATGGCGCACTTCTACCATGCCTTGTAATGCATGAACGGTAGAATACCAGGCGCGTTGCCACCAGGGCAGCTGGCCGCCTTCTTCAGTAGCAGCACTTTTACCCGCCGGCTGTAACTGATCATCAATCAGCAAAGGCAGACTGGTTACTGCTGTTTCCAGCCGGTTCAAACGCAACGATGCACTGGCCACATCCAGATAAGGTTTACTTTTCAGGTCTTCCAGATCAGTACTGATGGCTTTTTTAATGGGCAGCAATTGTGGCTGATCAAAGCGTGCCAGACGACCATCCAGATCTTCCAGCACACTGACTGCCACCGGTACATTGCCTGAGATGATTAATTGCTGTGCGGCCATATTCAAGGTGGCTTCAACCTCATCCACCAGCCAGTCTGTCCGGCTTCTGATCAGCTGCTGATAAGCATTATCCAGTTTGGCCAGCTGATGATGCTGATTTGTCTGTTGCTCTTCAAGCGTTTTCAATTGCTGGGTCAGTTGATCAATGTGTACCAGACTGGTTTGTAAGGTCACCGCTGTATGACTGGCACCAATACCCGCTGCATCCATTTTCTGATCATATTTCAATTGTTGCAGTTTCAGCTGATTCTGACCTTCAACAAACAAAAACCCACTGGCACCCAAGGCCAGTATAGATAAAATCAGCGCGCCGGCTGCCAGACCTTTACCACCGCCCGATCTGGTATTGACAGGGGCAGGCGTTGGCGAAATTTCTGTTTTTGACGCTGGCCGAATATCTTTTTTATTATTTTGCTTGTCTTTATCTGCCTGTGCGGCAATATGATGCTTCACATCAGATGATGATTCATGCTCATCTGTGACTTTTGCCTGCCCTTGTGCATTGACTAATATCGGTTCATCAGGTTGGACAGATGACTGTTTGTTGTCTGTATTGTGCTGTTCACTCATATGCTTTGACTCCGTAATCAATGATGAAAATACAGCAAATTTAAAAACCGGTGGCATACAGCTTTTTGCACAGACACAAGGAATTTATTCACTGGCTGTTGGCAAAAGTGTCAATCCGTGATGTAAATCACTGATCAGAATGCTTTGTACATCATGCTGTATTAATGACTGATGCACACGCGGATGATGGCTTAAGTATATCAAGCTTTTGGCCCAAGTGTGTAAATCAGCCGGCAGCTGCTCAAACCAGAGCGTGACAGCGGCACAGGTAGTCACATACACCGCACGCAGCAAAGTATGCTGTTTCAGCTTCAGCACTGATGACCAATCAATGCTTTGCGGTATACGCTGATAAACTTCGGCCATATCTACCTGCCAGCCAATACCACGCAATTTCTCTGCCAGCCAGGTTCGGCCGGTTTCTGCACCAATGCACAGCAATCGCCCACGCTGCTGGTGCCATAAAGGCAGCTGCCATACAGCCTGGCTGTCGTTACCCGTTTCAGGGTAAAGCACATGTTCAAAACCATAAGACTGCAATATCCGGCCTGTAGCCTGCCCTACGGCCACATGCTGATGCAGCTGTTTATCCGGTATATAAGGCGCAGCCAGATGAACTGCTGCCGGACTGACCCAGAAAATCACCTCTGCCTCAAAGCTTAAACGGGGCAATTCAGACAATCGGGCGGCAATGGGCTGTAACTTTTGGTATTCCACCAGCAATGACTGCCAACCCATTGACTGGCATACCACTTCATCACTGTGGGCAGATATGGCCGGACGCAGTAATATGATACTGTTTTGCATCACTGTCCTTTGGATAATACCGCTTCAATCACTTTTTCAGCACCCTGATCAGCCAATTGTCTGGCTACTGCGCGTCCGAGTGCCTCAGCATAGGCAACTGGCGCCTGTGCCTGCGCCTGTAACATGATTCGTCCATCGGCTGACGCCACCAGACCACGTAAAGTCAGTAAAGCGGCTTCTGACTCACAATATGCAGCCAAAGGCACCTGACAACTGCCGCCTAAAGCACCGGCCAAAGAACGCTCAGCCCGGACACATGCCGCAGTAACCGCATCATTCAAAGGCTCTAATAATTCATACAATTCTGTGCGCGAAGTCAGTATCTCAATACCCAAAGCGCCCTGTCCGGCCGCCGGCAGCATTTCTGTGGAAGGTAAGACCATTTTAATACGTCCGGCCAAATCCAGACGTTCCAGTCCTGCTGCGGCCAGAATAATGGCATCATACTGCCCCTGATCGAGCTTATTTAACCGTGTTTGTACATTGCCGCGTAATGGCTTGACCACCAGCTGCGGATGCGCCGCTCTGATCTGGGCTTCCCGCCGCAAACTGGACGTACCTACAACCGCACCAGCAGGCAAAGCCGCCAGTGAATCATAATGATCAGACACCAGCGCATCCAATGGATTGGCTCGGCAGGTAATGGCGGCCAAAGTAAATCCTGCCGGTAGCTGCATAGGTACATCTTTAATCGAATGGACGGCAATATCAGCCTCACCCTGCTGTAGTGCCTGTTCCAGTTCCTTAATAAATAAACCCTTACCACCGATTTTTGTCAGGGTTTTATCCAGAATCTGATCGCCGCGTGTACTCATACCTTTGATCTGAATATCCAAGTCTGGATAAAGCTGCTGTAATTCACGCTGAATATAACGAGCCTGCCACATGGCCAGTACACTTTCACGACTGGCAATAATTAATTGTTTTCGGTGCATATTATTTTACCGTTTAAATGCGATGAGACTGATAATGCAATAACATTCTGCCATCAACCTCAAGTATTGATTTAATGAATTGATCAGAAAAAGAGCACAGTATCATCGGATACAGTATGCCTGATACAAATCATCAATCACTACCTTCAGAATTTTAAAAAATTAATTTAATTCGCTGACTGATTGCTTATCCCTCGTTTTTCATCAAATCAAAAAACAGGGATGAGTACCAATACTGCACCATCAATATCCGGGTCATATTGCAGCCATCGGCTGGTTTAGGCTGAATCCATCATTAACCCACATCAGCGAGCCTGAAACAATCATACATGGCTTTACTGCAAGTCCTGCTAAGTACTTATCACAGCAATTAAGCACATTGAATCGCCACCGGTATATCAAATACACGGCAGCAACCTGATGTTAACCACCATATCCATGCTGTTTTTTGATTAAAATAAACCAAGGATTCAAGGCATGATAACGCGATGGCATGATACCCATAAAGCAATCATTAAATATGATAACTAATACTGGTCATGACCTTGGAAGAGAGTGCCATAAACACTTTAACAGGTTGAGGCAATTTGGCAGCTCCACAATCATGCGCCATATGAGCATGATGCATTTCATCTTCTTTCATCTGCATCACAATTGCCCGGCTTTTGGCGTCTTGCAGCGGCAATTGTGTCAGATGCTGTTGTAAATGGGCAGTAACCTGATTTTCGGTTTCTTCCAGAAAACCAAGATTCCATTTATCGCCCAATAAGCCGGCACCCACCCCAATGGCAAATGAAGAAGCATACCACAGCGGATTTAACAGACTGGTTTGACCGCCCAGCTGATGCACGCGTCTGGCCGTCCAGGCCAAATGCTCCACTTCTTCCTGTGCCGCCGTTCTCAGCGCTGTTTTATTATGTTCGCTTCGTGCCGTAATGGCCTGTCCTTCATACAGCGCCTGTGCGCACACCTCGCCCACATGATTGACACGCATCAAACCTAAAGCATGTTTTTTTTCCTGTTCATTCAATGCCCCTTCTTCAACCTCGGCATCGGGATAAGGGCGCACTGACTGCGCAGGCGCAAATAAAGTTCGCAAGGCCACATCTGCATGCATGATCATCTGATCCATCAGCATGGTTTACTCCTTTTAAAATCCGGTTCATCAGGTTCATTATAACCACTTCAGACAGCCTGTTGCAGCCATCATCATGCTTTAACCCTAAAGAAATAACCCGTCTGAATCCAGACGGGTTATCCCGAAATACATTACATCTGACGCAAACGCTCAATACGGTTATCCAGAGTGGGGTGCGAGCTTAAAAGAGGATCACCATTACTACTGGCAATACCCAAGGCTGCGACATTGCCGGGTAAATCATTGGCCTGACCTTTTAGTCTTTGTAAGGCGGCAATCATTTTTGAGGCACCCACCAACCGGGCTGAACAGGCATCGGCCCTGTATTCACGCTGCCGGCTGAACCACATCACGATAAAGCTGGCCAGAAAACCAAACACAATCTGTAACACAGTACTGATCAGAAAATAGGTACCATGCGCTACCTCACCATTCTGGTTACGTGATAATGCTTCCGCAATCAGACGCGCCCAGAAAAACACAAAGGTATTAATCACGCCCTGCAACAATGTCATGGTCACCATGTCACCATTACCCACATGCGCCATTTCATGCCCCAATACCGCTTCTACTTCATTTTGTGACAAATGGTGCAATAATCCGGTACTAACAGCAATCAAAGCATTATTGCGAGTGGCACCGGTAGCAAAAGCATTGGGATCGGGAGAATCATAAATCGCCACTTGCGGCATAGCCAGATTCCATTGGCGCGCCTGTTCAGCCACGGTATTCAATAACCAGGCTTCCGCCTCATTGTGCGGTTCATGAATCACTTGCGCGCCTACTGAATGTATCGCAATACTTTTAGACAAAAATAATGAAATAAACGAACCGGTAAATCCGACTACCAACGATAGAAACAACAGACTTTGCAGTCGTCCGTTGGCATAAATATTAATGCCGAAAACATAGGCAGCAATATTCAGGATAATGTTGATAACCACCAATATGGCAAGATTAGTAGCAATGAACAAAAAAATGCGCTTCACATTGGTTCCTTTATATCAATACTTCGTATCCTGACCAGATACGCAAAAAATTAAAACACACTTCGTGTCATTCGTATTGTGATGATCTCTGTTATTTTTGATCCTGATGTGTCTGATTAAAAATTGTGGTTTATTATTTTCGCAAATTAAGGCTTCATTGACATTCATGACGCTGAAAATTCATGCAAATTCAGTTAACACAAAAATAACAATATAACATACTCTCCGATAATCCATATATCAAAAAATTAAAAAATAAATCAAAATATTACTTAAACAATGATCAACGGATTTCACCATGACCCAATACAATCCATTTCTGATTTGTCAATCCATGTAAACCAACCGGTCCGCGCACATGAATTTTATCGGTGGAAATACCAATCTCTGCTCCCAGCCCGTATTCAAATCCATCAGCAAACCGTGTTGAAGCATTGACCATCACACTGGCCGAATCCACCGCGCGCAAAAATAACTGACTGTGCTGATAATTATTGGTCACGATGGCATCAGTATGATGACTGCCATAAAAATTAATGTGATTAATGGCGTCAACTATACCCGTCACCACTTTAATCGATAAAACCGGTGCCAGATACTCTGTATGCCAGTCTTCCTCTGTTGCCGCAATGATGGCCTCACCCAGAATCTGCCGGGTTCGGTCACAACCACGCAATTCAACTCCTTTCGCTACAAACTGCGATTGTAATAAAGGCAGAATTTTTTCAGCACAAGCTTCATGAATCAATAGTGTCTCCATGGTATTACACGTACCATAACGAGAAGTTTTGGCATTCACCGCAATCCGTACCGCCATATCGGCATCCGCGTCTGCATCAATATAAGTATGACAGATACCATCCAGATGTTTGATCACCGGAATTCTCGCTTCCTCACTGACCCGCGCCACCAAACTTTTACCTCCGCGCGGAATAATCACATCAATATATTGGGATAGTTGTAATAATATGCCAACCCCTGCGCGGTCAGTCTGATGAATCAGCGTCACCGCCTGTACCGGTAACTGCGCCTGTAATAATGCTTCCGAAATAATGGCAGCAATCGCCCTGTTGGTCTGAATGGCCTCACTGCCGCCACGCAGCAGACACGCATTTCCCGCCTTCAGACACAGAGCGGCTGCATCCAGAGTGACATTAGGGCGTGATTCATAGATCATGCCAATCACCCCCAAAGGAACGCGCATTTTACCCAGACAAATGCCGCTGGGTCGGGTATGCATTTGCTCAATCTCACCAATAGGATCAGGTAAAGCTGCGATCTGACGTACACCCTCAGCCATTGCTGAAATGGTCTGCGGTGTTAATTGCAACCGATCCAGTAAAGCCTCATTCAAACCTTTTTGACGTGCTTGTTCCAGATCGGCCTGATTGGCAGATAATACCGCCTCACTATTGGCCAGTAATCCTTCAGCCATTAATAATAAAGCCTGATTTTTTTGTGCGCTGGTCACACTGGCCATCTGTAAATAAGCTTCTTTAGTGGCTTTGGCTGCTTGTGTAATATAGTCAGTCAGTTGCTGCATATTGATTCCTGTTTGCCTGTTTGTTTCAACGTGTTTTGAATATTCTAAAACACATTCCCGCTTAAACCAATTGAAATAGAATAAAAATGCTGAAGAATGATTCAGCTATATTCAGATAATGCCTGACAGATGAATGATCTATAAATATAAGCCTGCATATCATTCAAATCATTATTTATACGTATATAAAAATGAAAAGATAAAATTAAAGACTGCCAAGTATACACTTTAGCAGTCTTCATATTCACAAGACGGGTATTAACAATGACCCAGTGCCTTAATCAACATGTACAGCGGTGGCATCTTTAAACTGTGTTTGTGGCCGTAACACAATCAATTCATCTACCTCGCCAATAGCCTCTACATCTTTATTGGGATAATCAAGCTGATGTAAAAAATAACGGATACAATTTAACCGGGCACGTTTTTTATCATCTGATTTAATCACTGTCCACGGTGCATCACCTGTATGAGTATGAAAAAACATATCGTTTTTTGCTTCAGTATAATCATCCCAGCGATCCAGTGACTGAATATCCACAGGAGACAGTTTCCAGTGTTTCAGTGGATCATCGCGACGTGAAATAAACCGCCGCAACTGCTCTTCACGACTCACTGAAAACCAGAATTTAAACAAATGAATACCACTATTTACCAGCATTCTTTCCAATTCTGGTGTCTGGCGCATAAACTGTAAATACTCATGTGGCTGACAAAAACCCATCACACGTTCTACGCCAGCACGGTTATACCAGGAGCGGTCAAAAAACACCATCTCACCACTGGTAGGCAACCGTTCAATATAGCGCTGGAAATACCACTGTCCCCGTTCGGTTTCAGTGGGCTTTTCCAGAGCCACAATCCGTGCCCCGCGCGGATTGAGGTGCTCCATAAAGCGTTTAATGGTACCGCCTTTACCCGCAGCATCCCGTCCTTCGAACAAAGAAACGATTTTCTGCTTTGATTCCTTAACCCAGCTTTGTACTTTTAATAATTCAATCTGTAATTTAATTTTTTCTTTTTCGTACACACTACGCCGCATACGGGTTCGATAAGGATAATCTTCTGGTAACGGCACAGATGAACCATGTTCATGAACATGGTTATCCTGACTTTCCAGTACACTTTTTTCAAATACCTTTAATTTGCCAGTTTTATCCTGATTACTGGCTTCAGCAGTCTGATGGGGCTGAATCTGATGGTCACTCATGAAGGATCCTTTCCGAATTAAAGTTTACTTACACATGAAATATTCAGCACCCATATTGTAACGCTTTGTTTCTTACCAAGACCACCCATTTTTATTAATTAATATCATCAATCAGTCCACTCAGTAAATATCAATATGCCGATAGATTTTTATCCGCATATTGAATTCACATCATGAGCCACAATGCAGCAGGCGCAAACCCATCATCCAGCCATTAAAATAATGAATCCAGCTGAGTATTGCTGTGTTGTGTCGATTGCGGTTTCAGATCGACACCTTCTTCATCCACCGCGGCACCACTGGCGGCATCATCATCTGAGCCATCAGAACCGGCAGAACGGTTATCCAAAGGCAGATCAGGATTTGTGGTCTGATATTCCTTGAGGAAATATTCACCATCGCGCTGAACAATACCCGCCGGTACCGGAATATTAACAACCGGTTTACCTTTCAGCGCATAACGCATGTAATCCAGCCATACCGGTAAAGCAATGGTGCCACCATAAGCAGCTCGCCCCATACTGTGCGGCCGGTCAAAACCGATATAAACGGCGCTGACCAGATTCGGATTGTAACCCACAAACCAGGCATCTTTACTGTCATTGGTGGTACCGGTTTTACCGGCAATATCCGCCCGCCCCAGAGCACGTGCGCCAATAGCGGTGCCTCTATTAACCACATCCTGCATCATGCTGTTTAAAATAAATGCATTACGCGGATCAATCACCAGCGGCGCATTCTGATGCGCAACCAGCGGCTGCATCTGGGCACGCAGATTGCCCCGACCATCATAAATCCGGTCAATCACATAATTGGATACTTTATAACCACCATTGGCAAATACTGCATAACCTTCAGCCATCTGCATGGGTGTGACCACTGCCGAACCCAAAGCCATCGATAAACTATTGGGAATCTGGTCAGCATTGAAACCAAAACGCTGAACATAACCTTTGGCATAATCCACACCCATGGCCATCAGAATCCGAATAGACACCATGTTGACCGATAATTTCAGCGCCTGGCGCAACGTAATAAAACCTGCATAGCGGCCATTGGCATTTTTAGGCATCCAGACACCACCATTGGCACCCATACCGGCGATGGCAATCGGCGCATCATTCACCAAAGTGGCCGGTGTAAAACCCTTAGCGATGGCGGCCGAATAAATAAACGGCTTAAATGAAGAACCTGGCTGACGTTTGGCCTGAATAGCCCGGTTAAAGCTTTTACGGTAAAAGTCATAGCCACCAACCAGCGCCCGTACAGCACCGGTTTTGGCATCCAAAGCCACAATCGCACCTTGCAAAGCAGGCTGTTGCACAATGTTATAAACAGAACCATTTGGCTGTACATGAACAATAGACCCTTCACGTAACGAACCCTCACCCAGTTTGGCATTATTGATGGCTCGTTTCACCCAGTTATAGCTGGCTCGACTGATTCTACTTTCGCCCACCCCGGCCACATACACCTTAATCTCATTACTACCGATTGCAGTCACCACAGCCGGCAGCATGCCATCCACAGACACGCGACCAGATAAATAACGCTCAATCTGCTCATCCTGATTACCATCATCGCCGTTATTCAGCGTCAGGAATCCTTCTGCCCCACGATAGGCAGCCCCTCGGTCATAGCCTGCCAACACTTTACGCAATGCCTGCGTAGCCACCTCCTGATCACGTGAATCAACCGTAGTAATAACCCGGAATCCTTCGGTATAGGCTGCCTCGCCGTATTTTTCATACATTTGCTGGCGCACCATTTCCGCCACATACAAAGAATTCGGATCAATACCTTGCTGGAATGACTCATAGTGCAAAGGTTCGGCAAACGCGGCATCCGCCTGCGCCTGGGTAATTTTCCCCATTTCCACCATATTATTCAGAATATAACGCTGCCGCTCTTTGGCTCGCTGCGGGTTAACCACCGGATTAAAGGTGGAAGGCGCCTTAGGCAAACCAGCCAGAATCGTGGCCTCAGCCAGATCCAGTTTCTGTACTGGTTTATTAAAATACACCTGTGCAGCCGTCGCAAAACCATAAGCCCGCTGTCCCAGATAAATCTGATTGAAGTAAAGTTCCAGCACCTGATCTTTAGTCAGCTGCTGTTCAATTTTATAGGCCAGAAGCGCCTCATTGAATTTACGGGTATAAGTACGTTCATTGGTCAGATAGAAATTACGTGCCACCTGCTGGGTAATGGTACTGGCACCGGATTTAACGCTGCCCACCAGATTTAAAACCGCAGCCCGGGCAATCCCCAGAAAATCCACACCGCCATGCTCATAAAACCGCTTATCTTCAGCAGCCACCACGGCATCTTTTAAAACTGCCGGAAAATCATCAATTTTAGTAAAGGCGCGTCTCTCCTCACCAAACTGACCAAGTAATTTGCCATCGGCTGAATAAATGGTCAGAGGCATTTTGGGCTGATAATGTGTCACGGCATCCAATGAGGGCAGCTTCGGATATGTCACCATAATCGCAATGGACAATAATCCAATGCCGAATAACCCCAAACCCACAAATAAGCCAATTATCGAAAGCAGTAATTTTCTAATCATAATCAAATAAATTTATACAGAAGCTGCGAAATATATTAAAAATAAAGTAAACTTTATACTTTATTGTGTTAGAGCGCCAAAAAATACAATTTGGCAACGTGAACAACACTCACTTACAACTGACAGAAAGCCCTTTCATGAAACTGAATAATTTCCACATAAATTCAAAGAGTAAGAAGGCGGCCACAGGCTCATCAAAACAATGTGTCGGCATCAATATTACGCCCAGAAGTATCAATATGGTTTTGCTGAGTGCCCGCAGTTTAAATCAAATTCGACTAGAAAAATATGTTATTTCACCCTTACCCAAAAATATTATCATGAATGGCAACGTCGAAAATTACGATGATTTTGTTGTTCACATACAACAAGCGTGGAAAACTTTTCGAACCAATTGTAAAAATATCACCGTAGCCATGCCGCAAAAGTCAGTGAACATGCAATTCATTACCATTTCCAGCGAAAGTGACAATAGCGTAGAAGAACAAGTCATGCTGGAACTTAACCAGACTGAAGACGATGATAATCTCAGCTACGATTATCAGGAATTACCCACCCACAACAGCAATACCGAATTATTACTGGTAAGCAGCAAACGCGAAGACGTTGATCGCCTGATGGACGCTTTTACCGATGCCGGCATTACCCCCACACAAATGGATGTGGACATTATCGCCGTCATGAATAGTTATATCAGCTGGATCAATGAAAACAATCCTGCACTGGCTGATAAGACAGTCGCCATTTTCGACATCAGCCAGAACGAAACCCGCGCCATATTCATGCGCAGTGGTCTTCTGGTCTACAAACAGGAAATCAATCTTGGCTACGAGCAAATGGTACAGTTAATGCGCCGTGATTACCAGTTAACGGAAGAAGAGGCATGGGACATGTTCTATTCTGCCAATAAACGCAGTGATTATATTCCGGCTATTGCACAACCATTTCAGAATCAACTGATTCAGGAAATCCAGAGAACCTTACAATTTTACTTTACTGCCAGCGGTATGGACAACGACAGTAACATCGAGCAAATCATGATTTTTGGCTATAACAGCAATGATGCACAAGGACTTGCAGCCAAAGTGCAGGAACAAACCCAGATTCCCACCCAGCAGATTAATCCTGTCGATCTGGCAGAACTCAATCCCAAAATGAATATCAATCAGGATCAATTCCTTCAGGACAGTAATTTACTAACAGTGCCCTTCGGGCTGGCCGTAAGAGGACTATAACTATGCTACCATTATTAAAAATCAACTTGCTTCCTTACCGCGAAGCAATTCTTGCCAAGCAAAAGAAACAATTCCAGACATTGATGCTGGCTGCTGTTTTGGTGGGATTTGGTCTGTCAGTCCTGATTTATCTGGGTATGCAAAGCTGGGTAATGAATCAGGAAAATCGCAATCAGACACTGAAGAGCGGCATCAGTCAGGCCGATCAGAAAATCAAAAAAATCAATGAACTGAATACTGAACGTAAAAACTTTCTGGCACGTAAGCATAAAGTGGAAGAATTGTCTGAGAAACGTTTTGAAGCCGCACGTATACTGGATACATTAAATACCCTGGTACCAGAAGGTCTGTATCTGACCAGTATTGAAGCCCAAAGCGGATTCAATTCCTATATTATCAACGGACAAGCGGTCAGCGATGGTAAAACGGCCGTTTTCATGAATGCCTTGCCAGGCAAAATATTTACCACACCTGAACTTTTGAATATCAAACGTGGCACTGATGCCCAGCAATTTAGCCTGCACGTAGACATTAATAATGCTAACGGCCAACTGTCTGATGATGATAGCAACGCAGAAGAACCAACCGCTAATGAATCATCTGCCAGTGCTTCGGCAACCAACGATTAAAAGACGAGGAAAATAATCATGGCACTAAATATTGATTTAAAATCAATTGATTTAAAAAATCTGCCACAACAGAGTAAGCCCATTCAACTGGCAATTGCAGGTGTGGTGGTAGTGGTTATTCTGGTTGCAGCTTATTTCATGGTATTCAATGGCCTGTATGAAAAGGTCAACACGTTAAAAAAAGAAGAAGAAAACCTGAAAACCACCTTTACTGAAAAAGCCAGCCAGACCACCAATCTGGATGATTTGCAAAATGAATTAACTCAAATCAATCTGTCTTTTCAGGCACTTTTAAAGCAACTGCCGACTAAGGCAGAAATTCCTAATCTGATTCAGGAACTGCATCAGGCAGCAGCCAGTAATGGTCTGCGGATAGACAGCATCACCCCATCGACTTCGCAAGCAGTGGATTCTGTTTCAAGTGGCAATAAATCCAAGTCAAAAGACGATGCCCAAGCCAATGTACAGGTGATTAAAACATTGTCTTACGCCATTACCATTACAGGTAGTTATCAACAGATTAATGATTTTGTGCATGATGTGGGTAAATTATCACGAATCGTGACCTTGAATCACTTGACTTTAAAACGCGATAGCAAAACCAATATGCTCACCCTGACAGCCATTGCTAATACCTATCAGGCTCTGAGTGATGCAGAAATCAAAGCCTTACTGGATAAAGATAAAGACAATAAGGATAAGAAATAACTATCTGCATATTCTTAAAACATCATTTTTCATACTAATAGCAATGGACTGATTATGAATAAAATAGTTCTTCTCCTGTGCGGTCTCGGGCTGGTGGCCTGTTCCGGCCCCAATGAAGATTTACAAAAATGGATGCAAAACGCCAGCCAGAAAACCAAAGGACATAAAATCCAAGCTCAGAAAACCGAGCTGGTTTTACACAGTAGCTATACCCCGCCACCCCAGCCAGCGTTAAATGCCTTTGACCCGGCACGCCTGCGTATGGGTGCACAAGGCCGTAATGCACCCAATCTCAAACGTCCCAAACAGACCCTGGAAAATTTTAATGTGGAAAGTCTTCATTATGTGGGTCAGATTACCAGTAAAGGCAAATCACCCTCTGCCTTCATTGAAGCCGATGGCCATGTTTATACGGTTGGAATAGGTAATTATATTGGTCAGGACTACGGCCGTATCACCGCTATCACACCCAATGAAATCATTTTCACTGAGCAGGTTGAAGACTCAAGTGGTGACTGGACCGATCGTCGCAATACCTTATCTTTGCAGGTAAACGGTGACAAATAGCAGTGGCAATAAACAAATACGGACGGCACAATCAATCCATGATTGACCAGCAAACAATATAAACAAACGAAATTATGAAGGGTAACATAATGCAGATTAAGACCATTTCTCTTTTATCCACGCTCGGTATGGGCTTTCTGAGTCAATTGGCGCTGGCTGGCAACATCACCGCCATTAATGTCAGTGCCTTGCCTAATCAGCAAAAAGTGGTTAAATTACATTTTGATAAAGATACTTTACTGCCTCGCGGTTTTACCACAGACAACCCGGCACGCATTGCCTTGGATTTCAATAATACCAATATTGCTGTGGCACAGAATGTATTACAGTACAATGATCCCTTGTTGCAGCAAATCGAGGCTGTACAAGGCAATGATCGCAGTCGTGTTTTGCTGAATTTAAAACAACCCAGCCAGTACAATGCCAAAATAAAAGGCAATGAGGTATGGATTTACATACAACCTTCAGTAGCCACACACAAAACCGCCCCTTTACCACCCGCTGATCCAACACCAAAATCCACTGCTGATCAGGTACCACCGCCAGCTGCCTATGCCGCTGCCAATACTATTAGTACTCATGTGGATCGCGCAACCCCCGCCCAATCTATGGCTCAGGCACAACCAGCTGCTTTAAATATTGATTTTCTAAAAGGCAAAAACAGTAGTGGCGTGGTTACTTTATCCGGCCTGAATAACACAGCAACCAAACCTACCGTCCAACGCTTTGCTCACCGATTGGTCTTTTTATACAAAAACATGCCGTTGCCTTCTGCACAACAACGCAAACTGGATGTCAATGATTTCAATACTCCAGTGCGTTTAGTGCAATTGCGACGCATAGGCAATGACACCGAACTGTCTTTAACCATGGAAGGCAGCTGGGACTATAAACAACATCAAGGCAGCAATACTCTGACCATTGAAGTGATACGGCAGATTGAATTGGATCGCGGTGGCTTACAAACCCAAAAATCTTTTAAAGGCCGTCATATCTCACTGGATTTTCAGGACGTGGATGTACGTACCATTTTACAGATTCTGTCTAAAGAATCTGGCATGAATATTGTCGCCAGTGACAGTGTTAACGGCAAAATGACCATTTCACTCAAAGACGTTCCCTGGGATCAGGCTTTGAATCTGGTGATGGATGCTCGTAATCTGGACATGCGTAAATCAGGCAATACCATTAACGTGGCACCGCGAGATGAATTACTCAAACGTGATACTGAATCGCTTGAAGGCCAGAAAAAACTGGATGAGTTGGGTCCATTACAATCAGCAACCTTCCAGCTGAAATACCGTAATGTCAAAGATTTCAGTAAAATTCTGCGCATTAAAGAAGATGGCAGCAGTTCTTCAGATAAAAACAGCATTCTCTCCCCACGTGGTAGTGCCTTACTTGATTCTGGTACCAATACCCTGATCATTACCGACATCGACTCTGTCCTCAAAAAGTTTGAAAAACTGATTGCCCAGATTGATGTACCGTCACAACAGGTAATGATTGAAGCACGTATTGTAGAAACCACCGATACCTTTGCCCGTGAACTGGGCGCACGTTTTGGTTACAACCGTCGCCATGGTCGTAACGCCATTGATGGTTTAATTTCTACAACAGATGGTAATAGCAGTACCGGTAAAGACAGTGTGCTTAGTGGCGGTAATCTGATCAGTCCCAATGTCAACCTCGGTGTTGCTAATCCTACTTCTGTGATTTCACTGGTGCATTCCTATGCTTCTGGTGCACTGGCGCTGGAACTTTCAGCCGCACAGACTGAAGGTAAAACCAAAATCATCTCTTCACCCCGGGTATTAACACAGGACCGTCAGGAAGCCAAAATTGAATCCGGCATGGAAGTACCGTATCAGGAAGCATCTTCCAGCGGCGCCACTTCCACCAGCTTCAAAGATGCCGTATTGGGCTTGACCGTTACTCCGGAAATCACTCCAGATGGCAATATCATTATGACCTTAAAAGTACAGAATGATAAACCAGTGGCCTGTAATTCCATTGATGCCAATCTGTTTACCAGTGACATTTGTATGAAGAAGAAAACCGTAGATACCAAAACCATGATTGAAAACGGCGGTACCTTGATCATTGGCGGTATCTATACGGAAGACAACACCGATACCGTGCGTAAAGTACCGTTATTGGGTGATATTCCGATTATGGGTAATCTCTTCAAATATAAAAACCGCAATCAATCCAAGAGTGAATTACTGGTATTCATCACACCGCGTATTGTGGATATGACCGGCAGTAAATTACCTAATTAATAATTTATGCATTGCCACCAGACAGACTGCCATCGGCAGTCTGTTTTTTAATCATAAGCACGGAATGACTGAATGATTCATCATCCTTTTTAGCATAGATCATATCCATTTTACCCTTGAATAACATGTATTCATTAATGCACAAATAACGCCAGTCAGTTACAATAGCCAGCATGAACACAATGGCAGGCAATATTTTTTTAATCGGTTTAATGGGCGCGGGTAAAACCACGCTGGGCAGACAATTAGCTGCTCATTTACAGCGTGATTTTTATGATAGCGATCAAGTCATCTGTGAGCGCACCGGTGTTTCCATACCCACCATTTTTGAACTGGAAGGCGAAGCCGGTTTTCGTAGCCGTGAGCGGACTATTATTGATGAACTCACACAGCTGAATAACATCATTCTGGCCACAGGCGGTGGCGCCATTTTACAGCCACAGAATCATTCTGCCTTACGCCATCGCGGCTATGTGGTTTATCTCAAGGCACGACCAGATATTTTACTGGCACGAACCCGTTGTGACAAAAACCGGCCATTACTACAGGTTGCAGATCCTCTGGCCAGATTAAACCAGCTTTATGCCGAACGGGATCCACTGTATCACTCAGCGGCTCACCTGGTTCTGGAAGTCAACGATCATCATGCCGCCAATGCCCTGAACCACCTGCTCCAGCACTTACAGCTTGCTGCTCCTACACCTTCTTTGATTCGATAACATCATGCACACGCTTACTGTTCATACCCCTTCCCACAGCTATCCCATTTTTATCGGCACCGATTTACTCAGTCAGGCCAATCAAATCCTGAAACCCTATATTCAGCACCAACTGGCCATTATCACCAATCAAACCGTAGCACCTCTCTATCTGGCGCAATGGCAACAGGCTCTGGATCAATTGGGTCATCAGCATTTCAGCATCGTGTTACCAGACGGAGAAAAATACAAAGACTGGACAACCTTAAACCTGATTTTTGACGGTTTAATGCAACACCGTGCCGAACGTCAGACCACGCTTATCGCCTTAGGCGGCGGCGTGATTGGAGATATGACCGGCTTTGCAGCAGCCACCTATCAGCGCGGTGCACCTTTCATTCAAGTACCCACTACCCTGTTAAGTCAGGTAGATTCTGCCGTGGGCGGTAAAACCGCCATCAACCACCCGTTGGGTAAAAACATGATCGGTGCTTTTTATCAGCCACAGGCTGTCATTACTGATTTAAATACCTTACACACCTTACCCGCGCGTGAATTTTCGGCCGGCATGGCTGAAGTGATTAAATATGCTTTATTGGGTGACGTCAGCTTTCTGACGTGGTTAGAACAAAACATAGACGCCATCATGGCGCAGCAACCAGAAATACTGGCACACATGATTCAACACTGCTGCCAAATGAAAGCCAGCATTGTGGCTTCAGATGAACAGGAACATGGTATCCGCGCCTATCTGAATCTGGGTCACACCTTTGGTCATGCCATTGAAGCGCAGATGGGCTACGGCAACTGGCTGCATGGCGAAGCAGTGGCAGCAGGGTTAGTGCTGGCCTGCCGGTTATCACAACACTTGGGTCATTTAACTGAATATGATACCCAACGAGTGATTAGACTACTTAAAGCAGTCCGGCTGCCCATTCAGGCGCCGGCCATGCCCATGGAAAAATGGCTGGAACACATGAGTCATGATAAAAAAAACCACCAGGGACAACTGCGTTTTGTGATTTTATCCGCATTAGGACAGGCACAAATGGCCGATCATATTTCTTCTGATATCTTAAGCCAGATATTAAATTAACAATACACCATGCAGGGTCTGAACAGGTGGTTTTATTTGCCTTTTCTATTGACCCTTTCACCTTATTAACTGAATTTTTATGACTGATTCTCCATCTTTTAATGATCAGAATACTGATCAAACACGCAGTATCCGCAGCTTTGTTTTACGGCAAGGTCACATGACGGCCGCCCAGCAACGGGCTATTGACCACCTATGGCCACAATTCGGGCTTGATTATCAGGATAAATTGCTCGATTTAAATCATGTATTTCAACGACCAGCGCCCAAAATTCTGGAAATCGGCTTTGGCATGGGTGTAGCTACTGCCGCCATTGCCCAAAACCAGCCAGAAAAAGATTTTCTGGCCATTGATGTGCATGGCCCGGGAGTAGGTAATCTGCTCAAACTGATTGCTGAACAACAACTGTCTAATATTCGCGTCATGCGGCATGACGCAGTAGAAGTGATTCAACACATGCTATCGCACAATAGCCTTGATGGGATTCATATTTTCTTCCCTGATCCCTGGCACAAAAAACGCCACCACAAACGTCGCCTGATCCAGCTGGAATTTATCCGGCAATTATTGCCTAAACTTAAAACCGGTGGTTACATTCATCTGGCTACCGATTGGCAGGAATATGCCAAACAAATGCTGGATGTCTTGAATCAATGCCCCGCATTAACCAATACCGCCACAGATTACGCCGAAAAACCAGCCTACCGGCCTGAAACCAAATTTGAAGCCAGAGGGAAACGCCTTGGCCATGGCGTCTGGGATATTATCTTTATCAAAAATCAATAAAACCGCTGACAACTTCATGAGTTGGTGTACAATTTATTTTATTTCTGACCCTGTTTCTCAGCCCGTCTGCATCAGATGGTTTAAACCCGATAATAAGGAAAATTATGTTTCAGCATATCGAATTTTATCCTGGAGATCCTATTTTAGGTTTAATGGATAAATACAAAGCAGATCCACGCAGTCATAAGGTCAACCTGGGTGTCGGTGTGTATTACGATGATGACGGTAACCTGCCTGTCCTGGAATGCGTTAAAACCGTAGAAACACGTCTGGCCAACCCGCCACAGCCCCGACCTTATCTACCCATGGACGGCCTGGAAGGCTATCGCAAGGCTTGCCAGCATTTATTATTGGGCAGAGACCATCCGGCACTACAACAAAACCGGGTAGCTACTGTAGCCAGTCTAGGCGGCTCAGGTGCATTGCGGGTGGGAGCCGATTTTATTCATCAATGGTTTCCCAAGGCCAAGGTTTACGTCAGCGATCCCACCTGGGGCAACCATATCAGCATCTTTGCCGGCGCCGGTTTTGAAGTGCATACCTACCCTTATTATGATGCCGAAACCATCGGTATTAAATTTGATGAACTCAAAACATTTTTACAACAGCTGGATGCGGGCAGCGTGATTTTACTGCATCCTTGCTGTCACAACCCAACGGGTATTGATCCCACCCATAGCCAGTGGGATGAACTACTGGACATCATCAAAACCAGACAATTGATTCCTTTCATGGACATTGCCTATCAAGGTTTTGGCGATGACATGGATACAGATGCCTATGCCATTCGTCGTGCGGTTGATCTGGGCATGACCGTATTTATCAGTAACTCTTTTTCCAAAAGCCTTTCACTGTATGGCGAACGTGTCGGCGGTCTGAGTGTGGTCTGTCAGACAGAGGAAGAAGCACGACTGGTACAAAGTCAGCTCAAATTCACCATCAGACGCATGTATTCCAACCCACCCTCACATGGCGGCCATGTAGTCAGCAACATCATGAATGATGAATCATTATTTCAGCAATGGCAGCAAGAAGTTTATGCCATGCGTGACCGCATTCGCAGTATGCGTCAGCAATTACAGGCTGTTTTAAGTGAAAAAATACCGGATCGGGATTTTAGTTACTTTACCAAACAGCGCGGCATGTTCAGCTTTACCGGCCTGACACCTGCTCAGGTTAACCGGCTGCAAACCGAATTTGGTATCTACATGGTAGAAAATGGCCGCATGTGTATTGCCGGATTAAATCAGGGCAATGTAGATTATGTGGCTAATGCCATGGCAGAAATATTGCAATAATCAATCATATCAATCTGATTAAACCGTAATATCCCCGCCCAGATTGAGTGGGGATATTTTTTCATTCAAACATGATCATTGATTTTAGCCATTGAAACCAAATCCCTGAATCAATCCATGTTTATCAACCAAAATAAGAAATAAGATCAGTATCCAGTCAATGTGCTAACCGACGAACACGGAAAGCCGCAATGATATTCACAATCCCGAAAATAAAGGCATAGATACCAATTAACCAAGCAATGGCCACAGCACCAGACACAGGCCAGACAAATAAAGCGATACCGAATAATACCGATAAAATACCACCCACAATCATCCAGACTTCGCCTGCTACCTGTTTACGCAATTTAATTGCTGCTGCAATCTGAAACAGACCCGCAATAATGGCCCATGCCGCAATCAGACATAATAATGCATAGGCAGTAATACCCGGCAGGCAAAACGTGAGAATACCCACAACAATGCTGACCAAAGCCCACAACAGCAAAATCCACCAGTCAGGATGCGTGCGTCTGCCCTGAAAAGCAGCCACCAGACCAAAAATACCATCAACCAATGTATAAGCACCGAAAAATATCACCAGTACCAGTAGCGTAATAGCAGGCTGAAACCAAGTCAGTAACCCGAAAATAACGGCAGCCAACCCACGCAGCAATAATAACCACCATGTTTTCGATAATAATCCAGCCATTGAAGCATTATTCAGATTTAAGCTAGTAGTATCCATACGACTTCCTTTCTTTAATGAATAATCAAACCGATATTCCGTCCGTGATGGCAAAGCAAACCTCTGACTACTGATAACGTTTTCCCTTATACTCCAGCCACCCTCTACATTTTCGAACTCCGCAATGTGTCCAATGTACCAATCCACCTTTACTATTCTGGATAAATTCTCCCTGAAAACCTACCCGGTCACCTATCCTCAGATCCGGTAAACGCGGCGCCATGTCAATATTGTGCACGATTAAAACCGTACCACCATCCGTGCGTACAATAAACTTTTGATGCCGATCACCTTGAATATCATCTGGCAAAATTCGCACAACCGCACCACTGTCATTGACAATAACCTTATCCAGACCTTGCTGATGCGCCTGCCTGATGGTTAAACCAGCCGAAGACGTTGATGGTGCTGGCCGGGTAATACTGTTCTTGGCTGTCTGTAATGCCTGTTCAATCTGTGCCCGCGTCTGGCTTTTGTCAAAAGAATGATCAAACTGCTGATGCTGCCAGTACCAGAACCCCGATACAATGACAATTAATAAAACAATCTTCTTTACCCATGCACCCATAAGGCCAGAATCATAATAATAAAGACATACCCATCATACAAAACGGCAAGAGAGAAGGCAAAAATAAACTTCCACATTTACTCAAAAAACAACTTAGCTTCATTGCTTATACATTTACCTACATTTTTTAAATAATCATCAATAATTTAAGAGAAATCCCAAAGTAGACACATCATTATTCAGCCTTTGGCACTAAAACAAATCAGCAGCCTAAAAATATAAAAAGACAGGCCGGATAATCCGGCCTGTCTTTTAGCATTAAAAATGAATATTAATTTTTATGTGCCAGCGCTGCTTTTACAAAAGCACTGAATAACGGATGGCCTTTGCGTGGCGTAGAAGTAAATTCAGGATGAAACTGACAAGCAAAAAACCATGGGTGATCTGGTAATTCAATAGCTTCCACCAAATGTTCATGCCCTGCTGAAACCCCGCCTATTTTCAATCCGGCCGCTTCCAGTTGATTAACATAATGATTGTTGACTTCATAACGATGGCGGTGACGCTCGCGAATATGCTCTGCACCATAAATCTGATAAGCCAGCGAATCCGGCTGCAAAATTACTTCTTGCGCACCCAGTCGCATAGTACCGCCCAGATCAGTATGAATATCACGCTTTTCAATCTGACCTTCACGATCCTGCCATTCTTCAATCAGCGCCACAATCGGATGAGTGGTTTTCAGATTAAATTCGGTTGAATTGGCATCGGCCAATCCCATGACATGACGGGCATATTCAATCAGTGCAATCTGCATCCCCAGACAAATACCCAGATAAGGAATTTTTTGTTCACGTGCAAATTGTACTGCCGCAATTTTGCCTTCCACCCCTCGGCCACCAAAACCACCCGGCACCAGAATCGCATCCATATGCTTCAGACAATCAGTACCATCAGCCTCAATAGACTCACTATCAATATAGACAATATCTACCTTGGCTTCATTTTTAATACCGGCATGTCTTAAAGCCTCAGTCAGCGATTTATACGATTCAGTCAGATCAACATATTTACCCACCATGGCGATTTTAACGGTGTGTTTCGGGTGTTCCACCGCATAGACAATTTTATTCCATTCAGTTAAATCTGCCTGCTGTACATTCAATTGCAACTGTTCACAGATAATCTGATCGATCCCCTGCTCATGCAACATACCGGGTACTTCATAAATACTGGCCGCATCGTAGCAACTGATGACCGCACGTTCCTCAACATTACAGAATAAAGCAATCTTACGTTTTTCCTCTTCCGGCATGGGTCTGTCCATACGACAGATCAGCACATCCGGCTGAATACCGATTTCACGCAATTCTTTTACAGAATGCTGCGTAGGCTTGGTTTTGATTTCACCGGCAGCAGCAATATAAGGCACATAAGATAAATGAACGTACAACGTATTGGCACGACCAAGCTGACTGCGCATCTGGCGAATGGCTTCCAGAAATGGCAAGGATTCAATATCGCCCACCGTACCACCGATTTCCACAATCGCCACTTCATAGCCGGCCGCACCTTCATGAATTTTACGTTTGATTTCATCGGTAATGTGTGGAATCACCTGAACCGTACCGCCCAGATAGTCACCGCGACGCTCTTTGTGAATAACGTTTTCGTATACCTGACCGGTGGTAAAATTATTGCGTTTTTGCATCGTGGCATTGATAAACCGCTCATAATGACCCAGATCCAGATCGGTTTCAGCACCATCATCGGTGACAAAAACTTCACCATGCTGAAACGGACTCATGGTTCCCGGATCAACATTAATATAAGGATCAAGTTTAATCATGGTCACATTCAGACCACGGGATTCCAGAATAGCAGCAGTGGAGGCAGCGGCAATACCTTTGCCAAGAGAAGATACCACACCGCCGGTCACAAAAATAAATTTGGTCATGGCAATAAGAGGAAATTTGAATTGGCTATTTTAGCTGAAAACAGCTTTAAAAGAAAGTCGCAAACCCCGTATTACCGCCGTATTAACAAAGGCTCATTCTGTGTAAAATCAGCCTCACTGTGGCATCGATCTATCTAATGTGGCATAATTAGACACCGTAACACATCAAGTTAGCACCATGTCTCAACCCGGCCAAATTTTTATCGTTTCCGCGGCTTCCGGTACAGGTAAAACCACCCTTGTATCGCGCATGATCGCACATCAGCCCTTCATTCGTGTGTCTATTTCCCATACCACCCGTCCGCCCAGAGACGGTGAACAAGACGGCACACATTATCATTTTGTTTCTATCAGAGAATTTGAAGACTTGATCGGGCAAGGCGCCTTTCTTGAACACGCCGATGTGTTCGGCAACTACTATGGCACCAGCGTAAATGCAGTCAATAGCCTGATTGAGCAGGGTTTTGATGTAATTCTGGAAATTGATATCCAGGGTGCACAACAGGTACGCAAACAACTGCCGGATGCCGTCAGTATTTTCATTCTTCCGCCCTCTTTTGCCGTGCTGGCCGAACGCCTGATGGGGCGTGGCACAGAAAGCAAAGATGTCATCAGTAGACGACTATCCAAAGCACATCACGAAATCGAACAAGCATTTTTATTTGATTATGTCATCATCAATAAAGAGCTTGACCAAGCGGAACAGGATTTACTTGCCATCATCCGCACTTCCCATCTGCGCGGTGAAAAACAGCAGCAAACCATCACGGATGTTTTGGCCGCCGATTAACAACCGGCAAAAATAAGCTGCTTACTTTTTATTATTATTTTATAATCATCATAGGTTTAAATACGGATATTTATTATGGCACGCATTACTGTAGAAGATTGTATCGGACGCATTCCCAATCACTTTGATTTGACTTTAGCTGCCGCCTTACGGGCGCGACAACTGGCCAATGGCGCTACATCACTGGTTGATGCAGATCACGACAAACCCACAGTCATTGCTTTACGTGAAATCGCTTCCGGTCAGATCGGTATGGAATTACTCAATCAGCAAAAATAATGCCGAGAATCTGATGATATTTGCACCCAGTTTGCCTTATTCAACCCAAGTCGATACCTGGCGGTCGGCTTTGTTTGAAAAAACGGGTTATTTAAACAAAAAAGAACGCTGGCACCTACTGGAAACTGCCTGTGCCTATGTATATACACTGGCACAGCAACACCAGAAAACTCCGCTGCTTGAGCGCAGTTTTATCCTCACTACCGAACTGGCCAAAGAACATCACCGCGTCCATGCACTGGCAGCGATACTGATCAAAACCGCATTACAGGATATGGCACTGAATCCGGATAGCCCTTTACTGGAATCGGAATTAGGCGCCGTCGGCAATCGGCTTATCAGCCAAATTCAAGCCGATCCTTCAGCCAGCAAAGATCAGCAACTGCAACAAATCCGGACGCAAATCGAGGCAACCTATCAGGCCATCATCAAAACAGAGCAGGATAAACTCTTTAAAACGGCCAGCTATCTTTCAGCAGATGAGAAAAAACTATTGCAAAAGGCATGTGAATTCGGCATCGCCAGCCATCATGACCAATTTCGCAATAGTGGCGTGCCTTATATTACTCACCCCATCGCCGTAGCCACGCAACTGGCTGAATGGCATGTTGACATACAAGCCTTGTGCGCCGGCATTTTACATGATGTATTGGAAGATACTGGCACCAGTAAAACACAGATCACAGAAACGTTTGGCCAGACCATCGCCGATATGGTGGATGGCCTGTCCAAACTCGAAAAACTGGAATACAACAGCCATCAGGAAGCACAGGCTGAAAGTTTTCGCAAACTGATTCTGGCCATGACCAAAGATTTGCGCGTCATTATCGTCAAACTGTCAGACCGTTTACACAACATGCGTACCTTAGGCGCCAAAAAACCACAGAGTCGCCGGCGCATTGCACAAGAAACCATGGAAATCTATGCGCAACTGGCCAATCGCATCGGATTTAATCAGGTTTATCACGAATTACAGGATTTATCCTTCCAGCACCTGTATCCGCACCGTTACGAAGTACTGCAAAAAGCCTTACAGGCTTCCCGGCGTAACCGGCGCGATGTAGTCGGCAAGGTATTGCGGGCATTCAGCCAGCATCTGGTCAGTGCCAATATTGAAGCACAGATTAAAGGCAGAGAAAAAAATCTCTTCAGCATTTATCAGAAAATGCGCCATAAAAAACTGCATTTTGCCGATGTAATGGATATTTATGCTTTTCGCGTCATTGTAAACAGCATTCCGGCCTGCTATGCAGCACTGGGCGCCCTGCATAGTCTCTACAAACCCAGACCCGGCAGAATTAAAGACTATATTGCCATCCCTAAAAATAATGGCTATCAAAGCCTGCATACCACCTTGGTCGGTCCTTACGGCTTACCCATTGAAGTACAGATCCGCACCTATGAAATGGACGTTGTGGCCGAAGGCGGCATTGCCAGTCACTGGATGCACCAGACCGGCGAACAAAGCAGCTTTACCCAGGCACAGATGCGCACACACCAATGGCTGCAAACCATTCTTGATTTACAAGCACACAGCGCCAATGCCGTTGAATTTCTGGAACATGTAAAAGTAGATTTGTTTCCCAACGAAGTCTATACCTTTACCCCAACCGGTAAAATCATGGTACTGCCCGAAGGGTCAACACCCATTGATTTTGCTTACGCTGTCCACACCGATATCGGTAATCATACGGTAGCTGCCCGTATCAACCATAATATGATGCCTTTGCGCACCCGTCTGCATACCGGTGACACTGTGGAAATCATCACTTCCGAGCAAGCGCGACCCAATCCGGCCTGGCTGAATTTTACCGTATCCAGCCGTGCCCGTAGCGCCATTCGCAGTCAGATTAAAAACATGAACCGTACTGATGCCATTAAGCTCGGCGAGAATCTGCTGCAAAAAGCCTTATCCAGCTTGTTGCCTTCCAATGTATTATGGTCAGAAAGCCTTAAAGACAAATATTTATCTGATTTAGCCAATAAAAATATTACTTTTGAAGATATTTTGTGTGATGTGGGCACCGGACGATTACAACCCATTTCTGTGGCCATGCACATTGCTGATCTGGCTGAAGAACATTTCGGCGATACCGTGAAATTATCGCCCATTAAAATTTCTGGCAGTGAAACCGGCAGAATGCATCTGGCCAAATGTTGTAATCCCATCCCGGGTGACGCGATCAGAGCGCTGCTGGTCAAAGATCAGGGACTGATTATTCACCGCGATAACTGTAAGCACATTCTGGATACTGAACCTGACAATCAACTCGATGCCGACTGGGATACTTTCCAGGCCGATACCTACCCCACCACTTTACTGATTTACGCTCAGGATTCGCGCGGCTTACTGGCCGCCATTGCCCAGACCATTTCAACCCATGGCGGTGATATCGAGTCGGTTGACACTCCTTCCCAGAAACAGGATGGTACGGAAGGATTTATTGAATTTCGCTTCTTCCTGCGCATTCAGACACTACAACAACTCAACCAAATCATCAGGGCACTGCATTCCATCGCCCACATTCGCCGCGTAACCCGATTGTAAAATTATCTGTCTGTATCAAAATAAACTTGCTATCCATTGACAAACAATGTACTGACGTATAATAATACATCACTCATTTTTTGCTCAGATTAAAATCTGACAGCTACTGATTTAGCACCTTAGGAGGTGATGTTGTATCCGGTGAGGTGGCACCTTAATTAATTGTTTAACCACCGCCAGACTATTAGGATCAAACCATAATAGTTGTTATTTTTAAAAACTGCATACTTATTGCTATTTTATTGATTTTAGGAAAAACATGCCTTCTATTCGTGTCAAAGAAAATGAACCATTTGAAGTGGCCATGCGCCGTTTTAAACGTGCTGTAGAAAAAACCGGCTTATTAACTGAATTACGCAGCCGTGAAGCCTATGAAAAACCAACTACTGAACGTAAACGCAAAAAAGCTGCCGCAGTAAAACGCTTGCAAAAACGCCTGCGTAGCCAGCAATTGCCACCAAAATACTATTAATGATGGTTTGCAAAGACTGTGTCTGACACAGTCAGTTCATCAAGAAACATACCGTAGGCTGTGGCTTGCGGTATTTTCTATTTGTAGTCATTAAAAATTTATGGTCTGGTTTATAGCTACCTTGCCTATTTGGCCATGCCATGTATTCAGTCTGTTCATTACACAAAGCATAAACAGGAGATTTATCGTGAGTTTACGCCAGCAACTACAAGAAGACATGAAAACAGCCATGCGTCAGCATGACAGTGCTACCTTAACCACCATCCGCATGGCAATGGCGGCCATTAAACAAATTGAAGTGGATGAACGTATTGAGGTAGATGACGAGCGCTTCATTAATACCGTAACCAAAATGATCAAACAGCGCAAAGAATCCGTGCGCATGTTTGAAGCAGGCCAGCGCCATGATCTGGCTGAAAAAGAGCAGGCGGAAATCAATGTATTACAACGCTATCTGCCTGCCATGCTTGATGCTGCTGCCATTGAAAAAGAAATTCAGACTGCAATAAACAGTATCGGCGCCAGTCAGATCAGTGATATGGGTAAAGTCATGGCCATATTAAAACCCAAACTGGCCGGTCAGGCAGACATGGGCGAAGTCAGCACCAAAGTCAAACAGCTATTGATGTCTTAACCCGTTTATTCAAACCTGATCGCTGTCTTGCATGATTCCGAATGAATTTATTGATGAGCTGCTCAACAAAACAGACATCGTAGACATTATTGATGATTTCGTGCCACTGAAAAAACGTGGTGCGAATTATATGGCCTGCTGTCCGTTTCATAAGGAAAAATCAGCCTCATTTTCCGTCAGCCCGACCAAACAGTTTTATCATTGCTTTGGCTGTGGTGCACATGGTTCTGCCATTGGCTTTATTATGGAATATCAGGGCTTAAATTTTGTAGAGGCAGTACAGCTTCTGGCTGATCGTGTTGGCATGCCGGTACCGAAACAACATGATGACGCACACACTCAGACGCAGCAAAAACAACGCAAACAGCAGCAGCAAACCCTGACACAAACCATGGCTACGGCTACCGATTTTTACCGGCAGCAGCTCAAACTGTCGGCCACAGCCCTCTGTTATCTGCAAAACCGTGGTTTAAGTGATGAAATCATCAATCATTATGAACTGGGATATGCACCCGATCACTGGCAGGCGCTCAGTCAGGTATTTCAGCCCTATCCCAGCCAGGCATTAATCAACAGCGGCATGGTGATCGACAAAGAAACCAAATGTTATGACCGTTTCCGTGATCGTGTCATGTTTCCGATTCATGATATTCGTGGTCAGGTCATTGGTTTTGGCGGACGCATTATCGGCCAGGGTGAACCCAAATATCTGAATTCACCGGAAACCCCTTTATTTGATAAAGGGCGACAACTTTATGGCCTCTATCAGGCACGCTCGGCCATTAAGGAAACCGGACGGGTACTGGTGGTTGAAGGCTATATGGACGTGGTGGCACTGGCACAATTTGGCATTGGCTATGCCGTAGCCGCCTTAGGGACAGCCACCACCGCCGACCACATTCATTTACTGATGCGTCAGAGTAATGATATTTATTTTTGCTTTGATGGCGATCAGGCCGGCCGCAAAGCTGCCTGGCGCGCATTGGAAAATGCCTTGCCCCAGTTAAAGGATGGCAAGACACTGCACTTTTTATTTCTGCCGCCCGAGCATGACCCTGATAGCTTTGTCCGCGCACAGGGAGCCGCTGTATTTGAAGAAGCCCTGTTACATCAGAGTCTGGCTTTATCACAGTATTTCTGGCAGACACTGACCGAAAAAATTCCTCTCAATACCCAAGAAGGCAAAGCCGAACTGATTAAAAATGCCAGCCAGCTGATTAACCAGATTAAAGCACCTGCTCTGGCTTTTTTACTGCGACAGGAACTCAGTGACAAAGTAGGTATTGATGAATACAATTTGGCTCAGCTTATGGGGCAGGAAACGCCAAAGCGTTCAGTCAGACAAAAAGATTATCATTTACCCAGACAGACATTCCGGCAACCGGCCATGATGTCACTGGTACAAAAGCAGATCCGTGCGCTATTGATAAATCCGCAATGGGCCGTATATATAGACTTGCCCGAATATTTGGATTTGCACGGCGATTATGCATGTCTCGCCGCGCTTGCCGAATGCATACAAGCCTCTGCTGCACCGCTTAATTGTGGTGCTGTATTGGAACTGATGCGTAATACCGAATTTGAACCTGTTATACAGCAGATCATCCATGATTATCTGGATTCGCCCGAATTACTCCAGACAGACAATGAAGAAGACTGTATGACATTTAAACAAGGCATGCAAAAATTGTTGGACAGCCTCAAATCACAGCAAATTGACGCGTTGAAGCGCAAACTTCAAGATAAAGTTTTAAGCGCCGACGAAAAACAACTGCTGCTGCGACTACTGAGCCCGTCCTGAGCACCATGATTCTAACCACCTGCATGATAGTCATGTATTTATATCATGGTTTTTTGAGTTCGTAGCAATACATTGAGTATATTATGGCCAATCAGACCTCCAAAAGAATCGGCACAGAAACCGAGCAAGAGCAAGAAGACAACCGTCCATTAACCGTGGAAGAACAACGCGCGCGTTTACGTCAGCTGATCATTCAAGGTAAAGAGCGTGGTTACATCACTTACGCAGAAATCAACGATGCCTTGCCTGATGAGATGTCAGATGCCGATCAGATCGACAACATCGTTTCCATGATTTCCGGTTTAGGAATTCAGGTGACTGAAGAAGCGCCCGATGCAGAAAGTCTGCTGATGGGTGACAATACAGCCAACATGACCGACGATGATGCCGTAGCCGAAGCCGAAGCGGCTTTATCCAATGCCGACAATGAATTTGGCCGCACCACCGACCCGGTACGCATGTACATGCGTGAAATGGGACAGGTTGATCTTCTGACCCGTGAAGACGAAATCATCATTGCCAAAAAAATCGAAAATGCCTTACGTAACATGATTCAGGCCATTTCAGCCTGCCCAGGTTCGGTGGCAGAAATTCTGACATTGATTAAACGTATTCAGGAAGACGAAATTAAAGTTGATGAAGTGGTTGAGGCCATTGTCGATCCACATGAAGAATTGCTGGATGAATTGGGCATCGGTATGGATGTCAAAATCGGCAAGTCTGCCGATACCGGCAAAGAAGTGGATATTCAGCAGGAAAACAGTAATGATGATGTTGACAGTGACAATGGTGATGATGACGACAGTACTGATGAGGCAACTGAAGAGACCGATGAAGAACATGCGGCATTGGTAGCTTCCGCCAATCTGGAAGAATTGCGCCAGAAAACCCTGGAACACTTCAGTGGCATTCAGACACGCTACGACCAAATGATTGCCGTGTTACAGAAAAAAGGCAGTCATGATCCTGAATACATAACCATACAGCAAGACATTGCCAATGAATTGCTGCGAGTACGCTTCGCCACCCGTCAGATTGAAAGCCTTTGCGAAAGTATGCGCTCCCGCGTCAATCTGGTACGGCAACTGGAGCGTGATATCCGTGATATTGCCCTCAACCGCGTTCGCATGGATCGTGAATACTTCATTAACAGCTTTCTGGCCAATCCCACCGATTTAAACTGGGTAGATCATGAACTATCCCTCAACCGCGTCTGGAATGAAGCATTAACACGTTTTCAATATGCCATTATTGAAAAACAAACCGAACTGGCCAATCTGGAAAAAGAAGCACAAATTTCTATCGAAGAACTTAAAACCATCAATAAAAACATGGTTAAAAGTGAACGTGAAACAGCTGCGGCCAAACGTGAAATGATTCAGGCCAATTTACGTCTGGTGATTTCCATTGCCAAGAAATACACCAATCGCGGCCTGCAATTTCTTGACCTGATTCAGGAAGGCAATATCGGCCTGATGAAAGCGGTAGATAAATTTGAATACCGCCGCGGCTACAAATTTTCTACCTATGCCACCTGGTGGATCCGGCAAGCCATTACCCGCTCTATTGCCGATCAGGCGCGTACCATTCGTATTCCGGTACACATGATTGAAACCATCAACAAAATGAACCGGATTTCACGTCAGTATCTGCAAGAAAACGGTGAAGAAGCGGATTCTGCCAAACTGGCCGAACTGATGGAAATGCCCGAAGACAAAATCCGTAAAATCATGAAAATCGCCAAAGAACCGATCTCCATGGAGACGCCGATTGGTGATGACGATGATTCACATCTGGGGGACTTTATCGAAGACGCCAATAACGTGGCGCCAGCCGATGCCGCCATGTATTCCAGCCTGCGCGAAGTAACCAAAGATGTACTGGAAAGCTTAACCCCGCGTGAAGCCAAGGTATTACGTATGCGTTTTGGTATCGATATGAATACTGACCATACACTGGAAGAAGTAGGCAAACAATTTGATGTGACACGGGAACGTATTCGTCAGATTGAAGCCAAGGCATTGCGTAAACTGCGCCACCCTACCCGTTCAGACCGGTTAAAAAGCTTCTTAGACAACGAAGAAAACAAGCAATAATTTATTGTGTTGACTACATCAGCCATAAGCACTGGCGTTTTACCATATGGCTGATGCAGTCTGTTTTTAGATATTGGCAAAAATGCCACTTGCCTGTCAATTTATTGTCATGGCACTTGCGAAAATATCCCTATTTCGTTAGAATAGCTATCCTTTCGGGTCTGTAGCTCAGGGGTTAGAGCAGGGGACTCATAATCCCTTGGTCGTGGGTTCGAACCCCACTGGACCCACCAATATAAACCTTGTATTTTCAAGGTAATAAATAAAAAGCCACGCCAGCGTGGCTTTTTATTTGTCTGGTGTTTAGACAATAGCCCACTTGCACCATCAACCATATTCTCATAAGCTTGTCATTACCCCAGCCTATCGCGCTGACGATCTGCTGCCTCTGCCCGTTATGCATGTTCTTTTACCACCATTGCCAGATATAGCCGCCACTGGCCGCTTTATGCCATTTCATACTACAGACTAGCTACTGATGCTTTTACTGATGGCTGCTGTAAGCCAGCTAAACTCAGTGCGCACAGACTGAAAAGCAGCGTGTATTTGCTGTTTTTCATATTTGATTTATTCTCGTTTGGTTTGTCATCGGGCATTTAATTCGTATGTTTATTTGATCTCATCAATAACCAAGCCACCAACTAATGTTTTATCCATCTGATTATCAATAAAATAGCCAGACTGAAATTCTGTTGTTTAAGATACGATTTAATACAATATCCATATCTGATAAAATTAAATCTCCAGTCAATAATCATGAAAATATGTCTAAAATAAATGTTCTTTTTATATGCAGCCGTAATCAATGGCGCAGCCCCACCGCAGAACAGCTATTCCGCCGCTCGCCTGCGCTAAATGTACGTTCAGCCGGCACCAGTAGCAGCGCCAAAAAAAGAGTATCCCGTGACTTACTCCAGTGGGCAGATGTCATCTGTGTTATGGAACAAAAACACAAAAACAGATTAATGGCTGAGTATCGCAGAATTATTGAAAACAAACCGCTTTATATTCTTGATATTCCGGATGATTACCGTTATATGGATCCTGAACTGATTGCACTATTAAAAGAGATTGTACCGGCAACATTAGGCATAAATATTTAATTTGAATAATTATCATGAGTTATATTCTTTATTTACTCGGATAGAACCGCTTACATTGTATTGAAAGCTTATTATCCTATACACTAGAACCAGATTCCGGCTGGCATACTGCTTTTGATAATTATCAAGCATCAGATAATCCGATTTATCAAAAAACAGCGCAAAAAATTATATTTTGATACAACTCACAATAACGATAATGTTATAAAAATGACATATTATTATTCAATAAAACAAGTCACTTTTATATTGATTCGCTGACATCAGAAAATCATAAATCAGCGGCAATGACTACGCCAGTAATAAAATTGTAATGCTTATTTGGCTGTTCTTCAAAGCCATGATTGGCGCAAACAATGATAGTCTAATGCAAGCGGATATTTCTAAAATGGGATTACCTGCCGGCATTGCACCACTGTCCAGGATGCGATCATCTCGGCTGAAAAAGTAGTCTTGTGCTCTATGTTCTGTTAGTCATATTTATTCAAATCATAGCAACATTGGATGTTGAATGACTTAATGTGACTCAACAGATAATTTCATGAGTGAAAATACATCATTTTATATTGCGTATATTTTGTTTTTATTAAAATAAATATATGGAAAATACTCAGAAATATGCCTAATGATTAGAACAATAGTTTCACCTCATTATTAATAATAGCAATGAAAGGCATGTTGTTGTATTTTCATGGTTGCAATATAGCATCTGCTGATAAGAAAGAATCGTTGCAAATCTGACTATTGACAGTATCTGTTTTCAAGGTTGGCCTGATCCGGCCAATCAATCCACTAAAGTTGACTAATTTTGTCGGGTATTAGATAATTCAGTTATTGATAATCTACTTTAAGCTTATTTATGCGTTTGACCACCAAAGGACGTTTTGCCGTTACTGCGATGCTGGATCTGGCCATGCATGCTCAGGATGGTGCTGTTAGCCTTACCGCCATCAGCGAACGTCAGCGTATTTCATTATCCTATCTGGAACAGCTGTTTGGTAAATTACGCCGTGCTGGTCTAGTGGATAGTGTCCGCGGTCCGGGTGGTGGCTATGTATTGAGCCAGACAGCGCAACAGATCAATATTGCCGATATTGTGGCCGCAGCTGAAGACATGCTGGACGCTACTCAATGCGGTGGTACCGGCAACTGCCAGGAAGATGGCCCTTGTCTGACCCACCATTTATGGACCAATCTGAATAAAACCATTGACCACTATTTGCGCTCGATCAGTTTATCCAATCTGCTTGAGCAAACCACACTACCAGCAAACCAACAAGAACAACCGGTCGCGCTGATTGATATTCACTAAGCCAGCGACCCCATTACAGGGAACACAACCATGACTGTAAAACTTCCTATCTATCTGGACTACTCCGCCACTACACCGGTTGACCCGCGTGTAGCGGAAAAAATGATTCCCTATTTAACTGAACATTTTGGCAATCCGGCTTCTTCCAGCCACAGCTTTGGCTGGCAGGCTGAAGAAGCGGTGGAAAATGCGCGTAAGGAAATTGCTGCCTTAATTGGTGCAGACCCTAAAGAAATCATTTTTACTTCAGGTGCTACCGAAGCCGATAATCTGGCTTTAAAAGGGGCAGCACACTTTTACGCCAGTAAGGGTAAGCATCTGATTACGGTTAAAACCGAACACAAAGCCGTCTTAGATACTATGCGTGAACTTGAGCGGGAAGGCTTTGAGGTTACTTACCTTGGGGTACAGGAAAACGGCTTGATTGATCTGCAAGAACTCAAGGCCGCCATTCGTCCGGATACCACAGTGATCAGTGTGATGTGGGTCAATAATGAGATTGGTGTGATTCAGGACATCAGCGCCATTGGCGCTCTGTGCGAAGAACATGGCATTATTTTCCATGTTGATGCTGCTCAGGCCGCAGGTAAGGTGGCGATTGATGTTAAAGCCAATCATATTGGCCTGATGAGTTTGTCCGCGCATAAAATTTATGGCCCCAAAGGCATTGGCGCCTTATATGTGCGCCGCCGGCCTCGGGTACGTCTGGAAGCACAAATGCACGGCGGTGGTCATGAACGTGGTTTCCGTTCGGGCACGTTGCCTACTCATCAGATTGTTGGCATGGGCGAGGCATATCGGCTGGCGCGTCTGGAGATGGATACCGATAATGAACGCGCTAAAGCGCTGCGTGATCGCTTTTTGGCCATCATCAGCGATATTGATGAAGTATATATTAATGGTGATATGCAACACCGTGTACCTCAAAACCTCAATATCAGCTTTAATTTTGTTGAAGGCGAAAGTCTGATTATGGCCGTTAAGGATATTGCTGTGTCCAGTGGTTCGGCCTGTACTTCTGCCAGCCTTGAGCCAAGCTATGTATTGCGTGCACTGGGTCGCAATGATGAACTGGCGCACAGCTCCCTACGCATTACCTTTGGCCGCTTTACGACGGATGAGGAAGTGGATTATGCCGCCAATCTTCTGAAAGCGAAAATCGGCAAACTGCGGGAACTATCGCCTTTATGGGAAATGCATCAGGAAGGTATTGATTTAAACAGCGTGCAATGGGCGGCACATTAACCTCTGACTTGACACTCAGATGAATAAATAACAGGCAAACAGCCACATAATATTATATTAAGGAAACAACTATGGCCTATAGTGACAAAGTCATTGATCATTATGAAAATCCACGCAATGTCGGTTCATTTGACAAAGCTGATCAGAACGTTGGTACCGGTATGGTGGGTGCACCAGCCTGCGGCGATGTGATGAAGCTGCAAATCAAAGTCAGCGATCAGGGTATTATTGAAGATGCCAAATTCAAAACTTATGGCTGTGGTTCTGCCATTGCCTCATCCAGCCTGATTACCGAATGGGTTAAGGGTAAAAGTCTGGATGAAGCATTGGCAATTAAAAACAATGCCATTGCTGAAGAATTGGCATTGCCACCGGTAAAAATCCATTGTTCGATTCTGGCCGAAGACGCCATCAAGGCTGCTGTGGCCGATTATCGGAATAAAAAGGGAGAGTAAATCATGGCCACTGGCTGGGCTCCGGACGGCGCTGAACAGGCGCAGATAGACGCTTCTCTGGAAGACGCCTTAGCCCAGGTTCGCACCCGTCTGCCACAAGGTGAAAGTGCCTTGTATTGTGACGAGTGTGGTGAAGAAATTCCCGAAGCGCGCCGCCTTGCTGTGCCTGGTGTTCGTCTGTGCATTGAGTGCCAGCAAAAAAAGGATCAGCAACAGCAGTTTGCTACGGGTTACAACCGTCGGGGCAGCAAAGACAGCCAGTTACGCTAACATGTTTAGCGCCAAATACTCTACTCTTTCATTTTAAGGAATAAGTCATGATTACATTGACTGAACGCGCGGCCAATCACATCAGTAATTATCTGCAACGCCGCGGTAAAGGCGAAGGTATCCGTCTAGGAGTTAAAACCAGTGGTTGTTCCGGCATGGCCTATACTTTGGAATTTGTTGACAACATTCAACCGGAAGACATGGTGTTCAGCCAATATGGTGTTAATGTGTTTGTCGACCCGAAAAGCCATGTTTATCTGGATGGTACCGAATTGGATTTTGTGCGTGAAGGTTTGCAGGAAGGCTTTAAATTTGCCAATCCGAATGTCAAGGATGAATGCGGCTGCGGTGAAAGCTTTCACGTTTGAAAACCGGAATTTCAACCATATCACCCATACCTTACTGATCTGACCCATCATCTGGATTGATTTTGGTTATGCTTTGGTATGATTCTGACTCTTCAGGCAGCAATAGTCTTCCATGGCCGTGATACAGAAAGGACATTCATCTCATGATTCATTTATTCGAGCCTTGGCATATTGGTCAATTAAAACTGGAAAACCGTATTGTGATTCCACCCATGTGCCAGTACAGTGCTGAAAATGGCTGCATGACCGACTGGCACCGCATTCATATAGGCAGCATGCTCACCTCAGGTGCTGGTCTCTTTATCATTGAAGCTACTGCTGTGGCACCTGAAGGCCGTATTTCACCCTATTGTGTGGGCTTGTGGTCGGATGATACTGCTAAAGCCATGCAGGCAGTGCTGACTTCAGTACGGCGTTATTCTGCCATGCCGGTTGCCATTCAGCTGTCTCATGCCGGCCGCAAAGCCTCAACCAATGCGCCCTGGCTTGGCGAAGATGGAGGAGATCGATCCATTGCCCCTGATCAGCCATCAGGCTGGCAGACCCTCGCCCCTTCAGCTTTGCCGTTTTTCCCTGACGGCACCCCACCAAAGGCCATGACTGAGCATGATATTGACCGTGTGGTACAGGATTTTGCCCAGGCAGCCAGACGCGCTGAAGCGCTGGGTATTGACGGCATCGAATTACACATGGCACATGGTTATCTGATGCATGAATTTCTGTCTCCTTTATCCAATCAACGCACTGATGATTATGGTGGCTCGCTGACTAATCGTATGCGTTTGCCATTACAGGTATTTAAAGCGGTAAAAGCAGCGGTAGCGGCTGATTTTCCCGTATGGGTACGCATTTCTGCTACTGACTGGATAGAAGGCGGCTGGGATCTGGCACAATCCATCAGCTTATGCCGCGAATTAAAACAACTGGGCTGCCCGCTGATTCATGTGTCTACTGGCGGTCTGGCTCTGGAACAGAATATCAGCGCAGGCCCGGGTTATCAGGTCTCTTTTTCTGACGCAATCCGCAAAGCCGTAGGTATTGACACCATTGCCGTTGGTCTCATTAACGAACCCGAGCAGGCCGAAAGTATTCTGGTCAGCCAGCAGGCCGATGCCATCGCTGTCGGCCGCGGTTTACTGCACAATCCGCACTGGCCGTGGCGGGCAGCGGAAAAACTGAACCGTCAGATCAGTACCGCACCTCAATACTGGCGCGGTACCACCCATCCCAACCAGAAAAATCTGTTTAAAAAATAATGTATTTTTCCGCCGGCATGTGTTTGACCGGCGGCTACAGATCACGATTTACCGTCATCTGCAACTTCATTGAGTAAAAGTGATGTCATGAGCCAATATTTTGATTTATTTCAGCTTCCAGAACAATTTAATCTGGATCAGGCACAGCTTGATCAGCGTTATCGTCAGCTGGCCGCACAATGTCACCCCGATAAATTTGCCACCAGAAGTGCGTTTGAACAAAAACAGGCCATGATGATGGCAGCCACAGTCAACGAAGCTTACCGTATTTTAAGCCAGCCACTGGATCGCGCCGCTTATTTATTAAACCAGCATGGCATTGATGCCGATGCGCCTGAACACACGCATTTTGCCAGTGAATTTTTAATGCAGCAGATGGCATGGCGGGAAGAACTGGAAGACGCACGTGCACAACACGATAATAACGCCTTAACGGCTTTAGCCGATACCATCAGAACCGCCCAAACCGAACTGGAGCAGCATCTGGCTGAGTCATTTCACAATCAGGCATTTGAACAGGCTGCCGAGGCGGTACGACAAGGGCGGTTTTTGGTAAAATTACAGCAGGAAATTACCCGCTCACTGGGATAAACATGCTGAAATCTCAGCCAGGTAAACAGACAAAACCGCTGTTAAACCAGTATGATTCATTTTAATAACGACCACTCATTTCAGCATGAACAACGATAAGATTTAAATTATGGCTTTATTGCAAATCGCCGAACCCGGCCTTTCATCCGCACCTCATCAACACCGCCTGGCAGTAGGCATTGATCTGGGCACCACCAACAGCCTCGTGGCCACGGTCAGAAGCGGACAAGCTCAGTGCCTGCCAGACATCAATGGCCGTGTTACCTTGCCTTCAGTCGTGCGCTATCTCGATCAGCAACAGATCGAAGTCGGCAGTGATGCTCTTAAAGCCCAGCGAATGGATCCGCTACATTGCATCAGTTCGGCCAAACGCCTGATCGGCCGCACCCTGACCGACATCAAAACCGATGAAGAAACCCGTTATCTGCCCTATCATTTTGGTGATAATGAACGCATTATCCAGATTCATACCCGCGGTGGCGACAAAACCCCAATTGATGTATCGGCCGATATTCTGCGTACCTTAAAACAACGTGCTGAAAATAGTCTGGGCGGAGAACTGGCCGGCGCTGTGATTACCGTACCCGCCTATTTTGACGATGCGCAGCGACAGGCCACCAAAGATGCCGCCCGTCTGGCCGGCCTGCCGGTTTTACGTCTCTTGAACGAGCCCACCGCGGCTGCCATTGCCTACGGTCTTGATAACCGCGCCGAAGGTACATTCGTGGTATATGACCTGGGCGGCGGTACCTTTGATGTATCCATTCTCACCCTCACCCGCGGTTTATTTGAAGTCAAAGCCACTAACGGCAACAGTGCACTGGGCGGCGATGATTTTGATCAACGTTTATTCTGCTGGTTGCTGGAACAAAACCGGCTGTCACAACTGAGTGATCAGGATAATGCCTTGTTACTGGCACTGGCACGTTCGGCCAAAGAAACCCTGACCGAACAAGACAGCGCCACCATTGAAGCTACCCTGTCTGATCAACGCAGAATCCACACCACCATTACCCGGGCGCAATTTGAACAAATCACCCAGTCATTGGTGACCAGAACGCTGGAGCCAGTAAAACAGGCACTGGCTGACGCCGAGGTCACCAAACAGGACATTAAAGGCGTGATCATGGTGGGCGGAGCAACACGCATGCACCATGTGCAAAAAGCAGTAGCCACCTTTTTTGGCCAAACACCATTGAATAACCTTAATCCCGATGAAGTCGTCGCTTTAGGCGCTGCTATGCAAGCCAATGTACTGGTGGGCAATAAAAACGAAGACGACTGGCTGTTACTGGATGTCACCCCCTTATCTCTGGGTCTAGAAACCTATGGCGGACTGGTGGAAAAGGTAATCCCACGTAACAGCACCCTGCCTACGGCACGGGCACAGGATTTCACCACCTTTAAGGATGGTCAGACCGCGATGATGATTCATGTGGTACAAGGTGAACGCGAGCTGGTGGCCGATTGCCGCAGTCTGGCACGCTTTACCTTGCGCGGTATCCCGCCCATGAGCGCCGGCGCAGCCAGAATCCGCGTTACCTTTCAAGTGGATGCAGACGGCTTATTATCTGTTTCTGCGCGTGAACAAACCACCGGCACTCAGGCACAGATTGAAGTCAAACCTTCCTACGGGCTGGACGATGACACCATTACCCGGATGCTTAAAGACAGTTTCAGCCATGCTGAAGATGATGCCCGCGAACGCGCCCGCACTGAAGCCAGCGTTGAAGCACAAAGTATGCTCAGCGCGGTAGACAGTGCTTTAACACTTGACCGCGATTTACTGGACACTGCCGAACAAAATCGAATTCAGCAAGCCATAGACAGCCTGAAAAGCCACATGCAAACCGGCAGTGCCGACGATATTCGCGCTGCCATCGATCAGCTCAGCCACGCCACTGATGAATTTGCCGCTAAACGCATGAACCGCCATATCCAGCGCGCCTTACAGGGCAAAAACGTGACCGATATCTGATTATTACCCTTAACCAGACAGCCAACCGACTGCCTGAAACTGACACAGGAGACGCATCATGTTAAAACTTTATTACCTGCCCAACGCTTGCTCTACCGTACCGCATGTCGCTTTGGAATGGAGTGGCCTGACTTACACAGCACAGGCAGTGGAACATGAAGAAATCAAATCAGCCAAATATCTGGCACTTAATCCGCAAGGACAAGTACCTGTATTGGTCGATGGCGACTGGGCACTGACACAGAATATGGCCATTATTGACTATATCAACGATCTGGCGCCCAACAGTCATATTTTTAGCGTTGAGGGTGACAGCGACGTGCGTATCCGCGCTCGCGCCCGTCAATGGCTGGCTTTTGCCAACAGCGATCTGCATCCGGCCTTTGACATCCTATTTGGCGCTACCCGTCTGATTGATGGCGAACAGGCACAGACGGATTTACAGGCACATGCCGCTAAAAAAGTGCTCAGTCTGTATGAAAAAGTGGAACAGGCCTTACAGCATCAGGATTATCTGGCTGGCAACAGCATCAGCATTGCCGATGTATACGTTTTTGTGACCATGCGCTGGGCTGGTGCACTTGCACTGGATTTAAGCCCCTTTACCCGTCTTGCTGACTTACGTAACCGCGTACAGGCCAATGCCGGCGTGCAGCATGTATTGAAACAAGAAGGTTTGCTGTAATCGCATTAGCCGCAACCCTGACACAGGGTCAGAATATCTGACCCTGCATCTTATTGAAACAGAGAATGACCTCATGCCAAACATTACCGTATTACCCCACCCTGTTTTATGTCCAGAAGGCAAAGTATTAACCGATATTCCTACCGGCGAAAGCATCTGTATTGCCCTGCTTAATCACGGTATTGAAATTGAACACGCCTGCGAAATGTCCTGCGCCTGCACCACCTGTCACGTCATCGTACGCGAAGGCTACAACAGCCTGTCTGAAGCCACCGAACAGGAAGAAGATCTACTGGATCAGGCATGGGGACTGGAAGCCGACTCACGCTTAAGCTGTCAGGCGCGTCTGGGTGAAGAGGATGTCACCATTGATATTCCCAAATACACCATCAATCATGCGCGGGAAAATTAAAACAGCATTTATTATCTTCTTCTGCTGCTGATAAATAATATATTATTGAAACAAATAACATCAGGCTGTTTAACCATTCATGGCGGCCTGATTTATGATTCAGATCTATTCATTAATGATTTCCAATTCAATATCGTTTCATTTACAGGAAAATCATCTTTTGCCACACTTCTAAAAACAATTGAATATTGAATATTGAATATTGAGTATAGAAATATTATGTACCATAAAAAGCATTAATCCTGATCTTATTTTATCATCTGAGCCCGTTATGGTTAAATCAACAGAGCTTTATCAACTGCAATAGCGGTGATACCGATAGCGATACAACAGATAAACAGCGATAACCAGTTCCAGTAGTGTTAATCCGAATAAAGTGCCCATAAAAATATTACTGCCTTGTCTGGATAAAATACCGCCGCCTATAAATGGAAAAAGATAGATACCAATAAAATAAAACAGACTGAATACAGTCAATACTTGTTCTTTATGGCTTGAAGCAATATGTTTTAGTGATAAATTCTGAATAAGCGGGTAAACCAGACCATAGCTTAGACCCAATAATGCACTAGCTATACTGTAGAGCAGATTAGAAAAGGAATAATTAAATAACACCATTGATATTGCCATAATGCACAATAAATACACCACAGCCAGATTAATCTGAATACGATTAATTAAATCAGTTAACAGAAAACGGGCGCCAATCACAGCTACCGTATAACTTAAATAAAAAAACGAAAAATCCAGCCTTCGCTCCTGAGCAAACAAAGTTTGAAAGCTCATCATCGAACTAAAAATACAGGCGCCAAACAGAACCATCATAACAGCATACCTGGCCGGACACCGAAATGTAACTGCTATAGCTCGGTTCAGGGTTGTCTGGTTGTCTGACTGAACCAATCGGGGTATATCGCCAATACTTAAAAATAAACCAGCAGCTAAAACAGACAGCAAAGCACAGCTACTGAATATCAGTAAATAGCTTATCTGATAATCAACCAATATTTTAACCAGTGCAGGCGTCATACCTGCACCCAGCATGTTAAAGGCGGCAATCAAACTAAAATTCTTACTGCGGGTTTGTTCATCACAGCTACCGGAAACCATCATTGGCCCCAGAGTATAAATTCCGCCCCAGCCCATACCTAAAAAAATCTGTGCCAGATAAAACAGACTTATGTGTTCAGAGCTGATTATTATCACAATTCCAAAAGCATAAATAAAGCTGCTGATCGCCGCCAATCGTGGTATGGATATTTTATTTAAAAAACGCGGTAATAAAAAAAAGGCACATAAAATACCAATAAAACCACTGCTGATTATCTTTCCAGAATCGGCAGCAGTAATCTGAAACTGGTTATATAAAAATAAAGGTAATGTCAGCATGACACCATACGAAAATGAAGTCAGAAAACAGGCCAGAAATACTTTCTTAAAACTAAACATCATAATTCTCCTATAATCTTATAAATATTCTTGTATTCCAAATAACAATAGGAAAAAATTTATTGTTATTCAATTTTATATAATCAATATCTTGTTATTGGCTAAGATTGGGTAACCCTGGGAAGCCGATCATATTCCTGACTTGGCAAGCCAGAGTTGATGATATCGGGTAACGGATTACAGTAAAAATAGCTAAGCAGCCAATATCATTATCAAGCGTTTCTTTATCATCACCAAGTAATCCTTTCATCAATAAAACAAGATTACAGACATCAACATTTTTCATATCGATTAAAAAATTATATATTATTTATGTCATAAAAATAAAATAGCATTTATGTTTAATTATTGATATTCATTTTATTATTTATTTACCATTAAATTTTAATTTAATGGTAATAAAGAGAAGAAAATTTTAATTCCCCGGATTCATTGAAAATATAAACTTTATTTATTCATTATTTATCTTTCAACCATATTTGATTCCAGATTGCACAACTGACCATTCTATTTGCTAAGTCAAATACTGAGACTTTATACTACTGAACTGTTTACAATCTGCCTGACGTTTATCAGACACAACCAGAAGAAAATGTTATGAAATGGACTGACGTACAATTAATTGCCGAAGAACTGGCCGATAACCACAACGATATTGATCCGAAAAATATCCGTTTTACTCGGCTGCGTGAGCTGGTGCTGGCTTTGCCTGATTTTGATGATGTACCCGAGCATTGTGGCGAGCGGATACTGGAGGCCATTCAGCAGCACTGGATTGATGAAGCAGAAGACCAATAGTCACCGCTGAATGCTTTATACCTGAAGCAGCAATCTTTTAATGCATATTATTAAATCATTATCCTGTCTGTAGATTACAGACAGGATGAATTTTATCGCTTTGAATTTTATCTTTACTATTAAATAAATACAATTACAGCCCATACACCCGAAACACTGTCGTTTTTTTATGCTGCTCTTTTATTTATCTATATCTACCGTCTGGTCACAGTCTGTACCGCTCAGTGCCACCAGCAACGCACCGAATTAAGTCTGATTATGTTTTTAGCATAACAACGCAGTCTGCCCATTGGATTACTCTATTCTATAAACCGGCTTTTTTACGCTGGTGCAAACGCCAGCTACAAAACTGCCAGCGTTGATTAAACATATGCCGATAAACCAATAAGGCACACAACAGACAACCACCGGCCGAACCGGCACAGATCAGAAACATGGTTAACAGCTGATAACGAATGGCCTGATCAGGTGCTGCTCCAGCCAGAATCTGGCCGGTAATCATGCCGGGCAGACTCACCAGTCCGACCACGCTTAACTGATTAATGGTGGGCAGCATACCGGCAATCACGGCACCGCGAGCCGTTTCCCGATAGGCTTCCCAGCCGGTAGCACCTAAAGACAACAACATTTCAATGGTTGATTGCTGCTGGCGTAAGTCCTGAGTCAACCGATCCAGACACAACGATACCGCGGTCAGGCAGTTACCCAGAATCATGCCCAGAATCGGAATCACATATTGCGGCGAATACCAGGGTTTGACATGCAATACCGCATACAAACCCACAGCGGCAGTCAGCCATGAAGCCAGCCAAACCGAAGACAATGCGTCAAAACTTAAACCCCGATAGCTATAACGCCCGCGCGAACGCGCCGACAAACCGGCCACCAGCGTCATGACCGTGACCATCGGTAATACCCAATACCATTGATTGGCAGCGAAAATCCATTTTAGTAACAGGCCGATAATTGATAGCTGCACCACTGCGCGAATGGCTGATATGATAATGCGGTTGGTTAATCCCAGTTTCAACCATAAGGACACACCGGCACTGACCAGCACCAGAATGGAGGCCAATGCCAGATCGGCATTACTGACGATGTGTGTTGTCTGCATGCTGCTCTCCCGTCTCGTGTGATTTAATCTTTGCAATACGGCCATCTTCTATCAGCCATAAGACATCACCCACTTCGCGGCATTGCTGATCATTGTGTGAAATCCACAAATAGGCACCGGTGGCATGCTGCTGTTGCCAGTGCTGTACCAATTGCTGTACCTGTCTGGCCGAAGTTTCATCTAAAGCCGCTGTGGGTTCATCCAGCAGCAAAACAGAGGGATTAAGCTGTATGACCCGCAACAGACACACCAGTTGTGCTTCACCGCCAGATAAATCACTGCCGTCGCGCGTCAGAAAATCTGCCTTTTTACCCAGTTTTTGCAAAGCTTCCTGGACAAAATGTTCGTCAAATTTCTGTTGCTGATAACGTTGCAAAGTAAACGGAAAGGCCAGATTGTCACGTACGCTACCTGGCAATAATACCGGCTGCTGGCGCACATAAGCCACTTCACTGCGATACTGTCCGATGGCTTGTGCTTTCAATGCAACCTGCTGACCCTGAAAAAAAAGACTGCCGGAAGAAGGAATATCCAGCAGTGCAATGGTACGTAATAACACCGATTTACCGGCACCGGAAGGGCCGGTGATGGCAATGCGCGCATTGGGTAATACCTCAAAATCGGTAGGGTGTAATAATTCGCGCCCGTCATCATGGGCAATCTGAGTTAACCCATGACCGGATAATAAGGCAGTTGTCATGAAGTGCCACGCAATTCTCTGGGTAGTACAAACATAATGCTTTCCTCTACGCCTGAATCTTCAGTGATTGTCGGATAACCCCATGATGCAATGGTTTGTACCACATCATCAATCAATACCGCCGGTGCCGAAGCACCGCCAGTCACGCCGACGCTGGTTTTGCCATTAAACCATTCTGGCCTCAAACATCGGGCATTGTCAACCATATAGGCATCCACTCCCAAAAGTGCCGCCACTTCACGCAGACGGTTACTGTTGGAACTGTTGGGCGAACCCACCACAATCACCACATCACATTGACCCGCCAGAGTTTTTACGGCTTCCTGCCGGTTGGTGGTGGCATAACAGATATCTTCTTTATGTGGGCTTTTAATGTGATTGAAACGGGCTTTCAAGGCAGCAATAATGCCACTGGTTTCGTCAACCGATAAAGTAGTCTGACTGACATGCGCCAGTTTATCGCTGTCATTCACCTGTAAAGCCGCCACATCGGCCACTGTCTCCACCAGCAGCATGGTGCCGGGTGGTAATTGCCCCATGGTGCCCTCTACTTCAGGATGACCCTTATGGCCGATCATAATGATCTGATAGCCCTGTTCATGCAGCCGCAAGACTTCTTTATGTACTTTGGTGACCAACGGACATGTGGCATCAAAAATACGAAAACCGCGCGCTCTGGCTTCGTCCTGCACAGCACGGGAAACACCATGAGCCGAATAAATCAAAGTAGCACCCGCCGGCACCTCATCCAGTTCTTCAATAAACACTGCGCCTTTATGGCGTAAATTATCCACCACAAATTTATTGTGTACCACTTCATGGCGCACATAGATCGGTGCACCGAAACACTCCAGCGCCCGCTCTACAATGCTGATGGCTCGGTCAACACCAGCACAGAAACCACGCGGATTGGCCAGTAAAATACTTTTTTCAGTCATGCTTTATTCTGCCTCAACACAAATCTGCGGGTTACGTTCTGGAAACTTTACCGGTTTTGCGGTGGCGCCACCAGCCCTCCAGCAGCAGGCACGCGGCACCCACACAAATAAAACTGTCGGCCAGATTAAACGCCGGGAAAAACCAGTGCTGATGGTAAAACAGCAAAAAATCCACTACATGGCCATGCATCAGCCGGTCAATCACATTGCCCGCCGCACCACCAACAATCAGCGAGGCGCCCAGATTTCCCAACCGATCAAATTCATTGCGCCAGATAGCCCGAATCAGATAAATACTGATCACCAGCGCCAGTGCCATAAAAAAGAATTTCTGCCAGCCGCCGGCATTGGCCAGAAAACTGAAGGCTGCACCCGGGTTATACACCAGAATCAGATCGAAAAAATGCGGAATGATGTTGATGCGTTCGCCGTAGGTAAAATGACTCAGGATCTGGCTTTTACTGAACTGATCCAGCAATGCCGCCACCACCATAATGGCGGCACAAAGCCATAATTTTTTACTTTGCATATTGTTTCCATTGATAAAGACTGAATCAGGCGTGAGCGATGATTAATTTCATACAGTCACGCCTGAATCCAGATAACAGGTTTTATCTCATTGCCCATCAGGCAAAATGACGCACTTCGCCCTGACCGTCCAAATTATCGGCACAGCGGCCACATAAGCCCGGATGCGCGGCATGGCTACCAACATCATTGGTGTAATGCCAGCAACGTTCACATTTCTGCCCCTGATCCACACCAGCAGTTACCGCCAGCTCTGCTGCCGCTTGTAACTGCACTTGCGCCACCATCAGCACAAACCGCAATTCATCACCCAGACTCTGCAACGGTGTCAGCACCTCTGCCGGTGCAGCAATGGTCACATCTGCCTGTAAGGAAGAACCAATACTTTTATCACTACGCAATGGTTCCAGTGTCACATTGACCGCATCGCGCACATGGCGAATGGTTTGCCATTTCTGCGCCAGCTGATTGGCATCTGAGCCAAGCTCAGGGAATACATGCTCAGTATGATACAACACACTGTCTTCCTCATCGCCATTCAATACAGCCCATGCTTCTTCAGCCGTGAAACACAGAATTGGCCCCAGCAGAAGAATCAGATTACGGCAGATGTGATACAGCGCAGTCTGAGCGCTGCGGCGCGCCCGACTATCGGCCTGAGTGGTATACAAACGGTCTTTGATGATGTCCAGATAGAAAGCCCCCATGTCCTCTGAACAGAAATGCAGTATTTCTTGAACCGCAAAATGAAACGCATAACGCGGATAAAAATCCTGCCCTACCTTCTCTTGCAATTCACGCCCCAGCCATAAAGCATAGCGATCCATTTCCACCATATCAGCCACATCCACCGCATGCTGTGCAGGATCAAAATCACTCAGATTGGCCAGCAAAAAGCGTAAAGTATTGCGGATACGGCGATAACTCTCAGTCACCCGGGTCAGAATCTCATCGGAAATGGCCAGTTCACCTGAGTAATCGGTTGAGGCTACCCATAGGCGCAACACATCCGCACCCAGCCGGTCATTAACCTTTTGCGGTGCCACCACATTACCCACGGATTTGGACATTTTCTGCCCCTGCCCATCAACCACAAAACCATGGGTCAGCAATTGATTATACGGCGCGCGGCCAACCGTGGCACAGGCGGTTAACAAAGACGACTGAAACCAGCCGCGGTGCTGATCGGAGCCTTCCAGATACAAGTCGGCCGGCCAGGATAATTCCGGCCGCTGACGCAACACCGCATTATGGGTACTGCCGGAATCAAACCACACATCCAAAGTATCCGGCAATTTCTCATACTGATCGGCTTCATCACCCAGTAATTCGGTTTTATCCAGTGAAAACCAGGCTTCAATGCCCTGTTTTTCAATCCGCTGAGCAATAATTTCCAGAAATTCAGCCGATCTGGGATGCAGTTCACCGGTTTCCTTGTGGGCAAAAAATGTCATCGGTGTGCCCCAGTAACGCTGACGCGATACCACCCAGTCTGGCCGGCCTTCAATCATGGCCTCCAGACGGGCACGCCCCCATGAAGGGAAAAATTCCGTATCCTCTACTGCTTGCTCTGCTTTGTGGCGCAAGGTTTCACCATCGTGGCCGGGTTTATCCATACCAATAAACCATTGGCCGGTAGCACGATAGATCAGCGGGGTTTTATGCCGCCAGCAATGGGCATAACTGTGGGTGATTTTACCATTGGCCAATAAACGCTCCGTTTCGTCTACCCATTCAATCACTTTAGGATTGGCTTCCCATACTGTCAGACCGGCCAGACGCGGTACATCGCTGATATAACGACCTTCACCATTGACCGGATTGTATAATTGAATACCATAACGCAGGCAGGCAAAATAATCGTCCAGACCATGTGCCGGCGCTGTATGCACCAGACCCGTACCGGCTTCCGTGGTCACATGACTGCCCAGCAATACAGGGATATCACGTTCAATAAACGGATGCTGCAATACCAGTCCTTCCAACGCGCTGCCTTTGGTTTCAGCCAGTACTGCATAATCCGCTTCATCAAAACCATACCGTTGTAGTGCCGCTTCGGCCAGGTCTTTGGCCAGAATCAGTTTGCCTTTAGGTGTATCAATCAGTTGATACACCACTTCGGGTCCGACACAAATGGCCTGACTGGCCGGCAATGTCCATGGGGTGGTGGTCCAGATCACGCCATAGGCTTCACCCATGACTTCAGGTAAATCAAATACTGCCGCCAGTGCCTGCTTATCCTGCACCGGGTAAGCCACATCAATGGCAAAAGATACTTTGTCTTTATATTCGACTTCGGCTTCTGCCAGCGAAGAACCACAATCCAGACAGAACTGAACCGGTTTTTCACCGCGATACAGATAACCTGCCTGCTGGATTTTGCCCAGTGTCCGCACAATTTCGGCTTCAGTCTGAAAATTCATGGTCAGATAAGGATTATCCCAGTCGCCCAGAACACCCAGTCGCATAAAATCACGTTTTTGTCTGGCCACCTGTTCGCTGGCATATTCCCGGCACAATTCGCGGAATTTAGCTGCCGGAATATGTTTACCGTGTTTTTTTTCTACCATTAACTCAATCGGCAAACCATGGCAATCCCAGCCAGGCACATACGGCGCATCAAAACCGGCCAGAGTTTTACTGCGGATAATGATGTCTTTCAGAATTTTGTTGACCGCATGGCCGATGTGGATATCGCCATTGGCATAGGGCGGACCATCATGCAGAATAAATTTAGGCCGGCCAGCGGCTTTCTGACGCAATTTCTGATAACGCTGTTGCTGATACCACGATTCCAGCCATGCAGGCTCACGCTTGGGCAAATTGCCGCGCATGGGAAAAGATGTATCCAGCAGATTCACGGTTTTACTGTAGTCAGTCATGACAAACTCTTTGTAAAATTAAATAAAATAATATGCAATAGCTGATGATAATGGCGCTCTGACCTTTTTAATCCAGTCAGGCTGCCTGCCACATTCGTGCCGCAATCATATCGGCTTCAATCTGCTGTTCTAAAGCAGCCAGAGAAGGAAACTTCACTTCATCACGTAATTTGTGTAAAAAATGTACCCGTAACCTCTGTCCATAGAGATTGCCCTGATAATCAAATAAATGCACTTCCAGCTTTTGCTGTGTGGTGGATGAAACCGTGGGATTCAGGCCAAAGCTGGCCACGCCACGCCTGCGGCCGAAAATACCCTCTGCCTCCACCACAAAAACCCCGCTCATGGCATAGTGTAATGGCGGCAAATGAATATTAGCGGTAGGACAATTCAGTGTACGCCCCAATTGTGCCCCGTATTTTACTTTTCCGCTAAGACAATAAGGATGACCCAGTAAAGTCCGGGCATAAGCCAGATCACCGTTTAACAGTGCTTGCCGAATAGCAGTACTGGAGGCGCGCACATCATGAATCAGAATACTGGGCGTGCGCTCAGTCACAAACTGATGCTGCTGTGACAAAAGGGCAAAATCGCCCTGACGCTGGCGCCCGAAACGAAAGTCATCGCCCACCAGCAGATAACGACAATTCAGTTTATCGATCAGAACATGGTGAATAAAATCATCGGCACTTAATTGGGCAAAATGCTGATTAAAACGCCATACCCATACCGCATCTACACAACCTGTGGCCGCAAGTAAATCCAGCTTATCGCGTAAGGGCGATAAACGATATGGTAATGGCTGATGTTGCTGATGGGCAAAAAATTCCTGCGGTTGCGGTTCAAACACCATAACCACCACCGGTAACCCGCGCTGTTTTGCTTCATGATTGAGACGCATTAAAATATGCCGGTGCCCACAATGAACACCGTCAAAATTGCCAATGGTCACGGCTGTGCCCTGTGGCCAATGGGGTGACGATTCGCTACCCAACCAAACTTGCATCATATAATTATTGTATTAGCTCAAATAATCAAGCATGTTATTGTAAACATTTCGGCGCCCCTTAGCCAGTACTACACGCATGGCGCCGGCTGGGTTACATTACTGTGACAAACAAGTAATCAAAAACACCAGGTTAGAAGATTCTTTAATTACCCATTCATTAAAACCTTAAAGATAACATGCTTTCGATACCCTCGGATTATAGCCATAACATCAGTCCGATAATTTTATGCATCATATTGATCAACGACTGTTTTCACATAATAAAAATAGAATATGTACAGACATCAGTAATATATTCTGACTAAGATCAGATAGACAGAAATTCTTGCATGTATCCATCAGAAAAATGATCTTTTGGTTATTTTACAGGCTTATTGGTGATCAGTGTTCTTATTCAGCCATATAGCATTAATATACGTATCAAAATAAGTAGGTATGGGTATCAATGATATTGTCTTTACCGGCCATAATGATATTCAGAATTAAACCATGACATTCATTAATACAACAATATCCGGTTATAGACAAAGATATGACTAAATCCATTTCGATTTTATCATCTTTTATTTAAAAAGCTCCTGCCATTCATAAATCAATGCCTTAGGCTCTAAAACCAAAATCAGGCATGAATGCTGACAAAAATTGTCTGATTCCCTTGACCATAATAGCCATAATAACAACGGTAAAGTCGCACCAGAAAACTTTATATCAGTCGTTCGCCCGATGCAGCCACAGCATTTTATTCACTTACTGGTTTAAAAACTACTGATAATATGATTTTATAATTAAATTACTTTATATTTTTATATATTTTGCATATAATTAGCCTAAAGACACCAATAAATAACAGCATCATGTTATCTCGTCCGTATAGTGGCCGGGTAAACGATAAAACCGTATGAATTATGGTTTTACCAGTCTGCATTATCTGATCAGACAGTGAGGAGATTATCTGATTTATGAAGGTAAAAGAATTTATTCAAAGAGCCAAATGGATTGCCTTAAGTATTTTAAGCTTTCTGACCATATTATATCCGGCTCATATTGCGGATCATCCTTATACTGCATATACCATACATGAGCGCCCCATTATATTCGATCAGCCAAAACTCCGATTAAGAAGATACAGTCTGTTGCTTACTGATCGGCATGAATCAGAACCAGCTAAAGAATTCAAGGTAATATGTCGTAATCTTCATTATCAGGACGATAAATCATTTTGTGATCGATATAGATATCATATGGGGCTCGTTAAAGTACTGCGTGCAGAAGGTATTCATGTCTATACTGACTCTCCTTTTAAACAAGATGATTTAATCATCAGGAATATCATCTTTGTTGACCCGTACGATGGTCAAACCAAAGTAATCGCGTTATCCGGACAGGAAATCCTGAACTGGCAGAATTACTTTGTCAATGAACGTGTATTCTGGAGAAAAGTATACAAAATAATCATTATTATCTGGGGTATTTATTTTATCTATTTTACTTATTTATTCCTGAGAATGATCTATAGAAAAAAGCAAAAGAAAAAATTAACCCTGAATAGCTGAATGATGGCAAAGCATTCGATAATTTTTAAGATATTGATGGCTGATGATTTTAGCTAAAACATTTTTTAATCAGATAACCAACCTTACGGCCACCATCAGCCATTAAAAAATTAAATACAGCAGTCACCGCATTTATTGGTAAAATGGCCTCTATTTGTCTTTACAGTAGTGGTCGTCAATGTCATGATCAGGCACTGACAGATCACCGACACTACACTTGGGAACATCATGGCTTTTCGCTTTGACATTATTTACGAATATCGGGAAATGTTTTTCTATGGTGCCCTGACCACCTTGGGTATTACCTTTATTTCCACCCTGTCAGGCATGATTCTTGGGCTTATTTCTGCTTTAGCCCGGCTTATCCGCTTTGAAAAGGGCGGTATGTTTTTACGTACCCTCAGCTGGATATTGCGCCAGTTATCCTTGATTTATGTTACCTTATTTCGCGGTACACCGTTGTTTGTGCAGATCTTTATCTGGTATTTTGTCTGGTTTCCAGTTCTGGTTCACCCCACCAGCGGGCTGATTATTCAGGGCGATCTGGCGATTGAATTACGCCGCAGCTACGGCGCACTGATCGCCGGCACACTGGCATTATCCTTCAATTCCGGTGCTTATATTACTGAAATTTTCCGTGCCGGTATTCAATCCATTGATCGTGGTCAGATTGAAGCAGCGCGTTCTTTAGGGCTCAGTTACCCGCAGGCCATGCGCTATATTATTCTGCCTCAGGCCATCCGCCGCATGCTGCCGCCTTTTGGTAACGAATTTATTACCCTGCTCAAAGACAGCTCACTGGTCTCCTCCATTGCCGTGGCCGAACTGGCGTTTGTGGCGCGTACCATTGCCGGACGCTATTCCATTTATGAAGAACCCTATTACACCATCGCCGCCATTTATCTGGTGATGACAGTGGCACTGAGCTGGTTTTTCTCCTGGCTGGAAAAACGTTATAACCGCCATAATCATTTGTAAACCTATTATTGTCAATATTGATGTTTTTAATATACACAGCCGACTGAATAAAATCTGTCGGCTGTGTATTTATTATTGGTAAAAATCTGATGATTATGCTATTCATGGCTGTTTTAATCCACTATTAGTGATTGAAACACCCTGAATACTATTCATATAGCATATATAGCTTAACGCGGCGCTCAACACCATTCAAACCTTAGCCAGATACAATGAATCAGTGATCAAATCCACTTCATTAATATCGGCAAGAATAAGACCGCGATCCACAGCTTTAACCTACATGACAACAATAGACCCTCAGTAAATTCAAAATATCCTTCTTGGTATTGTATGGTTTATAAAATTATTAATAGAATCAATATTCTGATCTTAACTATATCCTCTGTTATGTCCATGATTCAAAAACCAATTAAAATGGTATTTCATCAAATAATCTATGTCTTGTTGTAACTTGATCTGATTACAAATTTCTCATGAACACAGATTTAATGAGTCCTCACCATTAACAACAACTTCTATTAGATAAATCCAGAATACAAAATTGATTTTTATATAAAATTTTACTTTTTATATCTTCAGACATATGAAAAAATTAAATAGTTATTAATTCGTTATTGACTGATCATACCGGTAATCTGGCGCGGTGTACTTCTGACAACCAATCAGACAAAAATCTGTCACTTGTTCAAAACCGCCAGTGTATGAGTTTAACTGGCGGGTTTAAGCATATTTATGTTTATACACAGTAAATCAATAGCGATTAAAATATTCCTGAATTACTTTGGGGTCATGCGTCTGGGTTAATGCAGTCATCAGTAAAATGCGCGCTTTGGCCGGATTGAGCGAATTGGCCACCAGACCAGATTCATTGGCCACTGGCGGCACAATGCCGCTACCGGTGCGGGAAGCGCGGACGACCACAATGCCGGCGCGGATGGCTTTCTCAATACCTGCCTGACTGCGCACAGACATAGAACCGGCACCGGTACCGGCGTAAACAATTCCTTTGGCATGATGAGCAATGGCCGCATCATACATGTATTCGGGATCGTCCTGATAACCGTAAATAATCACTACGGGCGGTAATGCCTTTATCTTACGCAGATCAAACACTGACGCAGTGGTATGAATTTTATCAATCCGGTTGTGAAAATAAACCCGACCGCCAACAATGCTGCCTAAATAGCCCTCTTCTGGTGCTTTAAACGTATCCAATGTAGTGGTGTTGGTTTTGGTGATAAAACGCGCTGCGCCAATGCGATCATTCAGTACCACCATGACACCACGGTTTTGCGATTGCGGGTCGGCAGCCACGGTGACAGCCTGTAACAGATTCATGCTGCCATCAGCACTGATGGCGGTGGCCGGACGCATGGCGGCAGTAAACACAATAGGTTTGTGGCTTTTGACGGTCAGGTTGAGAAAATACGGTGTTTCGTCCAGAGTATCGGTGCCGTGGGTAATCACCACGCCATCCACATCAGCACGGTTTAATAATTCGTTCACACGTTTGGCTAAGGCCAGTATTCGGTCACTGGTCATGTTTTCGCTGCCAATGTTGCTGAATTGTTCGGCTTCAATATGCGCTACCTGATTGATGGCCGGTACAGCCTTAACCAAAGCATCAACGCCAATGGCACCTGCCTGATAACCGGTGGTCTGGGTATTATCAGCTGCCGAGCCGGCAATGGTGCCGCCTGTGGCTAAAATCACAATATGCGGCAATGCCTGCGCGGCAGTTGCCCATGGGCTGATCATGATCAATAAACCCAGCAAAAATCCTCTGATACGCATGTCTGTCCTCCCTAATGATTTGATCAATCAAGTATTTTCCAGTAAACAATGCATCATACACGATCTATTGGTTTTTATGTTGCATGCAATGACTGATCTGGTTCAGGCAGACATAAAAAAACCGGTGCAATGAACGATAAGATGCACCGGCAAAGAGGAAAGAAAGAAACAATCAAATATACTGAATCAGTATTTACGACTTCTGACTAATTGGGTTTTACGTTTTAAGAAAATCAGCGAACCAAAACCACTCCAGATATGTACCAAGCGGGTAAACGGGAAAATGACAAATAAGGTCATGCCCATAAACAGATGCATTTTATACACATGGCTGACACCATCCAGCCATTGGGCGGCACCACCGCGGCAAGTGACAATATATTGCGCCCAGTTAATCAGGCGAACCATTTCTTCTCCATCAAGATGATGCGAGGAAACCACAATGGTGCTCAGACCCAGAAGTAAGGTCAGCAATATCCAGATCAGAACCAACTTATCGCGCCAGGTGCTGTTATTGAGCAGGCGGGCAGAAGAAAACCGGCGGTAGATCAGCATCAGAATGCCGATCAAGGCCATAACACCCATGATGCCACCGGCAACCATAGAGGTTAATTGTTTGGCGCCATGAGAAATACCGAGTACTTCCCACACCACCATGGGCATCAGTAAGCCCACCAGATGACCGAAAAACAGACCCAGCACGCCGACATGAAACAGGATATTGCCTACCCGCAATAAGTGCGGCTGCAACAACTGGCTGGAATCCGATTTCCAGCTGTACTGATTCCGATCATACCGCACCAGAGAGCCGAATAAAAAAATACTTATGGCAATATAGGGATAAATGCCGAATAAAAACTGATTGAAGTAATTCATAATCGCTCCCGATTTATTTGGTTGGGTTAGACGAAAAAAATTGTACGGGCTGTTCACTGCTCTGGCGCAGCAATGGTTCAACACCATCAGCACCGGTGCCAAAGCGTTCCATCGCCTCGTCCATATCGCGCACAGGCGCAACCTGTAAAGGTTCTGGCGCTACGGGCGACAAGGCCACCACCGCCTCCAGTACCGGCGCGTAAACCGATTGATTCTGGCGCAGATGACCAGCAATATAAGCGATCACATGCACCGCATCGGCCAGATAGGTTTTGGCTTCGTCAGCATCAATCTGTGCCAGAAATTCCAGAAACAACGGCAGATAATCCGGTAATTCATTTTCGCGTGGCTCAAAACCATGATTCTGATATTCATGCAGTAAATCCACCATCGCCTGACCACGGGCACGATCTTCACCATGCAGATGCTCAAATAAATGCAAGGCATGGTTGCGGTTGCGATCAAAAGTGGCCACATAATTTTCCTGCAATTCAATCTCATCGTGCTGATGCAGATAGTCAAACAGCGGCTGGAGCTTTTGTGCTGTCTCAGGTTCAGCCGCCACAGCATCCTCAATTTCAGCCAGATGAGACAGCCATTGTTGCTGTGGATAACTGAGTAATAAAGATAAAATTTTCAACATCTATCTTGTCCCCTAGACATTCTGCTTTTCGGTTTTCTTGCGTAAACCATGAAAAATGATCGGCGAGGCTTTGCGCTGTCCAAAGAGACTGGCTTTGCTTTCCCCTTCTGAAGAACAGTTACCAAAACTGAAGCCACAGCTGGCTTTTTCTTCAAAGGTGTTGCTGACCATTTCTTTGTGCGCGGTCGGAATCACAAACCGGTCTTCATAATTGGCCAGTGCCATGATGCGATACATATCTTCAATCTGTTCCGGTTTGAGGCTGCTGCCGGACAGTGTGTCCAGTGCTTCTTCCTGCGAATAAATGGTTTTGGCGCGCATATACTGACGCATGTCAATCATGGTCTGCAATGCCTCTACAATCGGCTCGGTTTTACCGGCCGTGAGCAGATTGGCCAGATATTCTACGGGAATGCGCAGTTCATCCACACTCGGGATCAGGCCATGCTCACCAATCACACCGCTTTCAATGGCAGACTGAATCGGTGACAACGGTGGGATATACCACACCATCGGTAAGGTACGGAATTCCGGATGCAGCGGAAATGCCACTTTCCATTCCATCGCCATTTTATATACCGGTGAATTTTTGGCTGCGTCCACCCATTCGGCCGGAATACCCTGTTTTAAAGCTTCTTTGGCAATTTCCGGATCATTCGGGTCCAGGAACATATCCAGTTGTTCCTGATACAGATCCTGTGGATTCTCAGTCGCAGCAGCATCACTGATGCGATCGGCATCGTACAACATTACACCCAGATAACGGATACGCCCCACGCAGGTTTCAGAACAAATGGTCGGCTCACCGCCTTCAATGCGCGGATAACAGAAAATGCATTTTTCTGCTTTGCCGGAAGTCCAGTTGTAATAAATCTTTTTGTAAGGACAACCAGAGACACACATGCGCCAGCCGCGACATTTATCCTGATCGATCAATACAATACCATCTTCCTCACGTTTGTAGATGGAGCCGGACGGACAGCTGGCAACACAGGCCGGATTCAGACAGTGCTCACATAAGCGTGGCAGATACATCATGAAGGTGTTTTCAAAGGCGCCGTAAATATCTTTCTGAATATTCTCAAACAGTTTATCTTTACTGCGTTTGGCAAATTCACCGCCCAGATCGTCTTCCCAGTTCGGACCCCATTCGATTTTTTCCATTTTTTCGCCGGTCAGCACCGAGATCGGCCGCGCGGTGGGCGGGGTGGTCATTCTGGGGGCATTTTGCAAATGCTCATAATCAAAGGTAAAGGGCTCATAATACTGATCAATGGTAGGCAGATTCGGATTGGCAAAAATATTGGCCAGAATCTTTAAACGGTTGCCTTGTCTTAATTGCAGTTTGCCATTGGGACGGCGCAGCCAGCCGCCCTTATACTGATCCTGATCTTCCCAGTTTTTGGGATAACCGACCCCGGGTTTGGTTTCAACATTGTTAAACCAGGCATATTCCACGCCGTCACGACTGGTCCAGACATTTTTACAGGTAACAGAACAGGTATGACAGCCGATACATTTGTCCAGGTTCAGCACCATGCCGATTTGTGCTCGAATTTTCATCGTTTGTGTTCCTAACTTATTATTCTGTTATCTCACGCGGATCAGCAGGTTGATCCAGCCAATCCACTTTATTCATTTTGCGTACCACCACAAATTCATCGCGGTTGGTGCCAACAGTACCGTAGTAATTAAAGCCCCATGACAATTGCGCATAGCCACCGATCATGTGTGTGGGTTTCATCACCACTTTGGTGACTGAATTGTGGATACCACCACGCATGCCGGAGACTTCGGCGCCAGGCACATTCACAATTTTTTCCTGGGCGTGGTACATCAGAATCATGGTTTCAGGTACACGCTGACTCACCACCACGCGCGCGGTTAAGGTACCATTGACATTGAATACTTCCACCCAGTCGTTATCCACCAGTCCGGCTTTTTTGGCATCAACTTCAGATACCCAGACATGCGGGCCACCGCGGGATAAAGTCAGCATACGCAGGTTATCCGAATAGGTACTGTGAATACCCCATTTCTGGTGTGGCGTAATGAAATTGAGCACAATTTCCGGATTGCCATTACTGTGTTTACCCAGCACCGACAAGGTGGTTTTCAGGTCTACCGGCGGACGATATGACACCAGTCCTTCACCAAACAGACGCATCCATTGATGATCCTGATAAAATTGTTGCCGGCCGGTCAGGGTACGCCACGGAATCAATTCATGCACATTGGTATAGCCGGCGTTATAGCTGACTTTTTCACTTTCCAGACCAGACCAGGTGGGCGAAGAAATAATCTTGCGCGGCTGTGCCTGAATATCACGGAAACGAATACTGTCGTCTTCTCGCGGTATGGCCAGATGAGTATGATCAATACCGGTATTTTTCGATAAGGCCGCCCAGGCTTTCACCGCCACATGGCCATTGGTTTCCGGTGCCAGCGTCAGAATCATTTCAGCCGCATCAATGGCGGTTTCCAGTTTCGGCTGACCTTTGCCGGCGCCTTCGCGGCGTGTCTGATTGAGGTTACGCAAAACTTCTACTTCAGGCTGTGTCTGCCAGTTAATGCCTTTACCGCCATTACCCACTTTCTCCAATAAAGGGCCGATGGAAGTATATTTATCGTAAATGGCACCATAATCACGCTCTACAACCGTCATCTGCGGCATGGTTTTGCCCGGGATAGGCTCACATTCGCCCAGTTTCCAGTCTTTCGGATCAAACGCCTGCCCCAGTTCCTGCACACTGTCGTGCATCAACGGCGTTAATACCAGGTCTTTCTGCACCCCCAGATAATCACGCGCAGTGTCAGAGAAGGCGCGCGCCAGACCACGATAGATATCCCAGTCACTCTTGCTTTCCCATAAAGGCTGTACCGCTTCACTCAAAGGGTGAATAAACGGATGCATGTCTGAGGTATTCAGGTCATTTTTTTCATACCAGGTGGCGGTTGGCAACACAATGTCGGCATACAGACAAGTGGTTGACATACGGAAATCCAACACCGTCAGCAAATCCAGCTTGCCTTCAGCCGCCGGACGGATATGAACATCACTGGGCTTAATGCAATCATTCTCATCACTCATGACCGCATTCTGCGTACCCAGCAGATATTTAAGGAAGTATTCATGTCCTTTACCGGAAGAACCCAGAATATTCGAGCGCCATACAAACAGATTGCGCGGGAAATTCTTCGGATTATCCGGATCATTACACGCCATATCCATGCTGCCGTCTTTCAGATGGCTGACCGTATAGTCAATCGGATTCTGACCGTGTTTTTCCGCTTCGCGTACCACGTCCAATGGATTCTGGGTCAATTGCGGCGCAGAAGGCAGCCAGCCCATGCGTTCGGCTTTGACATTAAAGTCCAGCTGACTCATGCCGGCCATTTCACCCGCATGTGTGGGGGCAATTACCTCATTCATGCCCAGTTTCTCATGCCGCCACTGGCTGGTATGGGCATAGAAGAATGACGTACCGTTCATCTGACGGCTGGGACGATGCCAGTCAGCAGCAAATGCCAAGGGTGCCCAGCCGGTCTGCGGACGCAGTTTTTCCTGGCCAACATAATGCGCCCAGCCGCCACCACTCTGACCGATACAGCCGCACATCATCAGCATATTGATGATGCCGCGATAAGACATGTCCATGTGATACCAATGGTTCAGACCAGCACCCACAATCACCATACTGCGGCCATGGGTTTCATGCGCATTCTGGGCAAATTCACGCGCTACCTGAATCACCAGCTCAGGTTTTACACCGGTGTGTTTTTGCTGCCAGCGCGGCGTATAAGGCACGTCGTCCATATAATCATTGGTGACACCTTCGCCGCCAAAACCACGATCAATGCCGTAATTGGCGCACATCATGTCAAATACAGTCGTCACCAGTAACATAGAACCATCAGCAGCAACGATTTTTTTCACCGGCAGATTTTTCACCAATATGGATTTAGCGTCTTCACCACCAAAATAATCAAAACCTACACCCACAATATCATCGTGCTGATCAGCCAGAGTCAGCAACGGTTTGATCTCAGCACCGTCTGCCTGTTCTGATTTCAGATTCCAGCGACCATGCTCACCCCAGCGAAAACCGATTGAACCTTTATGCGCCACAATATCGCCGGTATTTTCATCAATCACCAAGGTTTTCCACTCAGGATTATTGTCTTCATTCAAAGCACCATCCAGCTGACTGGCGCGCAAGAAATAAGCCGGCAATAAAGTATCATCTTTTTGCTGCAACACCACCAGATTAGGCATATCGGTTAAACGGCGGCAATAATCAACAAAATAATCCGAGGGATTCTGTAGATGGAATTCTTTCAGAATCACATGTCCCATCGCCATGGCCAGCGCAGCATCAGTGCCTTGCTTGGGTGCCAGCCAGATATCGCTGAATTTCACCATCTCGCCATAATCAGGCGAAACCGCTACTGTTTTGGTGCCTTTATAGCGTACTTCTGTATAAAAATGCGCATCAGGCGTACGGGTCATCGGTACATTAGAACCCCATACCAACAAATAATTGGCGTTATACCAATCGGCCGATTCGGCCACATCGGTTTGCTCACCCCAGGTTTGCGGGCTGGATGGCGGCAGATCACAATACCAGTCATAAAAAGACAACGGCACGCCACCAATCAGGCTTAAATAACGCGAACCGGCGGCATAGCTCACCATCGACATGGCCGGAATCGGCGAAAAGCCCATCACCCGGTCAGGACCATATTCTTTAATCGTAAACGCATTGGCCGCAGCAATGATTTCATACGCTTCCTGCCAGCTTAACCGCACAAAACCACCCAGACCACGCTGGGATTTATAACGTTTGGCTTCTTCAGGATTCTGAGTAATGCTTTGCCAGGCAGCAATTGCATTCATACTCTTGCGTTTTTCACGCCATAACCGCATCAATTCCGAACGAATCAACGGATATTTCACCCGTTGGGCAGAATATACATACCAGCTGTAAGACGCACCACGCGGACAGCCGCGCGGTTCATGATTGGGCAGATCAGCACGCGTACGCGGATAATCCGTCTGCTGCATTTCCCAGGTAATCAGGCCGCTTTTAACAAACACACGCCAGCTACATGAGCCGGTACAGTTCACCCCGTGGGTAGAACGCACAATACGGTCATGCTGCCAGCGCTGACGATAACCTTCTTCCCACTGGCGGCTTTCCGCCACCACGGCGCCATGGCCTTTGGAAAAGGTTTCTTTGGTTTTATGTAAAAAATTCAATCGATCCAGAAATTGACTCATGGTTTTGCGCTCCTCAGGCCAGGCCTGAAAATAATCTTTTATTTATTGTCATTATTCAGTATTTATCTTTATGGGGCTATTGGCTGAAAGAGCAGACCGAAAGGCTGCCCTTCTAATACTTCTGACTAATAGCCTTAAATGAAGGTGATGATTTAGCAACTGGTGGGCGATTGTTTCCGCACATAAAACCAGAAATTGATCAAAAGACACGTCACATAGAAAGCAATAAACCACCACAACGCCAGATTGACACTACCAGTGGCCGCAATGGAACTACCGAATGCCTTAGGAATAAAAAAACCACCATACGCGCCTATACCACCCATAAAGCCCAGCGTAGTGGCAGATTCTTTGGTCGCATTCATTTCAGCCAGTTTGGCGTTGTCGGGTTCGATATGGCGATGCAAGCGCGAAAAGATACGCGGCGTCTGGGCATAAGTAGAAGCATTACCAATACCGGTAAAAGCAAACAACAGCATAAAGCTACAGAAAAAGCCAACGAAATTACCCCCTGCACCCTGTACCGGCAAGCAGAAAATAACCCCGATCACACCCAGAATCATGATGGCAAAACTAAACTGGGTCAGTTTCGCTGCTGACATCTTGTCAGACAGCCAGCCCCCCACCACACGCAACACCGCACCCACCAACGGCCCCAAAAACGCCAGCTTCATGGCATTCACTTCAGGAAAGGAGTGCGTGATCAATAACGGGAAAGCCGCCGAAAAACCGATAAACGAACCAAACGTACCCACATACAACCAGCACATCAGCCAGTTATCCCGCCGTTTGAAAATCACTGATTGTTGTTTAACTGAAGACTCGATATTGCCAATGTCATTCATACCAAACCAGGCCGCCAGAGTACTCAATACAATAAACGGCACCCAGATAAAGCCGGCATTCTGTAACCATACCTGTGAAGTACCCTGTGGCGTGGTCATGGTTTGCGATGTACCCCCCAGCGCACCAAACACACCCATCGTAATCACAATCGGCACCACCAATTGCACCACCGACACCCCCAGATTACCCAAGCCGGCATTTAAGCCCATGGCCGAGCCCTTGGCGGATTTGGGGAAAAAGAAACTGATATTAGACATGGAAGAACTGAAATTGGCACCACCAAAACCACACAATAACGCCAGAATAAACATGGTAGTGTATGAAGTATGCGGATTCTGCACCGCAAAGCCCAACCCCAGCGCCGGAATCAGCAGGCTGGCCGTAGACAGCGTGGTCCAGCGGCGACCGCCCACAATCGGCACCACAAAAGAATAGAAAATACGCAGCGTTGCACCCGATAAAGCCGGCAGCGCCGCCAGCCAGAATAATTGATTGCTGTCATAATGGAATCCGACCTGTGGCAATTTCACCACCGTCACACTCCATACCTGCCAGATGGCAAAGGCCAGCAACAAGGCCGGAATCGAAATCCATAAATTACGCCTGGCAATGCGCTCGCCTTCTGAGCGCCAGAATTCCGGATTTTCCGGTTGCCAGTTTTTTAATACTTTAGCCATTGTTTGTTCCTTAATAAATGCTTAATGGTTTTTCTGCTTAAAAGAAAAATACATCCAGATCAGACTCACACACACCGTGCCGTACATCAGCATAAATGAGGTAGAACGAATACCGGTTAAATCAACCAGCACCCCGAACATGATGGGCAACAAAAAACCGCCCAGACCACCAGCCAGCCCCACCACACCCGAAACGGTGCCGATATCTTCCTGAAAATCATCGGCAATGTATTTAAATACCGAAGCCTTACCAATCGCCAGTGCCACACCCACCACAAACAGCAACAAAGTAAACACCGTGGCATTCAGACCAATGTGTAATGACAAATGCCCCGACACCGTCTGAATCGACATTTGTGTTGGCGGATACGACAGAATAAAAAACGCCACCCAGCACACCCACATCACCGCCCAGGTCACCTTGTGCGCCCCGTATTTATCGGATAACCAGCCACCAAAAGCACGCAAAACGCCGCCCGGCAAAGAAAAGCAGGCAGCTAAAAAGGCAGCCTGTTGCAAACTGAAATGGTATTCATGCACGTAATAGCTCACCATCCACAATGAAATACCCACATAACCGCCAAACACCACCGAATAATATTGGCTGTATTTCAATACCCGCGGATCTTTCATCAGCTTCAGCTGTGCCTTCAGCGGTACCTGCTGAGCACTGGCCACTTTGGGCGTGTTATAGCTGAACAGCCAGAACAATACCGCCACCACACACAACACCACGCCGTATACAGTCGGCACCATCTGCCAGCCATAAGCCGCAATAATGGCCGGTGCCACAAATTTATTCAGTGCCGCTCCGGCATTACCCGCGCCAAAAATACCCATGGCCAGACCCTGGTTTTGTTTTTTAAACCATTTGGCCACATAAGGCGTACCCACCGAAAACGAACCACCCACCAGCCCCAGCCACAAACCAATCAGTAAAAACTGTTCATAGCTATGGGCATAACGCAATAGAAAAGCCGCTGGCACACACACCAGCATCAGAGCAAAAAACACCACCCGACCACCAAAACGATCAGTCCAGATCCCCAGTGGCACCCGCACCAATGACCCTGACAACACCGGCATTGCTGCCAGCAAACCAAATTGGGTTTCTGTCAGATTAAATTGTTTCTGAATCGGCACACCGATTACAGCAAAAACCATCCAGATCATAAAACAGATGGCAAACGAAACCGTACTGGAGGTCAGTACGGTTACAGACTTTCTGGTTTCGGTATTCATATCATCATTCCCGCCGGATTCCATATCCCAAAATTAAATTCGGCCATAAGCTTACCTGCTAAATAATAGAAATCACATTCTTACAACAGTTAGAAATCCAGATTCAAAAGACGAAGACAAACTACTACCAAAGGATAATAGACAGCCGACCAACCGAATGAGTTGTCCACTTTTCTGATGGCAGATACCAACATGACAAATCATCATTAAAAGCATATCGTGCTATATTGTTTCAATGCTTATTGTTTAGGTAAATTAAATTAATTCAAATATTTATATTATTATCATACTTAAAAATAATGCGATTTATATTAAATTCCATTAATATAAATCACATCTATCCGGATACTGATATCAAAATCCTCAGTAAACCGACTGTACTGACTGATTCTGCCTAAAATCATTTTTCCATACCTAGGCAAGCACAATCATACTGACTATAATCCATTTATTATTTTAGAGAAAACCACTGTTGATACCACGTTTTGCTTATCTGACGAAAACGTAAGCCGTATCAGCGAGCATATATCAAGATGAAGTATAAATATCGTTTCAACACCCTTCTGACCGCCCTGAACTACTTCTACAGTAAATCTTTAAGTGGTCTGGCCGGTATAGAAAGCGCCGAACATCTGGCCAGAAATTACATGAATCAGCCTGATCTGAGTAAAAGTATTGATCAGCTCATCCGGCGCCAGACCCTGCAAACCGGCTCAGTAGGATTTATCACCGGACTTGGTGGTCTATTTACCCTGCCCGTCAGCCTACCGGCCAATCTGTCGGCAGTATTGTTTCTTCAGATCAGGATGATCGCTGCCATTGCCTATATGTGCGGTTATGATCTCAAAGACGATAAAGTACAAACTCTGGTTTATGCGACCTTATGTGGCACCGCCGTTACCGACATACTTAAAAAAACAGGCATCAACACCGCCAGCCGCCTTGGCCAGCAACTGGGACAGACTTATCTGAACACAGAAGTCATGAAAAAAATCCATCATATCGTCGGCCAGCGCTTATTGAATCAGACCAGCAAAGCCGGCATGACTAAAGCCACCACGCTGATACCACTGATCGGCGGTCTGGTCAGCGGCACCATTGAAGCCACGGCCACCAGCATCATCGGCCATACGGCCAAAAAAATCTTTTACTCGCCAGAGACAAACCAACGCCACACAGACAAACATATTCAATCCTGAAACAGGCATCAGAGAGGTATCCGAAAATACCCCAAGTCAGGCTATTGCTGACCAGCCATCTCTAAATCAACTCATTTATCCAGTCCGTGCTCAACTGCATATACCGCTGCCTGAACCCGGCTGACCAGATTCAGCTTACGCAACACATTCTGCACATGTACCTTTACTGTACTTTCAGTAACATTCAGATTACGCGCAATCACCTTATTACTCACACCGCGGACAATCCACTTCAGAATTTCTTTTTCACGCGGCGTCAGCGGTTCAGTCTGATCTGTCGGCTGCATTTCATGCTGACGCAGATGATTAATCAGCTTACTGGTCATTTCCGGTGATAACACACTGTCACGGTTAATCGCTTTTTTCAGGCCATCCAGCAAAAACTGCGGGTCAATGTTTTTCAATAAATAACCCCGTGCCCCCAGACGCATGCACTCCATCAGATTCTGATCATCCTCAGACACCGTCAGCATCAATACCGCCACATGCGGATGCTGACTGATCATCAAAGGCAAGGCTTTAATGCCGCCCATCACTGGCATATCCACATCCAGTAATACCGCATCAGGGTCAAGCTGACGCTGCAACTTCACCCCTTCCAGACCATCAGTAGCCTCGCCCACTACCTCAAATTCATCACTGTTATTAATCAGAGAACATAAACCTTTGCGAAACAGAGTATGATCATCCACAATTAAAATACGTTTTTTTGCCTCATCTGTCATAACTGTATACCATTAATTTACCGTATGTGCACGGTAAAGAGTTAATTCAACTGTCGTCCCCGCTCTTGGCGCAGACACAATCTGCAACTGGCCATCTATTTTACCCGCACGCTCACGCATAATACTGGTGCCCACATGACCCTGTAATTCCTTTTGCACCAGACTGGCCGGATCAAAGCCAACGCCATTATCCTGAATCCGCAGACACAAACGATCAGCATCATAAACTACCTTAATCTGCACCTGAGTGGCTCTGGCATGCTTACGAATATTAGACAATGCCTCCTGCACAATAAAAATCACCTGTAACTGTTCATCATCATCCAGTTCAAAAGGCTCACCCTCTAACGACCAGTCCACCGGAATACTGGTTTGCTTTTCAAATCGCACGATCACCGATTGCATCGCACTTAAAAACCCTTCCCGCGCCAGACGCACCCGAAAATTAGACAATAATTCCCGTACATCGGCATAACATTCTTTAATACCTTCATCAATAAAATTCAACGTCTGCTGTACCAATTGCGGCTTATCATCCTTAATGGCGCGCAATAATACCTGTACCTGCATATTCAGAAAAGACAACGACTGCGCAATACTGTCATGCAAACCGCGCGCCATCAGATTCCGTTCTTCCAGTACCGCCATTTGTGTATCCAGCTGATTCAGGCGCAGCCGTTCAATAGCAATCCCAAACTGACCCGCTACCGTTTCGATCAACTGCTTATCATCTATCGTCAGCGCCAAAGGCACCGGCGCAAACAAATTCAAAATACCGATTTCTTCTTTAGCCGATTTAATCGGAAAAGCCTGACAAAAACCCAGCAAATGGCAACCATTACCCTCACACGCCCGCTCAGCCGGCAAACCGCTACGATCAGCATCCCCGCCAAACTGCTCACAGGCACCACAACCACAACGATGCCTTTGCATATGCACCAATACCGACTCAGGTAATCCGGACGACCCCACCACCTCAAAATCAGTAGCATGACGTTTTTTCAGCTGCACCACACAGGCTTTAGCGCCACTGAATGCCATCATGCGATCTAAAAATACCTTAATTAAATCCGATTGCTCCTGATTTTCCTGAAAAATCGAAGTCATTTCATACAACATGGCCAATTCATAATTTTTCTTACGCAACGCATGGGTTTTCTCTGCCACCAAACCTTCCAGATTATCATAAACATCACTTAATCTGGACGCCATTAGATTAAACCCATGCACCACCTGACCAAATTCACTCGTGCCCTGTTCATTCAGACGCGTATAAAACTGCTTTTCCCGAATATGATCAATACCCTTATTCAGCCGGTATAAAGGCAACAATACCAATTGATGCAACAGGCGCAGCGAAGCAAAGGCCGAAACCCACGCCATCAACAATAAACTGAACTGAAACCAGCGCAACAAACGAATATTACGGGTATTGTCACTCTCAATAATCAGCACCAGATCATTAATCGATTGAGTAAACGCCTCCGCCTCGGCAATAAATGCCGTTTCTTTAATCTTATGCTGATGAAACTGACGTGCCTGATACCAGAAACTGTGAAAATGGCGCTCAATCTCATCCAGCTTGCGGGTCATTAAATCATGCTGGCCACGCCGGTCAAAACCACCCTCACGTAATGACTTCAAATGCCGGATCACCGATTCAAATGCCTCATATTCCGTCTGTAAAGCCACCTCAGGCTCAGGCTGTCTAGCCAATAAGGCAATATGAAACACCCGTTTACGCAAACTGCCCGCCTCATTAATCGCCATACCCCGCTCTTCCAGCCGCCAGGACGTATTCAACGACAACCCGATCAGCATCGACGCCAGAATCAGCCACAGCGCAATAAACACCATCAGAATCTGTGACAACTTCTTACCTTGCAAACAGGATTGTTCAATCCTCTGCCAAATCCGCTTCATACCCACCCATACTTTATTTTCAGAAAAGAAACTTCCACAGCAAAACTATCTCTGTATAAAATTCCTGATCAGCCCGCATCTTCCAGCCATGCAACCGCAACACGAATCATCATGACCCGTATCATAACAAGAATAAAAAAGTTTGTATTTTAATACAATTAAATACGGCTTAGTATTGGTCAGAAGAAGTAGATAAACAGATCCATTTATTAATTAGCAGATTATTTTTGTTAAAATATTATCTATTTATGTCTATTCCCGCCACACCCGCACCATCTCATGCCCATCAAAAGTAGTGGTAAACCGTACCGAGCCAATACCTTTTAACTGACACAATAATTCATAGGCAATCATGAAATCAGTGGATTGTGCTTCGATCATTTTTACCTGTACCGCCACCAGTCTGGGCTCGTATTTCAATAAAGTAAAACTGATGTGATGCTGCAATACCAACAGACTGCCGGGCAGATGGCGGTAAATCACACTCAGGTCAGGTAAACCATAATCAGGAATGTATTTCACACTGCCGCGGCGAGTATTAAGGATGCGTTCAATATGGTTCATCACGCTATAAATATAGCGCTCATGCTGATCAAGGGTTTCAATCGGTGTTTCATCAGCCAGAACCAACGTTAATTTTTCCAGTATGGAGGCGTCTAACATGGCGGATATCATCTTTATGCAATAAGAATTATTTTATTATGGCAGTAGCCGGGTTACTGCCTGATGGTTTGGCAGCTTTATTCATTTTTTCCGCCTTTTTAGCCGCTTTTTCAGCTTTCTGTTTGGCTTTTGCTGCTTTTTCCTGTACTTTTTTCTCTGCTTTTTGCTCTTTGGATAGCGCCTTAACCGCTTTTTTCTTCACCAGTCTGGCGGTATTATCATCGACCAGAATATAATTATCGCCCCATAAATGGATATCCTTCAGCGATAATAATAATTTCCAGCTCTGTTCGTCCTCCTGCGGCTGGTGAAAGAAAAACACCACGCCGATATACTGGCTTTGCTGATCCACATCGCCGGTCACTTCCTGACTGCTGAAAGGCATGACGGTAATGGTCTGCTGCTGCACCAGATCCTTATCCAGCACTTTATCAGCCTGATGAAGCAGATCATAATAACTGGCTTCTTGAAAGCGTGCTTTATCCCGTAACTGATAAATCTGCATGTGTGTGGTCAGCGCGTTGGCCTGATTGCCCTGATTCAGTGTTTTAGTGGTCATTACCTTAAAATCATAATGATACCGGCTAAGCGTTACCGCTTCGGTACCGGCCTTGCGCACCGATTCATAGCCTTTTTGTGCCATATGACAACCCGATAGCAACAGACACAACAATATCCAATACCCTAATGGCTGGCGCTTCATTTATATCTCTCCCAATGTAATACTCATCATGGTGTCACCATTGGCAGCACCCAGTTTCACCCCTGAAGACAATAATTGCGGTTCAGCAGCATTTAAGCGGGCAAAGGGTAAAAACTGTAATGCAATCTGTGCAGTCAGCGTAACATCCAGAGCCAGACCAACATATTTTTTCACCAGATCAGCCAGAATCTGTCTTATCGGCTGACCGGCATATAAATCATGCAGACTCTGATAATCATCCAGCGTCACCCGTATCCCGATCTGACTATTGGCATCATACATAAACCGCCCCAATACCGCCTCGCCCAATACCGGCTGCTGTTTTAAAGTTAACTGCGGTATGGCACGCGCTACCGGCATAAACTGATTGATTTCAACCCGTCTGGCGGTGGGCAGCACATACCGCACCAGTTCGATCAAACCCAGGGCGTTTTTATGCTTTTTATTCAAAAGCCGCATTGTGCCCAGATAATAGCGCGGATCCACCGGCACCGGACGGCGCCCCTGAACCAGAGTCAGAAGCGCCGTTGAAATCTTATCCTGAGCTGCAGCAGTATACTGGAATTCATAATAATAACGTTGCCATATCTGATAAAACAACATCATCTGCCGATGATGAAATATATCCAGAAACGCATTTAAATGCGCCATAGCATCGCTTTTCTGTGCCGTCTGAGCAATCAGCCAGTTGGGCATGGCGCCATCGGTGCCGGTCAGCCCCATAAAGGTTGTGTACACAATAGGCAACGTATAATGATAGGCCGATTCAGGCAATGCCCGCCTCAATTCCCCGGCGGGAAAACCCAGATAAGGCCAGGCACAGAATTGTAGGGTTTCTTTATTGTCTGTCTGTAAGCCAGGCACACGCAGATTAATCCCTTGCCGCGCCAGAATACGGCAAAACTGATAAAACTGATGACGCTCAGGGTGACGTAACAATCCGGCCAGTAAATGATCACTCATCCGATCACTTCCTGTACAGGTACCGGCCAGTGAAATTCATAACCATTGGGTTCAAGCTGAAAATGAACTTCCACCACCAGATTCAATGGCGCCAGACTGATTAAATACTGATTTAAGGCATAGGCAAATAAAGCCGCATCGGCCTCATTAATAAAGGCACTGCTGTCTAAACTGATGTCAATCCGGATACAACGAATCATCATACCACGATGGGCACGATGCACAATATGCCGGCTGACTGATTCAATGGCCTCAATATATTGTTTATTGCGATTGACGCCCGACCAATCCAAGAGATGTAAACTGTTTTTCAGAACATGGGTATCCAAAGTAGCCAGATAATTGTGTCCCATTTCAAACAGCCATTGCCAATGCTGATTTTTAAAATCAGGCGGATAATACATGGGCGTGGGCACCATCATCATCTCGGCGCTTTCAATACCCAGCACTGATGAAGATAAAGTCATATGTTTATTGTATTTACTGATCTGACGAGGTAAATCACCCTGACTGGCGCGAATGGTCACGGAAACCACTTCATCCTCCATCTGAACCGTATCTTCAGCAAAAGCCATGTATGTTTCATATTGCTGAGCCGTACCCTGACGCACATGAACATGATAGTAAGGTTGTGATGCGGCGGTGATGTCAAGACTCTTTTTACCCTGTTTAAACTCATGGAAAGGTAAATACTGCTGCCGCTTTGCCGTACGCTGACTATAGGATTCCACTTTGACCACGTCCAATACCGTCATGTATTCAGCCTTGGCATGCATCGGCCGTAACTGATATTCCAGCTGGGCAACAGTGCGCCTGACCGGCTCAGCCTCCAGTTCAAATGCATTAATCACTGGCGTACAGAATAACTGAAAATAACTTTCATCAAAGCTTAACTGAAGCGGGAAATCACGGTTTAAATGACAGTTAATCAATAATTGCTGTTGCGGCTGATCAAAATCAGCCTGACTCAGCCCTTTGATTTCGAAAAACAGAAATTTTTCCCGGAAAAGAAAATACTCCATCAGAATATCGCGTTCAGTGGCAGCATAAGGTTGATGTTTCAGCCAGCTCACGTCATCGGTAGTGAAATGACAGCGATCAATATGAATACGCCTCGAGCGCTGGCGCAAATGCTCATCCGTGGTAATATAATCCAGATGGTTAATCAAATAATCATATAATGATAATTTGGTTTCCATTTCTCCGGTCAGATACACCTTAAGATCAAACTTTTCAGGTAAGACGATATTTTTTTCTGAAATTTCCGGCGACAGCGCCAGCTGTAACTGAATAATGGATTGCCCCAATGGATTATGCGTCAGCCGCGCGCCGGCCAGCACCAGAGGATAAACATCAACCCGGGCGGTGGTACGAAATTCACAATGCAGCCCTGTTTGATCATCAAAAGCGGTCTGTAACCCCAATCCGGCTTCAATACACTGATGGCGCCCCACTTCCCGGTTTGGCTTTAATCTGACTACCGACATCGATGCCATAGACCGCAAATAATGCGGCCATAACAGCCCCAGTACCTGTTCAGTCAGTTCAGGCATATCATCATCGATTTTCTGATACAGCTTAGCATTTAAAAACGCAAAAGCCTCAAACAACCGCTCCACCATCGGGTCCCGTTGCAGCGAATCGTTCATACGCAAATGGTTTGCTGATTCAGGATGCGCCTGGGCAAAATCATCGGCCGCCTCTGTCAGGTAACGCATCTCAGCTTCATAATAACGCAATAAATTATCTTTTTTTTCCATAACTGCTTACTTATACAATAATTGATGTGCCAGACAAGGCTCTAAAACCGTCATTTCCTTTACCAGTAAATCCAGCTGCGGTCGGTTTTGCTGTGATTTAGGCTGTTTTTTCAATAATTGCCACAACATCTGTTTGATCTGGAAAGTCCACTTCTTATCCCAAGAAAATAACGGTTCTGCCGATAACGTGGTATTCATTTTTTCCAGTAACGCCAGCGCAAAATCGGTCTGACCGGCAGCGATCGCCAGTTTGGCCATCAGATAATGTTTACGCATCAGAGAAAGTCCGTCATCATCAAATACAACCCCTTGCAGCCAGTCCAGCGCTTTAGACATATTCTGTTCATGCAAAATCGCCAATGCCTGCTGTTCGATCTCTGCCGTCACCAAAGCGGTATCTGACTGTCCGGCCACCGGATGCTGTGTATCCTCCTCCCGGAAACGAGCATGTAATTCAAGCCACTGGCGTGTTTCCTCACTGGCAAACGCCCGCCCGTCCGAAAAACTGAGCTGATCCAGTTTCGGCAGACGCAAAAGCAGCAAAGCCACATCACTACTTAGCACATCAGCCCACAACAACGCCTCATCACCCAGATGCTGCATGGCACACCAGCTTAAATATTGCAGGTCCAGACAAAAATGATTGGCGCCCTCCATAAATGCCTGCTGACAGAGACGCCATAATTCAGACCAATGCTGTTGCAGATACAAATTATCCAGCTGGCCTAACAATATCCCGCGCGGCGGCATAATCCGCGTTATTCCCGCCTCATTGGGCGGTAGCTGGCGCAATAAATCCCAGCGGAAAACCCGCAACAACCGCGCTGAAGCCCATTCATTCTGCTCCTGATCACTGATAAACCGCGCCACGGTGCGCATGGTATCCAGCACATCCTGCGAAGAACGCAATACCGCTTTCACTGCTGACTTTTGTCCCTCCTGAGCATATTGCGACACCACAGCCGCGCTTTTATCTGTATCACTGGCCGCCGCAGGCTTTGATACTGTCTTAGCCTGATCTGCCTCATTCAAGTGCATTTCATCGGTAGGCAGCAATAACAATAAAGCATTCAATTCATCAAAATCCTGCCCGAACTGAGTGGTTAAATGCGCCTGAATCAGACTACACAACGCTTTAATCGCCTGATACTCATCGGCCAGTAACCGCCCCTGCAACAGCATTAACGCATTTTCTACCTTATCACCCGACAACCAGCACAACATGGTTTTAATCAAAGCCACACGGCGCGGCTGAAAACTATCTGGATAAAGCACACAAAGCGCATATAAAAACAACAGCCCTTTGATCAGACCCTGATAAGCCTCCGTACGCAACCAGACATAAGTTAAATACACCCCTACCCGGATGTCTTTAGCCACATGGCAGCATAAATCGGCGCCCGCCTCATCAATCACCGCCAGATCAATACCGGAGGCTTTTTCCAGCTCGGCCTTGATCAGTAAAAACGACTCATGATAACGAATATCCTCCGGCGGCTCGGCCAGCGGCATCAATAAAGGACTGATCTCATCCCATAATGGCTCAGCCATTTTTTTCAGCTGATGCTGTTTTAAAGTCTGCCATAAAATTTTAGTCTGCATACTGTTCTACCTTGAATACAGTTTCAGGAAAATCAAACCCTTTCAGCTTCAGCAGCGTAATAAAATCATTTGTCTGCAAGCTTTTAATATCCATATCGATTTTTTTACCCTGAATCTGCCATTGCAAATGATAAGAGCCATCCTCATTAAACGAAGCCTCAGTGGCTTTATCCAGTAACCGCAGAATACCCAAATCACCCAATACCTCCAGCCGGCCATGCTGATCATGAATATCCACCCATTCAATGGCACTTTTTTTATCGCCCTCGCCACTGATCGGCCATTTCACCTTATGCCAGTAAGGTTTTTCATTCAGATAAGTCCATTGTTGCCCCGCCGCTACCAACCGTATTTGTTTTACATCAGGTACCGGCCTGAATTTCAGTTCAAATACCGCCGTACCATCACCTGAAGACACAAATTCCAGCAACTGATTTAACGCATTCAACTGCGTCACAAAAGCAGGATCAATCGCCACTTCTTCAGAAGACAACGCCGGATTGATCTGCCATTGATTCCCCACCAATACCAATACCTCATTTAAATACTGGCGGTTAAACTGAGCAATAACCCCGCGCTGCGGATCAATAAACTGTTGCAGTTCGGCCAGTGAAACATCTTGCTGCGCGCGTTTATCCAGCGGATACTTATGTGCAAACCGTTGCTGCCAGGGCAGCAGCACCATTTGCTGCCACAACTGATTGATATTCAGCAAAGCCGGTTGCAGCGCAATTTTTTTAGAGGCATCAAACGGAAAACTTAACAACGTACGCCCGATGTCCTGCCATTGCACCCCCAGATTGGCCACCTGCAAATCAATGCTTTGCTGCACCTTGACAAAATCGGCACTGGCATGAGCCGCGTCCCCCAGTAAAGCATTAAACGCCAGCTGCGACGCTGCTGCCTGATTGCCTGCGCCCTGAATTTTCTGTAATTGCAGATACATCGCCAATAGATTTTCCTGATACTGATCCAAAGGCCGCTCATGCTCAGCCTGATCCGGACGCGTTTTAATCAGGGCAATCAACGGCTCAAATTCAACCAATACCCCTTTGCCCTCTTCGGTACGATGATCAGCATAGCCAATACGCGTATTTTCCTCTATCGCTGCCAGAAGTTTCACCAGCACTGAATTTTTCTTATCCGCATATTGCTTCAGTCTTTCCACCTGAGTATTTAAATGATCATTCGGCACCCATTCAATACCCGACAAAAATTCCTGCCAGTGTTCAAAATAATCCTGCTGGTAAAGCGCCATGATCTGTTTACGGATATCGCCCTCACCGTCATCGTCTTTTGCCTGATCATTCAATACCCAGGAACCATTTTTATAATGAGCAGGATTCAGTTTATTTAATTCCGGCTCAAACCACTCCCGCCATGCCCGGGCGGTATAGGCACCGGACAAAGTCTGTTTATTCTGCCAGAACAGCTGACTGTCTTTACCCGCCAGATCAGCCAGCGTTAGCGGTGCAAACCGCTGATCAGCAGCTTCTAATAAAGACTGATAAAGTTTCTGATCCTGCTGTTGCTGCTGATACAAATCATTCAGCACCGCCCGGCTTTGCCGTATCAGAGTTTCATCCGGCGCCAATAACCATGATGGCTGATGCGGCAGCTGGCGGCTGTAAAATTCAAAAATCTGCTGCATCTGATGTTTCTGTGCCGGCGTCTGATGCAAAGACAAACGGCTTAAATAATCCGTCAGATAAATATTGTCCACCCTTTTGGGATAACGCAACATCAGATAGGCTTTAAGCGCATCAAAACCCTCCGTCAGCGCAATATCATTACTGTATTGCTCAATCGGTTTCAGTAATGCATGATCTTTGTCAGCCGTCTGTGGCCGTTGTAAAGGCAACGATTGCAGTACCCGCACAATCTGCTCATCCGCTGGAAACACAAACCATTTTCTGGTGGCCATACCATATACCGGTAATGCCTTGGTCAATAAAGTATGATCATGATTAAACCCCAGCTGCATCAAAGACGATAAAGACGCCCGCTGACGCAATACAATATGATTCTGCAAATCCAGCAATGGAACACTGGCGTCTTCTGGTGACTGAATCGCCTCTACCTGCTTAATTTCCTGTTTGAATCGCGCGATCTCATGCAGATTACGCCCGAATGACACCCCGATCCACAATAACAATAGCAATAAAACACCGATCCAGACTTTGGCATAGCGAATCTGCCGCGGTACTTTCACCCAGGCCGAAGGATGATGATGTAATTCAACCGCCAGATTCAGCCATTGCCCCCACCAGCGGCTCTGTCTGGCCTGAATACCGATAGCATGACAATAAGCCAGCGCTTCTTTGGCATACACCGCTTCCGGATCCATTTTAGCGTCTGCATGCTCATCCAGAAGCGCCAATAAAGGTTTTTTCTGTGATGGCGAAGCCAGCATCAGCCGCTGAATAATGTGCCGATAGATATTCTGTCTTAACGTTGCTGCGGACTGCCCGCCCTCATGCACACACCAGCTTAAATTTTCCGGTATATCATTCAGCGCCTCATCGGTGTGGAAAATATGCGCAAACGGTATTTTCCAATGAACCAGCGCATAAAATTTATCCAGCCATGCTTGCGGCGCATCGCCACACACCTTACTCTCACCACTATTCAGATCGCGCAGCAATACCACACCATCAAACGGACAATGATACTGACCGCGCCAGAAAGGCATCGTCAGCACATCGTCCAACTCATTCATCAGCACCAGATAAACCTGATCCACCTCTGCCCAGCCCTGCCGCTGCAACTGCTCACCCACATCACTGAAAGCCGCCGGATCACCCTGTACCGCCAGAATATAATGACGATTAAGCCAGTGTAACGGGTATTTCTGACGCAAATGACCGGCAAAAGCATCCAGCCGCGCCTGAATCGGCGTTTGCCGCTGATAAATACTGCGCTTCATCAGCGCAACACTGCCGCCGGGGCCATCCAGCACCGCAAATACCCGCCACAGCACCGGCACAATCACACACAATGCCAGCCCGGCTAAAGCCAGCAGCAGCAACATCAGACGATGCCGTACCAGCCATTGCTGATCATGATACCAATAAAGAAAAGCCACCGCCGCACACACCAGCAACAACCACAACACACTACACAATAACCACAGCGTCAGGATTTTCGGCCTGCCGCTCTTTTGACTTGCCGGCAGCGCCGACCCCAGCGCTTGCAGCCGCTGCTGATATTGCTTAAGAAAATTCCAGGGTAACATCATGACTATTTATCTTTGTATTGTTATTCTTCAGACCTGACCGGCGCAATCATTAAAAGCTGACGCTGCTGTTCAACCATCAACGGATACGAATCAATCCGGTCAAGCGTACATAAAAGCCACAGCCAGGCACCCGTACGATCCGCATCAACAGCAAAATTCGGCATATCCAGCGAAACCCCAGTTACTGTCAGATTTTTATGCTGCCCCCATTGCTCAAACTGATGCGCCTTAAACGACTCACTGCACAACTGTAACTGCACCATACCAGAAGGCAGCATAGCCATAAAATCCGGCTGCTGCTCTGCCCAGTGCTCTACTGAAAACGCCCGCCCCAATCGCGCCAGGCGGCCTTCAGGTGCAAAAATCAGCAATAACAGTAATTCCAGTTTGTCCACACATTCATACCCCAGCAGCAAAATACGCCGGTACTGGCTTTCCTGCGCCCGATCAATCAGCCAGTTTATTTCCAGACCCTTGATATAGCGATCAGGGGCGGTCGGGCACATACCCCCCAAAGCGTTTACCTGTGCCCGGAAAAGCTGCCAGCTGGCCGCATCACCCAGCCATAACCACAACGACTGCTGGTTATCCTCAGCCAGTAATTTACGCTGTTGCAATTCCTGTGCCAGCCGGGACAATAGACCCTCCAGCCTGTGCTCAGGCTGCTCCGAATAGGTGGCTAAATCCATTTTGCGCTGACTCTTATCCAGTATGCCGGCCACATCTGTCTGACGCCGGTAGTCGAGTAACTGTTTCAGATCATTGATCTGACCACAACAAAACACCACTTCCTGCAACTGCACCGATTCCGACCAGTAACGCTGATTCTGCCGAATCTTCTCTTCATACACCCACTGATTGGCCCGATGATAAATCAACCAGCCCTGATACCAGCACCAGCGCAACAGCAGCATCAGCGTAACCAGCAATAGCGCTGGCAAAAGCGCCAGTAACCCTGTCTGTAATGGCGTTAATTTTTCCAGCTGCAACAGCCCGGCCAGCTTAGGCGCATAATGCCGGTTAAGCGCTATAGCCAGCAGATACAGTCCCAGCCAGAATGACCAGCGTATCCTGGCTGGAGCCGGCCACTGATTTGGCTCTGTTTGCTTCTTGGCCATCAATCACCCAAATCCATAAAATCCAGAAACGTATCTACCCGGGCTGTGGGCTTGGCTCGTTTAAGCGCCTGATACACCTGCCGCGCACGCGCCGATTGCGCCTGTGTCATTAAAGGCTGAAGACCTTTCAGGTTATCAGGTGCAAACGGATCGCCCAGATCACGGGCAAAGGCAAACAACGCCCAAGCCACCGCCATATCCTGCGGCAATATTTCGCCCGTGCCGGCCATCACCCCCAGATTATTGATGGATTTACTGTCACCTTTATTCATGCCCTTAAAATATAATTCCATCGCAAAAGGCACATTGCGCTTAACGCCCAGACCACGATCATACAAAGCGCCGGTATTACCATAAGCCATGACATTGCCACGATCACCGGCTTTTTTGTAATATTCAAACGCTTTGGTATAGCTTTGCGGTACACCCTCACCAAATTCATACATCGTACCGATCGAATTGTAGGCACGATGATCATCGCTTTCTTCAATCGCCCGCTGATAAAGCTGCATCGCCTGCTGTAATTGACCTTTCTTTCTGGCTGCTGTTGCATCAGCATAAGTATCGGCAAATACACAAGACATCCAGCCGGCCAGCAATACCACCACCATCCATTGACGCCACATATCACGCTCCTTTACTGAATCATCATTTAGCTCTGACTAACCTGTAAATACTGCTGCAACAGCTGCCTCACCCGCTGCAATTTCATCGGCGACAACGTTTGCAGCGCCTCTGGTGTCTTACCCGCCGACAATTCCTCCGCCAGTAACCGCAGCTGCGGCTGACTCTCTTCCAGTAACCGGCCACTCAGATACTCATTCATCTCAGATTCAATGCCCAGTTCCTGTAAGGCCGCCTGTGTGATCTGCCGCTTCGTTGTATCTATCGCCGCCAGCCCGTCAGCAGTGCCTTCAGCCTGTGCCGTCAAGGGCGACAGTGCCGATAGCTGCTCTTGAATATGCAGCCGCACATTCTCAATGCTCAATTCCATCCCTGCCGGCAATTGCGTGCCCGGTAGCGGATTTTCTACCACCGGCAACGACAGACTGCGCTGCGGTAACACTCCGGCCGGTATAATCGCAGCGGCATTATCCACACCCGATAAAGCCTGACTCTCCGTCATCGCCTGCTGCAATTTATTCATGTTGTCATCTACCTGATTCAATAATTGCCCGGTTTTCTGAAGCGCCCCTTTATCATTGGCCGCTGCGGCTGCCTTTTTTTGCTCCTCCAGCAGTTTCCTGATCTCATTCAGATTCTTCATCGTTTCATCAAAGCGCTGCTCTATCTGACTCATCACCTGCTGATTAAACTGCTCCTGTGTCCATGGCTTATTATTCGCATAGTCTTTATCCACCGCCGCAACCGTCTCTTGCACATCATGACTGAAATCCCACAAAGCACTGGCATTGGCCGTGGTTGGTAATACCCGGCCGGTGGCCGGATCCACCATAATCCGGTCATAGTTTTTGCCCAGTGACTTTAACGCATTC
>JAQTIE010000005.1:179877-220639 GCA_029433475.1 Neisseriaceae bacterium ESL0693 | reverse complement strand
GTAACGGCACTGTCAGCCTTTTCATGGCTGTCAGTACCATCAAAAAACAGGCTGATCTTCAGTTTCTTCAGGCATTGCTGATGATGGGATGAATGATTCTTCGCCTTACGGTCAGGATGCTGCTGCTTCATGGCTGATTCCGAGTTCGTTAAAATAATACTGTTCCAGTTTGTCCTGACTATAAATGCCGGCTTTATCTGCACGGCAGGCAATTTCATATAATTTCAACAGTAATACTCTCTGGCTGTCATGATATTTTGACTGGAGTATATCTTTGTATTTACGATAAAATCTAAATGCATCTGACCAGAGTAATAATAAATGGTATTGGGTATCGGTAAACACCAGTCCACTGACAGACAGCTGGGTCTGCTTGGCGGGTACGACGGGCATGATTTGCCACTGGCCGTCATCGGGCATGAAAAACCATTGCAGTGTGTATTGATGAAACCAATTGTATTGAAACGGGGTGAAGATGTTGTTAACGGCTTCGAATAGATCAGGGACATAGTAGCGCAACAGGCCTTTTTTTTCACCGGTATCGTCGTGCCAGCTCAGTTGCATGGCAGCGCGCAGATGAGACACGAGGGTGCTGGCGGGAAAGGTGCTGTTAAAGCCGATCAGGCGGTTGTCGTTGTAGCAGTGCTGGCTGATTTTTTGCAGAAGTTCTATGTGGCTGAGGTTGTGTATGTCAAGGCTAAGTAATAGCGGTCCATGCTCGCTGATGGAGGCTTCTGGTGTTTGTTCAAACAATAGCCAGTAAGACTGTTTTGGCTGCCAGCTGGCGATGGTGGCCAGTAGTGGCTGCTGAATATCACATAAATCAATCAGTAAAAAAAGTTGTTCGTGACCGAGGCTTTCGGTGGCCTTGAGCATATTCTGTACCAGTTCTTTACTATTTTTTATTGGTTTTTCAATCATTTGTACCATTAGTCTGGCTCCTTTTCATCGATTTTGAACGCCGATACTGTGAGCGCGTGCTTTGCGCAGGCATTCAAGGCATACAGAGCTGGGCACTTCGGGCATAGGCACATTACCACCTTGCGGGCCGCTAAACTGGTGATTGCCGTAATATTCGATCGGGCCTGCGCTGTGAAAGCTGATTCTGCCATCTTTGATTTCGATATATGAGCCGCCGCTGGCCAGTTTGATGCCATTTTTGGCATTCAGGAGTATTTCGCCGGCTACGGCGTTCTGGCTGATGCTTTGTGCAGCCATAAGCTCAACATTGGTGCCATGCGAGGCCAGGCGGGCGGTGCTTTTACCGGCGATGAGATTAAGGTCTTCAGTCTGGGCAACGAGCTGAATGGATTCAGTGGCGGTCTGGGTGATGTTTTTACCGGCACCCATAAAAATGTCTTCTCCGGCCTGCTGGTGCAGGTCTTTGGCTGCGCCGGTGAGAACTGAGGCGGGGGTGACTTGTGCAAGACCGGCAACGGCACTGGTGAGAATGACGGGAGATTCGAGGCTGCTGCACTCGTGAGACAGGTCAGCCAAAGTATTGAGTGCAGGGGCTTTCTGAGTATGCTGGGCGGTGATTTTGGATAAACTGATGGCCTGACTGACAGCGCTTTCTATTTCGGCGGTGGCAGTCTGGCGCTCTAGTTGCATGCCGTTGGCGCCCGGTTGTGCTTCGGTGCTGAGATAGAGGCCTTTGGCTGAGCGTATGGCGCCATGGCCATCGGTACGCAGTTCGAAGCCGGCGCCGCGTTTTTTGCGATTGCGGTCAACCAGATGACCGAGGCCAAGCTGGCTTTTGTGGTATTCGGTGGCAATTTTGATGTGTTCGTGTCCGATCTGGTCTTCCAGTCGGATTTTATTATTGGCCCAGGTACGAATGACGTTACGGGTACGCCAGCTGTTGGGAACATGGTCAACGGCAAGACTGGTGTGTAATACGCCGACAATATAGGGGCGGTCGGGGTCGCCGTTCTGAAACGCGAGCTGAACTTCGGTGCCGGCGTGTAAGGGGAAATGCTGGCCGTATACGCTGCCGGCATAGGGTCTGGCCAGCCGTACAGGACGGCTTTCGCCGCCGGGCTGCCAGCTATCGAGGTCAAGATTGAATTTGACGATATAGCGTCCCATTTCATCTATCCAGGCATATTCGCCCTGACTGGCATCGCATACGGTGCCGGCAAGGGTGCCTTCGATGACCGGATAGGGTATCCATTCTGGCCGCCATTGCCGATCGGCGCTGATGGCTTCAAAGTGGTTGGTATAGTCACCATCGCGACTGCCTTGATGGATGACTGTGGTGATGAGCCATTGTCTGATGCTGCCAATTTTAGCGTCATCGGCAAAGCCGATAATGTGGCCGGGGCTTAATTGTTCTACCCTGCTCTGGCCTTTTGCCTGTAGGTGCATGGCCTGGGAGCGCTCATGAATGATACGGGCATAGCTTTGAGCCTGTTGTGGGTCTTTGTGATGAAACTGACCATACAGATAGGGGGTGCCATGGGTGGCGGCAGGTGGTTTGTCAAAGCCGGATTCTGCCAGTAAAGCATTCTGGGCATCGCGATAGTTATAGTCTTTGACTTTAACACTGACATATTGAGCCTGACAGGATACGATAAAATCGGTGATGGCTGCCTGAGGGCGACCGGCAGAGATTAAAGCTTTGGCTGCTGAAGACAGGGGACTGACATCAAACGCCAGTTCAGCCGCCAGCTCGGCGTTTGTTGGCTGCTGGGTGCTTTCAAGGCCGGACGGGGTTTTAAAGGGCAATTGCTGGAGGTCATCGCGGTGGTTGTAATGGCTCAGGTCGTCACCTACCACCAGAATTTCATTGGCTTCGCTTTGTTCAAACCGGAACCATAGTCCTTCCTGTGCCAGTACGCGCCGGATAAATGCCCAGTCGGTTTCGCGATACTGCATGCGGTGTTCGTATTTGGGCAGGCTACGCTGGCTTTGTAGCTGGAAGTCAATTCCGCCAAACCCATGATGGCGCAGGATTTTATCTACAATGGTGAGGGCTGTTTCATGCTGAAACAGGCGGGTACAGGCGATCTGATCGAGTAATGCCATGCGTGGCACCATGACAAGGCGGTAGCGGCTTTCATCGGCGCTGTGGCTAAGACAGGCAGCAGTCTGTATGACGCCATGCCATTGGCGGCAGGGTTCCTGGGGCAAGGGATCAATGCCGGGGATACTGAGGCTATTGAGTTTTTCGCTGTCATACATGACAAACGTGACTGGCTGATGAATCAGTTGATCCAGTGGGATGTTGTGGTCTGTATGGGTGACATCCAGTTCCAGCTGATAATAGCTGTCCAGTGCTTCGGTCAGTGAAAAATGGTGTACTGAAAACTGATCAAATTGTTCCAGAGCCGGATTAAGCTTCAGATAATAACGCTGCTGCATATTACTTTTCCTTTATTAATCAACTAAACCAGTCATTGGCTGTTTGGGCATTTTTATTTAAATCTGTATATTTCAAATATTTTTATTGCTGGCCTGCGTCTTCATGCGGGTAACAACAGTGCTCTTGTGGAAGGTGTGTTGTTTGTGCATTCCAACGAAAGCCATGATGGTGCTACTTGGGTTATCTTTACCTGTATTGCGGTTCATATCAGACTGATTCTGTTGCTGCGACTGATTCAGGGTTGTTGCTCTGTATGTTTTGGTGCGGACAGGTTTATTGCCTGACCTACTGCATACGACCGATTAATGTGGCCATGAATACAGATGAGTGTTTCTGTTTTTCTGTGCATGAATTCATCAATATATGAATATGTGCAAAGGCAGTAGCCTGCGGCTACTGCGTCAATCTGTCTGGCCGGATGAACCGATGGTTATGGTCTGAGTCAGGCATGGGTCTGGGGTTATGGGCTTACCTCACTGGGGTTGGCTATGGATTCGCTGGTAAAGGTGGGGTCAGCCGCAAGCGCGTTATTGTCTGCGGGTGCATCACTCAGGGTGATCAACAGGCCGTTTTCACCCATATCCAGCTGAATGTGGGCAATACGTTGGTGTTGCTGCTGATACAGTAATATTTGTCTGGCCAGTTCAGGAATTATTTGTTGTTGCAGGGTGTGTTCAAAATGGCGTACACCCAGATCATGCCCTGCAACGCTGTGCGCCAGTGCGTTGATGAGTTCATCGCTACAGTATCCGCTGGCGCCCAGCTGGCGATGTATTTTTTCAAACAGTCCGGCCAATTGCTGGCGGATGATGTGTGCCATGTCCGTGCTGCCTAATGGATGGTAGGCAAGTATCTGCATGCGTCCGAGTAAGGCGGCCGGCAATGCCTGCCGCAATGGTTCATCTACCAGTTGCAATCGTGTAGTCAGATCGGCTTCAGGTGCTGCTTGCAGCTCTTCACTGCCGATATTGGCGGTCATGAGGATGATGGTGTTTTTAAAGTCGATCAACCGGCCTTCGCCATCGCGCATGATGCCTTGGTCAAATACCTGATAAAACAGGTTTAAGACGTCTGGATGGGCTTTTTCGATTTCATCCAGCAGAATAACAGCATAGGGCTGTTTGCGTACGGCTTCGGTTAAGATGCCGCCCTGACCATAACCGACATAACCTGGCGGCGCGCCTTTAAGCTGGGCTACGCTGTGTGGTTCCTGATATTCGGACATGTTGATGGTGATGATGGCCTGATCACTGTTAAAAAGAGCTTTGGACAGCGCCTGAGCTGTTTTGGTTTTACCGATACCAGAAGGGCCGGTTAACAGAAAAACACCCAATGGCTGCTGGCTGTTGCCTAAACCCATTTTCTGGATACGAATGTGGTTAACAATAATTTCTATGCTGTCTTCTTGGCCGATGATCTGCTGGTTCAGTTCGTCGGTCAGATTCAGCAGGCGCTGAAGTTCGTCTTCCAGTAGCTGACCGGTGGCAATGCCGGTCCATTCGCTGATGATACTGGCAATGACTTTGGCATCTACATCTAAATAAATATGCTGCTGCTGTTGCTGAAAAATCTGGTTATAGTGCGGCAGATTATCGGTGGTTGTCTGCTCTCTGGCGGTTAATACGTTTTGTGCGGCCAGTTGCTCAGCCTGAAATTCGGTCAGCGTTTGTTCGCTTTGTTCGGTCAGTTGCTGCCATTGCTGGCGGCAGTGATTCAGGCGTGCCTGATCAATGGTATGCCCTAGTGCTTCATCGTTTTCCAGACGGGTGATTTCCTGCTGATAGGCTTGTTGCAGGGCTTGCTGTTTAATGAGGGTTAAGGGTTGTGTTTGTCGCCCGAGTCGCACTTTGGCACAGGCGGTATCAATAAGATCAATGGCTTTATCCGGTAGTTGTCGTTCGGGCAGATAGCGGCGTGACAGGATAACTGCGGCCTCAATGGCTTCATCAAGGATGTGCACTTGATGGTGAGCTGCATATAAATCGGCCAGACCACGCAGCATTTGTATGGCATGCTGATTATCTGGTTCATCTACTTTAACGGGTTGAAAACGGCGCGTCAGGGCGGCATCGGTTTCAAAATATTGTTTATATTCACGCCAGGTGGTGGCGGCAATGGTGCGCAGCTGGCCGCGTGCCAGTGCTGGTTTGAGTAAATTGGCGGCATCGCTGCCGCCGGCTTCATTACCGGCGCCGATCAGGGTATGGGCTTCGTCTATGAATAAGATGGTAGGCTGGGGATGGTGCTGAATGGCTTCAATCACATTCTTGAGGCGTTGCTCAAATTCACCTTTCATGCCAGCTCCGGCCTGTAGTAAACCCATGTCAAGCGCCAGTATCTGTACGCCTTGTAAATGGCTGCCGGCCTGATTATGGGCAATTTTCAGCGCCAGTCCTTCAACCAGCGCGGTTTTACCGACGCCCGGCTCTCCCACCAGAATGGGGTTGTTTTTACGGCGGCGGCTGAGGATGTCTTCTATCTGGGCAATTTCATCATCACGGCCGAAAATGGCATCAATATGCCCTTCTCTGGCTCTTTCGGTTAAATTGAGCGTAAAGCGTGCCAGTGCTTCTTGCTGGGCAGGTGTTTGGCTGGCAGTTGGAGTAATAGAGCTGATGGTATTTACTTCATCGGCTTTTGCTGTGTTTTCAGCTATTTTGGGTGTCAGTGCTTCTGGTGATTCTACTGAATACTGGTTTAACCACTGGCTGGCCTGAGTCAGTAAGCCCTGGCGAAACATGAGTAATTGCCACAGATCGGTCAGGGTGAAAATACTGGGTATTTTCTGAATGGCCTGCAATAAATTTAATGAGCGTATTTCCTGTTGTCCATTATCTACGGAAGCAATCAGCCATGCCTGTTGCAGCCATTTGACCAGGGCGCGTGATAATTCCGGTTTCTGGTTGCCATGCTGCCAGTTGAGGCCATCAAGTCCGGTCAGCAAGTCATCCCATAGCCTGTTAATGTTTATGTTGTTCTGTCGCAATAACAGATTCAAATCATTATTGTCATTTTCAAGTAGCTTGATAAGAAGATGTTCGGGCAGTATTTCCTGATGGCCGCGGCTTAAACATAAGCTGGCGGCTTCGTTCAGTGCTCTGGCACTGTGTTCATTCAGTTTACGCAATAATTGTATTGAATCTTTCATTCCGACCTCTTCGGTTTGTTAGGAAGGCGCAAACGTGTGCTGCCTGCGCCTTGTGTTTATGGCTTAACGGTTTTCTACCCAGCTGTCTGAGTGAACAATATTACCGTCTTTGTATGACCAGGTAATTTTTTCATAGCGTAATTCCACTTCTTCCAGATGGTTATACCGTTCTTTGCTCAATTCTTTGATATTGTGCATTTTCGGGCGAACCGCTACTACTTTGACATTTTCCAACAGGGTATTGAAATACTCTTTTTCCTGTCCGGCATCGTCAATGCGGTACCATTTGAATTCGAGTGACTTCAGGTTTTGGCCGTTGGTCACGGCTTTATAAAGATAAGGTGATGAAGCATCATATTCTTTGACGAAGGAAACCGGTTTATGCACGCGGGTGCCGGTTAATTTGCCGGTGTTGCCATCGGTAGGAATATATACTTCATGGTCAAAAGCCAGTACTTCCACAGAACCTTCACGCTCCTGAACGGTTACAGAGCCTTTGACGTCAGAACCACCATCATCTTTAATCCACAAATAGGCTGGTATTGCCATAGTTTCATCCTTATTTATTAATAAAAAAACAACATATACTGTTAGTCTCGGTGTGGCATATCGACTAAAGTAATTTCTACACGACGGTTTTTACTACGCCCACTGTCATTGTCGTTGGTGGCAATGGGTTGGCTGGCGCCGTGGCCTTGTACCGTAAAATGCTCGGGGTTAAAGGTTGAGGCATTAACCAGCCAGTCACGCACGGCCTGAGCCCGTGCAAGTGATAGTTTCCTGTTTAATTCATCGTCACCGGTGTTATCGGTATAGCCGTCAATCAGTACGCGCTGATTGGGATTAGCCTGAATCCAGGTCAGAATGCCTTGCAGGCTGAGTTTGGCATCATTTTTTAAATGGCTCTGGCCAACATCAAATAAGGCGGTCGTATCTAGTCGTACTACCTGTTTTCTGGCAATCTGGAAATGGTTAATATCGTCATTAATGATCGGCAGCAGTCTGGTGGCATGATATAAACCAAAACCCATGCGCGCAGGTTCTCCGTAAGCCTGATAATTTTGCAAAGTCTGCTGGATTTTTTTCAGTTCGCTTATGGCGTCAAGGCGTTCATTCTCCTGCTTTAAAGGTAAGGCAATATATTTCTGATGTGTGGCTATAATCTCCTGAATCCACTGACGGTTCTGGCTATATGAATAACTGCCGCCAATGATTAAAAACAATAACAGGCAATTAATGGCATAACACAGATACTTTCCCCCCTGCCCTAAATAACGCTGGCGAATCATGTTGACTTCAATTTTCGGGAAATCATGCAAACCCTCCGGCGACTGATGGCGAGCGGGGGTAACCAGGCCGGTGGTTTCGATTTCAAATAAACGCCAGGCGGCCTGCTCATCGGTGTGATGGCTATTAAGCCAGACACAGGCATTCAGGTAGAGTGAATGTTGATAAGGTATGTCTGGTAATAAATTATTGATCACATGTTTTTGTAACCAGCGTTGGCTCAGATAAATATTGGCGGTGCTTTGATAAGTGATGTGATCAGGATGTTCGGCAGCCAGTACCGCCAGGCCATCAAGTTGCTGCTGCATCTGGTTGAAATAATCGGCAGCGGCACTTCGCTGGCGACAAATCTGGTTGACAATTTGGTCTGGCCAAAAATGCAGCTGGTCATCGGCAAGATCGGTGTAAACACCGAGGGTTACAGGTATACGCCGTTTATATATTCCTTGCAGGGTTTCTATTTCCTGCCGCCATTGGGCGATATTTTGTTCTAACGCGGTAATGTGGCGATAAGAATCGGGGTTCAGAATCAGGAATATTCCGGCAGGAATCTGATTTTGTTCATTTAATGTCTGGTAGACATGGCATAATTCAGCACAACGATCAACACGCAGCCATAAAGTGTCACGGAATAAACGCCACGGCTGACCGGCTTCAATCCAGTGCGATAGACTATCACCGGCCACCAGAATGATTTTGTTTACTTTTGGCAATTGATGCAGTGCATCAGTCTGATCATGCTGTTGTCGATGATGTCGCCAGTAGGCGGCTATGGCGGCTATTAATAAAGTCAGAACACTCAGACATATTTTTACCGGCCAGTATATTGCCCAGACACCCCAGATAAAATACTGTGTCAGTATCATGCTCCAAATGAGAAGCAAGCTATAATAAATGCGTTTATTCATTGGGTTGTTTATTTAATATGTACCACTAAGTTAGTCAGATATTTATTTAAAACCAGATAGAGAATCACCGTTGCGATCAATAGTATGATGCTCCAGCCAACAGCAGAAAAAGAGCGCAGGCTGATGGCGCGTAATTTGTGATTCACTTTGATGTCGCTGATGACAATTGCTGGCAGTTTCTGATCAATCAGCCTGATCAATTCATGTGGTTTGGTTTGTTCATCAAATAGATACTGCCCATTAAAGCCCAGTGTAAAAATCAGTTTCCAGACACTGAGTAACCATAATGAAGGATCAGGCTTAGCCAATTCGGTCTGAATATCTTCAAACAGCTGAACGCCCGCGTCGTATTCATCAAACTGCCCCACCTGTAATGGCAGGTTTTCCCATGCCACCCGGTCTGAACTGGTCAGAAAACGTAGTGCAACTTCGTCCACCAGCGCAAACAGGGCATAACGAATCTGTTTATGCTGCTCTTGTGATAATTGCTGTTGTGTCAGCTTTTGATCAAAATGATCGATAATCTGTGTGGCGGCTGATTTAATGTAGGAAATATCTTTACTGACTTTCCCCATGCCTAGCCTTGTTACAAATAAGACATAATCACGTAAGTGCATTCGTACATAATCGGGAATATCTTTATTGTTCATTAGGCACCACATATAATTCTAAGTTTAAATTTTCGAAAGCATCAGGCACATAAATACAACATGAACCAGATTGAATCATGGCAGTAAAATGAGGGTGTGATTTATCCAACGCAAAATAAATGGCTTCGGAACGCATGGGTAAGGCACTGGGCAAACGTTGCATCATGCGCAGTCCGATACCGTTGGAAGCAGAAGGCAGGATGCGTTCTATATCATCCGGAGAGCCTATTTTGCATAGTTTTGGAAAGCGGTCTTGTAATTGATATAAGGGTGTATTTGCCCGAACCGATAAATAGTAATCAGCATTTTCATCCAGCCTATGGTCATGAAGATGGCCTGTCCAGCGTGTCAGTCCGGATTTCTCCAGTTCAATCACTACCAGCACGGTAGGAATCACGGTATCCAGTAACTGCATCAGCTGATGATCCAGCTGGCTGAATGTCTGATATAAATCCAAAGGTTCATAGGGCGGAATGTCATCAATATCCATCTCAAAAGAAAAGGACAGTAAACTGCCTACCAGACGGGACAGCAATCGATAGTAATTTTCCGGTGCCACATTCGGAAAACGTTGTAATAGCTGTAATTCAGGTAATGATTGATTCAGGATATTCAGTAGCCAGAAAAGTGATACGTCAGACACCAGAAAATCAGCAGACTGGCGGGTACGCTCTTTGCGTAACGCAGCCAGCCGATGGCTTTTATTTTGTAACAACTGAATCTGCCGATTCAGAAGATTGGTTAAATAGTGATTGCTTTCAATAAATAATACTGGTGGCACAAAACTGTCATTAATCTGCCATTCATCATTGATGCTTTTACTTAATTTCAATAAGGGAATGGCCAGATCATTCTGGCGGTTTTCATGTTCAAATTTCAGACTGAAATTAAATTCTTTAGCGGCAATTTCAGTACGCTGCTGACCATATAAATCGGCAACTTCCGTAAATTGTCGCGTAAAACGCAAGGGGGTATTGGCATTATTTTCCACCAAATTGCTGCCAGTGGAATTGAGTTCAGGCAGGGTTAAATAAACCGTGGTATCAATAATATCTGCCCCGATCTGGTTTAAATCGCGCGCTGGTGGTAAATACTGCATTTCTTTGGCATCAAACCAGCTACCATCCTGAAATGAAACTGCACAATCAGTCAGTTTCAGTTTATTTAATGCCAGACTGGCCAAATCAGGCTGAACCCGCACGACACCCCAGAATGTGATGCGGGTCAGGCGGTTGATACTGAGGCTATGCTGTTGCTGTGCCCATTCCTGCTGCTGAAAAATCTGCGGTAATAATAAGGTACCTTCGTACCAGATCGGATTGATAATTTTCAAAATAATACCTATAAAAATAAATAGTTTAAACTACTATTTCTTTCATCCAACGACCAGCATCAAAGCCTTGAGGCCAAAACTTTACCGAGTAATGCCAAGTCAACTGATTCACATGATGCGTGATCGATAACCCAAATTTTATTTTTAACCACAACACTGACCAAAATCATTCAGAATTGACTGGTAGCATCAGGTTAAATAGACGGTTATTCATGCTTAATCATGGATAACGCAACATAAACCATGGTGTTTTGCAAAAATCAGGCAAAAAATAAACTGAACTTTTCATGTGTTGATTACTTTCAGGATACTTACCCATCTTCAGCGCTATAAGGTATATATGCTGATACTCAGGATTTATTGATTTTCGCCATTCATCCTCTTGAATCACTTGAGCATATCATCAGAAAAATCCACCTTATCTCCTAAAAATCAAATATTTAACCAAGAAAATACCGTCAGACCGGTATGATTCATACTGTATCTATGGTGTGATCAAATAATCTTTCAGTATTACCGATGTCCTCTACGATCTGCTGACCTCACTAATCCATGATTTAAAATCAATGGCCTAAATTTAAATCATCTTCTGTCATCAATAGATGAATGTGTAATCAGTACAACAGCAAAGCTGTTCCTCGCGCTTTCATTAACAAACTACAAGTTGTTAATCATCATTTTGATATCCTTAAACATGGCAGATTCCTTATCATCAGATTTCGGGTGGTCGGTTTCTCTCTTGGCTGATTCTTGCGGTTTGCCCTGCAGCAACAATAATCAGGGATGTGCTTATGGCATTATCAGCTTCGCAAATAATATTCTGGCTATTGTTATTGCTTTGGAGTGTATTTTTAACCGGTAACACGGTTAAAAATACACTTGTCTTCTTAACCAAAAGGTTTATTTTTTGGCTTTGGGCATTTGAGAAACCAAAGACAGATTAATATCCATGCCTTCGATCTGGAAATGCGGAATCACAAACAGTTTGATTTTGAAGAATCCAGGATTGTCTTCAATATCTTCAACCATAACCTTGGCTTCACGTAATGGATGGGAAGCTTGTAATTCATCGCTCGGATCGCTCATTTCAGTCACCAGATTCTGAATCCAGTTATTCATTTCCACTTCCAGTACGCGACGATCTTTGGTCATACCGATATTTTCGCGCTGAATCAGTTTCAGATAATGAGCCAGACGGGACAACAGGAAAATATACGGCAGACGTGAATTGATGCGGCTATTGGCCGTAGCCTCCTTCGTATCATAGAGCGCCGGTTTCTGCGTTGAATTGGCAGAGAAGAAACAGGCAAAATCATGATTTTTATAAAAAGATAATGGCACAAAACCTAAATTGGCAAACTCAAATTCACGGGTTTCAGGAATCAATACTTCTGTCGGAATTTTCATTTGTGCGCCGGCACCCAGATCATAGAGGTGGATGGGCAGATTCTCAACCAGACCACCGGCCTGTGGTCCGCGAATCTGTATACACCAACCATTCTTAATGAAACTGCGTACCATATTGGCGGCAAAGGCAAAGGTAGCGTTAGACCATAAATAACGGTTATGATCAGGTCCTTTTACTTCTTCATGATAATTAAAATCACGTACTGGTACTGTGTCTTTGCCGTAAGGTAAACGGGATAAAAAGCGTGGTAATGTCAGGCCAATGTAACGGGCATCATCACTCTGGCGGAAACTATTCCATTTGATATACTCAGCCCGGTCAAAGTAGTTGCCGATGTCTTTAATGGAGGCTACTTCTTCCATCGTTTCTTTGCCGAAGAAAGCAGGCCCTGCAGAGCCGATAAACGGCATATGGGCAGCGGCTGAAACTTTAGAAATGTTTCTCAGTAATTCGATATCCTGCGGTGAACGGTCAAATTCGTAAGCAGAAATGACTGAGGCAATCGGCTGACCGCCGGGTGTATCATATTCATCAATATAGGTATGCTGATACAAACCACTCTGGATGGTTTCAGGCGCATCTTCAAAGTCGCGCAGTAAATCATCTTTAGAAACATCCAGTAAATCAATACGCACATTCTGACGAAAGTCAGTACGATCTACCAGAAATTTTAATCCGCGCCAGGTAGATTCAATGGCCTGGAATTCAGGATGATGCAATATATTATCCAGCTGTCTGCTGATGAGTTCATCAATTCTGGCAATATGAAAATCCAATAATGTTTTATCGAGTTTATCGACAGTCTGAGCACTGTCCTGAATCATTTTCAGAAAAACATTGATGGCTACAGAAATGCGCTCATTAACGGCAGATTCAGCCAGTATGGTGTTATCGGTAAAATGATTAAACTGTGGCGCTTGTTTGACCGTATCCAGATTGATTTTATCGAATAATGATTCATATACTGACTGATTAATAACAGCGGATTGTTTGGCTGTACTGGTATGCTGATCTTGTTCTTTCATTCTTATCTCCTGATGTTGATTTTATTGAGGTTCAGAAACAGCTGGGGAAATGGCTTCTAATTCGCGTCTTAATTCATCAGACAGATTTTTATCCTGCAAAATCTTTTCCAGTTCCTTACGCAGAACCGCGTTATCCAGAATGTTGGATTTAAGATCGCGCAACAGATGACGCATGGCCAATAAAGATTTCAGTTCGGGCACTTGTTGTACAACAGCACTGGGATGAAAATCCTTCATGGATTTAAATGTCAATTGAACCGGTATATCTGCGCCATCATCTGACAAAGCATTTTTAACGGCCAGTTTCACTTCAGGCGCCATGTCAGACAGTACGGCATCAAAATTATTTTTATTTATACTGACTTTGCTGCGTTCGGCTAAGGGTGTATTGTTTTCAGCAAAACTGAAATCACCTGCAACCAGTAGACGTAAAGGCAGTTCAACTTGTTTTTTGGCGCCGCCGGTATGTAAATCCAGCTTGATATTGACGCGTGCTGGTGGTACTTCATTTTGAAAACTTTCAGACATAATCCTATCCCATTTCTAAATAAAAAGTGATACTTAACAAATAAAAATTATTCAAAATCAAACACTGTTCTATTTAATTTATCTTCAGTCACAAAATTTAATCTCAATATAAACCTACACTCCCAAATATCCTGAATCAAATTAAATAATATAAATGTGATTTCTTATTAATCCATATTCATATATATATATTTATTAAAATAAATAATATTTATCTTTATACTAACATATAATTTACAATACACATAGTATCTATTTAATATTTTTTTATCATATGGAATTCAAAGTATGAAAATAAAAAATATATCCACATTACTATGATTATAAATCATAATTAATTATATATTAATACAACATAATGCATATAATCTTTTTTACATAACTTATCTATGTAAATTCCGGAATATCTAATTAGATAAGTTTTTATTAATAAATAAATTATCACCTAATCATTGGTAATGTAGAATCAGCATATCTCTTGTGAAATATCCTTATTTCATCAAAGAATGGAAAATGAATAATCAAATAGCATTATTTAAATAATGTGATTTTTAATCAAAACTATATATTCAACCGAATAAATCACTCCGGTAAGCTTCATGATTTATATAATACTTGATTCATGAAATATCAATATTCTGCTTTGTTTGTCTCTCATTATAATGAGTGCTTTGAATGCCCTTCGCCAGAACAATATGACTATCTTTACCTTGATGTCTGCTCACTCATCAATGGTTAAACTGGGCTTATGAATCATTTCTGACAGAACTCAATAGAATTATTTTTCAGCCTTTGGTTTTCGTCAGAATATAAGAGATCAATGAATCGAATAATGTTTATACAGATACCTGATCACTATCAGATCATAAGGTTACTATTAGGTATTGATATTATTAAAACATTAAGATCATGTATTTATCTGCGGTTACTTGACTATGGGCAAACGAATGATGCGATAAATAGGAATTCAAACAGTTTAAATAAATAGTAGATTTGATTTAAAGTATATCAATGATTAATCCGAACAAGATGATTGTTTATCTGAATCGGCCTAGAAGAAAGTATTTAAATAATTCAGGGATAGGCAATTGATTATGTTGAGATACGATATTATGGTAAGTATATCTATAAAATAATCTGAAATAGCTATGTGTTAGCTAGATTTCATTCAAGTTTCAGATTCAGCCATAAGATACATCATGAACCTTACTCTACATTCTGAGTAATATCATTCTGATGACTTCATTTTAATCAAGATAATCAGGCTCTCTCACTCAGAATATTGTCAGTCTTAAATATCGTCATTACTTTTCAATAGTATCAATGATCGTCCAGTATACTGTGATCATTCGCATTAATGCTACAGTCGGATAGATGATTGTTGTTTATATTATACAGTCTGTTGCTTTACCGGTAGTCATTTAATAAATATTCATTATTAATATAATATATATAAAATACTATCAGTGATTCGCAGTTACTGATCATACAGACGAAATATTCAATATTGGATAACAGAACATTAGTGTTATTTTAGCCTATTCAATTTCGACCCTATTTTTAAGCTACCATCTTTCACGTTTTCCTTTATACATAATTATTTTTTATGCTTACTTTTTGTATGGCTGCTACGCAAAAAAGCAAAATGCCCCTTTTATATTAACATTAGTCTGGATTCCAGTATCTGCAAATTTATGCCATAAATATAACAAATTATTTTATGAATATAGGTTTTTATTAGAGATGGAGAAATATCTATTTTTTATTCAACGCTCAGTGTTGACGGCGATTCGGGATTTTTACCCTTATTGATATAATTCTTTATCTATCATATATTTATTATATTTATTTGGCAGCATGACTATACTGATTTATATTTTCTATCACTTCAGACTATTTTTAAAGGAAGACGATGCTATTAATCCCGACATTATTCATAATCCCGACATTATTCAGCATTTACAATAATTATTTCATAGGGTTTTAAATCTCGATAACAGTCATAGATTTATTTTGTCTGACCCAAATAATTCAATGTAAACAAGAATTGAAGTACTGATTTATATGACTGAGGTTATATCAGCCATACTGATTCTATATATAGGATATGATTTAATTATTTTTAAATCATATTGTTATGGATATAAAATGCACTGTTAAACCGTAATACTGATGCCCTGACGACTGGTTACACAAAGTGCAAACGCTGCTTCTGTGTCTAAATAATACATCGTAATGCCATATTCAGAATACTGACCAATGTTATATCAATGCCAATAGCAACTATATTTTATCTGAACAAAGCAATTTATTTAGAAAGGCAAAACTCATTTGTCATGCATACCAGAATCAATTTTGAATTTTATTATCAAAAAAATTACATAAATAACATACTATTTACTCAGTATTTTTGCAGACAAAAAATAAACACCTATCGGTGTTCGTTTTAAATAAGATGATTTATCTGGTGGAGGTAAGCGGGATCGAACCGCCGACCTCACATATGCATGCATATGGATTTATATACTATGTAAATATTAACTATATAATAATATAAAATCATTAATAATCAATTTTGAATAAAAAACACTTATATTGCATTTAGTTAATCCCTGATAGTATCATACTATCTCACGAAAAGGTTAGGTATTTTGGGAGATAATATGGCAAAGATAATTACTGATGAAAAAATCTTATATCCTAGCAAAAATAAGGGTTTCAAGTAAACGATGAAAGAACTAGAGTCAATCAAATTGTCATATAGAGGCTATAGAATTAGCGATTCTGACGGCCTTTTGGCAAAATACGAGTGTTAGCTTCAAAAAGGTCTCAATTGACCTCTCATACTTCTTTCAAATGGAAAGGCAAACAGAGTTGATTTGCATGTGGTACTCTTCCAAAGCACGAACTATCAGCCATGCATAATCAACGAGACTGGCCAACAAACAACCATCCAAGAGAATCAATCCTTGTTTCGAAAAAAGAGAATAAATAATGTCATTTGTCGAAAATATTGAAAGTACTGATGTTAATGATAACCTTACGGTACTCATGCGACATGGAAACAACAGAGTTTGCTTTGTTTGCTCTGAAGCAGTTACACAAGCTGCTGTCTATCATGATGGTTTAGTCAATGGGCATATTCTAGATTTTAGTTCTCCTGATGAGCAGGATGTTATTAACCAAGACCAACAGGAATTGTTCCTTATGATAGTGATGCACCCTCACTGCGCGACTATACTTGGCCAGTGTTTGATTGCAGATGGTTACCTTAATCGAAATAAGAAGTGATTGCATAATAGGTGTATAGTCAATTCTAATGATCTCCGTCATGAAAAACACCCCCTTGTTAAAGAGGTGTTTTTTATCGGTTATATCAGTTCAGGATATCAAGCTTGGGTAAGGCATTTACAATCTTCTGTGTTTCAAGGCTGACTGTGATAACCCGCAAGAACAATTCTAATGGGTATTTGGCATTGCCCATTGTTTCTATTGCCCAATCGTTTGCATCATTGGTGATGCCTGATTTCTTGTCAGTAGTCACGGCTTGACGCTCCATTACCCATTCAAGTGCTGCCTTGCCATTAACCACATAATCATAAGCCTGTTCAGGGATGTTCTCGATGGTAATGTTGTTATTATAAATAACCGTCGATTTATCGCCTTTCTTGCTGAATTTCATTTTAGTCACACGAAAATCGGCATCAACACCACCAATCACCGCTTGTTTGGTCACATTCAAAGGTTTGATTTTCGAATTTAGTTGCACACCAGTATAAATATCCACCGTTTCATAATTCAGGTGCAAATCAGCCAATTTGCGACCAGCTTCCGAGAATGCCTTGAATGCCTCAAATGTTTTCATACGTGGAATACATGGCAATTGTTTAGCGAGGTTGTCAGCATAGCGTTCACGATATTCTTCACTGTGGAGTAATCCGTAGATGTAATAGAAAATATCTTCTTTGATAATTTCACAGTTCGGATAAGTGTCCTGAAAATGTCTCAACGCCTCATCAGTGATGGCATCACAGCGCTGGTATTCAGCTTGTTTTTCTTCCTCTATAAATAGCCCTGTTGGGTTATCCAATTTTTCGTATAAATAAAGTGGGAAGCACTGTCCTTTAGAAATCATCTCTAAATCAGGAATCAGGTTTGTTATAAGTGTGGAAAAATCTTTAGTTGCACCTTTTCCTGTTATAGAAATTACTAAATTTTTGTTGTCTTTTTTAGGGAAGATTTTAGGAATCTGGTATACCATTTCATTCCATGAACGATTAAAATACATGTTCTGCTTAGTAAAAGGTCTATAGTTCGATATTACTAAATCCTCTCTAATAAATTTATGATGCTTCTTATTTTTCAAATCACGTTTTATAGACCTTGTCCAGCTTATTTTTGATGAATCATTGTTTATAAAATTTTCAATATCTATAAATTTTGAATTACAGCTACTATATCTTCTTTCTTCTTCGTTATAGAAGTTAATCATACGATTCATATTTGAAGCTAATTTTTGACAAGAATAGTTATAACACCATACATCGCGATTAGTAACTACTCCTAATGAATAGTTCTCAAATATGGTAATGCTATTTTTATCCTTCTTATCACCCAAACTAATGTAATTGTCAAAGTTCGGATCTCGTTGATTCACCCAATCACCAAATTCATCCGGCTTAATATTACTCCAACCCTTCATATCAGAAATACCTTTAATACTCCCAAACTCTTGGATGATTTCCAACTTTTTGGCTTGGGAAAGATAGTCACCGATATCGTGAAAGTGGATTTGGCCAGTCTGCTTTGCTTTTGGATTCTTAACTAAAATAGAGATAGCAATGGGAGCGCGACTTCCTGAACCAAAAATTTTACCACCTTCTTTACGAGAGCGCTCACCTGATGTACGCTGATTACCACGCAAATGAAACACATACAAACTACTGAACTCTTCAGTCAAGCATTTACGTAATCCATCCATAGAGTTGCTATCGACGAAACTTGCGTTAGTCACAAAACCGATAACACCACCACTATAGTTATCATTTTTCAATAATCGATTAGAACACCAACGTATGGCTCGAACATAACTGTCATATAGATTTTTTTGAAGTGTTGCAGTTGATTGTGCTGCATAGGATTTTGCGATACTGGCATCTAATTTTGGATACTCAACATTTTTGTTACCATCATTTTCACTTTCTTGGCCTGCTGAATAGGGTGGGTTTCCTATAATAACTTTGATAGGTAACTCTTTTTGACGCTTACGACGAGCGCTGTTTTCTTCCAACAATTGGTCAACCAAATCTTCCTTCTCATTCATTTCAAACGTGTCAGTCAGGCAGATACCGTTAAATGGTTGATACTCAACATCAGACACTCCATCATTTTCACCGTGAATATTATTATTCAAAATGCCGTGATAAGTGGCTTCGATATTGATAGCAGCAATGTAGTAAGCCAATAACACGATTTCATTGGCGTGGATTTCATTTTGATATTTATATGGCAGTTTGTCTTTTGGAATGATACCGCTTTGCAGTAAGCGCGTAATGAATGTACCTGTACCTGTGAATGGATCAAGAATATGAACATTCTTATCTGCCATGCTCTTGTCAAATTCGGTATTCAGTACATGCTCAACGCTGTGAATGATAAAATCAACCACTTCAACAGGGGTGTAAACAATACCGAGGCGTTCGGTCATGCGTGGGAATGCATTGCGGAAGAATTTGTCGTACAACTCAACCACAATCTTTTGTTTGCCTTCAGCACTGTTGATCCCTTCAGCGCGCATTTTCACCGAATCATAGAACGATTGCAGTGTGTTGCGTTCTTTCTCAAGATGCTGCTCTTGCAAAATATCCAACACAGTTTGCATGGCTTTCGACATCGGATTATGTTCGGCAAAGCTGTACTTATCAAACAAGGCATCAAATACAGGTTTGGTAATCAGGTGTTGTGCCAGCATCTCGATAATTTCATCGTCAGAGATGCTGTTGTTTAGATCATCACGTAACTCAACGGCAAACGCATTGAATGCTTCGATTTCTCTGATATTATTTGGATCTTCCAACACAACCTTGATGCGCTCAATGTGTGTTTGAGCAATTTTGGCAATGTCATTTGACCAATCCTCCCAGTGATGGCGATTACCACACTTCTTAACAACTTTGGCATATAAGGCACGTTCGATTTCACCAACTTCAAAAGTCATCTCTATCTGACTAGGGGCATGATCATCAGTATTTTCACCAACGGTATTATGACCGCGTGCTTTACCTGCATTTTTCCCTTGTTTGCTTTGCTTTTTGGCTTTCTTTACTACTTTCTCGGCAACAGCTACGACTTCCATTTTTTTGTGGTCACTGCCGTTAAATTCAAGCTTGTTAATCATGGCATCAAAACGGTCATCATGCGCTCTTAACGCATTCAATACTTGCCAAACCACCCGATAAATCTGGTTATCATCTAGTGCTTTTTCAGGTTCAACGCCAGCAGGAATGACCACGGGTAATATTACATACCCCAGCTTTTTATTTGGTGCCAACCGCATAACGCGGCCAACCGATTGCACCACATCAACCTCAGAATTACGAGGTGTTAAAAATAGTACTGCATCCAAAGAAGGCACATCAACACCTTCAGACAAACAGCGGACGTTCGACAGGATACGACAAGTATTGTCTGGTAATTCTGCTTTCAGCCATTCAAGTTTGGTTTCTTTTTCAGTAGCATTCATACCACCATCAACATGTTCAGCCTGACAAACCATTGCTAATGCAGGGTCAAGCACAGCATCAGGATTCAATTCCAGAATGGCTTCACGTTCAGCCGCCTGATATTGCTCTACTACAGCGCCAAACATTTCAGAAATCAGCTTCGAACTGACCTTATGATTCCTACCTTTGTATTCTTTTTCAATCACCTGACAGAATGCCACAGCGCGTTTCATAGGCTCTGCTAAATCACTACCACTCTCAAATAATCCCTGTTTGGATAAGGCCTTCCAACAGCCCACAATCTTGGCAGCATCATTGACTTTCAGTGAGTTGTTTTCGTTCTTTAAGAGATCTTGTAATCGCTTGCTGATATGGCTTTCTTCAACTGCTAGTACGATGACTTTATAATCCACAAGTAACTTACGTGACACTGCTTCAGAGAAGGTAATGACATACAATTCTTTACCAAACAGCGTTTCATCATCCATAGAACATAGGGTGACGTTTTCAGTATTCTTTGCCTTTGTGCCATAAATACGTGGCGTGGCAGTCATGTACAAACGCTTTTTGGTTTTAATATAATCATTATTGTGAACCCGAACAAAAGCTGATTCATTATCACCATCAAAGGTTGCACCTGTTGTTCTGTGTGCTTCATCACAAATGATTAGGTCAAACTCACCCAACGGATTGCCTTTGAAATTTTGCGCCTGATTGATGACATCAATGGAGTGATATGTAGAGAACACCACTGTCATTGAATTTGGATGAGCTGTTTCGGATTTAACGAGTTCATTACACAGTGATCTGGCTTTGGTGGTAGCAGGAAATTGCAAGTCACTGATGCCCGTTATCACACGATCATCGTCGTCGGTTTTCTTGCCCACATCGCTATCAGAGCAAACTGCAAAACTGTTCAGTGGAATCAATGAATCTTGTGTCCATTCATTTAAGGTTTGTCCCAACAGTGACAAACTAGGCACAAGAAATAACACGCGTTTACCACTGCCTGCCATTTCCTCAGCAATACGCAATGCGGTAAAGGTTTTACCTGTACCACATGCCATAATCAATTTACCACGTTCAGCATTCTGTAAACCTGATACTACGTATTTTTTGGCTTCTTGTTGATGCTCGCGGAGTTTCTTTTTCTCACGTATTACAGGTGTGACATTCTCTTGATATTGTGACCAATCGATCACACTGTTTTCAAGATGATACAAATCAATTCTCATCACAGGAGGCTGTTGGTTTTGTAATGCCTCATCAGCGTTTACTGTCCAGTGATTGGTGGTAGTCACAATGATGCGATACGAAAAATAGCTTTTGCCTGAAGCGGTGAAAAAGCTGTCAATGTCTGATTTGCTGACTTTGTGTTCAGGTGAGAAGTTCTTACATTGAATAGCGTGGTACTCACCCGTAAATGTCACCGCAACCAAATCAATACCAGTGTCTTTTTTATTGGCAATATTCAGCTCATCACCATATTTTTCAGTCCAATCAGCATAGCTCAATACCTCAGCATATTGCTGTTTGTAGGAAGGTTCATTTTGGAAATACTTCACCATAAGGTTTTCAAAACTTGTTCCCTTGTCACGTTGAGAGTGGGTCAAATCACGAAATTGGGCTAGGAGCTTTTGTAATGGTGTTTGCGTAGGATTTTGCATGATGGCAACCGGATAATTTTGATTGTTATGAATTGTAGCGAATGTTTGGAAAATGTCTAGGGATTTGAAAAACTACAGGTAAATCTTGTGGTTTAAAACCGATAACGACAATTTATACTAGACATAAAATTTTGTAATGGGTGTGTGTCAGATGATAATCCCATCAAATTCAAGTCATCAATTTTCAAGGCCAGCAGGAAAATAGGTTAGGTATTTTTGAGGCTCAAAACAAAAAGGACTCAGCTATTTTAGCTAAATCCTTGTTTTATCTGGTGGAGGTAAGCGGGATCGAACCGCTGACCTCTTGCATGCCATGCAAGCGCTCTACCAACTGAGCTATACCCCCATTTGAAAATCAAGTCAGTATTAAAATCTGACTGAGGGCGAATTCTACCTTAATCAGATTATTTTGCAAGCCGCTAACGGAATATTTTCTCAAAATACTATAAAACTGTTTGATTTACATTCAAATTTATTATCATATACTCAGAGTAATGACATCAGCTCAAATAAAGATAAAAGTCAACCACGTTATTACTGTAGTAGCCTATTACATACAATTGAATTTATACTTAGCCCCCTCGCTAGAAACAGTGATAAAAATCATTAAAATTTATTGCCATGAAGGAAACATAATATGTCGCGTACTTCGCGTCTGATCATAAGTTGCATTGCGGTTGTGGTGGTGTTTGTGGTGATCTGGTTATTATTATTATTTATGCCTAAACTGAATTTCGGCTACCGTATTCGTGTGGTCGCTGGTGACGGTATTAACCGGGTCAGCTATGATCTGGCCGAACACGATATTATTTACAGCCGTCTGGTACTCAGAGGCACGGCGGTTATGCTGGGGATTCATGATAAACTGCATATAGGTAATTATTCATTACCTCGCACCATCTCCAGCTGGCAAATTCTGCAAAGGCTGCGCGAAGGTAAACCGGATACCTTGTCTATCCGTATTGCAGAAGGCACTACGTTTAAACAGATGCGGGCACTGATCAACCAGTTGCCGGACATCAATCACGATACAGCAGACTGGTCTGAATTGAAACTGATGCAGGCCATTGATCCGCGTGCTCCAAGTCTGCATGCTGAAGGATTGTTTTTTCCGGCGACATATGAAGTTGCCGCCGACAGCAGTGATCTGGCTCTATACCGTCAGACTTATCATACCATGCAAAAACATTTACAGGCGGTATGGGAAAACCGGCAACCGCATTTGCCGGTAAAAACGCCGTATCAATTACTGACTCTGGCCAGTATTATTGAAAAGGAAACCGCCCACAGCGATGATCGGCGTAATGTGGCCTCGGTGTTTGTCAACCGCTTACAACAGGGGATGCGGCTGCAAACCGACCCGACAGTGATTTATGGTATGGGTGAATATTATCAGGGTAACATCAGAAAAGCCGATTTACGCCGCGATACGCCGTATAATACCTATACGCGCGCCGGTTTACCGCCTACACCCATCTCTCTGCCCAGCAAGGCAGCTTTGGAGGCGGCGGCCAATCCGGCCAATACGGATTATCTGTATTTTGTGGCTCGTAATGATGGTACTGGTCGCAGCCAGTTCAGCCATAGCCTGCGGGAACACAATCGGGCAGTTCGTACCTATATCCTGAAAAAACATTAAGTCATGTGATGAATACGCAATTTATTACTTTAGATGGCATTGACGGCGCAGGCAAATCCACCAGCCTGGATACCATTCGCCAGTGGTTTGAAGCACATCAATTACCGGTGCTGTTTACACGCGAACCGGGTGGCACTGCCATTGGCGAGGCATTGCGTCAGTTATTGCTCAATCCGGAAACCCAGGTCAATAGTCGCACCGAAACGCTGATGTTATTCGCCGCCAGACAGCAGCATCTGGATGAAGTGATCAAGCCGGCACTGGCCAAAGGAACACACGTGGTTTGTGACCGGTTTACAGACGCAACTTTTGCTTATCAGGGCGGCGGACGGGGTTTACCGCTGGCTGATATTGCTGTACTGGCACGCTGGGTACAACAGGGTCTGGAACCTGATCTGACGCTGTTACTGGATATTGATCTGGCCGTTGCTCAAAGTCGTCTGGCACAGAATGGGTGTCAAGACCGTTTTGAACAGCTGGACAGTGCTTTTTTTGAGCGCACCCGCGCTGTTTATCTGCAAAGGGCACAGGCACAGCTGCAACACTACCGCATTATCGATAGTGGTCAGTCACTGGCAAAAGTATCAACAGCCATTCATCAGGCTTTAAATCATTTATTCGGATACCCTGCATGATTTATCCCTGGCAAAAACCGGTATGGCAGCAATTGCAACACAACTGGGCACACTTGCCGCATGCGTGGCTGTTATTTGGTGCTGCAGGTATTGGTAAACGGGCATTTGCCGAATATCTGGCACAAGCGTTGTTGTGTGAAGAGCCGTTAGCCTCCCATCAGCCTTGTGGTCAGTGTCCTTCCTGTCATCTTTTTAGGCAACATACGCATCCGGACTATCTGCTTTTAACACCGGAAGATCAGGACGGCAGTGAACGCAAACAAACGCAGATTAAAGTTGAAGCGGTGCGACAGGTATTGGATTTTGTGCATTTAAGCGCCCATCGCGGCGGCTGGCGGGTGGTGGTGATTGAACCGGCAGAAAGCATGAATCCGCAAGCGGCCAATGCATTACTGAAAGTTCTGGAAGAACCACCGGCCAAAGTAGCGTTTCTTCTGGTCAGCCATCATAAAGACCGGTTGCTGCCCACCATCAAAAGCCGCTGCCAGCAACTGGCGCTACCTGCGCCTTCGCCTGATGAAGCATTTGCTTTCGTCCGGCAGCATTATACGGATGAGGCGCGGGCATTACTGGCCTTTCATGGTGGTGTACCGCTATTCACAGAAACCGAACAGCACATCAAACTTCGGACTGAATTACTGGCCTTACTGATTCAGCCACGATTATTGGCTTTACTGGATTATGCCGCTGAATTTGACCGGCATAAGCTGTCTTTGGCCACTTTTCTGGACTGGCTGGGTAAATGGTTATTTGATCTTGCATTGGCACAGCAACAGCAACCTGCCCGCTATTATCCGGATTATCAGACACAACTGAATGATATTGCCCGGCAATGCCAGTCACTGACATTATTTGCCCTGACTGACCGAATTAATGCTTTAACCCCTTACGGTTTACATACCCTCAATGTTAAAATGCAACTGGAAGATTTACTGATTGATTATCTTTCGTTGTGGCAAGGTAAGCTAAAACACCCCTGATATCCGATAATGGAGAGATTATGTCTGATGCACCTGTCAATTTACCCGGTAAAATGCTGAATCTGTCAATTCCGGATAAACCAGAACTTTATCGAAGCTACATGTCTTTTTTGCAGTTTGGCGGTTTATTTGCACGCACAACAGATAAATTCCAGATGGGCGATGAAGTACTTCTGGCATTGAACCTGCCTAGCCTCAATGAACCGAAATTCCTGCGAACACATATTGTCTGGATCAATCGTTCCAATACTGCCGATGGTCAGCCGCAAGGTATTGGCATGGCTTTTGGCAGTGACGCAGAAAGCATTGAAGTAAAAAGAATTATTGAAGATTTATTACCTGGTCTGTTACTCAATGAACACCCAACCTACACGCTATAACCATGCTGATTGACTCTCATTGCCATCTCAATATGCCTGAACTGGCCAACCGGCTGCCTGAAGTACTTGATCATATGGCAAAAGCCGATATCAGGCAGGCCATTGCGATCAGTGTGGATACCACCAGTGCCGCCGAAGTTCTGGCACTGGCCGAACACTACCCGCAATTATATGCCAGTGTCGGCGTACACCCGGAAGACAAGGCATCGGTTGAAATGAGTGTAGACGAACTGGTGGCAGCCGCCAGTCATCCCAAAGTGGTTGGCATCGGCGAAACCGGTCTGGATTATCACTGGTGTCAGGACGATCTTGACTGGCAGCGTGAGCGGTTTGCCAATCACATTGTCGCAGCTAACCAAAGCAATCTGCCTTTAATCATTCACACACGTGATGCAGCTGAAGACACTTTGCAGTTACTGCGTTCGCATCAGGCCGAGCAAGGTGTCATTCATTGTTTTACCGAAAACACCGCCTTTGCCAAAGCTATTCTGGACTTGGGCTTTTATATTTCTTTTTCAGGCATTGTCACCTTTAAAAACGCGCAGGATATTCAGGCCGCCTGCCGTTATATTCCACTGGATCGGCTACTGGTTGAAACCGATGCGCCCTATCTGGCTCCGGTACCCAAACGCGGTAAAACCAATGAGCCGGCTTTTGTGCGTTATACCGCCGAATTCATCAGTCAGCTGCGCGGTGAGGATATGGCCACGATCGAAGCGGCCAGCTGCGCCAATACCTATCGATTGTTTCAGAAAATGATTCCTGTATCCACTACGGATACAAGGTCATGACCGATATCACACTGACCGTATTGGGCTGTGGCAGCTCTTCTGCCACCCCCGTCATCGGTTGTGATTGTCCTACTTGTTGCAGTACCAATCCCAAAAACCAGCGCAGCCGCAGCAGTGCCCATGTACAGATTGGCCGACAGCACTGGCAGATTGACACTGGCACCGACTTTCATCAACAAGCCATACGCGCCCGCCTTAATCGCATTGATGGCGTGTTGTACACCCATCCTCATGCCGATCACCTTAATGGTATTGATGATTTACGTGCTTTTTGCTACCACCAGCAAAGTCATATTCCGGTTTATGGTCATGCGGCCACACTGAAAAACATCACCAGCCGTTTTGACTATGCTTTTTTACCAGCCAGTCCGTTCTGGAACCGCCCGGTATTACAGGCACATGAACTGCCGCTCAACAACGGTCATCAACCTGTATTAACCATAGAAGATGTACCCATCTGGCAGTTTGGTGTACCACACGGGCATTGGATATGCAGTGCGTTTCGCATCGGCAATCTGGCCTGGTTTACTGATCTGAATTATCTGGACGATAAAACCATTGAGCAATTACAAGGATTGGATTATCTGTTTCTGGATTGTCTGATGGATACGGCTTACGCCAGCCATCTCAGTACCGAACAGGCATTTGATTACGCCCGGCGCATTGATGCCAGACAAACTTATTTTATTCACATGACCCATACTTTAAGCTATGAATCACTATTACACCGCTGTCCACCACGTTGTGCACCGGCTTATGATGGTTTGGTGGTACACAGCCACTACGCTTGAATCAAAACCGGCATAACAACATAGGTATTTCTAATAATATTTTTATCATTGATTATCATTCAGACAGATAAACCAAATAAAATAATTCAGAATTTATTCAAAAAATCAAAAAATGTCATTGATTTGAAAAAAACTATCCAATAATATATATTTATTTTAGATATTATAGAATTTATGATTAATGATCAAATGTATTATATGTCAAAAGCATTATTTAAATTTTCTGCTGATTCGACTTGCTGACAATTACAACACCCAAATTGAAAATACATAATAGATATATAACCAGATTAAAATTAAATCATCGGGTAAATAATATAAAACATCATCGATCATGTCTGAATAATGCCAAATAAATATTAGATCAATCAATACAGACACACCACCACAACCAAACGCCAGCGAATATTGCCTCGTATTTAATGCCATTAGCACAAAATTAAATCCGTCCCATTACAATAAAGCGATACTGCTTTTAGCCCATGTGGTGCAGGCAGCAGCCAATCTCAGCACTCAGGCAGCAATATCCTGGCATGTCGATCTGGAAAAATACAACTAATAATTATCATGCTGACAAAGACAGTAAAAAACCACCCCTACACCCTGCTTGGGTAACTACTTATCTATCAGATGGCAGCATCAACCAATCATCATCACGAGTATGTGCAAGCAACCATCAGTGCCCTACTTTGAATTACTAATGCTAAAGCTGATAATCTCAATAATTTTAATACTCCTGATCTGAACTTCTGTCCGCCTACTGACAAACCAATATGAATGGCCAAAATTCAACTACCTTAATAATCCGGCTCAAATCGCAACAAAGTAACGACAATAAAACAGTTATTGCCTGCCCATAACGCTTATTAAGTCCTGTTCTGCGTATCAAATGCGCTATCTATCAGCATTTTAATCACAGTGTTTATTCAACATCTCACCCGTAGCCGCCATGGCGGACAACATCATTGACTGGCCGAAAATTTAACAATGGTTACTGCCGCCTCTGAAGTAATTGATTGCAATACCTCCTGTATCAGCGCCAATACCCGGGCTTCAGAAAAACCACCAGTACCGGCACCAATCAGCGGCAATGCCACTGAGGCAAAACCATGCTGATTGACTAAATCCATGGCTGAACGTACCGATTGCTGAACAGAAAACCGTGTTGCCAGCCAAAAAGCATTGATACCGGCAACATGTATGATGGCTTTATAAGGCAATCGGCCGGCACCAGTGATCACTGCACCACCCACAGGCAAAATACCTTGTCGGGATAACTCACGAAAAGGAGCAAAACCGGCTTGTTTTTTAATCGCACCGGAAACCCCTTGCGGTAAAAGTAGCCACCAGGGAATAAAATTGCGATTCCATGCATTGACAATCACCTCAACCGGCTGGGTTAACAGATTACCCTCCACTACTTTTATCTTCATTGCTGTCTGCTTATCAGAAAAATATACCTACAAGATTAATCATTACTCACTCTTACTGACCGCAGGCACCGAATCATCAAAATTTGCCATATCAATTCACGTTTCAATAACGATACAGCCGCGCATGCTGGGTAACACAAATATCAATAACCAGAATAACTGCAAGCCAATCATCAGATGATGGCAGCAGATCTGATCAATCACCGTCACTCTGTCCTATTACATTTCAATCATCACGTCTTGCCCAACTAACCGGTTCAGACTATTCCATCTACCACCATATTAGCGTCAAAAGTATACCGGTTTTGCGCCTTATCCATGCCTAAAGCCAGCGCCAGTATACACATAGCAAAAATTTTTTGGGCTACTCTGTTTGATCTTCTGACTCAAGAGCTGCTTTACGCCAATCGAAAGACTAGGATAGAGTTTGCATTTTTAATCAGTGCATACCCAGCTTAAAACTGCTTTCACGCAGCCATCGCGCCAATGTGGTCGAAACAATCTGTCTGGGCAACACTCACAAAACCAATACTCTGAAGCCTGTTCACCAGATTACCAAAGTAAACCACTTCAAAAACGATTTTATCACTGTAAAACTTGGTTTCTCTCCGGAAATTTCAGCGTAATGCACCAGTCTACTGATAAATTCATCGTTATTCTCCCTCACCCAAACAGTCCATTCACTTACCTTGAAATCATAGTTTACGCCTTCAGTGACTATCTGACTTAGCCCAAAGCGATTGCAGCCATTTATTCATTGTAGGTAAAACGACTGATGACCATATTGAGCCGTATCAGTTCCAATAAGCGCAAAACCTGCCCAGCTACCGTCCACTCATAAGTCTGCCCCTAACCAGCGCTTAATGCGCTGTAATCCGTCTTACAATAAACGCATTGATACCATTATGGCGGCAATCAGTCAGAATACCTAAATTCACCTATTACCCATATACCAAACAATATCACTATTATTTTTTACCTAAAACAAACCTAATTCAATAATAATGGTTACCGAAAATAATATTAAGTTAAAAATATTCTGGTGTTTATCATAAAAGCATAATAAAATAGAATAGACGGAACTTTTTTGCACATCATCTATCTTCATCATGGATAGACTACTTAAAGGAAATTTATGCCACCTGCTGGAAATAAAACAAATGGTTCAAAGAAAACTCTGGGGATACTGGCTGTTGCCGCCATCGGTTGTGTGGCCATTGCCGGCGGCGCGTATGCCTATTGGCACAGTCACTATGATCTGGCCAGCAAAAGCCCTAAAGAATTAATACATATTGCCATTCAAAAGGGTTATGCATTTAAAGATAACTACAATTTCAATAGTGAATACAACATTGAAGTACGCCAGCTGGTTCCTGTCAGCCAGCCACAGATCTCCGAAGACGGAAGTTTTGTCACCACCAGCGTTATGTCCATGCAGGACATTAATTTAGCCCTGAAAATGAATGGTGCCGTAGATTATCAGCAACAGAAGTTCGAACTGACGCCAAGCATTACCTCCAAAAGTTATCAGCTGCCGATCAGCGGCAGTCTGCCCATGCTGTTTGATTTCAAAAACATGACGCTGGTGGTTGATCCTTCCAGCTTCCGTCCGCTGGTCAACAACTTTATCCAGCAAACCATGCCGGGTAAAAAAATCAACAGTCAGTATTTTGCCTTTACTGTCCCCAGTCAGTATTACGAGCAATTGCCTTTAAAAGGATTGGTTCAGACTCTGCCTAAAGCCATGACAGAGGGCTATGACAGTATTGATGACAAGAACTTCACCAAAGACAGCGCAGACGATGCCGATGGCAAACGCTTTAATGCCAAATACCACATACGCCTGAATACCACTCAGAACCAGAGTGAAAAAATGAGTACGGTCATTCTGAAAAGTATTCAGACTCAGTTAACCGAACAGGCCAAACAGGTACCAGCGGATAAAAAACAAAACTATGATCAGGTATTAAATGTACTGAACCATATTGATGAAATACAAAGTCAGACGCAGAAGCAGCTGGCCAGTGCCGCAGACAATGCATTGAAAGATATGCCAATAGTTTCCGATGTTTATCTGGACAAGGAAGGTCGTGTCGTGGGTATGCATCATGAATTTAATTATCAGGATGAACGTGGCCAATCCCTTAAACTGAACGGCTGGATCAAACTGGATTACACTCAGCAACCACAATTTACCATTCAATCCAATGCTGATAATACCTACAATGTGGATCAGAACTTACTGGCCAATACCATTATGCAGGCATTGCCTCGCTAATTCACACCATTAACGGTAGATAAATGTTAAACCAGCGGGGTATTTGTTATCAATAACAAATACCCCGCTTACCACATGAATATACCAACATTTATCGTCATATCAATTTTTCGACCATAATGACCAATAAGATCATTGGTTTAACTCTACAATCTGCAACAATAATGGAAAATGGAAACCAGATCAGACAGGATAGCAGGCAAAATCATGAATAGCGTGTCAAAACCACAGCGCCTATTTGGTCAGATGATTGAATATACAATTATTTTTATGTAAATGAATTTATCTTATAGTAATACTAAAGGAAAATAATGCCATCGACTGACAACAATACCTCTGGTTCAAAGAAAATTTCAACGATATTAACTGTTGTGATCATGGTTTGTGTGATCATTGCCGGCGGCGCTTATGCCTACTGGCATAAACACTATGACCTCTCGAACAAAAGCCCGCGTGAATTAATTGATATTGCCACACAAAAAATATACACCGCTGACAACAGTTACAATTTCAATGGTCACTATGCTTTTGATCTGCAAGTACGAGAATCAGAAGAATCACTAACCACAGAAACTGAAGACACCAGCTCCGCCACACTGGAAAATCAGAATATTCATTTAGCTGTTCATTTTAATGGCGCTCTGGATTCCAAACAACAAAAACTGGAAATCATTCCCACACTGACGTCTAACCTGCCCGAAGCAACCATTAACGGCAGCTTACCCATGCAGATGGATTTCAACCGCATGACACTGATACTGGACCCATCCAATTTCCGTCAGAAAGTAGATGAATTGATACAGGAAAGTCTGCCCGGTCAACAGATCAACAAACAATACTTTGCGTTTACCCTGCCACCTCAATCCTATGCTCACCTGCCCTTAAAAGAATTATTGCACACACTGCCGCAGGCAACACACGCCAGTTATGACATTATAGATAACAACAGTCTGACCAAAGAAAATACAGAAGATGCAGACAGCAAACGTCTGAACGCCAGATATCATGTGCGGTTAAAAACCACTTTACTACAAAACAATAAAATGGATGCTACACTCCTGAATAGCATACATACCCAATTGGCCGATCAGGCCAGACAAGCGCCAACAGACAAAAAGCAAGGTTATGATCAGATATTAACTTATCTGACTTTAATCGAGGATTTACATAAACAAATGCAGCAAGAATGGATCAATTCTACCGACCCGGCGGATAAAGCAATGTCTGACCTACCTTATATTGTTGATTTTTACATGGATAAACAAGGAAGATTGATCGGACTGCGCCAACAAATTGATTATCGACTCAATAATGATAATTTCATGAAAATTGGCGGCTGGCTTAAAGTGGATTACACCCAACAACCCCACTTCACCATTCAGTCCACTCCCAGCAATACCTATGATCTGAATCGAGATTTACTGGTCGATGCCATCATGAATGCGGCCACTGATTAAATCCATCCTGTAAATAAAGTACCTGACGAAGTCCTGGCTGGTTATTGCCCGGACTTCGTTGAAACATGCATCCTACAACCATAAACGGCCAGATCAGCGATACCAATAATCCACTGTAAACACTTCACTACGGCAATATACACCAACCAGACTCAAATCTCGCGAGTATCGTATTAAAAATCAAAGGTCTCATGATCAACTAATCAGATTTTATCAAAATACATCAACCAGATATCATAGGCAGTAAAAACATACTGGTTAACATCATAGTGCTGATAAAATTCCTATTCTGCTTATGAAATTACATCATCACATCAATTGAAACAGCCAATCTATTTTTTCGTCTGATCTGATTATATCAATAACATAAATCATCAATACAACACAAAAAACAACACCATCACATTATACAAACGAATGATTCTATTATTAAAAAACAATTTAAATAAATGGTATATAAATAAAACTGATTAACAAAATATAAATGCAAAAATATTTAAACCTGATTAAATTAATATTAATAAAAATAGTCAATATACAAAAATTTATATGGTTTTTGTTATAAAAGCATCATACAATAAATACAAAGTATGTTTACGTATAAGCCAATGATTGGCTGATAATTAATGATTAAAGGAAAAATAATGCCTTCTGCTGACAACAAAACAAACAGCTCAAAGAAAACACCCAAAATATTAGCTCTTACCATCATTGGCTGTGTCGCCATTGCCGGCGGCGCGTATGCCTACTGGCATAGCCATTATGATTTATCTCAAAAAAACCCTAAAGAATTAATCCATATCGCCATACAAAAATCTTTTGATGATAAAAATAGTTATAATTTCAATGGTAATTATACTTTTGACTTTGATTTAACCGAATCTGGCCAGAATCCATCGACTTTGACCAACCCGTCAAGAGATGACCAAAACAATACTGCCCTTACTACAGACCGCCACCATATTGATGCAAACATATCCATTGATCTCAATGGGGCACAAGATTTTAAACAGCAGAAATTTGAGATTTTGCCAGCCATGACGGTGCAGTCTTCCGAATCACCCGTTACCATTAATGGTAATTTACCCATGCAGTTCAATTCAAATACCATGACACTGGTCATTGATCCTTCCAGCTTACGCTCCATCATCAGTAAAGAAATACAAACCCTCAGCCCGAATCATCAGATCAGCAGTCAACAGCTGAACCGTCAGTATTTTGCATTTACATTACCGTCTAAATACTATGACTATCTACCCTTACAAGAATTATGCCAGACTTTGCCTCAGGCGCTTGATGCCAGTTATGCCGTTGTGGATAACCAAAGCCTGACTAAAGCAGACCCTGAAGACGAAAACGGAAAACGCTTTAAGGCCAAATATCATGTCCGTTTAAAAGTAGCGAGTGCTGAAAGTAACAAAGCGAATGCAGCGCTTCTTAATAGCATACATACTCAGCTGACCGAACAGGCCAAAAAAGCGCCGGCAGATAAAAAGAAAGGTTATGATCAGATATTAACCCTCTTAAAAACCCTGGAAGATGGGCAGGCAAAAATGCAAAAGATACTGGCCAACCCAGAGGCACCATTTGATCAAACACTACTGAATGTACCGGTAACCACTGATCTTTATCTGGACAGACAAGGAAGAATCGTAGGAATGTATCAACAGATTGACTATCAAGGTAAATTTGAGGATAAATCAATCAAAATGAAGATAACTGGCTGGTTTAAACTGGATTATACCCAAAAACCCAATTTTACCATTCAATCCACCGCTGACAATACTTATGACCTCACTCAGGACTTATTAAATGCCGACGTTATCAAGGCTCAGCTTCATTAACCAAGATAGATAAAGTATTTAAATGCCAAACCCACGCGATGTATTACAGATGATACATCGCGCGTTATACCGCAATATGCATATATGCTGTATCAAAAAACAATACCGATATCCTCAGCTGTAAGCCCATGATCAGCAGCTATTAAACTACTGCCATTCCCTTGTACAATAGCGGTTTCATTCCAACCCGATGAATCAGTTACCATGACAAAACAGGCTTTATTAATCATTGATTATACCAATGATTTTGTCGCTGAAGAAGGCGCATTAACTGCAGGCAAACCAGCACAAAACATTGAAACCAGAATTATCGAACTGGCCGACCAGTTTCTGAATAACGATCACTGGGTCATTCTGCCCACCGATTTACACCAGCAAAACGATCCTTATCATCCTGAAAGCAAATTATTTCCAGCACATAATCTGGCCAATAGCTGGGGACGTCAGTTTTATGGTGAGTTACAGCGCTGGTATGACCATCATCAACACCATGATCATGTTTATGCCTATGCCAAAAACCGTTATTCTGCTTTTGCCAACACCAATCTGGATAATTTCTTACGCGAACGCGATATCCATACTCTGCATTTAACCGGTGTATGCACCGATATCTGTGTTTTGCATACCGCCATCTCTGCCTATCATCTTAATTATGATTTAGTCATTTATCAGGATGGCGTTGCTACTTTTAATCCTGAAGGTCAGCGCTGGGCATTAGCACATTTTCAACACAGTCTGGGTGCAAAAATCATTTAAAATCATTTTATGATACAAGATAGATCAATATCACCAAACAGATTTATTCTAAAATCATTTAATTTTTCATATCATGGATTTATTTAGACAATATATGCTATTATAATTATTTATCTTTGATTGATTATGTTTATCCGATCAGCCATCAGACTATATCCAGTTTGATTCATTGCTGATAGATACAGTCACACCATCCATCACGCGAACTCAGATCGATTGCGCCCTATATTTGGGATTTCAAACCATTATACTGAGGCGGTGATTCATTACACAACCGACTGATGCCTTTCAACAGCATCAGCCGGTTTTAGCTTTGCAGATCAATACATGCGTTATATTCAGATATGCCCTTGTGCCTTAACGCGCGGACCATTTTCCAACCGGTTTAATGCCGACAGATAGGCTTTGGCACTGGCCACCAGAATATCTGTATCCGCACCTTGGCCACTGAAGAGCTGATGCTCGCGCGCCAGACGCACCGTAACCTCTCCCTGGCTTTCGGTACCTGCGGTAATGGCCGTGACCGAATACAATTCTAACCGAGCCTGACTATCGACTTCAGATTCAATCGATTTGAATACTGCATCAATCGGCCCCGAGCCTTGGCCAGAAGCCCGTTTTTCCACCCCATGATCACTGAATACAATTTCCGCATTGGGTGCTTCGCCGGTTTCGGTATGAATCCGCAATGAAATATATTTATAACGATCAGTAGGCTGATTACTCATCTGATCAGAAACCAAGGCGTGTAAATCCTCATCAAAAATCTCACGCTTCTTATCGGCCAGCTCTTTAAAGCGTGCAAACGCCGCATTTAAAACTTCTTCACTTTCCAGTTCAATACCCAATTGTTGCAATTTATTGCGAAACGCATTACGGCCGGATAATTTACCCAGCGTCAGCCGGTTCGCACTCCAGCCCACCGATTCGGCCGACATAATTTCATAGGTTTCACGACACTTCAGAATGCCATCCTGATGAATGCCTGATTCATGCGCAAAGGCATTTGCCCCCACAATGGCTTTATTTGGCTGGATGGGATAACCGGTAATCGTGGAAACCAGCTTGGACGTTGGCACAATCTGGGTAGTATCAATATGGGTTTCTAATCCGAAAATGTCCTGACGGGTTTTCAGTGCCATGACTACTTCTTCCAGACTGGCATTACCTGCACGCTCACCCAGACCATTAATTGTACATTCCACCTGACGGGCACCACCCGCCACAGCTGATAATGAATTGGCCACGGCCATGCCCAGATCATTATGACAATGGGTTGACCAGATGATCTGATCTCCCCCTTGTGTCTGATTAATGATTTTATAGAAAAAAGCTTCCGTAACAAACGGTACTGAATACCCCACCGTATCCGGTAAATTAATGGTAGTGGCACCGGCAGCAATCACTGCACTGCAAATATCAATCAGAAAATCCGGATCACTTCTGAGCGCATCTTCACACGAAAACTCTACATCATCCGTATATTCGCGTGCTATTTTAACCGCTTTAACCGCCGCCTCCTTCACCGCTTGCGGTTTCATACGTAATTTATGTTCCATATGCAAAGGACTGGTGGCAATAAACGTATGAATACGGCGCCGTTTAGCCGGTTTGATGGCCTCACCTGCCTGACGGATATCACGCTCATTGGCACGCGCCAGCGAGCACACAGTACTGTGTTCAATAACCTCGGCAATACTGTGGATGGCATCAAAGTCGCCCGGGCTTGCAGCGGCAAACCCAACCTCCATTACATCCACCCCCAGCTTTTCCAGCTGACGGGCAATACGGATTTTTTCTTCCTTGGTCATTGCCGCACCAGGAGATTGCTCACCATCGCGCAAAGTAGTATCAAAAATAATGACTCGATCATGACCAGACATTCTTGGTTTCTCCATAAACGTATTACGTTGCATAAAAACATTTAAGTCCAGCGGTTTACCCTGACGTTCAGCCAGCGCAATAATTTTTTGTAACTGGTTAAGTGGTAATGATTTCCGTGTTCGCCACTTATAAATTGCAGCCGCTGAAGCGGCATCTTCAGGATCATGTTGTTTCAGTGCCTCGGCCAGTTTGTTTACGCCACCGAAATACGCAATTAAACGGTCAATATTGAGCTGCATGATAGACCTTTTGTCCAATTTAAAATTAACAGGATAACTATTGCATCAATAAAAACCCAATATACGGTTAATTGGACAACAAGACAAGTATTATTTGAGCTTAATCTGAAATAATTTCTATATTTTAGACATTTTGTAAATTATTTCTCAAATAAAATGAGCATAAAATAAAATCCGGTATCTATTCATCACCTGATTGATACCGGATCGACCTACAGATAAACATTCATGGCTGGGAATAACTACCCTCAAACAGCCTAAGTCAGCCAGATCGCGCTCACCATACGTCCGGTCTGGCCATCACGCCGATAAGAAAAAAACTGTTGCCGCTGCAAGACCGTACACTCAGTACCGCCGAATACCCGATGTATGCCCATATCAGCCAGAATATAACGCGCCAAAGCATAAATATCCGCCAGATAATGCTGGGTACCGATGGATACAAAAGCCTTATCGGCTTCAGCCACACACTGACAAAAGGCATCATAGACATCTTGTCCTACTTCAAAAGCGTCCGGCCCGATGGCAGGCCCGAGATAAGCCATGATTTCAGCTGGTGGTACTGCCATGGCCTCTATCGTATTCTGAATCACCCCGCCTGCCAGACCACGCCAGCCGGCATGTACCGCCGCCACCACAGAGCCAGCATAATCACACAGCAAGACTGGCAAACAATCGGCAGTCATTACCGCACAGGCCACAGCCTCGCCTTGTCTGGCAATGCTGGCATCTGCATTCAATGGCGTACCTGTGGCCAAAGCCGCCAGTGCTGCCGATGCCGATACCACCATCGTACTGTGGGTCTGATTCAGATAAGCCAGCGGATATTGAACCTGAGCCTGCACCCGCGCCCGATTCTGCCTGACTGCTTCCACGTCATCGCCCACATGCAGCCCCACATTCAAACTGGCAAACGGCGCCTGACTGACCCCACCCTGACGGGTACTGATCAGACCATGCACATTGGCTGGCGCCGGCCAGTGTGGCCGCACAAAAGGCGCTGTATCAGCACCAATTCCCAAAGCCTGATCCATATTTAATGACTCTAACATCACCCTTCCTATTCAGGCATATAAATCACTTCAACATCATAGTCGTCTTCATTCCAGTCATCCTCATCATCGACAGCATTGGCCATGACTGATGACTGTAACGATGAATTCATTCCCGCCTGTAAGCGCAATACCGACAATAAATAATACATGTCCTGCGGCAAAGGTGCCTCAAACTGCATTTCTGCACCGCTGACCGGATGAATCAAACGTAACCGATAAGCATGGAGTGCCTGCCGGTTTAGCGCTTTAATGGCATTTTTTACTTCATCACTGGCCACACGGCGCGGATTGCCATAAACCGGATCGGCGCTTAAAGGATGGCCGGCCGCTTTCATGTGCACCCGAATCTGATGCGTGCGCCCCGTTTCAAGCTGACATTCAATATAACTGAAATCACCATAACGCTCCAATACCTGCACATGCGTCACCGCTTCTTTACCACCAAATGGCACCACCGCCATACGCACACGATTATGCGGATCGCGCCCGATCTGAGTTTCAATCTTGCCATCATAAGGCACCGTGCCATCAGCCACTGCACGATAAATACGCTTTACGGTACGCGCCTGAAGCTGGCGCACCAGATGTGTTTGTGCTGCCAGCGTTTTGGCCACCACCATCAGACCACTGGTGTCTTTATCCAGTCGGTGCACAATGCCCGCCCGCGGCACCTGACTTAACGCCGGACAATAATATAATAATCCGTTCAGCAATGTGCCCTGCCAATTGCCTGCCGCCGGATGAACCACCAGTCCGGCAGGCTTATTCAATACCAGTATGGCTTCATCTTCATAAACAATATCCAGATCCATGGCCTCCGCGGCAAACGCCTGTGTGGCCTCATCCTGTTGTATCACAACCTGAATGGTCTCGCCGCCGATCAGCTTATACTTTGGTACCACCACATGGCCATTAACCTTTACATGGCCGTTTTTAATCCAGCCGGTCAGACGGCTGCGTGAAAATTCCGGTAACATTCTGGCCAGTGCAGCATCTACTCGCAAGCCGGCCATTTCATTGGGTACCACCCAATTTTTTAAACTTTGTACAATCTCATCTGCCGCAAACGTCAAATCATCGTTATAATCAGAGTCGTTTTCTAAAAAAGAAGTGTTTTTCATGAAAAAATTGCTTTTGGCTGTAGCCGTTGGTTTAGTACTGAGTGGCTGCGCAAGTACCGGCGCAGTAGATAAAGATGAGCAAATCACGCAAGACTGGTCTGTGCAACGTCTGTATTCCGAAGCGCGCGAAGAACTCAATAACGGTAATTATACCCGTGCAGAGAAATTATACGAAATATTGCAGGCTCGTTATCCCTATGGCCCCTATGCTGAAGAAGCCCAGCTGGACACCGCCTATGCCTATTATAAAGATACCGAACCTGAAAAAGCACTGGCAAGCATTGAACAATTTCAACGTACCTATCCGCAACACCCCAACATGGATTACGCATTATACCTGAAGGCATTGGTACAACTGAATGAAGATCAGTCATTTGTCAGTAAAATTGCCAAACAGGACTGGTCTGACCGCGATCCCAAAGCCAACCATGATGCCTATGCTACCTTTGCCCAATTGGTTCAATATTATCCCGACAGTAAATATGCCGCCGATGCACGGGACAAAATGCAGAAACTACTGGACGCCCTCAGCGGTAATGAATTGTCTGTTGCCCGCTATTACATGAAACGCGGTGCCTGGCTGGCAGCGATTGGGCGTGCTCAAACGATCATATCGCAATACCAGAATACCCCGAACGTGGAAGAAGCCCTGGCCATCATGATGGAAGCGTATCAGAAGCTCGGCGAACAAAAACTCAGCCAGGATACCCGCCGTGTCTTAGCGCAAAATTTCCCGCAAAGCCCTTACCTAACCCACCCGTGGAAAGATCATAATGAAATTCCCTGGTGGCGTTACTGGAAGTAAAGCACTCATCTGATTGTTATCAATACACTACAAAAATGCCTCTGATGAAGTTCATCAGAGGCATAATCTGATCAATCAGAAATACACATCAGCCACCATAGGCACTGATCTGATTCTGTAACACCAAGGAAGGCAACTGATCAGGTGCCACACTATGATCATTCGCGCCAGTGCCAAACGTTGCCATGGCCATAATCATCTGATTCACCTGCGCTGCTACCACACACTGATCATTATATTCAGCCTGACTAAATACTACCTCCGGCTGTTTCTGACCAAAGTCCCATGAATCATAATTCATTGAATCAAAACCCACCGCCTGGTTAAGCTCTTCGTAAGCTTTATTAAGATCAGTAGCAACATAACCTGTATCGTCTGCAACAGCAATAGAGCGATTAGTTGAGGCCATACCAATATAAGGTGAAGAAAAATCATGCTGTTTTAATTCAGCTACAGTCAATGTATGATCTTTAAAGACAAAATTCTCAATTTCGTAATAATTACTATAGAAGAAATCATTAACTGTAATTGAATCACCGTCGTTATAACCATAGATTACCAGATTATTACCATCCTTACGGAACGATACTTCTGAGAAATTCACATCGGTAAACTGAATCGTGTCATTAGAGCT